>CADBYC010000005.1:88906-110154 GCA_902798755.1 uncultured Ruminococcus sp. | reverse complement strand
CGCCCATAAACGAGGCTCCAAAAAGCCCTGCTTTTTGGAGAAAGGACGAGTGGCAAAGCGAGTACGACAACGGTCACACTTGACCGTTGTCATCGAGCATAGCCAACGAGGACGCTGGGGAGAGGAGGAGTCGCCACATGAGGTCAAGGCATACCAACTGGATATGCCTACCGAATACGGCGCGCGACGACGATGTGGCAATCTCAACCGATTAAAAGTGTAAAGTGTCCGGCGGACACTTTAGTACTTGCACCGGGGAAGTTTATTTGTTTCCGATACTTTTCTCTGCGTAGTCCTACAGATCTCCGAGTACTCATACGGGTATTATCATATCACATGTTGTCTGAATGTGCAAGAAAAAAGCGCAAATTCTCCGCAGTGCCACCGCTTTGAGCGCCTCATATACGAAAACGAGCAGGAACATTCAGGTATATTGTATGATTATTCGCTGATTTTCTCGAAAAAACTCGGGGATTGTTATTGTCACCATGCGCAATTTAGTGTATAATATTAGAGAATATATACATTATTACGTATGCACCGTCAAAAAGACGGTGTCATGTAATACTAATCCTTGATAAAAAGATTAATCAGATATTAATGATAAAAGGATTTATTAAGGATCAGTATAGGAACGGAGGAAACAATGAGACACTCTGACAACGGCAAATTGCCGAAGAGAGCAGCGCTGAGTGCGGTGCTGTGTCTGCTGCTTATGGTCACGCTCATCTGCTCCGGATGCAAGGCTGTGATAGACAAGCAGAACGCCGCGACCGAGGCGCCCGCTGAGGAAGTGACAGAAGCCGCAATCGAAGCGACCGAAGCTCCCTCGGCAGATCCGCTGAATTTCGTCAAGCCCACCATCCCCGACGACGGCACGGACGGTTACACTTCCGGCACGGATTCGGGCGTATTCATCTACAAGAACATGGCGTTTGAGCTGTGCGGCGCGAGCGACTCAGCCGCCGAGGATTACGCTTCGGCGATCTCCGCTTTCAAGAAAAGCGCTCCCGAGTTCACGGTCTACAATATGGTCGTGCCGACCCACACCGAGTTCGGCTTGCCCGACCGCGTCGCCGCCGACACCTACACCGCGTCCCAGCTCCAGAACATCAAAAAGGTCTACTCGAGCTACACCGAGGACGTCAAACCCATCAACTGCTACAACAAGCTCGGCGAGCACATCAACGACTACATCTACTTCAACACCGACCACCACTGGACAGGCCTCGGCGCGTATTACGCGTATCAAGCGTTCTGTGAACAGACAAACCAGACCCCTTTACAGCTTTCCGACTGTACGGAGAACAAAAAAGAGGGCTTCCACGGCACCTTCTATGATACGGCAAGCGACCTGAACCCCGACACCGTCTACTACTGGACCTTCCCCTACAAGACCCACGCCATGCGTCAGGAAGAAAGCGGCATGGATCTGTATGAGATGGAGCTTTACTACGAGTACATCGAGGACAGCGGCAGCCTGTACAGCACCTTCATCTGCGGCGACTCGTCGCTGTTTATCGAGTACAACGACGACAACAAAAACGGGAAGAAGATTGCCGTCGTCAAGGAGAGCTACGGTAACGCCTTCTCCCCCTATCTCACCTACAACTACGAAGAAGTCCACGTCATCGACTCCCGCTACTTCTCAGGCAGTCTGAAGGACTACATGACAGAGAACGGCATCACCGAGGTCATCTTCGTCAACAACACCATGTCGTCAAACAATCCGTTCATGGTCGACGGTATCCGCGCGATTTACTGACAGGGGGTACCGCAATGATAGGGAAGAGGGTAAAAGTTAACATATACGGTATGCTGACGGACGGCTTGTATTCAGGCTACGCGTCCGCCGACGCCGTCAAAAACAAAAGCGCCTATATTATCGCAAAGAAGCCTCCGCGCGATTTTATGTTCGGCGTCGTCATCGCCGTTGCGACCGTCAAGGGAGCGGGTGAAAAGCTGATCGTCGCGCCCGAGGGCGAGATCTACTATGAGCCGTCGATCCTCGAGCGGCTCGGTCGTCTGCGTAATATACAGGTAGAGCACCTTAACTGTCTGTATGAAAAGAGCTGCGGCGCAATCGTCATCTATAAGCAGGGCAACCGCTGTAAGATCCTTTTGGTACGCAACCACAACGGCAGGAACTACAGCTTCCCCAAGGGGCACGTCGAATTAGGCGAGACCGAGGAAGAGACCGCGATCCGCGAGGTCAAGGAGGAAACAGGACTCGACATCACCATCATTCCGTCCTTCCGTGAGGTCGCCGACTACTGTCCGTTCGGCAAGATCCGCAAACGCGTCGTGTTCTTTATGGCGCAGACCATGAGCGATAAGGTACATATCCAGGAGGAGGAGATCGACTCCTACATCTGGGTTGATCTCGACGAAGCGCACCACCGCTGTACCTACGACAACGACCTGCGCGTGATCCGCAAAGCGCGGGAAAACATCAATAAGCTACAGTAAAGCATCAAGTGATACCCAAGGATCACTTGACCGAAACCCAATAGGCGAACCGCACGGAATAGCTGATACCAAATTTGATAACAGCTGCCGTGCGGTTTGTCAATTCAGGAGAGATAATTATGACACACTTCAGCAAATCCCCTTTCCGCCGACTGACCTGCCTGATCCTCGCGATCCTTCTGACAGCAGGTGTTTTTGCCGTGTCCGCAACCGCCGAACAGTCGGTCACGGTCGAGCCTATCGCGTTCCGGAATCCCGATTTCGTCCGCGGCATGGACGTATCCTCTGTCATCACGCTGGAAAAATCAGGCGTGATCTTCCGCAACCGCGACGGCGATCGGGAGGACATCTTCAAAATACTTGCCGACAACGGCGTCAACACCATCCGCGCCCGCGTGTGGAACGACCCCTATGACAGTAACCGCAACGGCTACGGCGGCGGCAATAATGACGTCGCGACCGCCGCGAAGATCGGTCAGCGCGCGGCAAAGTACGGACTGAACCTGCTGGTAGACTTCCATTATTCCGACTTCTGGGCTGACCCCGGCAAGCAGAAAGCCCCCAAAGCATGGGCGAACATGACCCTTTCCGAAAAGACCGCCGCTCTGAAAGCCTTCACGACCGAATCTCTGAAAACGATCCGCGACGCGGGAGCGCACATCACCATGGTGCAGATCGGCAACGAAACCAACCTCGGTATCGCGGGCGAGAACAGCTGGACGAATATGGCTCAGCTGTACAACGCGGGCAGTCAGGCGGTGCGTGAGTTTTCAAGCGAAATCCGCGTCATGATCCACTATACCAATCCCGAGAACACCTATATCCGCACGATGGCGGATTTCCTGCACGACTATCAGGTCGATTACGATATTTTCGCCACCTCCTACTATCCCTGCTGGCACGGCAGTCTTGAAAACCTGACCGATACGCTCAGCTATGTCGCCGAAAAATACGATAAATACACGATGGTCGCCGAGACCTCCTACCCCTATACCCTCTCGGACAGCGACGGTCATGCCAACACCATCAGCGAATGGAACAACTGCACGGGCGAGAATATGCTGTGGGACTTCACCCCGCAGGGCCAGGCGAACGAGGTCAGAGCGGTCATGAACGCCGTCAACAATGTCAAAAACGGCAAAGGGCTGGGCATGTGCTACTGGGAAGGCGCGTGGATCACTGTCGGCGACGTCAGCGGTCTTTCATCAACAGCCTATTCCGACCGCCTTGAAAAGAACAAAGCCCTGTGGGAGCGCGACGGCTCGGGCTGGGCTTCGAGCTTCTGTGCCGAATTTGACCCCGACGACGCGGGCAAATGGTACGGCGGCTCGGCGGTCGATAACCAGGCGTTCTTCTCCCCCGACGGTACCGCTCTCCCCTCTCTCGGCGTTTTTCGCGACGTACTGCCGCAGGGCGCCTATCGCCTCGGCGACGCGGACGGCGACGATACCATCGACGTCATCGACGTGACCGTGATCCAGCGCAAATGCGCTAAAATCAACCAGCGCATCGATGATACTACCCTCATGCACGGCGATGTCAACGAGAACGGTATTCTCGAAATCGTTGACGCTGCGTATATTCAGCGCTACCTGATCAATGCCCCTTTGCAATATCCCATCGGCATTTGGAAATTCCCTGTTTAAATTCACCAAAAAACTGAGCTGTTTTTATTTATTCATATAAAAATATCGTTCCGCTGTTGACATCAAAATAAAAAACGTTTATAATAAATAAACGAAGTATTTATACACTTTTTGCATTTTATTCTCCTGACCCCTTAAGCCCACCCACCCCCCTATACCACAGAAAGAGGTAAATAATGCTGACTAAGAGTGAGAAACAGATCATGGATCTGCTGTGGAGCGTCAACGAGCCCTTATCCTGCACGGAGATCGTCGAGTTATCCGGCGAAAAGACATGGAAGGACAGCTATGTTCATTCCCTGATCAAGTCCCTGATGAAGAAGGACATGGTCGAGATCGCCGCATTTGAACTGATCTCCCGCAGCTACGCGCGCAAGTTCAAGCCTAAGCTCAACAAGGAACAATACTACCTGCGCGAGTATCTGAGCGAGAACCCCGACAACAGCTTCATCAAGCTGTTCGCTTCCTTTGCGGAGACCGCGGACGATCCGAAACAAATGGAACAGATCGAGGGTATTATCAAAGAATGGAAAAAATCGCATAACGTATAGAATCATCATTCCGCGTATTCACTTTGACGAATAAACGAAAGGGAGGAGCCTCTGCTCCTCCCTGTTTTTATGCGTATATATTTACTTTTGAGCCCATCGTTACTGAATGTGAATTCAGCCATAGGCAAGCAAAAGTCACCGTGTTTACTGCAACCAGCCGAGGTTGGTGTCCGTCGCCAGATTGTCGATGGAGTAGACCACCAGTACGCGGTCGATCTTCTCCTTCTCGATCAGCTCGCTGACCGAAGCGGTATAGTAGCGCAGATCGACCATGATGATCTCTCTGTAATGGTCGGCGAGGAACGGTACCAGCGAATGGGCAAAGCTGTCCTTAACGACCAAGAGCTTTTCATTTGACGAAGCGGCAGTGTTCTTGATGACCGTATACGGGTGGTTGCCGTCGAGATAGATGGGGTACTTGTCGTCCTCCTTCAGGTGGTCGTAGAAGAACATACCCTCCTGCTCGATCGTATCCGCGCCGTCGGTGATGGTGACGGTGATAGGATTCTTCTCATCATACACATGCCTGTCCCATACCTCGATGGTATCGGGAGCGGTATTCCAGAAGCCCGACGATGAGTAGGTCGTGCCGTAAAAGTCGGGATACTCGGTGATCTCATAGTCGCTCTCGGGATTAGCCTTATAGCCCAATTGATCCGCAAGCGCGGTATAGGCGGTATACGCGCCGCGCGCCGTCCAGTGGTGGTCGGTTTTATAATAGAGCTGCTGCGCGCCGTTGTCATAGGTATTCTTGAACAGCTCGCGGATATCGACGAAGTCGGCGGCAGTCAGCGCGCCCTTCATGCTCTCGAATTCCGCGTCGTCGGTATACTCCTTGTGCACGTCCGGCAGGATATTGTCGCAGACATAGCCTGTCGACGGCGCGATCAGCACCACAGGCTTGACGGGAGATTTCTCGGCGAATTCCTCGATGAAGCCGATATTGCGCGACAGCCAGCTCATATCCTCGGGATCGTTGACAAGATACCCCTCCTTGCAGAGATAGATGCCGTTGGAGCCGTTGTTGCCGATGGCGTAGTTATAGTAAGCGGACAAGCCTACCCAGAAGTTGCGCCCCGCTGTCTGGTCGGACAAGAACTTCTCGAAGTCCTTGCCGAAGTCGCCCGACATCAGGCGACTGAAAGTGAACTCGGGCGCTTGCTGGAGATAGCGCTTCTCGGAGGAGCTGTATTCTTTTTTCGGCAGGACGAGGAACAATACCATCATCGTCATGATGAAGATAACAAAGATGATCGCCGGCAGGCACTTGTATACCTTTTTCATGAATATCAACTCCTTTCTGAAACTGCCTTTCCCTCAAGGGTAAGGGTGTTTAAAATCTGAAGTACAGGAACGGATTATAGCTCTGTGATACCAAGAGCGCGGTGGCAATGCCCAGCACCGCGATACAGAACGCGGTTTTCAGGGCGGGAGCCGCCTTGGTGTTCTCGATCTTGCGGTACAGCTTTGTCATAACGGGCGTCGAAGCGAACGCCGCTACGAGCAGCATCGGAAGATAGGACAGCGCCAAAGCGCCCGCGTCCGCGGTGATCGCCGTGCCGCCGAAGCTGAACATTGAGGTAAAGAACGCGCCCATTTCGGACAGGTCGCTGAAGTAGAACAGCACCCAGCCGAGGATGATGAAGAACAGCGCGTAGATATGCCGGATCACGGCAGGAGCCTTATCGAGCCACTTTTTCAGCACAAATTTTTCGAGCACCAGCAGCAGACCGAAGTACAGACCCCAGAAGATGAAGTTGAAGTCAGCGCCGTGCCAGAAGCCCGTCAAAAACCATACGATCAGCAGGTTGAGCATCTGTCGCGCCATGCCCTTGCGGTTGCCGCCCAGCGGGATATAGACATACTCCCTGAACCATGTGCCCAGCGAGATATGCCATCTGCGCCAGAACTCGGTGATGCTTTTGGAGATATAAGGATAGTTGAAGTTCTTGAGGAACTCAAAGCCGAACATATTGCCCAGACCGCACGCCATATCCGAATAACCCGAAAAGTCGAAGTAGATCTGGAAGGTATAGGCGATGATGCCGACCCATGAGCCGAGCCAGCCCATCTCCCCCGTCGCGCGGATATTGTCCCACAAGGCGCCCATCTGGTTCGCGATCAGCACCTTTTTGGCGAGTCCGACGCAGAAGATACACACGCCCTTGGTGAAGTCGTCGAGCGTTTCCCGCCTATGATCGAGCTGATAGGCAACGTCCTTATAGCGGACGATCGGGCCCGCGATCAGCTGAGGGAACAGCGATACATAAGTGCCGAAGGTGATGATATTCTTCTGCACGGGCGCGTCGCCGCGATAGACGTCGATCGAGTAGGACATCGTCTGGAAGGTATAGAAGCTGATACCGATCGGCAGAGGGATCTTCAGGCTCGGGATATTCAGGAACGGCAGATAGCTCAGCGTATCGGCAAGGAAGCCCGCGTACTTGAAGAAGCCTAATAGGCTCAGATTGATGATGACCGAAGCGCATAAAAAGATCTTTGCCTTCTTCTTATTCGTCTCGCGGTATTTGTTGATGAACCAGCCGCAGGTATAGTCCACGATGGTCGAGAAGATCATCAGCGTGACATATACAGGCTCGCCCCAACCGTAAAAGACGAGGTTGACGACAAAGAGCAGGAGGTTGCGCCATTTGCGCGGGCATATGTAATACAGTATCAGCACGATCGGCAGATATAAAAACAAAAATAACAGCGATGAAAATACCATATGCGGCGACCTCCTTTCGTCGTTAATGAATACTGAAAATTGAATAATGAATGATTCAGGGCGGGACACCCGCACCTTTTTTTTAAGGATCGCTGATAACTGCAAAGCCAAAACGCGTCAGCGTTTCCCAATATTATTCATTCTTAAGCCTTCAGTTTTCAGTCTTAAATAATTTTGCGCCATGCGCTAAAACAGGATATTTTTCTTGAAGTCCGTCCCGCATTTCGGGCAGTGGATATGCTGGACACCGGTGCGCTTTTTCAGTCTCAACTGCGCCTTGCAGTGGGGACAGCGCAGGTAGCGGTGGGTCTTGAAGTCCCTCACCTTCATATACTGGCGCTTGAAAAAATCCGCTACCGCCGTATAGATGTTGACGAAGCGGTTGTTCTCATACAGTCGCTTGTTGATATTGGTGGACAGCGAGCGGAACACCGCCAGCGCCCCCAGCACCAGTATCAGGATAACAAGGATCGGACTGCGGACAAAGAGGTTGATGAGGTAGATCACCGCCGCGACGATCCAGATAAAGGTATTCAGTTTGTCGTGTCCGTAGCGGCCCTGCATGAACTGAGCCGCTTTCTTTATGAAATTACGCAAAGTACTCACCCTTTACGAAAAGCAGATATCTCGGTTGCGTCATTACCTTTAATAGTAACATACCGTTCGGTGATTTTCAAGAAAATAATTCTAATGAGCTATTGAATATTACTGAATTTAGAGGTATACTTTTATGCAGAATGACTATACAGATAGGAGTTAGAAGTGAGGAGTGAGGAGTGAACGGCGGGCTTTGTCTGCGTCTAAAGGGCTCCCTTTCCTAAGGGAGCTGTCACGAAGTGACTGAGGGTTGATACTTCAGAGCAAATGACAGCTTCTATATCAAACTTCGGCAACCCTCCGCCCCTGACGGGGCACCTCCCTTAGAAAAGGGAGGCTCGCTTCGGTTCCTCATTCCAAATTGAAAGGTACGCTATGGACAAAATCAAAGAAACCGTACAGCATGACGCGGTGCGGGTCAGACAATATATCATATCCTTTTTCAAATGGACGCTGATCGCCCTTGTCACGGGCGCGGTCGGCGGCGGGATCGGCGCGGGCTTCCGCTACGCCATCACCTGGGCGACCGATCTCAGGACAGAGAATCCGTGGCTGTGCTACCTTTTGCCCGCGGGCGGCGTGATGATCGCCTTTCTGTACCGCGTTACAAAGCTCAGCGGTCACGCGGACACCAACCTGATCATCAATTCGGTGCGTACTGATGAAAAGGTCCCGATCCTCTTAGCCCCCGTCATCTTCCTGTCCACCGCGATCACCCACCTGTTCGGCGGCTCGGCGGGACGAGAGGGCGCGGCGCTGCAATTAGGCGGCTGTATCGGCAGCTTCATCGGCAGAGTGGTCAAGCTCAACGAAAAGGACATGCCCATCGCTCTGATGTGCGGCATGAGCGGACTGTTCTCCGCCCTGTTCGGCACCCCGCTGACCGCGACGGTGTTCGCGATGGAGGTCATCTCGGTCGGCATCATCTACTACAGCGCCTTTCTGCCGTGTATCGTCGCGGCGCTGACGGCTTACGGTATCACCTATCTGTGCGGACTGTCGCCCACGGCATACGCGCTCGAGCTCGTGCCTGAGCTGAACGTCTTCAATATCCTGATGGTCGCGGTGCTGGGCGTCGCGGCGGCGCTGCTGAGTATCCTGTTCTGTATCTCCTTGGAGCAAACGCACAAATTCGCCGCAAAGTTCTTCCGTAACGAGTACCTGCGTACCGCGGTCGGCGGTACGGCGATCGCCCTGCTGACCCTGCTGATCGGCACACGGTACAACGGTATCGGCGGCGAGGTGATCGCTTCTTCCATTCTCAAGGGCGAAGCCCTGCCGTATGACTTTATCCTGAAAATGCTGTTCACCGTCATCACGATCGGCTTCGGCTACAAGGGCGGCGAGATCATTCCCACCTTCTTCATCGGCGCGACGATGGGCGCCACCCTCGCGCCCCTGCTCGGACTGCCCGCCTCCTTCGGCGCGGCGATCGGACTGGTGGCGCTGTTCTGCGCGGTGGTCAACTGCCCTATTGCCTCCATCATTCTCTCTATCGAGCTGTTCGGCAGCCGCGGGCTCATTTTCTTTGCTGTTGCCCTGTGTATCAGCTACATGCTGTCGGGCTACTACAGCCTGTACTCGGGTCAGAAGATCATGTACAGCAAACGGCGGGCGAGATACATCAATAAGCAGGCAAAATAACGAAAAAAAGAAGCTCCCTTTGTCAGTGACAGAGGGAGCTGTGTTATATAGACTGGTTGAACCGCTTCGAGATCAACGCGGTGCCTGCCCGTCCCTTGCAAAGGAGGAACGGGCAAATGTTTCACGTGAAACATTTGTTCTAAAATCATATATGCAGTATTGCGGACGCGATACCGAAATAAACGACCAGCGAGATCGCGTCGACGATCGTCGTGATGAACGGCGACGCCATGACAGCGGGGTCGAAGCCGATCTTCTTTGCGATCATCGGCAGGGTACAGCCGACCAGCTTGGCGATAAAGATGGTAACGACCATCGTCAGGCAGACGACGAACGCGACCAGAAAGGTGATGTGGTCGTTGTGGAGCACCAGTCGGTCAAAGAGCATGAGCTTCGCGAAATTGACGGCGGCAAGGCTGACGCCGCAGAGCAGGGCGACGCGGCACTCCTTGAAGATGACCTTGAAGATGTCCTTGAACTCGATCTCACCCAGCGAGAGGGCGCGGATAACGGTGACGGACGCCTGAGAGCCGGAGTTACCGCCCGTATCCATCAGCATGGGTATAAACGCCGTCAGAAAGACCGCGGACGAAGCCGCGAGCGCGTCCTCATACCCCGTGATGATCATGCCCGTAAAGGTCGCGGACACCATCAGGATCAACAGCCACGGAATACGCGAGAAGAAGGTCTCGAATACGCCGATACGGTCGTAGGGCTTGTCGGTGGTCGGGGTGATAGCCGCCATCTTCTGGATATCCTCGGTCGCCTCTTCTTCCATGACGTCGATCGCGTCGTCGACCGTGACGATACCGACCAGTCGGTTTTCGCCATCGACAACGGGCAAAGCGAGGAAGTTGTACTTATTGAACATCTGGGCGACCATCTCCTGGTCGTCCAGCGTATTGACGGAGATGACGTTGGTCTCCATGATGTTCTCGACGACCTCGTCGTCCTCGGCGAGCAGCAGCGTCTTGATGGTGACGATACCGATCAGGGTCGAGGACGTGTCCGATACATAGCAGGTGTAGATCGTTTCCTTGTCGATACCGGTGCGTCGAATGCGCTTGATCGCTTCTTCGGCGGTCATCTTGGGGCGCAGGATAACGCACTCGGTGGTCATGATCGAGCCGGCGCTGTCCTCGGGGTACTTCAATATCTCATTGATCTCTTTTCTTGTCTCGGGATCAGCCTGACGAAGGATTCGCTTGACGACGTTGGCGGGCATCTCTTCGATCAGGTCGACCGCGTCATCGACGTACAGCTCGTCGATGAGCTCCTTGAGCTCCGTATCCGAGAAGCCGTGGATCAGGAGCTTTTGGGTATCATCGTCCATTTCGACAAAGGTCTCCGCCGCCGTTTCCTTCGGCAGCAAACGGAACAGCAGGGCTGTTTTCTCGCTTTGCAGATCCTCAAACACCGCCGCGATATCGACGGGGTTCATGGTGTTGAGAATGTCGCGCAAAGCGGCGTAGCGCTTGTTGTCCAGCAGCGTTTGGATGGTGCTGAACAAATCTACCGTAGTAGTTCTTTCCATAAAAAATAACCTCCTACCATTTTTCCTTGGATGACACGGTCATCCGAACCTCAGCTCTGACGGGTGGACAGATCGTCGTCCCGTAAAGCCGTAGTCATGGGAGCGGGGAGGCACTTTGGATGGGAGATATCAATTACATGCTGATTGCTGATGAAACACAAACCTTAGCTTGTCGGCGTTTCATCATAAATCAGCGGTCCTGCAAACACCGATCCATTCATGCCCGACGGCTGAGTACACGACTCGAACGGATCATTGTCTGCTCAACGGCGGCTGAACATAAACTGCTTTCTCTCAGAAAGAGTCCTTTTCAGTCACGATAAGCGGGAGCGAACGCCATACGGCACACTTCCGCTGTATACAGATATTGACATCGTCGCCCTCCGGCAGTGCCGCTCGTACTTCCGGCGTCCATTTCCTCGCCTCTTTTCTTTGAAAAAATTTGTCACGCGCCGCAGCGGCGTAACAGTACTATTATTTTACTCTCCCGACAAGGAGAAGTCAATCCAAAAGTGACACAAAATTTACATTATTTATCTTGATTTTCTGATAATGTTACTCTATAATAATACCCGACAATCTCAAACCGATACGCGAGAGCGGCAGTATCGCCGACAAGAGAGAAAAGCGCGTATCAAACGGAGCAAAAACATGAACGATAAACTTGAAAAAACGCTTAAGGAGCTTATCCCGTATATCATCGTCACGGGTATCCTGTTCCTGCTTCTGCCGATCTTTATGGGTAAAAGCGCGGGATTTATGACCTACTTGATCGAGCTGGTCGCCTTTCCGCTGACGGCGCTCGGATGCGGGATCGTATATAAAATCAAAAAGAAAAGAAACAACCTCTTTCTGTGCCTGATCGCGCCGATCTTCTACGCGCTGTCGGCGCTGCTGTACGGCATGTGGCGCGCCTCATGGTACACGGTGCTGATCTATATCGCGGCGTACTTCTTGTGCGGCTATCTGGGGCAGATACTCGGCGATATCCTGCCGATCGGCAAAAAAGGCAGCGCAAAGAGCGAGCAACAGAGCAAGCCTGCTGAACGTCAGCGCAGAGTCAGCGCGGAAGAGAAGCCCGCAAAGCCCCACAGGACGAATACGGAAGAAAAAACCGCCAGACCCGCGCGCAGAGTGAACGTGGAGGAGATCTCCGACGTCGATGATTTTGTCGCTCAGGACCCCGAAAAGGACAATGAGCTTGACACCTCTACGACCGACGACGATATCGAAGCGATCCTCCAGAGCATCCACAACCGAAAGCAACAGTAAGAAGGCTCCCGCAAGGGAGCTTTTTGTATGGGGACAATGGCGAATGAAACAAGGGTAACACAGACGAATGGCGGAGGGATATCACATGTGTTTTCAGCAAACCTTTGGTAAACACTGCACAGAACGCTACCTCTACTATTGCGGAAATATCCCCGATGTTTCGCGGAAATATCGGCAAGAATATTGACACCGTTCCCGCTTATCATATATAATGAAAAGAGAAGATTTTTCAACCTATTCTACGATAGTTCACGGAGCGGATCATGCTTGAAAAATTACGCAAAATAGATACGCGCGTCGTCGAGAGGATGTCACAGATCCACCGTCCTGTTCTGGACAAGATCATGGTGATATTCACCTACTCGGGGACAGGCGCTCTGGTATGGTGGGTGCTGTACGTCATTCCCCTCTTGATCGCAAGGCACTTTCGCGTGGGTATCATCCTGACGACCTCACTCGGTATCAACTACGTCCTCGGCGAAATACTGATCAAGAAAAAGGTAGGGCGCATGCGCCCCTCGGAGCAGATCTCCGACGAGGATATGAAAATCAATAAGCCGAAGGATCACTCCTTCCCCTCGGGGCACAGCGCGTCGTCCTTCTGCGCCTTCACGGTGCTGTTCTGGACCTGTCCTGTGTGGATGTGGCTGCCCGCGCTGTTCTTAGCATCGACGATCGCGTTCTCGCGCATGTATCTGAGGGTGCACTACTTCACCGACGTGATGGGCGGCATCATCTTAGGGATATTGGACGGGAGTCTGGTGACCTTTGTCTTTCAATTTATCCTCTTCCGTCCCGCATAATACTAATCCTTAATAAAAACCTTTATCATCTATTGCGCTATATTTCGTATAGCTTTGTTGGGCTCCTTGACAGGCGCCAGCCTGTCTGCGTTTCCCGTCGCGCTATCCGAAATATATCACTAATATCTGATTAAATCTTTTTATCAAGGATTAGTATAAAAACTTCGCTTCATCCCGCAAAATGCGGGATGATTTTTTTATATGATTTTTTATTATTTTTCTGTTTGACGATTGACAAGGCTGATATTACAAATTGTATAAAAATCGCTCTTTATTTCATCAAAAGAAGATAGGATAATTCTGTTAAAAAAATTATGGAAAACTATGAAAACTCAAAAATCCAATGAAAAATGTGTTGAAATCACGGTGAGTCACCCTTGAGTTATTCCACTTATCCACAGAGTTATCAACATTTTTATTGAAAAATACGAATAATACAAAGAGTATATTTTCTTCATGATAATTATTTTTTGAAATAATAGACAAGCCGCGGCGCATATAATCCCTATAGAAATGAGGGATCCTATGGACAAGAAGAGCATCGCCGTATCGGAGGCGGCGGGAGCGGTCGTGATCTACTGCGCCGCGGTCTTTCTGCACTTTGTCTATCCGCTGAGCAACGGATCGGCGCTGAGTATCCTCTTCGGGGCGGTGAACGAGAGCATCTGGGAGCATATGAAGATCTTCTCGGCGGCGTATATCGGGTGGTCGCTGTTACAGCTGATCTGGCTGAAGGTGCATTTCAGGCAGTATGTCGCGGCGAAGTGCATCGGGTTGTATGTGCTGATGGGGCTGGTCATCGGGAGCTACTATGCTTACGTCGCCTTTACCGACCGCAATATCGTATGGATCGATATCGTGTCGTCCCTGTTGGCGGTGATCGCGGTGCAAATGATGACCTACCGGCTCGAGACAGGCGAGAACAAGCTCAAGGATTACTTTGCGCCCGCGCTGATGCTGTTGATGCTGTATTATCTGATGTTCTTCTCGTTCACGATCTTTCCGCCGAAGACGGAGCTGTTCCGCGATCCTGTAAGCGGCGGGTTCGGGATCATGGGGGCGATTGAACGAAATGCCGAAAAGAAGGGGCTTTTTTCCTGAATTATCGGTTCTTTTTTCGGCGCAAAATTCGCTTTTATTCTCGCTAAGAAGCATAGCCGCATACAAGATATGGTATACTATATTGGTATAAGTACGATTATGATGTGTAGGTATGCCTATGAATAACGATAAACAACCTTATTCAAACGATGAACTGCTCATCGGAAGAAATCCCATCGCGGAAGCGCTCAGCTCCGGCCGCTCGGTCATCAAGGTGATGATCGCCAAGGGCAACACCTCGGGCGCGGCGGTGGAGATCGCCGCCAAAGCGAAGAAGGCGGGCGTGCCCGTGCAGGAGGTAGACCGCAAGAAGCTGGACTTCATGACGGGTAACGCGGCGCATCAGGGCATAGCGGCTCTGTGCGCGATGAAGGACTACTCGACGGTGGAGGATATTCTCTCGCTTGCAGAGGAAAGACAGGAAGCGCCGTTCGTCATCATCCTTGACGAGATAGAGGACCCGCACAACTTAGGCGCGATCATCCGCTCGGCGGAATGCGCGGGCGCGCACGGCGTGATCATCAAGAAGCGCCGCTCTGCGGGGCTGACGTACACCGCGTACAAGGCTTCGGCGGGAGCGCTCGAGTATGTGCCCGTCGCGAGAGTAACGAACATCGCCGACACCATCGACGAGCTGAAAGCGAGAAACATCTGGGTATACGGCGCCGATATGGACGGCAGCGACTACTGCAAGACGGATTTTTCGGGCGGGGTCGCCTTAGTCATCGGCAACGAGGGCAAGGGGATCTCCCGACTGGTCAGGGAAAAATGCGACGTGATCGTATCGCTGCCCCTGAAAGGAAAGATCAACTCGCTGAACGCATCGGTCGCCGCGGGCATCCTGATGTACAAGGTCGCGGAAAGCAGAGAATAGAGAACAGAGAACGGAGAACGGTTAAGGGCGGGCTCTGCCCGCACCCGATTTTTATTATTTCAAAAAGCGCACAGCGTTTCCCTTCACCGTTATCCGATCGAGAAAGGAGATGAGAACCATGGGCCTGTTCCGCAGAGATAAGGATCACAAGGACGCAAAGGACAAGACAAAAGAGCTAAGACAAGCGGCAGAAGAGAAAGAAGCGCTTGAAGAAGAGCTGTCCGACGAGGAATATACCGATATCAGCGAAGCGGCTGACGACTCATTTTCTCAGCCTCAGAACAGCAAGATGGAGGAGATCTACTCCACAAGAGATAAACACGTCAAATTCCGCCGTCAGGAGCCGTTAGCGGAGGAAGCTGCCGCCAAGCGCAAGGAAGCAGCGAAGGACGACCTGATCCGCGGGAAGCTGGAATTCAGCTCGGCAGACGACGAGGAAACGCCCGAGGTGAAGCTCGAGGCGGAGCTCGACCCCAACGCGATCGTATCCGACGAGATCATCGAGGACGTTGTCGACGTCAAAAAGCTGAGAAACATCTATGTGCAGGACATCGACGACATTGACGTCAGCCTTGACCCGATGGAGAGCGTCAAGGAATACGAGAAGAACGCGCAGGACAAGCAGCGGCATGACACGCGGGCTGAAAAGAAGAAGCCCGAAGAACCGTATGTGCCCTCGGGCGATACGGTGGTCGCGAAGGTGCCCGTGTATCAGCATGAGGACAGCGTGGACAAGCTGTACCTGAAGGCGGGGCGGTTCACGGACGTGGTAGAAAACGAATACGACGAATATCTGAGGTCTACCGATCCCACGATCTCCAAGAACTACCACGCGACCAAGCCGATGGTAAGGCCACACCAAAGCCTGCTTTACACCCTCAGTCAGGTGGCGATGCGCCGCAAGAATGAATCCGAGCAGAAGCAGAAAAGCAAGGATATCATGCGCAACAACTTTGACGAGGACGCGCCGAAGCCGAAGGAAAAGAAAAAGAAACGCTCCCGCGTCGGAAAATTCTTCCGCGTGCTGGGGGCGGTGATATCCTCGGGCATTACCTCTCCCTCTGAAGACGAGCAGGAGCGCGCGATGGACTACAGCTCCCGCGAGGACGAGAACTACATATTTGAGAGAACGAAAAGCAATATCAAACGCCAGTCGATCCACTTAGCGCTGTATACATTGATCGGGGTGGCGATCTTAGGGCTGGTGATCTGGGAAAGAGCGGCAGGGGCTCAGGCAGTCGCCGCGAACGGCGCGGGCACCGCCTTCACCTACTGCGGGCTGAGCCTGATCCTGACGGTCGCGCTTGGACTGGTCGGACGGCATACGCTGATCGACGGGCTAAAGCCGCTCAAGCACTTTAAAGCTAACTGCGGCACGGTGCTCTCGCTCGCGTATATCGCATGCCTGATACAAGGCTTGGTATCGCTGTTCACCTGCACCTCCTTTGTCGGAGCCGACCACCATCTGTACAGCTTTGTCGTCGCTTTCGCGCTGGCGCTGAACGCCCTGGGCAGGCTGTTCATGGTACTGAGAGTCAGGAGCAACCTCAAATTCATCAGCGACCGTTCGCCCGCCTACGCGGCGAAGATCTATGACGACGAGGAGACAGCGCGCCGCATGGTCAGCGGTACCACGACCTCGAAGGGCGTGATCGCGTACCAGCACGTCACACGATTCCTCGCTGACTTTATGAAAATATCCTACGCGCCCGACCCGAGCGAGGAGCTCAGCGGAAAGATGGCGCCGATCGCCATGATCAGCGCGATATTCGTCACCATCATCTACGCGATCATCTTCAAGAACGTTCAGGGAACGGTTTCCGCTCTGACGGTCATGCTGTGCATCAGCATCCCGTTCACGGGAATGCTCGCGGGCAATCTGCCGCTGTTTCTGTTCAGCCGCAGGATGCTCAAGGAAGGCGCGATGATCGCGGGATATCCGTCGGTACGCCAGTTCGGCGACACCTCCGCTCTCATGATGAGCGCGAGCGACCTCTTCCCCGCGGGGTGCGTCACCATCAAGGAGATGCTGCCCCTGCAGGAATACAGGGTAAGCGAAAGCCTGCTGATGGCGGCGGCGGTACTGCGCGAGGCGGGCTCTCCCCTCGCCCATGCCTTTGACGAGCTGATCATGGAGAACAACAACGTTCTGCCCGCTGTGGAAAGCGTGATGTTTGAGGACAAGAGCGGACTGGTCGGCTGGATCAACGGCGAAAGAGTGCTGATCGGCAACATGAAGCTGATGAACCGTTACCACATCTCTATCCCCGTCGATACGATTAACTCCAAGCGCAGGAACAAGGCGCTGGAGACCACCTACGTCGCGGTATCGGGACAGGCGGTCGCGGTGCTGGGACTGAGCTATGAAGCGTCAAAGATCACCAAGGATCAGATCCAGCGCGCGGAGAGAAGCGGGCTGGCGCTGATCGTCAGCACAACCGATGTGAATGTGACGGCGGAGCTGATCGCCGACCGATACGAGGTATTCTTCCGCTCGGTCAAGGTGACCGCGCCCGGATACTCGAACGTCATCGACGAGGCTACCACCAAAGTAGAGGAAGCCTCACGCGCCTATGTCGCGACACGCGGACGGATCGGCTCGCTGGCGCGCGCCATCGGCGGATGTATCGGCATCAAATCGAACATCAACCTCGGTATCGTCGTCGGGATCTTCGGCATGGTACTGGGTATCCTACTAAGCGCGACGCTGGCGCTGTACGCCTCGGTCGCGAGGCTGTCGATCGTGGAGCTGATGATCTACATCGGGTTCTGGGTCGTCGCGACCATCATCGCGGAGCTGATCAAGCGGCCGTGATAACAGCGAGATCGCTTTATAACTATTATATTGACTATTGTTTTTCAGGAGTTTTATTATGTTGATTGCACCTTCCCTTTTATCCTGTGATTTTTCCGTATTCCGTGACGAGATCATTCGCGTGGACAACGCGGGCGCGGACATCATGCATCTGGACGTGATGGACGGACACTTTGTCCCGAATCTCACCTTCGGCGCGCCTGTTATCAAAAAGCTCAGGTTGGCTACCAAAAAGCCCTTTGACGTACACCTGATGATCTCAGAGCCGCACCGCTACATCGGCGACTTTGCAGCGGCAGGCGCGGACATCATTTCTTTCCATACCGAATGCGACAGCGACATCGACGAAACGCTGAAGCTGATCGAAGAAAAAGGCGTAAAGCCCGCTTTAGCGATCAAGCCGGGAACGGCGCCCGAGGTCGTTCTGCCGTATCTTGACAGGCTGTACATGGTGCTGGTGATGACGGTGGAGCCGGGCTTCGGCGGTCAGAGCTTCATGCCCGATATGATGGCGAAGGTGGAATTCCTGCGTAAAGAGATCAAGGCGCGGGGGCTTTCTACGCTGATCGAAGTGGACGGCGGTATCGCGAAGGACACTATCGCGACAGCGGCGAAAGCGGGCGTGGATATCTGCGTGGCGGGTACGGCGGTATTCGGCGCGCCTGACGCGAAAGAGGCGATCGACGAGCTGAGAGCATTATGTGAATAAATCAAATATTTGCAGGCATAATAAAAGCAGGAGCCAAAAAGCTCCTGCTTCTTTTTTTATGTATCTTCAGTTGAGAACTCTGATTTCTACGCAAAGCAGAGGATCACTCCATCACGTTGCCGTCAGCGTCGTACTTGGTTCTCTTAGAGGAACCGTCCTCGTTGAATTCGGTCACGATGACATACTTGACGTTGCCCTGCGCGTCCTTTTCGGTACGCTTGGTCTCAAAGCCCTTTTCGTCGCGCTCATACTCGATCTGAGCGGTGATATTGCCGCTCTCGTCATAATGGATCTCTTTGACGATATTGTCATTTTCGCCGTATTCATAGCCGACAGAGCCCTGCAGCTTGCCGAGAGAATCATAGGTATAATTGCGGGTCACACGACCCTGATCATCTTTATCGAACTTGGTATAGCCTGTCGCGCTGCCGTCGGCATTCTTGGCGATCGGAGTGAGATCGGCAGGAATGGAGCTTGCGTTCTCAGCGACTGAGCTTGTGCTGTTTGATGTGTTTGCTGATTTTTCGGCAGAGGAATCTGCCTTTTTGCCGCAAGCGGTAAGAGATACGATGCCGACTGCTAAAACGAGGGTCAATAATAAAGAGATTATTCTTTTCATCATACTTCTCCTGAATCTATTACATATTGGTACGGTGAATCCTGTCACGGTACTTTAGACATTATATCATATTTTGCGATTTAGTCAACCGCTGATTGGAGGAGCATCATGGTCACGACGACAAAGATGAAGGAATGGTATCTGCGGTATCCGCTGGAGGATCCGATGCACAAGACGGCGTTGTGTGAGATCAAAGACGAGAAGGATTTCCTGCCCGAGAACAGCAGTGTCTTTCAGCCTGTCACGGCGCGGGTCGCGGCGGCGCTGAGCATGAGCGCCGCGGACGAGAAGCTGCTCAAAGAGAACCTGAGAGCCTTGGGCTTTGGGAATATCGTCACGCTGGCGTACGGAGAAGGCGACCGCGACAAGATCGGGATGTGTATCGCGAGCCGTGTAAAGGGCGAGCAGTTACAGATTGCGGTCGTGCTGCGGGGCACCTGCGGAGAGGAATGGTACTCAAACTTTGAGATCGGGTACTCGGCGGAGCACAGCGGCTTTGCGAGGGCGGCAGACTTTGCGGAGCTGCGGCTGGCGGACTATGTATTCACCCGCGCGATCTGCATACAGCCGCGGTTCTTCATCACGGGGTACAGCAGAGGAGGAGCGGTGGCGAATATCCTCGCCAAACGCCTGTGCGACCGCTACGGACTCGACTTCGTCAGCGCCTACACCTTTGCGGCGCCGTCAACAACCATCAGCCGTCGCACCAACCGCTACAGCAGTATCTTCAATATCGTCAGGGGCGAGGACTTCTTCACCCGCGTGCCGCTGGAGAGCTGGGGGTACACGAAATACGGCAAGACGATCTCTCTGTCCGATCACGGCGATATGATCGCCAACTACCGTAAGCTGACGGGTGAGGATTATATCGGCTTCACACGGCAGAGATTGGTGGACAACTTCCTATGCGCGATGCAGGGTCTCGCGCCGAACGTACACGCTTACTATCATCGGCGCAGACAGGTGGGAGAACGACAGCTGAGTATGTATGAATTCCTGACCTGTGTGGCGGACATGCTGTCGCAGCACATGGACGACGCGGTGGCGGATGTGTTCTTCTCGGCGATGTTCTCAGACTACGCGGAGCTGATCAGCTTTCTGTCGAGCGGGGCGGATCTCGCGGAGATCGTATCGTCAGCCGCCGCCGTGCCGAGATGCAGCGTCGCGGACAGCCACAGTCCTGCCGCCTACATGGCGTCGCTGGAGCTCTTTCTCCCACAATAAGCGCCCGAATTCCCTGATATGCGCGAGCATGGCAGCGCTGACAGGACGGCGCTCGGCGTACTCGAGGAGCTCCCCGGGAGCTGAGGAACGGGAAGGGATCAGGATATAGCGGGATTGGTACCGATAGATGGAGTAGCCGGACTCATACGGATACCGCTGTATGTAATCGAGCATCGCGTCGCTGTCGAAGAAGATGTACAGATCGAGCAGTTGACGGCGCTTGACGCGGAACTTGCGGCGGTACTTTGCCTTGCGGACGGTGATGATCAACAGACAGCCGCTTTTGGACGGCAGGGCTTCGATCAGATAACTCTTGCCCTTGTGATCTAAGCCGCAGGACTCGCCGATATGGTACAAGAGCTTTTTCAGACCGAGCTCGGGATCTGAATCCTCGTCAAAACTAAGCGAATAGGCGCACATGTCCTCCGCGCACAGCGAGACCAATATCGTGCCTTTGTTGAGAATCTCGATCGTCATACGCACACCCCCATATGTAACCATCATAGATGAATCGACAGCCTGTCGCAAGTGAATCTTTCTGGATGGAAAAGATCGGCTGATTTATACTAATCCTTAATAAAAAGATTTAATCAGATATTAGTGATATATTTCGGATAGCGCGACGGGAGACGCAGACAGGCTGGCGCCTGTCACTTCCGGGG
>CADBYC010000005.1:0-88890 GCA_902798755.1 uncultured Ruminococcus sp. | reverse complement strand
AACCGGATATGCCTACCGAGTACAGCGAACGACGACGACAACAAAGCTATACGAAATATAGCGCAATAGATGATAAAGGTTTTTATTAAGGAGTAGTATTATTCTATGAGATACACAAAAAAGGGTGACTGTTTTGCAAAAACGCATTGACAGGAGATGTCGCATATTGTAATATTTTGGTAGGCAACATACGCATACCATTACTACATAGGAGTGAACGACATGAGTACAAGCTGGCTGAAAAATTCCGTTTTCTATGAGATCTATCCCCAGAGCTTTTATGACACCAACTCGGACGGTATCGGCGATCTGCGCGGTATCACCGTCAAGCTGGATTACATCAAAAACCTCGGCTGTGACGCGATTTGGATCAACCCGATCTATGACTCGCCCTTTATGGACGCGGGGTATGACGTGCGCGACTACAAAAAGATCGCGCCGCGGTACGGCACGATGGAGGACTTTGAGCACCTTTTAGAGCAGGCTCACAAAAAGGACATGCGCATTCTGCTTGACCTTGTGCCCGGTCACACCAGCGACACGCATGAGTGGTTCCAAAGCGCGAAAACGGGCTTTCCGACGCCGCACGACGACCGCTACATCTTCACCAAATGCGTATGGGACGCGCCCTCGGAATACCGCATGATGTGCGGTATCTGTGAGCGCGACGGCAACTATCTGGTCAACTACTTCTCCTCTCAGCCCGCGTTGAATTACGGCTTCTATGAAGTTACTCACCCCGAATGGCAGTTCTCCAGCGATTCGCCCGAGGCGTGGGCGACGGTGGACGCGCTGAAAGATATCATGCGCTTCTGGCTTGACAAGGGGATCGACGGCTTCCGCGTGGATATGGCGGATTCGCTGGTCAAAAACGACGACGACAAGGTCGCTACCGCGAAGATCTGGCGCAACATCAGAGAGATGATGGACAACGACTACCCCGACGCGGTGCTCATAAGCGAATGGAGCAATCCCCTGCGCGCGATCGTGAACGCGGGATTCCACGCAGACTTTTACCTTGACCATCAGGGCAACGGATACAATGAGCTGTTCCGCAAAAGAGCGACGCCCGACGGCGACAACCTGAGCTTCTTTGCCGACGGAGCGCACGGAGATATCACGGCGTTCCTCGCAGACTATGTGCCCGCGTACCTGTGCTCGAAGGACCACGGCTACATCAGCTTCATCACCAATAATCACGATATGCCCAGAGCGCCGTTCTACATGAGCGAATGGATGGTACAGCTCTCTCACGCCTTCATTATGACGATGCCGGGCGTGCCATTCGTGTACTACGGCGACGAGATCGGCATGCGCTATCGCACCGACCTGATCTCGAAAGAGGGCGGCTTCTCGCGCACAGGCTCGCGCACGCCGATGCAGTGGAACCACGACAAGAATCTCGGATTCTCGGACGCGGACGAGGATATGCTGTATCTGCCGCTCGACTACAGCGAGGGATATCCGACCGTCGAGGATCAGGAGGGCGTCGGCGGGAGCATCTATGAGAACCTCAAGTCGCTGATCGCCCTGAGAAAGGCGAATCCCGAGTTGATGAACGAGAGCGACTTTGAGATCGTCTACGCGAAGGAAAAGGAATATCCCTTTGTCTACAAAAGAGGGAGCTTCACCGCCTTTATCAATCCCTCGGACGAGGATAAGACCATTGAATTCGATAATGAGGGGATGAAGGAATACTACTTCCTCGGCGGGTATGAGCTGGGCGAGAATCAGGTCACCATCAGAAGCAGGAGCTTCTTGCTGTTAAGGCACGAGTAAACAACTGACAATATAGCATCAGGGGAGCGATAACGCTCCCCTGATGCTATATTTTACGCATATTTTGATTTATCTATATTATAAGGCATTACGCGTTCTCTACTACGCGCATGGCGACAGCGGTGATGTCGTCGTCGTGGTCGCCCTTGCGGCGGTCGCGGGCAGTGTTGACGATCTGAGCCGCCAACTGTTCGGCGCTGCCCTCACGCCAGCTCAAAATGAGTTTTTCGATCCAGTCGGTCGAGCCGATCATCACGCCGTCCGACACCATCACGATCCAATCGTCCTTTGTGAGCACCATGTCCTCTTTGCTGAATCGGGCTTCGTTCAGGATCCCGAGGGGCAGAGAGGGCATTTCCTTTTGATAAACACGGCTGTTCTTCTTGACATAGGTCGTGCAGGCGCCCGCCTTCATCAGCTCCGCTCTGCCTGTGAAGCAATTGAAGTCGAGCAGATCGAGAGTGGCGAGGGATTCTTCCTCACTTTTGATCATCAAAGAGGAATTGGTGACGGCGAGAGAGCAATCGTAGCTCAGCCCCGCGCGGCAGAGCTTGGACATCAGGCTGACCGCCATATTCGCATCGACCGCCGCCCTGCCGCCCGAGCCCATGCCGTCGGAGATCATGGCGATCATACTTCCTGAGCCGTTCTCGAAATAGTTCAGACAGTCGCCGCACAGCTCGCCGTCGTCGCAGACGTGCTGGGAAGAGCCAATCTCGAGGTCGAACAGCGGCATCTCGCACATCACGACTCGCGCGCGATCTCCCTCAAAGCTCAAAACAGGGCTTTCGAATATCCGTCCGCAGGCGCGGCTGACCTCGCGGCTGAGCTGAGACTTTGACAAAGCGGTGCGCTTGCCGACGGCGATCTCGAGCTCAACGGTCATACCGCCGAGCTTGCTTGTCCGACAGGAGCAATCGACGACGGAGAGTCCCGCGGCAGATAAAGCCTCGATCACCTTCTCAGCGCAATCCTCGTCGTAGCCCTCGACTTCGGAGAATTCCTCTGACAGATCGTGCAGGATATCGCTGAGCCCCGCGAACTGACCCGCGACGACACTGCGCACACCCGTGATCCTGCGGCGCGCGGACTCCATCGAGAGGTAGTCGCGGTAGGCGCGGTTGACACTGTGGGACAGCTCGCCCATCTTGCAGCAGCGTTTTAAGAAGCGGTCGGCGATGTCGCTCTCTTTGACACTGCCGCGCTCCTTGAGCACCTCGGTCAGGCGGTGAAAATCGTCAAGCGTCATGCCGCGCTCTTTCTCCCAGCAATAGACGTGGAGTCCGCAGTTCTTGCAGGTGTAGTCGGCGGCGCGCTCGTAGACCCAGTTTGCGTTAGGCTCGTATAATTTGCCGAGCCTGTCGGACACGGCGTTGACGCAGGAGCTGACGTTATCGAGCGCCTTGGAGCAATGCTCGAGCCGCATGGTAACGTTCCTGCGGACGGCTTCTTCACCCGCGTGCGCCGTATCATCGGAAAAAATCGTAGTAAGAAAGTTGCCCGCGTCCTTTGGGATCAGCAGGAATATCCCCGAGGCGACGCCGCACTCGATGGCGGTGGTCAGCACCATATTGCGGTCGGGAGAAGCGAAGGCGAACACGGTTCCGCAGATCAGCGCGGCGAACACGACGGCGACCTTGCCCATCGGCGCGAGCAGACCGCCGACAAGCCCCGACAGCGAATAGCCCGCCGCCAAAAACAACAGCTTGCTGTCCGACAAGGCGAACACTGTGCCTGCCGCGACGCCTGCGATACTGCCGCCCTTGACCATACCGTAGCGCGCGAACAGGAGTATCAGCAAAACGGCTAAGATCCTGCCGACCGATACGGAGCCGATGACGACCCGAGAAAGGGAAAGGAGCAGGATACAGCCCGTCATGGAAAGGCAGGAAAGCTCCTGCTGGGTAAAGCCCGACAAGGCGCGTCTGGATTCAAAAAGAATTGCGGTGCGGCTGATGAAATACGCTCCCGCCGCGGCGATCACCGCCTCGATCACGCCCTCGTAGACCTCGGTCATCTCGCTCTGTGAGGACAGGGTGAGGGCGATACCTGTCGCAAAGACAGGAATGAAGGCGATCGCGGGGGCGAACAGGCGGCTCTCGGATATCTTTTTGATATCATTGAGTACCCAGCGGATCGCGCCGATCGCGATCACGACGGCGATATAACGAAAGGTGGACAGCGGCGACGACAAAAGATAGCTCAGCGCCGCGCCGAGCATACCCGCGGGCATATAGGAAAACGGCACCGCCGCCACCAATGAAGCGCCGAAGGGAGAAAGCTCGCCCAAGGTCGCCCCGCGCGACACGATCCCTCCCGCGATAAAACAGGAAATGTGCAAAACCACCTCGCGCGCGACCGAGCGGGTCTTGACGCGTGAACGGGCGGTATGCACAGCTTGTACGACTGACATCAACATCATCCTTTTTGGCAGACAGGAATACTTTCTGTTCTGTCCGCATATGATTTATGTCATAAGTATAGCGGATAAGAGGGCGTGTGTTTGTCGGGGTATGGATGGATATTTCGGTAACCTTTTTGGGGATTTCGTAAGACAGGCTGTGTTTTCAATCGTATATCGGAAGAATTGCAAAACGCCGTTGAGAACAATGCTTTTCAGACGCAAAAAGAGCCTCTCCGCTCGGAAAGGCTCTTATCATGATATAAATTGTAATCACGCAAGGGTTGCGGCGATGACCGCTTTGATGGTGTGCATGCGGTTCTCGGCTTCGTCAAAGACGATGGAGCGTTCACTCTCGAATACCTCGTCGGTGACCTCCATGCAGTCGATACCGAATTTGTCGTGGATCTGCTTGCCGATGGTGGTGTTCAGGTCATGGAAAGCGGGCAGGCAGTGCATGAAGCGGCACCCCTCGCCTGCGTTGTCCATGAGCTTTCTGTTCACCTGATAGGGGCTGAGATCACGGATACGCTCCTCCCAGACTTCGTCGGGCTCACCCATAGAGACCCACACGTCGGTATAGATGACGTCGGCGTTCTTTGTCGCGGTCATGGGGTCTTCGATGAATTCGAGGACGGCGCCCGTGTCCTTTTCGACAGCCCGGCACCGGGCGACCAGCTCGGCGTTGGGGAAATATTTCTTCGGCGCGCAGGCGACAAAGTGCATGCCCATCTTGGCACAGCCGACCATCAGGGAGTTACCCATATTGTAGCGCGCGTCGCCCATGTAGACGAGCTTCTTACCCTTCAGATCACCGAAATGCTCGCGGATCGTGAGGAAGTCGGCTAAGATCTGGGTGGGGTGGAACTCGTTGGTAAGGCCGTTGTAGACGGGAACGCCCGCGAATTTTGCCAGCTCTTCGACGATCGTCTGGCCGTAGCCGCGGTACTCGATGGCGTCGTACATCCTGCCAAGCACACGGGCGGTATCGGCGATCGACTCCTTCTTGCCGATCTGGGAGCCTGAGGGGTCGAGGTAGGTCGGGTGCATGCCGAGATCAGCCGCCGCGACCTCGAACGCGCAGCGGGTGCGGGTGGAGGTCTTTTCAAAGATCAGGGCGATACTCTTGCCCTCGCACAGGCGGTGGGGTATTCCGGCCTTTTTCTTCGCCTTCAGATCGGCGGCGAGGTCTAACAAGCCGTTGATCTGTTCGGGGGTAAGGTCTAATAATTTCAGGAAATGTTGGTTTTTCAGGTTCATGGTGACACCTCGGTATGATTGATTTGATCCCTCCTTCAGAGGGAATATCGTATTAGCTACGGGGGTTCCAACCCTCCGGCACTTCGTGCCACCTCTCCGGTGTATGGATTCTGTAACCCAAAACAAGTTTTGGACAGAATCTCACCTTAGGAAAGGGAGGCTATGATCACATCGACAGCCTTTTGAAGCTGTTCGGTCGGGATATTCAGCGGGGGCAATAATCTCAGCTTATCCTTGGCGGAGAGGCAGAGAACGCCTTTTTCGATACAAGCGGAGAGGACTTCGGCAACGGGCTTCTTGGTCTTGATACCGATCATCAGACCGAGACCGCTGACTTCATAGCCTGCTTCTTCAAGACGGGTTTTGACATAGCTGCCCTTTTCGGCGACTTCTGCCAAAAACGCATCGTCCATGCGGCTCAGCACGGAGATCGCCGCCGCGGCGCAAACGGGATTGCCGCCGAAGGTGGAACCGTGATCGCCGTAGGAAAAGACGTCGGACACCTTCTTGCTCATCAAAGTCGCGCCCATCGGCAGACCTGCCGCGAGACCCTTGGCGGTGGAGACAACGTCGGGCTGAACGCCGAAGTGCATATAGGAATAGAGCTTGCCGGTACGACCGTTGCCGGTCTGCACCTCGTCGACCATAAAGACGATGTCGTTCTCTTTACAAATGCGCTCGACCGCTTTGACAAAGTCGGCGTCAAGGGCGTTCACACCGCCCTCGCCCTGAACGGTCTCGATCAGGATACCCGCGACCTTGTTATCGGATACGAGCTTCTGTAAGCCTTCGATATCGTTCGGCTCGGCGTAGAGGAAGCCGTCGGTCAGCGGCAGGAAGGTGTGATGGAAATTGTCCTGTCCTGTCGCGGCGAGGGTAGTCAGAGTCCTGCCGTGGAAGCTCTTGTGCAGGGTGATGATATTGTAATAGTCCTCTCCCTTGTGCTCGGCGGCGTATTTACGCGCGATCTTTATGGCGCATTCGTTGGCTTCCGCGCCGGAATTGCCGAAAAACACCTTGTCCATGCCTGTGCGGGTGCAGAGGATCTCCGCAAGCTCCGCGCAGGGAGCGGTGTAGTATAAATTAGAGGTATGCTGTAAGAGCTGTGCCTGTTCAGCGACCGCCTGTGCCCATACGGGATCGGAATAGCCGAAGGCGTTGACGCCGATGCCCGAGGTCATGTCGATATACTCCTTGCCGTTATCGTCCCAACAAAGACAGCCTTCGCCCTTGACGATGGTCACATCAAAGCGTTTATAGGTATGCGCGATATAGCGCTCGTCAGTCTGTTTGATACTCATATAAAACATTCTCCTTATAGCCTTCCCCTTGAGAGGAAGGTGGGCTTTTCGGCTCTAAAGCCGAAAAGGTCGGACGAGGTGGAAACATTTCTGCCTCATTCCGTTAATTGAGTGATTGGAAAGGCTTTCACCTCATCCGTCACCCTTTGGGTGACACCTTCCCCTCAAGGGGAAGGCTATCAATTATTATCGGCGAGCACCATCGTGCCCGCGCCTTCGTCGGTCATCAGCTCCATCAGGATAGAATGGGGCACTCTGCCGTCCATGATGATGACCTTCTGCACGCCCTTGTAGATGGCTTCGATACAGCAGCCGACCTTGGGGATCATGCCGCCTGAGATAATGCCGTCGCGATAGAGGGTCTGGGCTTCACTGACGGTGATCTGGGGGATCAGGCTGTCGGGGTCGTCCTTGTCCTTTAAGATGCCCGCGATATCGGTCATCATGATCAAGCGCTCCGCCTTGATCGCGCCCGCGATATATGCCGCGGCGGTGTCGCCGTTGATGTTATAGGCGTTGCCGTCCTTGTCACAGCCGATGGTGGACACGACGGGGATATAGCCCTTTTCGAGCAAGTCCATGATCGGCTCAGGGCGGATATTGGTGACGTTGCCGACGTAGCCGAGTCGCTCGTCCTTCATCTCGGCTTCGATGAGTCTGCCGTCCATGCCCGAGATGCCCATCGCCTGACCGCCCTTAGACTCGATCAGGTTGACAAGGGTCTTATTGACCTTGCCCGAGAGCACCATCTGGACGATATCGACAGTCTCTTTGTCGGTCACGCGCAAGCCGTCGACGAACTTGGGCTCTTTGCCGAGCTTCTCCATCATTTCGTTGATATCGGGACCGCCGCCGTGCACCAGCACGACCTTCACGCCGATGAGCCATAACAGGACGATATCCTGCATGACCTGCTGCTTCAACTCTTCGTTGATCATGGCGTTACCGCCGTATTTGACGACGACGATCTTGCCGTTATACTTCTTGATATACGGCAGAGCGGCGCACAGTACCTCGGCGCGCTCCGCGTTTGAAAAATCGTTGTTCATGGTTACCTCAATAACAATTTATATGTGAGCTGTAGGATACGGCGCTTGTCGATATAGCGTTGTAGCCGCTATCAATCCTATCTCACGCTTCTACTGTTAATAAAGCCCGTCATTCTATGGTACGTCATAAATGCCGTACCCTACAATAAGCGTTTCTGCCAAGCCTTTTATGTCCTATAATCGCCGTTGATCTTGACGTAATCGTAGGTCAGATCACAGCCCCACGCGGTGGAGCTGAAATCGCCGTCGTTCAAAGCGACTAAGATCTCGATCTCTTTCTCAAGCAGGATCTCCTTCGCCTTTTCCTCACTGAACTCGATACCCGCGCCGTTTTTGCAGACAGAGATCTCGCCCTTGGCGCTCTTGAAGGATACGTCGATCTTATTGACATCGATGTCAGCGCCCGAATAGCCGATGGCACAGAGGACACGTCCCCAGTTAGCGTCGGCGCCGAACATTGCCGCCTTTAACAGACTGGAGCAGATGACGGACTTTGCGACGGTTTTCGCGATCGCTAAAGACTTTGCGCCGCTGACCTTGCACTCGAGCAGCTTGGTAGCGCCCTCGCCGTCGCCCGCGATCATGCGGCACAGGCTGACGGTCACGGTATTGAGCGCCTGCATGAAGGCGGTGAAATCCTCGCCCTCGGCGGTGATCTCGGCGTTGCCCGCAAGACCGTTTGCGAGGACGGTGACCATGTCGTTAGTGGAGGTGTCGCCGTCGATGGAGATCATATTGAAGGTATTTTGGATATCGCCCGAGAGCGCCTTTTGGAGCATAGCGGGAGAGATCGCGACGTCACAGGTGATGAACACCAGCATGGTCGCCATGTTCGGGTGGATCATGCCGCTGCCCTTGGCGATACCGCCGATACGGCAAACTTTGCCGCCGCAGGTGAATTCGACCGCGACCTCTTTGGGGATCGTGTCGGTGGTCATGATACCGAGAGCCGCCTCGTGACCGCCCTCGACACTGAGCTTGGAAACAAGCTCGTCCATGCCGCTTTTGATGGGGTCAAGGCTCAAAGGCTGACCGATGACGCCCGTGGAAGCGACGACGACGTCGCTTGCGCTGACGGCGGTTCTCTCAGCGACCAACTGAGCCATACCCTCGGCGATCTCGATACCGTTTGCGTTGCAGGTATTGGCGTTGCCGGAATTGCAGATGACCGCCTGCGCCTTGCCGTCCATGATATGCGCCTTGGTGACGGTCAGGGGAGCGCCCTTGACGAGATTGGTGGTATAGACCGCCGCCGCGGTCGCGGGGACGTCGCTGACGATCAGCGAAAGATCGTTTTTACTTGTATTTCTGCGGATACCGCAATGCACGCCGGACGCCTTGAAGCCCTGTGCCGCGGTCACGCCGCCGTTGATCAATTTCATCATATGGTTCCTTCTTTCGGAGTGCATTAACCTCCCTTTCCTAAGGGAGGTGGGTTCGCGTTAAGCGAACTCAGAGGGATTGCATAATTGATTGAGTGAAACGAGCAACTAATTATTTATTTGGTTGGTCGCTACGCTCCTTTTGTACAATCCCTCATCCGCTCCCGCGGGAGCTCCCTTTACCAAAGGGAGCCTTATATTACCAAGCCTTCGGACTCATTGAGTCCGAGACGGATATTCATGTTCTGGATCGCCGCGCCGGACGCGCCCTTGCCGAGGTTATCAAAGCGGGAGATCAGGGTGATGCGCTCGTCGTTGCCGAACGCGGAAACGATCATATCGTCACGCCCGCTGAACGAGGAAGCGCTGATGAAGCCGCCCTCGGTGGAATCGTCATAGCGGATCAAGCCCGTTTTGTAATAATCCTTATAGGCGGTCTTGATATCCTCTAAGGAGCAGGAGAGCATATCGCGGGTAAGCGAAACGCTGACCTCCATGCCGCTGTAATAGGAAGCGACGATGGGGCTGAACACGGGGTCGCGCGTAAGGGAGCAGAGCTTAGCCATCTCGGGGAGGTGCTTGTGCGCCTGCGGGAGGGCGTAGATACGGGGAGCGTCCAGTAAAGGATCGCGGTCCTCTGCCTCGTACTCGGCGATCATCTTCTTGCCGCCGCCCGAATAGCCCGTCAGCGAGAAGCAGGACAGGGCGCTGTCCTTCGAAAGAAGCCCCAGCTCGACGAGAGGGCGGACAAGGGAGATAAAGCCCGAAGCGTGACAGCCGGGGTTCGCGATACGGGTGGAGGTCTTGATCTGTTCACGCAAGCCTGTCAGCTCAGGCATGCCGTAGGTCCAGCCGTCAGCCGTGCGGTGGGCGGTGGAGGTATCAATGACGACCGTATCGGGATCGTGTATCAAGGATACCGCTTCGATCGCCGCCTGATCGGGCAGGCAGAGGAAGCTGATATCGCTTTTGTTGAGCATTTCGGCACGCGCGGAGGGGTCTTTTCTCAGCTCGTCGGGCAGGATCATCAGCTCGAGATCCTTGCGCTGTGAGAGCCTTTCACGGATCCGGAGACCCGTAGTACCGGCGCTGCCGTCGATGAATATTTTGTGCATGTTTATTTTTCCCTTCCAAATCCATGTTAAAGGCAAAGCAAATCATACCCTGCCGTAGGGACGACCAATGGTCGTCCGCAAACAGACGGACTTTGCAGACATCTGAAACCTCAGATAGGAATTCAAAGTTGCTACCAACGGACGAGCAATGCTCGTCCCTACGATAGCGTTAACAGTCCTATCAAAAGTAATCAACTGTCAAAAGAATTCCTTTTTTACAGTTTCTCTCTTACAAATTTGATCTGCTGTTCGATGGACTGTACCGAGGTGCCGCCGACGGAATTGCGCTTGTTCACGCAATTGAAGAGGTCGATATCCTCGTAGAGATCTTCTTCGAACAGGTCGGAATATTCTTTATATTTTTCGAGCGGGAGGGTCTCGAGGACTTCGCCGTGCTCGATGCAATAGGCGACGATGGAGCCGGAGATCTTGTACGCGGAGCGGAAAGGCATGCCCTTCTTCGTCAGATAATCGGCAAGGTCGGTCGCGTTGATAAAGCCACGCTGCGCCGCCTTCTTCATGTTCTCACACTTGACCTTCATAGTCGAGATCATGCCGATAAAGATCTGCACGGACATCGAGGCGGTATCGACCGCGTCGAACACGCCCTCCTTGTCCTCCTGCATATCCTTATTGTAGGCAAGGGGCAGACCCTTGAGCACGGTCAAAGCGCCCATCAGATCGCCGTATACTCTGCCTGTCTTGCCGCGGACAAGCTCCGCCATATCGGAGTTCTTCTTCTGCGGCATGATGGACGAGCCGGTGGTGTAGGCGTCGGAAAGCTCGACAAAGCCGAATTCCCAAGATGACCAGAGGATGATCTCTTCGGAAAGGCGGGAGAGGTGCATCATCAGGATCGCGATATCGGACAATAGCTCAATGACAAAATCACGGTCGGATACGCCGTCGAGGGAGTTCATGGCGATACCGTCAAAGCCGAGCTGCTCGGCTTCGAAATAACGGTCGGTGTCATAGGTAGTGCCCGCCAAAGCGCAGCAGCCGATCGGGGAGATATTCATGCGGCGCTTACAGTCGGTCATGCGGTCGACGTCGCGCAGGAGCATCATGGTATAGGCGAGCAGGTGATGGCCGAACATAATGGGCTGGGCTCTTTGCAGATGGGTGTAGCCCGGCATGATCGCCTCTTTGTACTCCTCCGCCTTATCGGTCAGAGCGGCGACCAGATGCTTTGTATCGGCGCACAGCTCGTCGACGCGGTTCATCAGATACATACGCAGGTCGAGGGCGACCTGGTCGTTTCTCGAACGCGCGGTATGGAGCTTCTTGCCGACGTCGCCGACACGCTTAGTCAGCTCCTCTTCAACGAACATGTGGATATCCTCGGCGTTCATATCAATAGGCAGTTTGCCTGTGGTAATATCCTCGAGGATCTTTAAGAGCTCGTCGCAGAGGGTATCTGCCTCTCTGCGCTCGATGATGCCTTGCTTTGCGAGCATTTGCGCGTGAGCGATAGATCCTGTGATATCTTCCTTATACATGCGGGAGTCAAAGCCGATGGAGCTGTTGAATTCGTCCGCTAACTTGCTGGTGTCTCCGGCGGTGCGTCCCGCCCACATTTTAGCCATAATAATCTTCCTTTGATTCGGTGGATCGCTTTGCGATGATTGATACTAACTCTCAGTCGCCGTTCGGCGACAGCTCCCTTAGAAAAGGGAGCCTTATGTGCTATATACGCCGTGAGGGTCGGGGGTATCGATAGACTTCCCCGACCCATAAGCATTGATCTGTGAATTGAAAATTGAAAACGGAAAGTTGAAAATGAATGATTCTCGCTTCGCTCGAACGATTCTATCCGATTCATGCCAAAGCGATTTTCCACTGACGAGAAATTTATTTATTTTTCTCGTCTACGACAGCCTGTACCTTGATGGGCAGACCGTAGAGGTTGATGAAGCCCGCAGAATCGGTCTGGTCGTAGTCGGACTCGCCGAAGGTCGCGATCTCCTCGCTGTAGAGGCTGTAGGGGCTGTCAACGCCCGCCTTGATGATGTTGCCCTTATAGAGCTTGAGCTTGACGTAGCCGGTGACCTTCTCCTGAGTCTTGTCAACAAAAGCGGAGAGAGCCTCGCGCAGAGGGGTGAACCACTGGCCGTTGTAGACGAGCTCTGCAAAGGTGATGGAAAGGCGCTGTTTCTCGTGCATGGTCATCTTGTCGAGGCAGATGGACTCGAGCGCTTCGTGCGCTTTGTAGAGAATGGTGCCGCCGGGGGTCTCATAAACGCCGCGGCACTTCATGCCGACAAGACGGTTCTCGACGATATCGATGATACCGATACCGTTCTTGCCGCCCAGCTCGTTGAGCTTGAGGATAATGTTCTTCGCGGTCATCTTCTCGCTGTCAAGCGCTACGGGAACGCCCTTTTCGAATTCGAGGGTGATATAGGTCGGCTCGTCGGGGGCGTCGATCGGGGAAACGCCCATCTCGAGGAAGCCGGGCTTCTCGTAGGTCGGCTCGTTGTTGGTATCTTCGAGATCAAGACCTTCGTGACTCAGATGCCAGAGGTTCTTGTCCTTACTATAGTTGGTCTCACGGTTGATCTTGAGGGGGATATTGTGCGCTTCGGCGTACTCGATCTCTTCCTCACGGGACTTGATGTCCCAGATACGCCACGGAGCGATGATGGGCATATTGGGAGCGAAGTGCTTGATCGCCAGCTCAAAACGAACCTGATCGTTGCCCTTACCGGTACAGCCGTGACAGATAGCGTCGGCGCCCTCTTTGAGAGCGATCTCGACAAGACCCTTGGCGATGCAGGGACGCGCGGTGGAGGTACCAAGCAGGTAATCCTCATAAACAGCGCCCGCCTTCATGGTGGGGATGATGTACTCGTCAACATACTCCTCGGTCTGGTCGAGGATATAGAGCTTGGAAGCGCCGGTCTTGATCGCCTTTTCCTCTAAGCCCTCGAGCTCGTCGTTCTGACCGACGTTGCCGGAAACGGCGATGACCTCGCAGTTATTATAGTTCTCTTTGAGCCACGGGATGATGATGGACGTGTCCAAACCGCCCGAATAAGCGAGAACGACCTTCTTGATGTTTTCCTTATTGATAGCCTGCATAATGATACCTCCGAATGAATATGCATTTATTTTTGAAGTTTATGCATTTATTATACACTATTCTGCATATTTGTCAAGTTATTTCTGCATATTATTGCAACAACTTGCAAAATATGTCAATCTTGACAAATTCCATATACCATTATAGCTAAGTTTTAGTGATTTATCAAGTCAAAGAATCAGGCGTTTAAAGCGGCAAAACTGGACAGTTTGACGGTATGAAGCGGGATATCAATAAAGACAGGATTTATCTGAGGTTTTTAAAGGTGTTTTAGTATCAAGACTGTAATCTCTATCGGTTGTGGGTTTATTGACAAAAAGCGCATAGATATGGTATGATATATAGTTGAAAAAGAGCGTAAAGTGAATGAAATTGAACAACGATCACACGTTAAACGCTCCATGAAAGGGGAAAGAATATGACCGTCTCAGTTATTGTGCCTTATATCGAGACATCTGACCTTATCCTGAAAACCGCTGACTCTCTGAACAATCAGAGAAAAGTGAATACATCACAGCTGCAGCTTTTGGTAGCGGACGGAACAAAGGAGCAGAGCGCAAAGGAAAAGCTCGCTTCTTACACGAACGTCAAGATTGTGAGCGTTCCCGAAGCGAATGAGGCGAAGGCGTATAACGCCGCTTTGAAAGAGCTTGACACAGACTGCGCGATCGTAGCGCGTCCGGGCGACGTCTTTGGCAGCCACTACTTTGTCAACGCTTTGAAGGCGCTGACGCTGAAAAAGCCGTATGCGTTCGCAGCACCGCAGCGCTTCTGCATCAATCCTGTATACACACGCTACAAATATATCAGCCGCACGAATGTGCCCATAAAGTTCCAGAATACGGTCGCGGACATTCGCAACAACCCCAATCTCTTACAGATGGAGCTGGACGGCAATATCATCAAGAGCGAGGTGCTAAAAAAATATCCTGCGGACGAATCGCTGAAATATGAATTCTTCCACGATGTGATGCTCCGACTGCAGAACGACTATCCGACCTACTACGCGATGGGAGAAGCGAACTTCAACACCTTTATGCCGCTGAGCGACGACTCGGCGTACTTCGTGCCCTCGAACCATATCGAGTGGTATCGGGAAAGCATTGAGCACTTTTTGCTCCCGCTTGCGGAGCGCTTCAAAAACAGTGACGGCACGATCCCCTATTACATCCAGTTCTACATGATGTACGCGGTGTCGGCAAGATTCCTCGCCAACATGAACAACCGCAACAAGCGAAATATGAGCGCGGAGGAGCTGGATAGCTTCTTTGATGCGTGCAAAAAGGTGCTGAACCTGCTCAGCGACACCATCATTCTCAACGCGGGCAAGTACAAGGCGCTGGGCTACAGCGAAGAAGCCGCCGAGATGTTCTACATGCTCAAATACGGTCAGACGCTGTACAATATGCCCCAGCACCTGAGCGAGGGCAACGAGGACGTAGTGCTGGACGTCAATGACGTCGTGGTAGCGCGTATGCAGGGACAGAGAGTGGGTCTGCACGTACTGGATTACTGCGACGGCAAGATCCTGCTGGACGGGTCCTTCCGTCAGGTTTTCAACCTGAACAATATCGAGCTGTATGCCGTATGGAACGGCAAGCGCATCGACCTTGTCGATAACGACCGCTACTCCCTGACGAAATACTTCGGTATCAGCGCGTATAAAAAATTCACCTTTCGCTTAGAGCTGCCGATCGACGATAACCTGTCAAAGCAGAAGCTGAGCTTCTTCGCAAAATACAAGAACACGCTTGTGCCGCTGCAGTTCTCTTACCTGCACCACTGGGCGAAGTTCTCCGCCAATCCCGCGGGAAGCTACTGGCGCTTCAACAAATACATGGCGACCATCGCGGATAACCGCGACCTTGTGATCGAGCATGCTTCGAAGAAAAAGACGTTGAGCAGGGAGCTGCATTATCTGCCGGGCGTTTTCAGAGAGAGCAAGCGCACCTTCATCACCCGTATACAGTACTGGCTGACGCGTCCGTTCTACAAGAACAAGCGCATCTGGCTGATGTACGACAAGCTGTACAAAGGCGGCGACAGCTGTGAATACCTGTACCGCTTCTGTAAGGACAAGAAGGACGGCATCCACCGCTACTATATCATCGACAAAAACACCTCTGACTACAAGCAGATGAAGAAGGACGGTCTGCATCCTGTCAAGACAGGCTCTCTGAAGCACAAGATGGCGTTCCTGAACGCGGATATCACCCTGATCACCAACTCCCAGACCTTCCCCTTCAACGGCTACAGTCTGGACAAGAGCCGCTTTATCCGCGACCTGTGCAACTTCCCGACCATGTGCTTACAGCACGGATTGAGCGTACAGAAATGCGCGATGGCGCAGCAGCGTATCATCGACAACACGCGCATGTACTTCATCGCCTCTAAGTATGAAGAGAAGAATCTGAACAATCACGCGTACAGCTACAAGGGCACGGACATCATCAAGATGACTGGTATCGGCAGATATGACGGACTGATCAACAACGACCGAAAGCAGATCCTGATCACCCCGACGTGGCGTATGTACAACGCGATGCCTGTCACGACCAGCGAGGGCGAACAGCGCTCGTATAATCCCGACTTCAAGAACACGGTCTACTACCGTATCTATAACGATCTTATCAACGACCACAAGCTGATCGAGACCGCGAAACGCACGGGCTACAAGATCAAGTATCTGCTGCACCCGATCCTGAGCGCGCAGGTGAACGATTACACGCCCGACCCGTATGTGGAGGTCATCTCCTCCGTCGGCGACATGAGCTATGAGAAGATCCTGACGGAATCGAGCCTGATGGTGACGGACTACTCTGGCGTGCAGTTCGACTTTGCGTACATGAAGAAGCCGCTGGTGTACTTCCACCCCGACGAGCTGCCCGCGCATTATGACGACGGCGGATTCTTCTACGACACGATGGGCTTCGGCGAGATCTGCACTACCTCGGCGCAGTTGGTCGATACGCTGTGCGAATACATGGAGAACGGCTGTCAGATGAAGCCCGAATACATTGCGAGAGTCGAGGACTTCTATCACTATGACGATCACAACAACTGCCGGAGGATCTATGACGAGATCATGAAGTTCCAGCAGCAGGTGGACAAGGACAAGTTAAGAAAATAAACGATACAAAAATCCCGCTGTCGTGCTTGACAGCGGGATCGTTTTTTGATATCTGTTATGCTTTTTTCTTTCTCTCAGCCTTGAGCGCCTTGCGCGCGGCTCTCAGCTCTTCGAGATCCTTGGGCTTTCTCTGCATATAAGCCATGAAGTAGTCGCAGACCTTGCGCACCAGTACGCAAAGCGCGAGCGATACGACAAAGCTGCCGAAGTAGAGCATGAACTGATGCTCGGGCTTTGTCTGATAAACACGCTCGATGTAATGGTTGACGTTCAGATAGATCATGTAATACTCCATCGAGTACATGCCGACGAACTCAAAGAAGTTGCGCAGCAGGTTGCCTCTGCCCTTGTGGCGGATCGTGGTACACAGCCAGCTGAGCAGGATGACCAGCGTGATCGCCAGAATAGTACCGGTGTAGCGATAGAAGAAGATATACATCGGCTCGACCTCTTTATTGTAGCCGGGAACAAGCGAGTTCATGATCGGAGAATAGTTAGCGAGAAGCGCGGTCATACCGACGGCGAGCGCTAAAAAGAACCACAGCCAATTGCGGTTGATCTCCCGCTTCTCCATGACGAACTTGCCCGCCCAGATACCGATGACGAAAGACGGGACGCGGCACAGGGCGATCTCCCAGTAGCTGTAGAAGCCGGGAGCGACGGCTCTGACGAGGAAGGTGCCGGCAACGATGACGGCGACCAGTCCGAGCATACCCCACAGGCGGAAGCGCTCGATGAGCTTGTAGAAGATCGGGAACACGATATACAGCGCTAAGATCACCGAGATGAACCAGAACACGCGCTCACCCTTGAAGAAGAAATAGGTGAACGAGATACGGCTCAGATAGTGCGGCAGACCGGAATTGTAGCGGCCCGTCGCATAGCGGAACGAGAAATAGAAGATACCGATCAGCAGAGCGGTAGGCAGGACGCGCTTGAGGCGCTTTTTCCAGAAGCTGAGGACGTGGCTGTCCTTGCTGTACGAGAAGTACAGTCCTATACCCGACAGGAACAGGAACATGTCGACGCCGATGTTGCCCATACCACGGAAGGAACCGAACAGATCGATGAAGAACTGATTATCGGTGATGCGCGAGAGTGTCATATAATCGGAATGGAACAGTCCGATCCAGAGCGTCGCTATACCGAAGATCACGTTGCGCGCTTCACTGATCGTGAACAGGTTGAATGTTTTTCGTGAAGTCATAAAAACCCCCAAATTTGCGACGCGTAATCTTTCCCCTGCGTCGTGATTGTCGATCGACAGTCAGATATTTCCAACTATCCTTATGATTATACCGTTTATTTCTTTTATTGTCAATTTATTTGCTTGATTATGATACGTCGGATAAATAGGATTGCATTTTCATATAAAATGTATTATACTAAATTTGTATAGGCATTTGTGGAGAAACGACCACGAACTGCCAACTATCATTACAGGAGTGAACACCCATGTGCAAGGAATGTGAGAAAAAGACATTTTACATCACCACCCCGATCTATTATCCGTCGGGCAACCCCCATATCGGGCATACCTATACCACCGTCGCGTGCGACTCTATCGCCCGCTACAAGCGAATGCAGGGGTATGACGTGATGTTCCTGACCGGTACGGACGAGCACGGTCAGAAGATAGAGGAAAAGGCAAAGGAACGCGGTATCACCCCCAAGCAGTACGTCGACGAGATTGTCGCGATCTTCAAGAAGCTGTGGGAATACATGAACATCAACTATGACCGCTATATCCGCACCACCGACGATTATCATGTCGAGAGCGTACAGAAGATCTTTAAGGAGCTGTACGACCGCGGCTACATCTACAAGGGCGAATACGCAGGCAAATACTGCACCCCGTGCGAGAGCTTCTGGACGGAATCTCAGTTAGTCGACGGCAAGTGCCCCGACTGCGGCAGAGAGGTCATCGAAGCGAAAGAGGAAGCGTACTTCTTCAAGATGGCGCCCTTTGCGGAGCGTATCGAAAAGCTGCTGACCGAGACCGATTACCTGCGTCCGCGTACACGCGCGACAGAATTGGTCAACAACTTTCTGCAGCCCTCGATCGATGAAAACGGCAACAAGACCTACGGCCTTGAGGACCTGTGCGTATCGCGTACCTCGTTCAGCTGGGGTATCCCCGTCACCTTTGACCAAAAGCACATCGTCTATGTATGGATCGACGCGCTGAGTAACTACATCACCGCGCTGGGCTACGAGAACGGCGCGTATGACGACTACAAAAAGTACTGGCCCGCGGACGTACACATGGTAGCGAAGGATATCATGCGCTTTCACGCGATCATCTGGCCCGCGATGCTGATGGCGCTGGAGCAGCCGCTCCCGCAGCACCTCGCGGTACACGGCTGGATCACCTTCAACGGTCAAAAGATGTCTAAATCTCTCGGTAATGTCGTCGATCCGTTTATCCTCGGCGAGCGCTACGGCGTGGACGCGATCCGCTACCATATCATGCGCGAGATGGCGCTGGGCGCGGACAGCTCGTTCAGTAATGAGATCATGATCAACCGTATCAACACCGACCTTGCGAACGGTTTAGGCAACCTTGTAAGCCGTACGGTCGCGATGATCGACAAATACTTCGGCGGAACACTGCCGACGGAGCGCGAGGACGGCGAATTTGACGACGATCTGAAGGCGGTAGCGACCGCTCTGAAAGCGAAAGTGGACGATCATGTCGAGAACACCAGACTGAACATGGCGCTGGAGGAGATCTTCAAGCTCGTATCCCGCGCGAACAAATATATCGACGAGACTACTCCGTGGATCCTCGGCAAGGACGAGAGCAAAAAGGCGCGCCTTGCGACCGTGCTGTACAACCTGCTCGAGAGCATTCGTATCGCTTCTACCCTGCTGTCGGCGTTCATGCCGACCACGATGCCGAAGGTATTTGAGCAGATCGGCGCGGGTGAATACGCGAGCTATGAGAACGCGGACAAGTTCGGCGTGCTGCCGCTTGACATCACCGTACACCGCGGCGAGGCGATCTTCCCGCGTATCGACGTAGACAAGGAGATCGAAGCGCTCAACGCCATCATCAAGAACAATGAGCCGAAGGAAGAGGCTGAAGCTCCCGCCTTTGAGCTGCCCGAGCACAAGCCCGAGATCGCGTTCGACGACTTTGAGAAGGTCGAGCTGAGAGTCGCGAAGGTGCTGGCGTGCGAGAAGGTCAAGAAGAGCAAGAAACTCCTGAAATTCACGCTCGACGACGGCGAGGGCGAGAGGACGATCCTCTCGGGTATCGCGGAATACTACGACCCCGAGGAGCTCGTGGGCAAGAACATCGCCTATGTCGCGAACCTCGCGCCCAGAAAGATGATGGGTATCGAGAGCTGCGGCATGATCCTCTCCGCTGAGAGCGGCGAGGGGCTGAAGGTCGTCACGATCGATGACAGTATCCTGCCCGGCGGAAGCCTTGTATAATAAAAATTTGTAGGGTACGGCGCTTGCGACGTACCGCTTGGCATCAGCGTTTCGTTCCTATCGTACTATCTCGATATCAAAAACGCCCGTCATTCTGCGGTACGTCGGAAACCGCCGTACCCTACATTCCTTTGAAAGGTATTATCATGCTACACAACATCTTTGACGCGCACGCGCATTATGACGACAAATGGTTTGACGAGGACAGGAGCGCGCTTCTTTCCTCCATGCCTGAAAACGGAGTTTCCTATATCGTGAATGCCGCTGTGGATATCGCGACGGCGAAAACAGCGATCGGATTCGCGGAACAATATCCGCATCTATACGCCTGCGCGGGTATCCATCCCGAAAATCTCGACGGACTCGAGGACGATTATCTCGATCAATTGACGGAGATGCTCCGGCACCCGAAGGTGGTAGCGCTCGGCGAGATAGGGCTGGACTATCACTGGGATATCGAAAAGCCGCTGCAGCAGCGCGTCTTTGAGGAGCAGCTGCGGCTCGCGAAGGAGCTGGGCGTGCCTGTCGTCATCCACGACCGTGAAGCCCACGGCGACGTGATGGAGTTGGTCAGAAAATATCAGCCGAAGGGGTTAATGCACTGTTACTCGGGCTCAGTCGAGATGCTCAAAGAGGTGATAAAGCTCGGCATGAGTATCTCGCTGGGCGGGACGGTCACGTTCAAAAATGCGCGCGTGCCCGTGGAGGTCGCGGCGGCGGTACCGCTCGACCGACTTTTGCTCGAGACCGACGCGCCGTACCTCTCCCCCGTGCCCTATCGCGGCAAGCGCAACGACAGCAGAAACATTGCCTACACCGCAGAGAGGATCGCAGAGATCAGGGGAATGGACTCGCAGGAGCTGATCGATATTACTACTGAGAATGCGAAAAAATTATACGGGACGGGATAAAATAAACTCCCTCGGTGCAAGCACTAAAGAGTCCACCGGACACTTTAACCTTTTTAATCGGTTGAGATTGCCACAGCCCCTAAAGGGGCTTCGTAATGACTATTGAAAAAAAAGGCCTGCCATATTGACAAGGGCAGGAAATGTGATATAATATAGATACAAGGAGCTATCCGATAGACGGTTAGCCGCTTACATTTTAGTTATTGAAAAATAACCGCCATGTTTGCAGACAGGGGCGGTTATTTTTTTACGGAAATAATGATACACAGTATCACCACTAAGGTGATGATAGTGGCATATTCCATAGGTATCACCCTCTCCTTAGATTCCCAATGGGTTTCTATGTAAACAGAGGGTAACAGTCCCTCTGTAGTGACAAATGTCATAAGAGGGCTAACCGCCTACCGTATATAGAGATAACTCCTTGCGGCTGTATCATAGCAAATTATCGTATGAATGTAAAGAATTACAACAATATCGTAATGGCATATTGCAAAAAATTAATCTCGAAAAAATGGCTTAAAAACTGAACGCACCGCTCTGTCAACATGGCTTGACACGGGTGGTGCTTGCTTTTTGTGTGATACCGTCGTAAGATGAAGACGATCAAAGCGACCGAAAGGATGAGCAACATGGAAAATAACAAACCTGACTTTATGAAAAACCGTCCCGCAGCAGCTTCGGCGAATCAAATCAAAGACGTATTCAGCTCTCAAAAGCCTTCTACGCGAACGACGGTGACAGTAGTGCTTGCCGTGATCGATCTGATTATACTGATCATCGGGCTGGTAACGGGAAACTGGTTTTTAACCATCATCTTCGGACCCTTGCTGGTAATATTCATCCTGTCGATCATCATCGGTATCAAAGCTGACAGGCAGAATACGCCCCCGATATCAAAGGATACTTCAGAGGCGATATTCAAGAATCATGAGTAGAAAGGAAGTAGGATCATGGCTGAATTCGGAGAAAACATTCGCAAGGCGAGAGAAGAAATGGGTATCACCCAACAGACGCTCGCGGATAAATTGTATGTGACACGACAGGCGGTGTCGCGGTGGGAGAACGGCTCGCGATATCCCGACCTGTTGACCGCCAAAGCGCTTGCCAAATCACTTGACACAACGCTCGACGACCTGCTCACGGACGACGATATGCGCACCTATCCCGAGGTCAATCCCGTGATCGAATATCCGCTGACGAAACGGGTACAAACGGCTCTGTTTGCGGCGGCGTTCGCAATCAACCTGATACTGACGATGTGGTATTTTTTCTATAATATCACGGATATACGCGCGTTCGGTATAGGAAATGAGTCTGCTCTGCGAATAACCTACTTCTCGACCTATATCATAATCATCTCCGTATTACTATATGGTGTGGTAAAATCGATCAAAGATACGGTCAACCCAAAAGCGACTGCGTATATCATGACAGCGATCGTAAGTGTAGACTTCGTCAGTAATGTATTTTTTGAGCTTCTGACAGATTCTCCCGCATGGTTCGGACTGCTGATCTACGCCCTGATCGATATACTTTTTATCGTATCGGTGCTGAGATTCTATTACTCTAAAAAGCTGTACCGTCCAATATTAATCTATGTGCTGACCGGTTTAGTGGCTGCACTCAATCTGGCGTCCTATATACACAAATTGATCTCAGTTATCGGAACGGCTGATCTACGAAAATTTTTGACCAACGGTACACTCAAGCTGGCGGCAGTGCTGATGATCGAGATATTGTTCATCTACATGACGGCGGTGCTGTATCGAAAGAGAAAGCTGACGAAAGGCTGATAGTCTCCCCCGTAAAAAGGAGCACGACGCGATCTGCGCCGTGCTCCTTTGCGTTATCGGATTTTTCTGAGCCTTACAAAAAGGTCGATGTACAATAATACAGGCATAGCAATGATCAGCCAGTCGGCGACGGACAGCATCACTCCCGCGATGGAAACGCCCGCGGTCGTGCTTGAGCCGGAAGCAAGGTGGGTGACTTCATCTGCCAGAGCGAAGGAGACCGTCAGGCTATCGCGCCAGATCAGCGCAATGATGGTCGCGGCGATCCCAATCCCTCCGACCGTGAGCGCGGTGACGGCGAGCGGCTTGCTCAGCGCGATCCCCCGCTTATTCAGCTGACGGCGATACCAAAGCAGAACGCCTGTCAGCGCGGCGACGAAGATACAGCCGTAGACCTGACGCGATACATAAAAGCCGAATGAGAGTATCTCGGGAGCGGTCTTCATGAAAATGACCGAGAATATGATGATCGCCGCGCCGGTACAGCGTGCATCGACGGCAAAGGCGGGGTCGGGCATATACGGCTTATACGCGCTTGCGAAACGCACCTTGGCAATGATGACGATGAAAAGACCCGCAAAGATGGAGATGATACCGACAAAGGCAAAGATATCGGCGGTCGCACCCTTGGCGGTGTTGTAATAATCGACGTCGATCAGGGTCGGCGTGAGGCATCCGACGGAGCCGAAGTAACGGTATAACAGCGACCCCAGCAAGCTGATCAAGGCGCCCGCGATCACCCATATTTTAAAGTCAAGAATGGTTTTTCGATTGTCGAACTTTGGTGCGGATTCTCCCGACGCAGGCTTTTCGACGCCGTACAGCTCGTCGATGCTGACGCAAAACACCGCGGCGAGCTAGGGGATCAAAGAAGCCTCGGGCAGCTGTACGCCGCTCTCCCATCGGGAAACGGTCTTGTCGGAGATATCGAGCTTTTCGGCAAGCTCCTTCTGGGTCAGTCCCCGCGCCTTGCGAAGGGTGCGGATATTCTCGCATAGTATGTTCATGTGCTTCACTCCTTTGCGCTGATGATACCAAGGCGGGCAGGAAAAGTAAACGTCGCGTTCGCTGAAATCATTCTCATAATTTGAGAATGCGTGAAAATCGTGCAAAAAAAAAAAGAGCTGTGAAAAAACAAGCCATTGTCATTGTGAGGAGCGATTGACGTGGCAATCTCCCGAGGTTATATCTTGGCTTTGTGGGATTGCCACGGGCTAAAGCCCTCGCAATGACTGCGTTTTTTCACAGCCCTATCGTTTTATTCAAAGCTGATATCCAGCTCCACGGGACAGTGGTCGGAGCCGAAGATATCGGTATGGATCTTTGCGTCCTCGACCTTGTCCATGATGCGGTCGGACACGATGAAATAGTCGATGCGCCAGCCCGCGTTCTTCTGGCGGGCAGAGAAGCGGTAGCTCCACCACGAATACACGCCCTCGGTATCGGGGTTGAGGGCGCGCCATGTGTCGGTAAAGCCCGACGAAAGTACGACGGTCATCTTCGCGCGCTCTTCATCGGTGAAGCCCGCGTTCTTGCGGTTGGTCTTGGGATTTTTGAGGTCGATCTCCTGATGGGCGACGTTGAGGTCGCCACAGAAGATGACGGGCTTTTGTTCGTCTAAGCGCTTGATGTAGCTGAGGAAATCGTCCTCCCACTGCATACGGTAGTCGAGACGTTTAAGCTCGTTCTGGCTGTTGGGAGTATAGACGGTGACGAGGTAGAAATCGGGATATTCGAGGGTAATGACTCTGCCCTCGCGGTCGTGCTCTTCGACACCGATACCGTAGCTGACGGAAAGCGGGGTGTGCTTCGTGAAGATCGCCGTGCCTGAATAGCCTTTACGCTCGGCGTAGTTCCAGTAGCTTTCGTAGCCGTCAAAGGACAGGTCGATCTGACCCTCCTGCAATTTGGTTTCCTGCAGGCAGAAAAAGTCCGCGTCGAGATCACGGAATATGTCGCTGAAGCCTTTGGTCACAACGGCGCGCAGACCGTTGACGTTCCATGAGATGAATTTCATTTATTACTATCCTTTCATCTTCATACCATAATTGATAAACCGGAATGGTTTCCACCTCATTCGTCACCCTTTGGGTGACACCTTCCCCTCAAGGGGAAGGCTCAGGAGAGCGCTTCTACGATCCGCTCGAACTGCATGCTGTGAGAGGCTTTGACGAGGATCGTGTCGTCGGGGTGGAGGTGGCGTTCGATCCTGTCGATACACCTGTCGACGTTCTGATAATAATACGCGCCCTCGCCGAAGCCCTCGGCAGTCGCTTCGCTGAGTGGTCCGACGGCGATCAGCACGTCGATACCGAGCTCCTTTGCGTAGGCTCCTACCTCGCGGTGGAGGGCGATTTCGTCCTTGCCCAGCTCTTTCATATCGCCTAAGACGGCGACGCGTCTGCCGCTGAGCTTTGACAGGGTATCGAGCCCTGCCTTGGTGGAGGTGGGGTTGGCGTTGTAGCAATCGTCGATGATGGTGTAGTACGAGGTCTTGATGATGTGGTTGCGGGAGCCGACGTTTTGGAAGCTCTCTAACCCGCGCTTGATCTCGTCGGGAGTAAGACCCAGTTTCGTGCCTACTGCCATGGCGCACAGGGCGTTGAGGACGTTGTGGCGGCCCATCGTCGGGATAGTGACGTCGATACGGGTGTCGCCGTGAATCAGGGTACAGCCGACGCCGTCGAGTCCCTTTTCGACGATATTCTCGGCGTGGTACTCGTCGTTGCCCGTGCCATAGAAGGTCGGGGTGATGCCGTGGTAGTCCGTTACGGTGCGCAGCTTGTCGTCGTCGTGACAGAGAATGATGGAGCCGTTGTCTTTAAGATAGGTGAACATCTCGGTTTTCGCGCGCAGAACACCGTCGCGGTCGCCGAGGTTCTCGAGATGACAATAGCCGATATTGGTGATGACGGAGATATCGGGGCGCACCATCTTTGAGAGGCGGGTCATCTCGCCGAAGCCTGAGATACCCATTTCGATAACGGCGACTTCGTGCTCCTCTTCCAGTCCGAAGAGGGTGATCGGAACGCCGAGCTCGTTATTGAAATTGCCGCCCGTTTTGTGGACGTTATATTTTTGCGCCAGAACAGCGCTGATGAATTCTTTGGTAGAGGTCTTGCCGACAGAGCCGGTGATACCGATAAAGGGGATCGAAAACAGGGAACGGTAGTACTCCGCGATGCCCTTTAAGGCGACGAGGGTGGACTCGACCAGTATGTAGGCGATGTCCGCCTGCGGGGCTTCTTCACACAATGCGCAGACAGCGCCCTGTTCGGCGACAGCGGGAATGAATTTGTGTCCGTCGGCGCGAGCGCCCTTGATGGCGGCAAAAAGCGAGCCCTCGCCCGCCTTGCGGCTGTCGGTGACGATAGAGGTGATCTGCAGACCGGGATCGCCGTGGAGTTCGCCGCCGCAGGCGCGGGCGACCTCGGATAAAGTGATGGGTTTCATAGGTTCCTCCAAAAAAGGAATGAGATTATTTTTTCAGACTAAGCTCGATGATCTTCTCGCACAGGTCGGGGTATTCGATACCCGCGGCTGCCGCCTCCTGCGGGAGCAGGGACATCGGGGTCATGCCGGGGAGGGTGTTCGCCTCTAAGCAATAGAAGCGGTTATTGTTGCCGAGCAGGAAATCGATCCTGCCGTAGACCTTGAGGCGCAGTACCTCAAAGGCGTGCTCGGCTTCTCTCTGCATTTTCTCAGCGATCTGGGGATCAAGCTCGGCGGGGCAGACCTCTACGGTAGCGCCCTCCTGATACTTGTTCTCATAATCATACCAGCCGTCCTGCGGAATGATCTCGATGACGGGCAGCGCCTTGCCACCTAAAACGCCGATCGAGAATTCTCGACCTTTAATGTATTTTTCGACCAGCACATCGTCGTCATAGCGGAAAGCGGCGCCGACCGCGGCGACAAACTGCTCTCTGTCGGAAACGATTTGAACGCCGACCGACGAGCCCGCGGAGCAGGGCTTGACGACACAGGGGAATTCGTCCCATGAATCGAGGTAGCCTTTGCCCATGAACTCGCGCTTATACAGACGGCTGGGAGGTGTGGGGACGTTCGAATTGAGGAAAACGCCCTTGGTCACCCCTTTGTGCATAGCGATGGCAGAACCGAGATGATCGGAGCCTGTATATTTGATGCCGTTGAGCTGTAACGCCGCCTGAATGGAGCCGTCCTCTCCCTCGCCGCCGTGCAGGCCGAGGAAGGTGATATCCGCCGCACGGCAGAGCTCGAGCACATGATCGCCGAAATAGACGTTCGACTGATTTTTGCGGCTCTTTCTGACCTCGTCGAGATCGGGAGCTTCGGTGTCGATAACGGCGTTATCCGTAAAGGAATAATTCTCTTTGAAAAGTCTTTCGGCGTCAAAATCATCGCCCTCATAGCCCATGAATACGTCCATCAGGACGACTTGATGCCCCTTGGAGCGGAGCGCCTCGGCTACCTTGGAGCCGGATAAAATGGATACGTCGCGCTCGGTGGAAAGTCCGCCGGCTAAAACAACTATTTTCATATGTATTACCTCCTTATAGCCTTCCCCTTGAGGGGAAGATGTCGCCGCCCACTGAGGCGGTGACGGATGAGGTGGAAACGTTTCCACTCCATCGCAATTATTGATAGTTCGGATAGGCTTCCACCTCATCCGACCTTTACGGCTCTATAGAGTCGTAAAGCCCACCTCCCCCTCAGGGGGAAGGCTTATCAGAACATAAAACTGTCATATCCCCAGTTTTCGGTTTCTTCAAACTTGACGTAGACGTTACTGCCGTCAACATTCATATACTCTTTCGCGATCTCGCACAGGCGCGCGGTGAGCTTCTCGTAGCTCTGGCGCGGCGCGGAATGGAGCAGGCTGACGTCAAAATAGGCGATGGGCTGATCGTTCCTGCCGCCGAAATACAGACGGCGGTTGTCTTCGATCTCGACCATCAGGTAGCGCTCGGGCTTACCCAGCAGGGTGATCGCCTCGCCGAGAGCGGATTTGATCTCGATCTCCTTCTCGGGAGTGACGGTATCTGAAAATTTCGCGTTGATGAAAGGCATAATGATCCTCCTTTTCGGATATTAAAGAACCTTAATTTATATATTATAATACGAATCGACATTTTAATCAAGCAAAACGCAAACTTTAGCGGGTTTCATCTGCAGGCGCGGTTTCTCCGTCGTAGGGATTGACGTGCACCATGATGTGCTTGACCTTGGGGAATTCCTGTTCAATGGTGGTGTGGACTCTCTCGGCGATCGCGTGCGCCTTGCGGAGAGTGAGGTCGCCGTCGACAGCGATCTCGATATCGACGTAGATCTTGTTGCCGAACATTCTGGTATGGAGCATATCGACGCCCTTGACGCCTTCCTGTTCAATGACACACTCCCAGAGCCGATCCTCTGTTTCGGGATCGCAGGAATGGTCCACCATCTTATCGACAGCGTCCTTGAAGATATCCGCAGCCGCCTTGCCGATGAACAGACAGATCACGAGGCTGGCGACGGAATCGAGGATGGGAAATCCGAGCCGCGCGCCGACGATACCGATCAGAGCGCCGACGGACGAAAGGGAGTCGCTGCGGTGGTGCCACGCGTCAGCCATCAAAGCGCCTGAATCGAGCTTGACGGCATAGTGCTTTGTATAATGAAACATCAGCTCCTTGACGACGATGGACAAAGCCGCCGCGATGATGGCGGAAACGCCGGGGACGGCAAGGTCTTCGTACTCGCCCGAAACGATATTGCGGATCGCCTTATAGCCGATGAACATGCCTGTCAGAAGCAAGACCATTGCCAGAACGATGGCGGCGACGCATTCGAGGCGTTCGTGACCGTAGGGGTGGTCATCGTCGGACTCGCGGGCAGAGAGCTTGACGCCGATGATGACGACGATACTGCTGAACACATCGGAGGCGGAATGTACCGCGTCGCTGATCAAGGCGCCCGAATGGGCGAAGATACCGACCAGAAGCTTTAACAGGGACAGCGCGATATTGCCGACGACGCTGACGACAGACACCTTGACCGCTGTTTTCTCAAAATCCAATTCATTCACTGAATCATGATTCGGTTCCATTTTATCACTTTCCTTGTAATTCGATTGCCCGATATTCTTATTATATTGCATAATAGCGGCGGATTCAACCGACAGAACCGATATATTTTGCATTTATTTTCCTTTTACATATTGCGTCCATGTCAGAATGATGGTATAATGTGAAATAATAATATATGTTTTCATGCAAAACATACAAGGAGGAATTATTATGCCATTAGTTAACGCAAAAGAAATGCTCACCAAGGCAAAGGCCGGTCACTATGCTGTCGGTCAGTTCAACATCAATAACTTAGAGTGGACCAAGGCGATCCTGCTGACCGCTGAGGAGCTCAAGTCCCCCGTCATCCTCGGCGTATCCGAGGGCGCAGGCAAGTATATGTGCGGCTACAAGACCGTTGTCGGTATGGTCACCGCGATGATCGAAGAACTGAACATTACCGTTCCCGTAGCGCTGCACCTCGACCACGGCTCCTATGAAGGCGCTAAGAAGTGCATCGAAGCGGGCTTCTCGTCCATCATGTTCGACGGCTCTCACTATCCGATCGAAGAGAACCTCGCAAAGACCAAAGAGCTCGTAGGCATCTGCAACGATCTGGGTCTGTCCATCGAGGCGGAAGTCGGCTCCATCGGCGGCGAAGAGGACGGCGTAGTAGGCATGGGCGAATGTGCTGATCCCGAAGAGTGCAAGATGATCGCTGACCTCGGCGTTACCATGCTGGCAGCAGGTATCGGCAATATCCACGGCGTATATCCCGAGAACTGGCCGGGTCTGTCCTTTGAGACCCTCGACGCGATCCAGGCTAAGACCGGCGACATGCCGCTCGTTCTGCACGGCGGTACCGGTATCCCGGACGACATGATCAAGAAGGCGATCGCTCTGGGTGTAAGCAAGATCAACGTCAACACCGAATGCCAGCTCGTATTTGCTGAGGCTACCCGCAAGTACATCGAAGCAGGCAAGGACAAGCAGGGCAAGGGCTTCGACCCCAGAAAGCTGCTCGCTCCCGGTACCGAGGCGATCAAGGCGAAGGTCAAAGAGAAGATGGAGATCTTCGGTTCTGTCGGCAAGGCTTAATCATTTATCTCAACGTTTTACGGCGGCTGTCACCAAGGCAGCCGCTGTTTCTTTGCCATGAAAAATAATACAGATTATTTTCAACTTTTCAGTGACAAACGCGAATGTATGATGTATAATACAGATAATAATACGCAGATCGCTTTTGAACGGAGGAATGAGTATGAACAACGCGAGCATCAACAACGAGATCAACTTAGCGTATCCGGACGGCTTTCAGGTCATGAGCGAAGAGGAACTGACGAGATATTTCTCGAATCCTGCTGACCGCTGGGGCGCTTATAACGCTGATCAGCATATCATTCTCTCTGTCAGCTGGGCAAAGGCGGGATTCATGAAATCCGACCCTGAAATGCATTTGTACGACATTGAAGCGCGCCTGCGCAAAACGCTGGTCAACTACCAGAAGATTCAGTCCTACTCGTATGACGTCACCAAAAAGAAGAAAAAGTACAAGATCAAAAACGGCTTGCGCTTTGAGCACAGGGTCAACGACTCGGCAAGGGTACACGTGGTCGATCTGGTCGTGTTCAAACACAAGAAGTATTTTTACTCGGTTTATTACATCACCCGCAAAGCGAACGCGGCAGAGAGCCGCCCCGCTTTTCAGGAGATCTTACAATCCATCAATCTTGCATAATAAGAATAAACTTCCTCGGTGCAAGCACTAAAGTGTCCACCGGACATTTTACCCTCTATACGCTCGGGCGGGGTATTATACCTTTTTCGGTTGAGATTGCCACATCGTCGTCGCGCGCCGTATTCGTAAGGCTACTCCGGTCTCGATGACAACGGTCAAGTGTGACCGTTGTCGTACTCGCTTTGCCACTCGTCCTTTCTCCAAAAAGCAGGGCTTTTTGGAGCCTCGTTTATGGGCGTGCCGGGGACCCCTTTTGAGGGGCTTCGAAATGACTATTGAATAACCGCATGGTTCGGCAACAGCCTGACCGTGCGGTTTGTTTTATGCTCTTTGATAAGAGGCTGGCTTTTTATCGTTTCATGTATTATAATAGGGAAAAACAGACAAAGGACGGAAGCGAAATGAAGAAACCTATCGTTATCCTCGGGCCGATGGAGAGCGAATCGGCGATACTGATCAAGCGGCTTGAGAATCGCAGGGAGCATCCAATCGGGGTATATACCTTTTATGAGGGCGAGATCGACGGATATCCCGTCGTCGTGTGCCGTACCTATATCGGCGTCGTCAACTCGGCGACGGTTACGGCTCTGGCGATCCAAAAATTCTCTCCCCTGTGCGTGATCATTCAGGGCACATCGGGAGCGCATGACCCAACACTGCACCAGGGAGATATCGTGCTCGGAGAAAAGATGGTGAACATCGGGCGGTTCTTCACGCCGCACCGTGAAAAGGGTGAGGGAACGGACACCTTTGCATGGGAGCCGCATGGCAGCGAGATCGTGTCGTTACAGGCAGACGAGGTGCTGTACCTGCACAGTGATCGACGCATTTTGGAGATCGCAGAAACAGTGCCTTATACAGACGGCAGAGTACTGCGCGGCGTGATCGGCGCGGCGGATATATGGAACAAGGAGCTGGATATGCTCATGCACCTGCACCGAACGCTGGGTACGGCATGTGAAGAGATGGAGGGCTACGGGGTGGCGCAGGTATGCGCTCAGCTGAGTACTCCGTGCGCGGATATCCGCGTCATCAGCAACAGTGAATGGCATAAAGAGGAAGAATTCAACGAAAAATACGGCGAACAGTGCCAAATGTTTGTACTGGAAGTCGTGCGCAGGCTTATTGCGGAAGAAGCGCTCATGTGATAGAATAATACTATCAAGCTAACTGTCATTCCGAGGCTTCTATGAAGCCGTGGGAATCCCGCAAAGAGGAGCAGAACTTTTCTCTTTCTTCAAACGGTATTGACAACAAGGGGATTGCCACAGCCCGAATGGGCTTCGCAATGACATTGTTACTGTTGCGTCGTTTATGGAGGTAACTATGGAAGAATACAGGATCGAACGCGACTCGATGGGCGAGATGAAAGTACCCGCAGAGCGGTACTGGGGCGCTCAGACACAGCGCAGCTTTGAGAACTTTCCCATCGGATGGGAGAAGATGCCCGCAGCGATCATTCGTGCATTTGCGTTACTGAAGAAGGCGGCGGCACAGGCGAACCGTGAGTTGAAGCCCGAGAAGATGACCGAGGAAAAATGCGCCGCGATCTGTGCCGCATGCGACGAGATTCTCGACGGCAAGCTGCCCGACGAATTTCCGCTGGTCGTATGGCAGACGGGCTCGGGCACGCAGAGCAACATGAATGTCAACGAGGTCGTCGCTAACCGCGGCAACGCGATCGCGGAAGAAAAGCTCCTGCATCCGAACGACGATGTGAACATGTCGCAGAGCTCTAACGACACCTTCCCCACCGCCATGCATATCGCGGCGGCGATGACAATACAGAATGAATTGATACCCGCGGTCGATACGCTGATCGAAACCTTCATCAGACTGGAGAAAGAGAACGAAGGGATCGTCAAGAGCGGCAGAACGCACCTGCAGGACGCGGTACCGATCGCCTTCTCACAGGAGATCAGCGGTTGGCGCGGCATGCTCGAAGCGGATGAAAGGCAGCTCGAAAAGTCGCTCGACGGACTGTATCAGCTCGCGATCGGCGGCACGGCTGTCGGAACGGGGCTGAACGCGCCGCAAGGCTTCGGCGAAAAGGTAGCCGATAAGCTCAGAGAAAGCACAGAGCTCCCCTTTGTCAGCAATCCGAACAAATTCCATGCGCTGACCTCTCTGGATCGCATAGTATTCGCGCACGGCGCGATGAAGGCGCTGGCGGCGGATATGATGAAGATCGCGAACGACATCCGCTGGCTCAGCTCGGGTCCCAGATGCGGTCTGGGTGAGATCTTCATTCCCGAAAACGAACCGGGATCGTCTATCATGCCGGGCAAGGTCAATCCGACACAATGTGAGGCGATCACGATGATCGCGGTGCAGGTGATGGGCAACGACGCGATGATCGGCATGGCAGCGTCGCAGGGCAACTTCCAGCTCAACGTCTTTTTACCGGTGACGGCGTACAACTTCCTGCAAAGCGCAAAGCTGCTGACAGACGGCATTTTGTCGTTTGAACAGCGATGCGTCAGCGGAATCACGGCGAACAAAGAGAAAATGAGCGAGAACCTGCACCGTTCGCTGATGCTGGTCACGTCGCTCAACCCCTACATCGGCTATGACAACGCGGCGAGGGTCGCGAAGAAGGCGTATAAAGAAAACCTCTCCCTCAAGGAAGCGTGCTTACAGCTCGGCTTCATGAGCGAGGAGGAATTTGACAGGGTATTTCACCCCGAAGAATTGGTATGATCTGTCGCGTTAAAGGATAATGATTGATTGACGCGCACTTTTTGAAAGGTATAAGGAGAAAACGATGGATATCAGAGAAGAATCGTTACAGAAACACTATGAATGGCAGGGTAAGATCGAGGTCATCTCCCGCGCGCCGATCGAAACGCGCAAGGAACTCTCCCTCGCCTATACGCCCGGCGTGGCGGAGCCTTGCATGGCGATCCACGAGGATATCAACAAAAGCTATAAGCTGACGCGCCGCAGTAATTTGGTGGCGGTCGTGACCGACGGCACGGCGGTGCTGGGGCTGGGAGATATCGGCCCTGAGGCAGGCATGCCCGTGATGGAGGGTAAATGCGCGCTGTTCAAGGAATTCGCCGACGTTGACGCATTTCCGCTGTGTATTCGCTCAAAGGACGTGGACGAGATCGTGCGCACGATCTATCTGCTCTCGGGCTCCTTCGGCGGCATCAACTTAGAAGATATCAGCGCGCCGAGATGCTTTGAGATCGAACGCAAATTAAAGGAGATCTGCGATATCCCCGTATTTCATGACGATCAGCACGGTACGGCGATCGTGGTCGCGGCGGCGCTGCTCAATGCCTTGAAGGTCGTCGGCAAAACAATAGATAAAGTCAAGGTCGTGATCAACGGCGCGGGCTCGGCAGGCATCGCCATCGGCAGACATCTGCTGAATATGGGAGTGAGGAACCTGACGATGGTCGACCGCTTCGGCATTATCCGCGAGGGCGACGAGGGGCTGAACGAAGCGCATGCCGCTATCGCGAAGCTGACCAACCGCGAAAAGCTCAGCGGTACGCTGGCTGACGCGATGAAGGGCGCGGACGTATTCATCGGCGTTTCGGCTCCGAATATCGTCAGCGAAGCTATGATACAGAGCATGGCGGACAAGCCGATCGTGTTCCCGATGGCGAATCCGACCCCCGAGATCATGCCCGACAAGGCGAAGGCGGCGGGAGCGGCGGTCGTCGGAACGGGAAGGTCGGACTTTCCGAACCAGATCAACAATGTTTTGGCGTTCCCTGGAATCTTCCGCGGCGCGCTGGACTGCCGCGCGACCTGTATCAACGAGGAAATGAAGGTCGCGACCTCCTATGCGCTGGCTTCGATGATCCCCGACAGCGAGCTGAATGCTGAGAATATCATCGTTTCCGCTCTCGATAAGAGCGTGGGCAGGGTCGTTGCGGACGCTGTTATCAAGGCGGCGAAAGATACCGGCGTAGCAAGAGCAATATGATTCCGCCTTTTAGGAAGTACATATAAATCGAAGGTTCATCAACGGCGGGTATGAAATCCGCTGTGAAACAGGGATAATAAACTTCCACGGTGCAAGCAGCGGGGTGTTTTACCCTTTTTAATCGGTTGAGATTGCCACAGCCCCTAAAGGGGCTTCGCAATGATTATTGAATAAATACCGCATAGTTATCAAACGATAGCTATGCGGTAACTTTTTTTATATTATATCGGCTGTTACGACAGGGACGATCTTTTGCAGGTCGGCGAGGGACATCTCGATCTGACAACCGATCTTGCCGCCGCTGAACATGATGGTCTCGTACTCTGCGGCTGTATGGTGAATGGTGGTATGGAACTGCTTTTTCATGCCGATCGGCGAACAGCCGCCGTGGATATAGCCTGTGAGCGGCAACAGCTCCTTGCTCTTGATCATGGCGATGCTCTTCTCCCCTACCGCCTTTGCCGCCTTTTTCAGATTCAGCTCGCCGTCGACAGGTACCATGAACACATAATGCTCTTTGCTTGCGCCCTGTGTGACGAGGGTCTTGAACATTCTGCCGAGTTCCTGCCCGAGCGCTTCGACGACTTCCATACCGCTGATCGCGCCTGTGGCGGTGTAATCATGGCTTTGGTAGGACAGCTTATGCTGTTCTATGACGCGCATGACGTTTGTTTTTTCTGCTTTCTGCTTTTTCATATTATCACCATCGGTATTGTATCGCATATTTGCGGCTTTGGCAAGCGTTGACAGAGATTTTTCTACATGCTACAATGCAAGCAGGTGATCGTATGAAGCTAACATATATTGACAATAATAACAGCTTTGACTTCGGCAAGACCTCAGATAACTATGCACTCTTCCGCGACATTTACCCGCAAAGCATGTACGATAAGCTCATAGAGATGGGGATCGGTAAAGAGAGTCAGCATATCCTCGACCTCGGCAGCGGTACGGCGGTACTGCCGATGAATCTGTATCATACGGGTGCGATCTTTACCGCGACGGATATCGCGGAAAATCAGATCACGGTCGGGAAAAGGCTCGCTGAGCAAAAGGGTATGGACAGGATAGCTTTCAAGGTATGTTCCGCCGAGGACACAGGCTTTGAGGACGATTCCTTTGACACGGTGACGGCGGTGCAGTGCTTTCCGTACTTTGACGCGGAGAAAGCCGCCGCGGAGATAATACGCGTGTTGAAACCGCAAGGGTTATTCTGCAAAATATTGATGGATTGGCTGCCGAAAGAGGATCATGTCATCGCCGAAATGATTGAGCTTGTACAGCGGTATAATCCCTCTTGGAATCCCGAGGGCTTTGATCAGCAGGAATACCGTTATCCTGAATGGGCAAAGGGCAGATTCGCCTGTGAACGGATCGTGTCATATGACGTGGAGCTGATCTTCAGCAAAGAAATGTGGCTCGGTAGAGTGCTGACCTGTCGAGGGGTTGGGGCAAGTCTTGCGGAGGACAGGGTCAAGCAATTTGAAAAGGAATATCAGAAAGTGCTTGAAAAATATGATGAACCGCTTTGTCTGAAGCATCGTATTCATATGGAATTGTACCGATCGACAAAGTAATCATCATAAACGAAAGTCACCGCAGGCAAAAACCTGCGGTGTTTCTTATGCAGCCAATTTGCCTGATTTATCAATTAGATAATCGTCGGCGTTCTCGATCACATCGAGCAGATCGTCGTCAAACTCCAATCTGCTGATAGCGAGAAACATGGCGCTGTCAGAGCATTTGGCATATCCGTAGCTTTGGGAATCCTCTGCCAGTCGATTGTAAAAACGTGCGTCATCAAACATAATAGTCACCTCATAAAATCGATTCAATACAGTTTACAGGGGCGTTTTGCTCCCGTGATTCTATTATAATCGATGATAGTGACAATAAACGGGACTTTGGACGCGCGGCGGACGCGTGAAGAAAGAAAAATGTAAAAATCTTCTGTTTTTCGCCATTGAATATTTGAGGGCTTTTTGGGAAGAGATGTATGATATACCGGATTTATGTAATAAACTATGGCTCATAATACATTGAATATAGAATAAATATCACACCGGCAAAGCCGGTGGTTTTATAACAGCCCTAAAAGGGCATTCTACCAGCACACCTCTAAAGAGGTATCGCAGGAGCTGAAGCTACCTACCGCATTAGCTCCTGCTTTATTTTTTAAATGGGTCTTCCCATTCCTTAAGTGTTAATTGATCGTAAATCATATCCTCTTGTTCTTGCTCTCGTATGTATTTTGCAATACCATTCTTATTTCCTCCTACTGTACTCACGTAGTATCCCCTACACCAAAAGTGTCGATTTCCATACTTGTATTTCAAGTTCGAGTATCTCTCAAATATTATCATTGTACTCTTACCTTTAAGATACCCCATAAAATCACTTACTCTTTGGTTAGGCGGTATCTCCACCAACATATGGATATGATCCGGCATTGCATGTGCTTCTATTATATTCACATGTTTTCGCTCGCACAATTCCCGAAGTATTGCTCCTATATCTGCCCTAAGATTTCCGTATATTGCCTTCCTTCTATACTTCGGTGCGAAAACGATGTGATATTGACATTTCCAGCTCGTGTGTGATAAACTATACGTGTCATTTCCTTTATTGTTCATTTTTTATCCTCCGTTTCGTTAGAGTTTCTGCGGTTGGTAGCCAATCTTACTCTATCAAAACGGAGATTTTTTTGTCAACTGCCGCTGACACTAAAGTCCACACATTCACACCTGCATAGCAGGTGGTTTATTTATCTGTATAAAAAAAATAAGCGGTGACAGTGTCACCGCTTAATCTTTGGTTATTCTGATTAATCCTTAATCTTCTTAACTGCAAATGCACCGAGACCCAGAGCCATGAGAACAAGAGCGATCATCATAACGGAATAATCACCTGTCGCAGGAGAGGTGCTGCCGGTGTTGGTGCCGGCGCTGGTGGTGCCGGCATTGTCGGAACCGAATACAGCAGTAACGTTAACGTCGGTGAGAGGCTTGATGACCAGAGTCTTGCTGGTCAGGCTGCCGTCTACGATCTCATAATCGCAGGCAAGCTCCCACTTTATGAAAGGATCGTTCTTCTCGGTAGCAGTCAAGGTTACGGTATCGCCGGAACCCTTCTTTACCTTGGTAGGATCAGCAGCCGCGCTGCCGTCGCCTGTGCTCTTAACGGTAATTGTCAGATAATCCTTCTCCACAGAGAAGCTGGCAACTGCTTTAACGTCCGAGGTAGGCTTAATTACCAATTCAGGTGAATACAAATCACCACTGATAATCTCGTAAGTACCGTCGATAATCCACTTTGTGAAGTAACCGTCCTTATCGGTCGCAGTCAAAGTGATATTACCGTTTTCATCGGGATCACTGATGTCTACTGAATTCTTGCTTCCGGAAACGGAACCGCTGCCTTCGACATCAACAGAAACCTTGTACTTACCAACGGTATAAGGGCTGTTCAACGCTGAAGCAGAGGCAGTAGCCAAAGCAAAAATCATCAGCACCACAAGAGCGATAGAAATTAACTTCTTCATTGTTATCATCTCCAAATTTGAAAATTTATAAAAGCTTACGTAGTGTATGATACAACTTTAAAATACCTTTGTCAATAGAAAAATGAATATATGTCAATTCTGTTAACAAATCACAAATCCAATCATTACCGGTTTGACACCTTTCACAAAGGAACCGGCCTTTTTCAGTCTATTTCACGAAATCTACTTATAGTATTCGCTCTTATAATAGCTGCCTTTTTTATAGTATTTTTTACTGACATTCAAGCCGTTATACACAAAGCCGATGATCTTGGCGTCTGCAAAGCGCATCTGACGGATCGTCTCGTTAATCATCTGGTTCTCCGACTTTTCATGGCGAACCACGACCAAATAGCCGTCGATAATACCGGAAACCAAAACGGCGTCCGAAACGATCGTAATCGGCGGAAAATCAAAGATGATATAATCATAGCTTTCTTTCAGCCGTTCCACAAGGCGGATCGTTTCCTGCGAGCTGATAAGGGCAGTAGAATCGGGCGGCAGATTTCCGGCAGGAATAATATCGATGTTTTTATCCTCCAAATGCGTTATCGGAATCTCGTCGATATCACCGGACAACCAGTTTGACAAACCGGGAATAGAGCGAACGCGGAATTTTTGAGCGATCGTTGGGAGACGCAGGTCACAGTCGATCAGCACGACCCTTTTGTTGATCTGTGCCAATGAGATGGCAAGGTTAGCCGAGATAGAACTTTTACCGTCGCCGCGATGCGCAGAAGTAACGCCGATGCACTTACAGCCGCTGCCGGGAAGAGAAAAGGTGACGTTTGTCCTGAGGGTTTTATATGCTTCCTGTACCGAGAAAGGCGTTTTATCGGAGAGAAGCATCTTCTGGGGATCAAAGGTGCTGTTCGTGTTGCTTTTTTCACGCTTTTTCATCACTTCTCACCTTGCTTTCCTTTATCTTTACTCTTTGAAGAGGAACGCCCACCGTATCCGTATCCGTAAGCGTAATAGCCCTTGCCTTTTTCGTCAGCTGCCTGCAGCACGTCAGGTATGACGCCGAGGATCGGCAGAGAGAAGCGCTCTTCGATCTCCTGCAGGTTCTTGACCTTATCGTCCGTTAATGTATTGACGATCACCTTGATGATTATCAACACGGCGCCCAGCAAAAATCCCAGAAGCGAATACATAATGTAGCTTGGCTTGTAGCGCTTATCGGAATACACGGGGTAATCGATTATTTTCATCGAGCTGCCCTCGACGATGTCAGACATATAGGCGGGAGCGGTATTAGCGATCGCGTTCGCCAGGATATAAGCAGTCTGAGGATCGCGGTGCTCAACGTTAACGGCGATAACTTCCGTTTCTCCCTGTACCGAGGCGGTGACTGTTTTCTTAAGAGTCGCGATCGGAATATCTAAACCGACGGATTCGGCAGCGGCAGTAAGGATCTTATTGCTGCGAATCACCGTTACATAAGTATCAACAAGCTGTTTACCGGCGCTGATATCCTGGTTGCTCAGACTCTCGCTGCTGTGCTGGTTATTGACATAAGCAGTAAAGCCGCAGCGATAAGTAGGCTTAATAAATATCTTTGTGGCGGCAAACGCCATAGCGGCAACCAACACGCCGACCAGCACGATCAGCCAAAGCTTTGACCATATTGCCTTAAGTATCGGCACCAGATCGATTTCTATTTCATTTTTACGTTCATTATTTTCCATCTGTTTCTGCACCCCTTTGCAGAGAAACTGCTGTTTGCGGGTTATAAAGCGATAAATACGGAAAAACCCGTTTTGCGCAAACCACACCATTATAATGATACATATTTTATAACACTTTCCTCCCAATGTCAACACATTATTTCATATACATGCCTTGAACGCTGTAATATCTACTCACTTTGAATGCATTTTTCACCGGCACGCCTCATGTTTTATCAGGTTACGGGACATTTTGCCGAAAAATGACAGTTGACATAGTACCTCTTTATGATATAATGATAATATATGTGACATAAGCGATAAAAATGTATATTATTTTTGTTCACAAAACACTAAATACCATTGACTTCATCGCTAAAACACAGTTATAATAACTTGCTGCCGCTAATACGGAACGAAGCATTGAAGCATTAGAGTATTTAGCAGAAAGGTGTTATGGGATGTATAAACGTAATGCACAGGGTTGGTCCAAGCATTTAGATTTTATCGTTATAGACAATATCAGCCTGCAGCTGGCACTCATCATAGGGGTTTTTCTGCGCACACAGTTCTTTGCCTATTCAGTAACGATTTACTGGAATCTCTCAATGATCATGGTGCTGATCGATACCGTCATGCTGCTCACCCGCAACGCCATGCACAACGTCATCTCACGTGGTTATTTACAGGAATTCATCTCAACTCTTAAGCATACCCTCTTTGTGTACGGATTGGTCTCACTGTATCTTTTCGCAATGCAGTACGGTGACGCCTACTCGCGCATCGCGGTGTTTCTTTCGATGATAATCTATCTGGTTCTCAGCTATACCACCCGTATCCTATGGAAATTACATCTTAAGCACCACAATCGCGGTCGGAAAAAAAACGCTATGCTGGTGGTAGCCACCCCCGATACTGTCGAGGATATTTTGACCCGCCTGAGCACGGGAGCAGTCAACGATTATCAAATCGTGGGTGTTATTTTGACCAGCGATACCGATCAACGTGAGATTTGCGGCTATCCCGTTGTCGCTCGTCTCAAGAATGCTGCGGATTATATTTGCAAGGATTGGATCGATTCCGTTTATTTCGACGCTCCTCTTTCTGACGAAAACGTCCTCAAGCTGATGGATCTCTGTGCGCAGATGGCGGTTCCGACGCATTATCATGTGCCTTACATGAGCCGAAACGGAGCAAAGCGCTTTTCCGAAAAAATCGGCAACACTACTGTTCTTACCACCTCGATCAACTATGTAACTCCCTTTGAGATGGCGATGAAACGCGTCTTCGATATTATCATCGGACTGATCGGCAGCTTCTTCGCTCTGCTGGTCATCGCGATCGTCGGCCCGATCATTAAGAAAAAATCTCCGGGACCGATACTCTTCACCCAGGAACGAATCGGTAAAAACGGCAAGCGGTTCAAGATGTATAAGATCCGTTCAATGGACATGGACGCCGAGGAACGGAAGCAGGAGCTTATGGAACAAAACCGCGTCAAGGACGGCATGATGTTCAAGCTGGACTTTGACCCGCGTATCATCGGTAACGAGATCCTGCCGGACGGCACCAAGAAAACTGGAATCGGCGAATTTCTGAGGCGCACGTCGCTGGATGAATTTCCTCAGTTTTTCTGTGTTTTGAGGGGTACAATGTCAACGATCGGCACACGTCCTCCGACTGTTGACGAATATATCAAGTATCAGTATCATCACCGCGCCCGTATCGCAATCAAGCCCGGAATCACCGGTATGTGGCAGGTCAGCGGTCGCAGCGAAATCACCGATTTCGAAGAGATCGTACGGCTGGATACCGAATATATCACAAATTGGAGTATAGCTCTGGACTGGAAGATCCTCTTTAAGACGGTCATTATCACGCTGACAGGAAAGGGCGCTATGTAAAAAAAGGAGTTGTTATTACGAAGCAAACACTGGTTATTCTCGCCGCAGGTATCGGTTCTCGTTTTGGCGGCGGTATCAAACAGCTTGAGCCGGTTGACGACTGTGGGCATATCATCATTGACTATTCTGTCCACGACGCGATCGCCGCAGGCTTTCGCAGGATCATCTTCATCATCCGTCATGATATCGAGGCGGATTTCAAGGCCGCTATCGGCGACCGGATCGAGCGCGTGTGCGCTCCCCTCGGCGTCGAGATAGCGTATGCCTTTCAGGAACTCAGCGACATCCCCGGAGAAGTCCCTGCAGGGCGAATAAAGCCTTGGGGCACCGGTCACGCTTTGCTTGCATGCGACGGAATGATCGACGGTCCTTTTTCGGTGATCAACGCCGATGACTACTACGGTAAGAACGGATTCATCAGCGCGGCGCGCTTTCTGTCCGACGACCGCTACGGTCTGGTAGGCTACCGACTGCGCAACACGCTGTCAGATAACGGCGGCGTTACCCGCGGCGTTTGTTCCGTTACCGACGGTGAGCTGACAGGCATCACCGAAATCAAAAATATCGTCAAAACGCCCGGCGGCGCTGCTGCCGAAGGCGAGCCGCTTGACACCGACGCGCTGGTTTCGATGAACTTTTGGTGTTATCCTAAATCCTTCCTTGATGTACTGCGCGAAGGCTTTCCGCGTTTTCTCGAACAAATGCAGGATCCGCTGAAGGATGAATACCTGTTGCCTATCATCGCTGACGGTATGCTGAAATCCGGAACCAAATTCAGCGTCCTTCCCACCGACGACCGCTGGTTCGGCGTCACCTATCTGGAGGACAAGCCCGGTGTTGTCGAAAGTCTGCGTAAGTTGATTGACAGCGGCGTCTATGCGTCGGATCTCTATTCGGATCTATCCGAAAAGCAAGCGTAACCGCTTTAGCTGACCGTCAACACTCTTATATTTACTAACAACTTTGTTTTAATCAAGTATGAAACCCCGCACCATTCAAAGTGTTCACAGTGAACGGTGCGGGGTTATTATGTATCATTCCGTAATTGTTACAAGCCCTTACTAATACTGTTTTTCAGTAAAAGCTCAGCTTTTTATCGGTCTGATTTCGATTGAACAAACATCAGCGAACCGTTGGTACGGATTCGTTCCTAAACGGCTACTGCGTCTCTTGAACAGCTCCGGTCGGCTCCTCCTGAGTTGCCTCAGCTGTCACGGCGGCCGTTTGACTTTCGGCTGCAGCAACAGAAGGAGCAGCAGTTTCAACCGCACTGTCTGTGGCTTCGGTTGAACCGGTGTTGAGCGGTTCGTAGAAAATATCGAGCATCTTGCTCAATACCTCTTCGTCCTTCACGTGCATTTCCGCGTTGATTCCTGCAGTGATCTCGCCGTCAAACCTAATAATCTCGATATCCGAAACGCTGTGGAGATTCTCTACCGCCGAAGAAGCGATATAAATCAGCTCCGTCGCGCTGAGCGAGGTTTCGGAATTATTGCTGATAGCGGTATAAAGATCGGAGATGACCCCGGGATTTCTCTTTGCTACGGGTACAATGGAACTGAGGTACGACATGATGTAATCCTGCTGCCGCTGCATACGGTCGTTGTTGGATTCAAGCTCATTGGTGTCGCGGTTCCGTACATAGTACTCTGCTTCTGTTCCTTGCAGCGTGACCTCTTCGCCCTCGTAAATGGTACGTCCGTCCTCAGGCGAAACAAATGTCATAGCTGAGGTTACCGTCACACCGCCTATCGCGTCGTTCAATGTTGATACCGCGTCCAAATCGAGCTCAAAGTAGTTATCCATCGGCAGTCCGTACATCAACCTTGAAATCGATTTGTTGGTATTATCTCCTCCGGTAATACCTTCTCCGCTGTATGCGTTGGAATAGGCGATCTGGATCTCTTCGGTATCAATAAAGGCGCCCTCGCTGGAGTAGACGTCGACGTCTGTAATAATATCGCGGGATATATTCAGCATCTTGACCTTGCCGTTTTTGGTATTGATAGCAAGGACATAGATCGCGTCAGCCATTTTCAGTTCATTATCGGTGCCGTGACCCTCATCCGCGCCGATAAACGTCAGCGCGATAATATCATTATTGTAAACGTAAGAGACGCCGTTATAGTTTATGATACGTCCGTACTTGTCGCCGAGAACGATCTGCTTATTTGATTCATCTTCCGTCGGAAGGACTACCTCAAACTTTTTGCTCTCGTGGATGTTCTTGCGACCGATCTCACGCATAACAAAGAAGGTTCCGAGCAGCGCAATGATAATCGCCAGCGGTACTGACACAACCGCGATCAGGACGCGCTTCCATTTCTTTTTTTTCGGCTTTTCTTCGGAATCGTTCAGAGAATCGGGAACCTCGTCATACAGCTCCGCCAGTTCTTCGGGCGACGCTTCCACGGCAGGTGATACAGACAACGCTACTGCATCCTCTTCACCGCTGTTTGCTTCAAACTCATCGGAAACTTTCTGCATCGTATCATCCGATACAGGATCCGGCGCTCCTTCCTGCGACTCGTCATCGGTCTCCCGGACTGATTCCGAGGACGCAGCGGCGTCCGTGCTTTCTTCTTTCTGCAAGCTTTCCGCATTCTCAGTGTTTTCCGCATTCTCAGCGTTTTCCGCATTCTCAGCGTTTTCCGCGTTCTCAGCGTTTTCCGCGTTCTCTGAGCCTTCTGTATTCTCTGTGTTCTCGGAATTCTCTAAGCTCTCGGAATTCTCTAAGCTTTCGGTATTCTCTTCGTTCTTTTCATTCAATGAAGTATCCGAGCTTTCATCAGGCGTATCGGCAGCCGCTTCCCGGAAGGGTTTCGGCTGATCCTCGATCGAAGTAAGATTCACACGCGAGGCAAACACAGGTTTTTTTATCGGCATACTCGGCTTTTGTTCGAAAAACATTTCGTCGGCGGTCTCACCGCTCATTTGAAGCTGTTTATCTTTGAGAGAACGTTTTGTCGGCGACTGATAGTCAGCCTGCGCGGCAATTTCTTCACTTCTGGCGTGACGAGGGCGATAACGTCTGTTATTTTTTTTGCTCATCTACCAATACCCCCTGTACCAAATATCGAGTACCGGATGACTCCGTGCAGGTGCTGAGAGTGAGTATCCGGTCATTTGAGGTTAATTCCACGTTTTCACGTACATTATACTGATACGAACGCGGATCCAATGTCGAGTCAAGGTATTTCATGAATGACTCTTCGTTGTCAAAATTATAGGAATTAAGAATATGTCTGTTATCAAACGAATAGGCAGCGTAAATCAGATAGGTAAATACCTTATCCTCCGTAAGGATGAACGCGGTCGTGTTCTTTTCAAAGAAATCGGCATCCGAAAAGTTATGCAGCGTGGCAAACATAGAACCGTCGCGCATATTATGCCCGTAAAGCACAGTGACCGGATCCTGCATGTCCGGATTGTTTTTCATCTCGGAGTAGATAGCACCGGAAAACTGATACTGGCGATAAATATTGTGATCCAGATAGAAGAAATCATCTTCATCCCGGGCGCCGCGAACAACCGGATAGTCTACGTTGGTATTCGGAATATAAATCCATGCGTAAATATCTGTGTTAATGGACTTAAGATGATCGAAATCTACGTCGAGATCGCCGATGTCAGCCAGCTCGTAACCAAAGCTCTTGTCTATCGCAGGCTCGGTAGGCGCCGCGGTGGGAGCAGTCGTTTCATCGGACGGTTCAGTCGCCTCGACCGCTGAGGTAGGCGTGACATCCTCGCGCCGGATGGCAGGAGAAGCAAGCCGGGAGCGGATGATCAGGACGCTGCCGAAAATCACTGCCAGTACACACAGAATCAAAACTATGAGCCAAAAAATCTTTTTCTTCTTTTTCATCAATTCACCGTCCTTATCTGTGCTGTTGGACTGAATCTACAGAGTTCTCACACACAGTTATTATACCTCGCCGATGACTCCCTGTCAAATAGGATTATGCGACATTATTACTATATAAACGCAATAACATTTAGCTAAAATGACTACGAAAATGTCATAAGCTTCTTAATCCGCTTCGCTGCCATACAGAGAGACAAACAATTACGCGTAATACGGGTATGCGGATTGTCAAGATACTTTTTCGTCAGAGGTTTTTCAAAAAGCTCTTGTTTAATTGCATAAAAACATGCAACTATTTGAAATATCTCGGCATAAGCGGAGGGTAAGACAAAACGTTTTAATCAGCCGAGAGTACCGCAGGACGCTCGGCTTATTCGCATATACACATTTTGAATAATACAGGGAGTGAATTATGAAATGAGCATAGCCAGTGAGATCACGCGAATCCATACCGACATCGCCGCCGTGTATGATGCGCGCGAAAGATATGACGAGTGGATATTCGTCGATAACAGCCGGAAACCGATCGGCTCCGCCGCAATTATTTCTGCAGCAAACAGCCAACCGATGGTTTTGTCCGATAACGGAGGAAGAGACCGATGCAGATCGATATATTAAAGCTTGCTGAGATAATCGGCGCGGTCGCGCTGATCCTGACGACTGTCATCGGCGCGTATAAGCTCTATGATAAGCTGCTCGACCGTGTAGACAAGCTGGAACAAAGGGTCGGTAAGCTGGAAACGAAACTGAACCGCGTCAAAAAAGAAGATACTCTCGTTATCTACGCGCTGCGCGCCTGTCTGGACGGTTTGCATCAGAAGGGCTGTAACGGCAAAGTGACCGAAGCGATACAGATTATCGACAAGCATATCAACAAAGCCGCTCACGATCAGACTTGAATTCAAAACGACACGCTGTTTTTCTTACGGATCGCTTTTCAGAAGCCAATAGATAAATACAACAGGCAATACCGCACAGCCATGTACATTACACATAGCTGAAATGCGGTATTGCCTGAATCTTTTATATGTTAAGACTTGTTACAATCTGACAGAGCGCCCAATTATTATAATTAAGAAAATTTTAAAAGATGTTTAGCAAAGAACAGGGGTGCAAAGCCTTCGCGGGAGAGCGCTGTATACAGCAACCGCGAGGAAAAACCCATATATAGGTAGGATTGTAATGTTGCTAATAGATTTAATCGGTAATACGCACCTTATCACCGGAGCCGCCGGATTTATCGGCGCGAATCTGGTGATGGAACTGATCAATACACGCGAGCCGATGACGCTGATCGGGCTCGACAATATGAATGATTATTACGATGTGTCGCTCAAGGAGTATCGCCTTGCAAAGATCAACAAGCTCGCTCAGGAGAACCCTCAGGTGAACTGGAGGTTATCAAAGGCGATTTAGCAGATAAAGCGCTGATCGACCGCATTTTGTCGAGTATAAACCCGATGTCGTGGTCAATCTCGCGGCACAGGCAGGTGTGCGCTACAGCATCACTAACCCCGATGCATATATTCAGAGCAATCTGATTGGCTTTTACAATATTCTTGAGGCCTGCCGTCATTCTTATGATAACGGAGCAAAGGGCGTTAAGCACTTGGTATATGCTTCGTCATCCTCTGTTTACGGCGGCAACACCAAGGTGCCGTTCTCAACCGATGACAAGGTGGATCATCCGGTGTCGCTTTATGCCGCGACCAAAAAGAGCAACGAGCTTTTGGCTCACGCCTATTCAAAGCTCTATAATATCCCGTCGACAGGTTTGCGTTTCTTCACGGTTTACGGGCCTGCCGGCCGTCCCGATATGGCGTATTTCGGTTTTACCGATCAGCTGATCAGGGGTGAGACAATACAGATATTCAACTACGGCAACTGTAAACGCGACTTTACCTATGTAGACGATATTGTGGAAGGCGTCAAGCGCGTGATGGCCGGTCCGCCCGCGCGCAAAACAGGTGAGGATGGCCTGCCCCTGCCGCCGTATGCGGTTTATAATATCGGCAACAGCAATCCCGAGAATCTGCTTGATTTCGTGGATATCTTGCAGCAGGAGCTGCTTGCGGCCGGTGTTCTGCCCGGGGATTATCGCTTTGAGGAGCATAAGGAGCTGGTTCCCATGCAGGCGGGCGATGTTCCGGTCACCTATGCAGATACCTCTGCGTTAGAACGGGATTTCGGCTTTAAGCCGTCTACCTCTCTTCGCGAGGGCCTGCGAAGGTTTGCGGTATGGTATAAGAATTATTATAATATATAAGTTTGTTGAAGACTGTTAAAAAATCCGATCTCCGATGATCAGACCGGTTCTGATGATCGGAGGTCGTTTTTTGCTTTTCAACGGTGTTTTGTAAATAAGGCGTGTTTGAATATGGGCTGCGGTGTATAATGCTGACGTCTATTGTCAAAAAGCATAAAAGTTACCAGCGTATGTTTTCGTTTCTTATTACATTAATAGTTGAAACAGGGCGAATTTTATGCTATTATTATAATGTATAAGTGTGAAAAAAGTATCTGTATAGAAAGGCGTATGATTCATGAAATCATCAAAGATTACCGTCGCAGTAGCGGGTACCGGTTATGTCGGGTTATCCATAGCGACGCTGCTCTCCCAAAACAATAAGGTTTATGCGGTGGATATAATACCTGAAAAGGTCGAACTGATAAACAATAAAAAATCTCCGATTCAGGATGATTATATCGAACAATATCTCGCTGAAAAAGAGCTTGACCTGACAGCAACGCTGGACGCGAAGCTGGCTTATTCAGAGGCGGATTTCGTGGTGATTGCCGCTCCCACCAATTATGACAGCAAGAAAAATTATTTTGACACCTCAGTGGTAGAAGCGGTGATCAAACTCGTTATGGAGTATAATCCCGACGCCGTGATGATTATCAAAAGCACGATTCCCGTAGGGTATACCGAGAGTATCAGAAGAAAGACCGGCAGCAGGAACATCATCTTCAGTCCGGAATTTCTCAGAGAGTCAAAAGCCCTCTATGATAACCTGTATCCCAGTAGAATTATTGTGGGAACCGACCCCGAGGATGAGGAGCTGACTGAGGCGGCGCACACCTTTGCGCGGCTGCTGCAGGAGGGCGCCCTCAAGGAAGATATCGAAACACTGTTCATGGGATTTACCGAAGCGGAGGCCGTCAAGCTGTTCGCGAATACCTACCTCGCGCTGCGCGTCAGCTATTTCAACGAGCTCGACACCTATGCGGAAATCAAGGATCTGAACACCTCCGATATTATTAAGGGCGTTTGTCTGGACCCGCGTATCGGTGATTTTTATAACAATCCGTCCTTCGGCTACGGCGGTTACTGCCTGCCGAAGGATACAAAGCAGCTGCTCGCCAATTATTCGGATGTTCCGCAAAACATGATTTCGGCAATTGTTGAAAGCAACCGCACCAGAAAGGATTTCGTTGCGGACAGGGTGCTGGAAAAAGCCGGTTATTATACGTCCTCCAGCATGTGGAACGCCGAAAAGGAGCGTCCGATTACGATCGGCGTATACCGGTTGACGATGAAGAGCAACTCCGACAACTTCCGCCAGAGCAGTATTCAGGGTGTGATGAAGAGACTGAAGGCGAAGGGCGCTACGGTCATTATCTATGAGCCCACGCTGGATGACGGCGTTACGTTCTTCGGCTCACAGGTAGTCAATGATGTCACGCGCTTCAAAAACGCCTGTGACGCGATCATCGCCAACCGTTATGACAGTGTGCTGGATGACGTAGCGGACAAGGTCTATACAAGAGATCTGTTCCGCAGAGACTAAAATGAGTGAACGCCTGAAAAGGGAGGGTGAATGAAATGAAGATATTGCAAGATGAGGATTTGAGCAAATATACCTCTGTCCGTATCGGCGGTACGGCAAAAACGATGTATTTTCCGGAAAGCCGTGACGAGCTAATTGATTTGATCAAACACCACGACACACCGGTTTTCATCAGCGGGGGTTCAAATTTGCTGATCAACAACCGTGAGTTTGAAACGGTGATCAATCTGAAATCCGTGGATTCATCTCTCGAGCATCTCGGAGGCGGACGGTTCAGAGCAGGTGCTTCTGTGCATTTGCAAAAGCTGATCAACACCATTAATAAAAACGGTTACGGAGGAATAGAGTATTTGTTTTCCGTACCCGGGTTGGTTGGCGGAGCGATTGTGATGAACGCGGGACGCGGCAAGACTCACAAGAAGTGTATATCTGATTACATTATTTCCGTAGATGCTATCAGGGACGGAGCTCCGATCACCTTAGAGAAAGAGAGCTGCGGCTTTGACTACAGGACCTCGGTTTTCAAAAATTCTAATATGATCGTTACGTCCGTTCTCTTTAAATTTCCCGAGATGAGTGCGGAAGAAACGGCACAGGCAAAAAATGACCGGATAGCGCTTTGCAGGGAAAAACAGGATAATTCAAGACCAAACTTCGGCTCTGTGTTCATGGAAAGCAGTCCGCTGATCATGCGACTTGCGCGAAGCCTGAAGATTGGCGGGAAGCGGGTACATTTTTCCGGCAAAACAACCAATTGGATTTTGAATGAGGGCGAAGGGACTTTTCAGGACGCGTTAAATGCGATCCAAAAGGTCGAGCGTATGCATAAACTGCTCGGACAAAGGTGCAGGCGGGAAGTTATCGTTATAGAGTGATGTCGGCGTCTCGACGCATATGATATACCGATCGTCATGGTGCTGCCGACAAACTTTGCGCAAGAGATTGGTTTCGCAAAATTAGCTAGTATGGTGAGTAAATATGAGTAATAAAGTATCGATTATAACTCCTTCATATAACAGCTCGGCATATATTGCCGACACTATTCGGTCAGTTCAGGAACAAACGCTCCGCGACTGGGAAATGCTGATCGTAGATGACTGCTCTACCGATCAAACCTGTGAAATAGTAGAAGCATTTTCGGCTGAGGACGCGAGGATCAAGCTGTTCAGACAGCCTCAGAACGCCGGAGCGGGCGCTGCCCGGACAAGAGCGATGAGAGAATCGAGCGGCAGATTCATCGCGTATCTTGACTCTGATGATATTTGGCTTCCCGAAAAGCTGGAGAAGCAGACTGCTTTTATGGAGAAAAACGGCTATGCGTTTTCGTGCACCTCATACGAGGTGATCGATGACAGCGGCAAAAAGCTCAATAAGCAGATTCATATGTTGCCGAAGGTCAATTATGTCGGCTTCTTGACGAACAACCTTTTGCAGACGGTGGGTATCATGGTCGATACCGCTATGGTGGATAAAGAGTGTCTGGTAATGCCCGATATCCGCAGACGTCAGGACGCTGCTACATGGTTACAGATATTGAAAGCGGGACATGACTGTTATGGATTGGATGAGATCCTCGCGCAGTACCGCAGAGCCGAGAATTCGCTGTCGAGTAACAAGGCGAAAGCGATCAAGGGCGTATGGAGCCTGTACAGAGATATCGAAAAGCTGTCGCTTCCCTTTTCATGCTATTGCTTTGTACGGTATGCTTTTCTGGCCGTATGGAAAAGAGTTTATATAGGGAAGAATAAGAAGGGATAAATATGAAAAAGTTGTTGCTGATCTTAACACGTAAATACCCGTATGCTTTCGGCGAACCGTTTTTAGAGAGCGAGATCGCGAAGCATAAGGATTATCAGGATAGAATCATCGTGCTGGCACAGGACATCAGCGCGGGAGAAGCGCCTACGCGGGTGATTCCGGACGGTATCGAAGCGTGTATCACCTCCACCGGCAAGAGAAAGAATCTGCGGATCTCCGACTGGCTGCATATGCTCGGGCAGGTTCTCTTTCCGGACAGCGCGGTGAAAGAGGAGAGAATGCAGCGAAAGCTCAGCCTGTCTCAAAAAGCGTTCTTAGGCTATTTTGAAGCGAGAACAAAAAGGACGTTGGCTGAGTCTGTTAAGCAGCTGGAGAAGGTCGATTTTAACGCGTATGATAAAATCACCATCTACAGCTACTGGCTCTTTGTCAATGCCGCCGTCGCGGTCGGCCTGCGGGACTATCTGCGGGATGAACGCGGCTATCAGGGAAAAATCGTTGTGCTGTCCAGAGCGCATAGATATGATATCTATGAGGATGTGAATAAGCTTAACTATCTTCCGTTCAGAAATAAGCTGCTGCAGGACATGGATTATATCTTCCCGTGCTCGCGAAACGGCGCCGATTATTTGAAAAACCATTATTCTGTCAAGGGCGCTGAAATTCAGGTTGCTTATCTGGGATCTCGTGACTACGGTCTTTCAAAGGAACCGGATGAGGTCTTTCATATCCTCTCCGTATCCAGAGTTGTGAAGGTAAAGCGTCTTGAACTGTTGATCGACGAGCTTTCCAAAATCGATACCGGCGGCAAAAAGGTGCTGTGGACGCATATCGGCGCGGGTGTTGAGGGCAAACCCGCATACTTTGAGTCGGTCAAAAGCTATGCACAGGAGAAAATCAAGAATATTTCCTTTGAGTTTCTTGGCTTTATGCAGAACACCGAGGTTTATGAGTATTACCGCAACAACGCTATCAGCGTGTTTGTGAATGTCAGCGCGTCGGAGGGTCTGCCTGTCAGCCTGATGGAGGCGAGCAGCTTCGGTATCCCCGTTATTGCGACGGATGTCGGCGGCTCTGCGGAAATGATCGACAGCGAGAGAAACGGCTTTTTGCTGCAAAAGGATTTTCCCGCAGGCGAGCTTGCCCAAAAGCTGGAGATCATGCTGTGCTCTTCCGCCGAAGAGACGGCCGAGCGGAGAAAAGCGGCGAGAGAGCTGTGGGAGAAGCATTATTGTGCGGAAACGAATTATGACCGTTTTGTAGAAATGGTATCCGAGCTGTAGACTGTCCGGACAGTCACCGCTCATGAAATAATGGGGGATTATGTATGCGTATCGGTATATTAACCTATCACCGGAGCCTGAATTACGGCGCGGTGATGCAGGCGGCGGCGCTGTCGGAGCAGCTGAAAAAGAGATTTCCCGAAGCAGAGGTGGAGATCATTGATTACAGCTCCAAGAAGATGGACCGCTACTATAAAATGATCACTGTATACAGGGGTAAAGAAAGCGCTCCGCATATCTTGAAGCGGATCGCGATGTACCGTGCTTTTCAAAAAGGGCTCAGACAGCTGCCTTTGTCCCAAAAGAGATTGAGTACAGACAGCTGTGAGACCTTTGACCGTTGGTTGGAGGATTATGATATTTTGATCACGGGCAGCGACGCGGTATGGAATTATAAAAAACGCGGTATTCCCAATCCCTACTTTTTGTCGGCCGATACTGGCGCGGTGCGCTTTTCCTACGCGGCTTCCTGCAACGGTCTGGGGATCGGTTCATACGGGGATATCTCTCAGCAGGAATCGGCGTATTTGAAGAAGTCCTTCAGCGGTTTTCGATATATCGGCGTGAGAGATGAGCAGACGGAGCGTCTGGTCAAAACCGTCCTTCCCTCTGCTGAGGTGCACCATAACTGCGACCCCTCCATTCTGCTCGGTGATTTGAGCGGCGCCGACAGAACGGCACTGATTGAAAAGCTGAGAAAAAAGTATGGCTTTGACCCGAAAAAGCCGACGATCGCGTTCATGATGTCTAATCTGAACGGTGCTTTTCGGCGGGATTTAGCGTTAAAAATCAAAGAAAAATACGGGAGCAAGTATCAGTCCGTCTCCTTGTATTCCTATAATAAATACGCCGATATCCCTTATCTCTGCGATTTAACGCCGCAGGAGTGGAGCATTGTGTTCGGCTTGTTTGATTTGACCATTTCCAAATATTTTCACGGCACGATGTTCTCTTTGCTGAATCACACGCCTGTTATCGCGGTCAGCGCGGAGAGCACCATCGAGAACCTGCCGGATAAGGTGTCAGACGCGTTAGGGAGAATGGACTTATCCGATCTGTACTTTGAGGCGGGCGCGGATAAGCCGCTCGATTGGGATAAGCTGATGCAGAAAATTGATGAGTGTTTGAGCGTTCCCATGACAGAGCGTATCGCAAGCGGGCTTGAGAAGGAGCGCGTAACCGGAGAGACATTTTTTGACGAGATCAAGGCGGTAATCGACGCCGGGAGGCAGTCATGAAAAAGTTGTTGATTTATTATCCCGAGAGCTGTTTGAGCCCTAAGGGCGGCCCTGCGGGTTATCTTTATAATCTCAAGAACGGCCTTGAAAAAATCGGAGGCTTTGATAACGGCAGCTTTCAAATTTCCTTTTACGGTCAGTTTCCGACCGGATTGGAGAATAACGCCGGACTGAAAAAACGGATTCCCAAGCGGATACTGGAGATACGCCGCGCGCTGAACGACGCTGTTTTTGTGAATAAGAGCTTTCCGGTGGATGATTCGATGCACGAGTATGATATGATACATTTTCACAGCACTGAGAAAATGTATTTGTGCAGGAATTTTTTGAAGGATTATCAGGGCAAGGTACTGCTGACCTCACATGCTCCCTGCGGTATTTATAAGGAAAGGATCGATAAGCTGAATCCTTTCGATTATAAACTTCTGAAGAAAAAAATTGACAGGCTCGAGGAACTGGACAGATACGCGTTTGAGCGGGCTGACTATATCATCTTCCCTTGTGAGGAAGCGGAGGAGCCGTATTTCAATACGTGGAAGAGATACGCGTCGTTGCGCGTTGCTTCTAAGTACAGATATATGACAACGGGTATTATGCCCTGCACCGCAAAGGTGCCGCGTTCTCAGATACGGCAGAAGTACGGGATACCCGAGGATGCTTTTCTGATCAGCTACGCGGGGCGCCATAATGAGATCAAGGGCTATGGCGATTTGAAGAAAATCGGTGAGAAAATGCTCGCGGATAAGGATGTTTATTTCCTGATCGCCGGCGTTGAGGGGCCGATCTACCGCCTCAAAAACGACAGGTGGATCGAGGTGGGCTGGACAAACGATCCCCATTCGCTGATCGCTGCCTCGGATGTTTTTGTACTTCCGAACCATGAAACCTATTTTGACCTCGTTCTCTTGGAGGTGATCTCGCTCGGTATACCGATGGTACTTAGCGAGACCGGCGGTAATAAGTATTTTAAACGCTATCAGTCCGACGGCTTTCTGTTTTACCGTACGGTTGAAGAGGCTGTGCTCAAGCTCAAAACCATGAAGGCGAAAACGCCGCGTGAGCGCGCGGCTCTCGGCGCGGATGTAAAGAGAATTTTCGATCAGGACTTTACGGTAGAAACCTTTGCCGAGAATTATATCAAAACCATCGGGAAGATTGCAAATGACTGATAAGATAAAGCGCTTAAAGCGCAAGATCGACAGAACATTGAACCAGAGGCACTCTTATGACTATCCGCCGACCTCGGGAGCCTTCGTGAAGTACAAAGCGAACCCCGTGCTTCGGCGTGAGGACGGGGGCAGCATGTTCGACCCATTTGTCCGTGAGGTCGGCGGAGAGCTGTTGATGTGCGTGTCCAACCGCAAAAACCGTTCGCTGGAGATGTACGCATCACAGGATGGTACAGAGTGGTTCCTGCGAGGCGAGCTGCTCAAAGCGACACCCGATACATGGGAGGATAACCTGAACCGCGGTTGCTTTGTCATCAAGGATGGCATATGGTACTTGTACTATACGGGCCAAAATGGTGACGTCAGCAAAATCGGTCTTGCAACAAGCGAGGACGGGGTTCATTTTGTCCGTGAAAAGAGCAATCCGATCATGCAGCCCGAGCTGGACTTTGAGAACGCCGCGGTGATGAATCCCTGCGTGATGTATGACAGCGACCAAGCGCTGTTTCGCATGTGGTACGCGGCGGGAGAGAGCTTTGAGCCCGACGTACTGGCGTATGCCGAAAGTAAAGACGGCGTTAGCTGGACAAAACGTCCGCGGCCGATCATGACAGCGGATAAAGATCTGAAATATCAAAAGAATAAGGTCGGCGCCTGCGATATCCTGCGTCTAAGCGACGGCAGCTACTGCATGGCGTATATCGCGTATCAGAACACCGACGTCGCGCGAATCTGTCTGGCATATTCCGATGACGGTATCAGCGGATGGAGAGGCGATGAGGCAAATCCCATTCTCTCTCCCGAAGAAAACAGCTGGGACAGCAAGGCGGTTTATAAACCGTCAATGTGTATTCGGAACGGTAAATGGATGCTGTGGTACAACGGCAGAAACGAACGGCAGGAGAGCATAGGATTGGCAGTTAAGAAGGAAATGTAACATGGTAAGTATTATTATCCCTGTTTATAACACGAGGCTCGATGATCTGCAGCGCTGTATCGCAAGCGTTTTGGCGCAGAGCGTTGACGATCTGGAGATCCTGATCATTGAGAACGGAAGCCGGGAGGACTGTGCCCGCGCGGTGGATGAGGTCGCCGCCTCCGACGAACGGATCAAGGTGTTTCATCGCCAAAATGAAGGCGTTTCTGTGGCGAGAAATTTCGGAACCGAACAGGCGGCGGGCGATTATGTCCTGTATGTGGACGCTGACGATCTGCTTGAGAAAACCGCTGTGGAGGATGGACTTCGCGCCGCTGAGGCAATCGGCTGCGACGTTGTTATCGGAAAAATAGACAAAACCGCCGTGCTGCTCGACACCCCGGTCAACACAAAGCCCAACGGCGGGTACACCCTCCTCGATACGCGCGAAAAGCGCGACGCCTTCAGGGCGCATATCTTTACCAAAGCGGATCCCGCCTACCGGTTTGAGGACGGCACCCTTTTCAACGGCGAGGGCTGCTGGGCGCATCTGATCAAGCGTGAGACTGCTTTAAAGCTGAAATTCCCCGAGGGCGTTGCCGTCGGAGAGGATACGATCTGGGCGCTGGATATGATCGACAAGGGCATTTCGATCTGTCTGTCTGACAAGCTGTGGTATTATTACATCCAGAACGATTACAGCGTCCTTTCAAAGTACAATCCACACATCGTTGAGCAGTTGACGCAGCCGGTGGAGCGGCTCAGTCCGGTTTATCTGAACGCCGAGGCTCCGATTTACTGCGCATATATGAGATGGATCCTGTCAAAGCTTAAGCAGATATCCTACCGCTATTTTCTGGCGGCGGAGAACACGGCTTCAAACAGAGAGAAAAGGCGGGAGTTCAAAAATATGATTTCCGCTTCACCTTGGAAAGAAACGCTCAGGGGGCGTTCGTGCCTGAGCCTCAAGGTCAGGCTGCGGTTGTTTTTATACAGACACTATTTGATGCTGACTGTTTTTCGGTTCAAAAAATAGTCGGGATTTGGGAGGATAGATAGATGAAGCTCAGATTCAAATTTGACTACAGTGTATTTGTGCTTCTGTTGATGTCGGTGATTATCATCGAAGCGAACTATTGGACGCTTCTGCCCAAGCTCAGAATTAATAACGATCTTCTGCGAATGATATGGGCTGTGCTAATGGTTGTTGTGCTGATCGTCTCTCATTTTCGTATGAAGGCGGTACGCGCGGAGCTTTTCTGGATTGTTTATCTGGGCGTGGTGCTGCTGTTCCGTAATGCACAGTTGTTAAGGGGCGAGTACAAGAATACGCTGCTGATCGTGCTTTGTGTGATTTCGATGCTTGTTTGTACATACAAGCCCGAGTGGACAAAGACAGTGCCGGTGCTGCTGTTGATCATCGGTTTGCCGAATTTGGTGGCGACACTGCTGTTCTATGTCAACAACAAGCTGTATCTGCGGTTTATTGCGGCAACCTATAAGACATACCAGGCGGGAACAGCATTGGGCGCATACGGTTACAAAGCCGGTATCGCCGGACATTATTCGCATAACGGTACGTATCTGGTCATATTGATGCTGATCTTTTTTTCCATACTGTTTTCCATGAAGCTCAGGGGATGGAAAAAAGCGGTTGTGATCGTAGCGGCTGTCGCTGCGCTGTTCGCGGTGTTCCTGACCACCAAGCGCGCTCATCTGCTGTTTGGCGGCGTTGCGATACTGCTGACCTATTATATCGCGAACCGGAGCTCCGGAAGCAAGAAGCTGATGTGGTCGATCGTGATCGGAGCAATTTTGATTGTTGCGGCTGAGTTGGTTATTGACGCGGTACCGGAGTTGTCCAATACCGTCGACCGTCTGACGTCCGCCGGTATTGATAGCGCCAGCGTGAACCGCCTGACGATGTGGCGCTATGCCTTGAGTCATTTTGGTGAAAATGCTCTTTTCGGTCATGGATGGTATAGCTTCGGTTATGCTCAGGGTATCGCGTATGTCGACGGCGCATTTGCGGGAGCACATAACGTTTATATTCAGCTCCTGTATGAAGTCGGTATCATCGGGTTTGTTATTGCTGTTTTGGCTTTGGCGATCACGCTGGTGACAACCTGTAAGAACCTGATCGCAATCAAAAAGGCAAATTCTGATTATTTGTTCGCGGCAACCGTATCTCTGTCGATACAGATTTTCTTTATCATTTACGGTTTTACAGGGAATTTCCTGTTTGATCAGATGTTCCTGTTCTATGCGGTGAGCGTCGCGATCAGCTTTGCCATCAGTGCCAACATGCCCGCCGTGCTTGACTGCACGGGCAACAGATTACAGAAAGGAGCCGCATAGGAATCCTATGCAGTGAGCTATGATGTATGATTATCTGATCGTAGGCGCCGGACTGTTCGGCGCGGTTTTCGCCCGTGAGGCGAAGGAAAAAGGAAAAAAGGTGCTTGTTATTGATAAGCGTCCGCACATTGCCGGTAATGTTTACACCGAGAAGGTGGAAGGAATCAATGTGCATCAGTACGGCGCGCATATTTTTCATACCAACAACAAGACGGTGTGGGAGTATGTCAATCGCTTTGCCGAGTTCAACCGCTTTACGAACTCTCCTGTCGCAAATTATCACGGCGAGCTGTATTCTTTGCCCTTTAATATGTATACCTTTAACAAGATGTGGGGCGTTGTGACGCCCGACGAGGCGACGGCAAAGATCGAGGAGCAGCGCGCCGAGATTCAGGGTGAACCGCAGAACCTCGAGGAGCAGGCGATCTCTCTTGTCGGCCGCGATATCTATGAAAAGCTCATCAAGGGCTATACGGAGAAGCAGTGGGGACGCGACTGCAAGGAGCTGCCGGCCTTTATCATCAAGCGGCTGCCTGTGCGCCTGACCTTTGACAACAACTATTTCAACGCGCTGTACCAGGGGATTCCGACCGGCGGATACACCAAGATGGTTGAAAACATGCTTGAGGGTATCGAGGTGCGGCTCGGAGTGGATTATCTCGAGAACAAGGCGGAGCTGGACGCGTTGGCTGACAAGGTGCTGTATACCGGTGCGATCGACGCGTATTTCGGCTATCGGCTGGGCAATCTGGAGTACCGTTCGGTTCGCTTTGAGAACGAGCTGCTGGATATTCCGAATTTCCAAGGGAACGCTGCGGTGAATTACACTGACCGAGAAACACCGTGGACCCGTATCATCGAGCACAAATGGTTTGAGTTCGGCAAGGATGAGGACGGCAACGATCTGCCCAAGACTGTCATCAGCCGCGAATACAGCTCCGAGTGGAAGCCCGGGGACGAGCCGTATTATCCCGTGAACGACGCGCGCAACACCGAGCTCTATGCCGCGTACAGGGCACTGGCCGACCGCGAAGAAAAGGTCATTTTCGGCGGCAGACTGGGCGAGTATAAATACTATGATATGGACGCGGTCATCGCGTCGGCACTTGACTGTGCGGCAAATGCGCTTCTATCATAGTTCAAAAACGGCGACAGTGACAGTATGCCGTGACAGAGAGATTCTTTCATGAGAAGGAGTTTATATGAGAATTACAGTTATCACGCCATATGATTATCCAAATTACGGCGCTTATCTTCAGGCTTACTGTCTGAAACACAAGTTGGAAGAGCTCGGGCATGAGGTTTATCACATGCCGACATGTAGCGAGGAATATGTCCGATCCTTATTTTTTAAGAAAAAGCCGACACGAAAAAAGGAAAAACTTTTTCGTTTAACTTTTCAAAAGAATAAACAATTCGGAATGCGTAAATATGAGAAGTTTCGCAGTGATATTGCAGAATTCCATTCCGTAAAAGAGGGAGCTGCGAAAGCGGATTTATATATTCTCGGCAGCGATGAGATCTGGAACGTCAACAGCACTGAGCTCCAAAGCCCCATATTCTGGGGAATCGGTATCAATCCCGTCATCTCTTATGCGGCGAGCATCGGCGGCGCCGATATTGAAACCTTGAAGAAATATCCGGAACAGATCAACGCCGTGCGCAAGCTCAAAGCGGCGCTGGTGCGCGATAAAAGGACCGTTGAGTTTGTTGAACAGGTCGCCGGCAGACAGGCGCAGATCGTCTGTGATCCTACGATGCTGGTTCCTGTAGAGAACTACGGACGGGAATTTCACGATGAATATCTGGAGAAAAATAACTGTCTGTTGGTTTATGCCTATACAAAATTCAGCAAAACCAATATTGAAGCGATCAAAGCCTATGCAAAGCAGAAGGGGCTCAAGGTTGTCGGCTGCTGCTTTAACCACAGCTGGTGCGACCATGTATGTGAATGTTCGCCGCTCGAGTTCTCAAGCCTGATCCGGCAGTGCAGGGCTGTCGTGACCGCGACCTTCCACGGCTCGATCTTCTGTATGCTGAATCACGCCGATTTCGTCTCTATTTCCTACAGCCCCAAGACCCCGCAGTTGCTGGAGCAGTTCGGGCTGCGCGACAGATGTCTGGAAATCGGAGAGGTCACGCAGGAAGCGATTGCAAAGCTGCTTGACGGCAGTGAGATCGACTATTCCCCTGTGGAGGAAAAGATCGCGGCGATCCGTTCCGATTCTGTCCGACTGCTGTCTGAAGCTATAGAAAACGCGGTCGGCGGCAGCACCTTTGATTATCAGATATGTCCGTCCGATCAGTGCAGCGGATGCTTTGCCTGCATGAACAAGTGTCCGAAGGACGCGATCGGCGTTACAAAGGATATTTACGGACGTACCCTGCCGTTGATTGACCCGGAAAAGTGTATTCAATGCGGCCTGTGTAAAAAGGTCTGCCCGCAGAACACCCCTGTTGCGCTCCATACGCCGCTCAAATGCTACGCAGCTGTCCGCAAGGACGAGGAGGCGCATAAAAAGTCCGCGTCCGGCGGTATCGGCGCGGTACTTTCTGAGGCTATCATCGCCGACGGCGGTGTTGTATACGGCGCTGCATTTGAAAACGAGGGAGAGCTGATCCTCAAGCATTCTAAGGCATCAACCGCCGAAGAAGCCGAGAAGTTCCGCGGCTCCAAGTATGTGCAGAGCTATATCGGCGATATTTACCGCGATGTTCTCAGCGAGCTGAAAACCGGCAAAAAGGTGCTGTTTACCGGCACCCCCTGTCAGATCGGCGGACTGAAGAGCTACCTCGGAAAAGATTATGACAACCTGTACTGTATGGATCTGATCTGTCACGGCGTCCCGCCGATGGAGTATCTCTCACAGCATATCGACGCGGTTGCCGGGGACAAAAAGGTGACGGACGTCACGTTCCGGATCGGCAAGAGAGATTTTGTGATTTATGTGAAATCCGGCAGTGAGGTTGTATACACAACCTTCCGTGAGCAGGATACCTACTATACTTCATTTATACGTTCTCAGGATTTTCGTGAGAATTGCTACCACTGTCAATATGCCGCTCCCGATCGATGCTCCGATATCTCTGTCGGTGATTATTGGCTGGATAAAAAGACGCTGAAGCATCCTATGCCCGGTAAGATTACCGTTGTTACAGTGAATACCGCCAAGGGGCAGCAGCTGGTTGATGAGATGAGTTCCGAAGTGGTGATGGAAGAACGTGATTATGAAGAAGCAAAGAGCATCAACGAACAACTGAATCATCCTTCCATAAAGTATAAAGACAGAGAAAAGCTGTTGAGAACATTCAGAAAGACACAGGATATCGAGAAGGCAATCAACGCAACTTGTATCCGCAGGGAAATAAAACAATATAATTTTGAACACGGGACTGTCCCCGGAAAGGTAGTCCGAAAGCTCAAGTATATCAAGAAAAGTGGAAAGTGGAAATGAGTTTGATAAAAAAAGCGCTGAAAAAATATAACGATATCCCGCTGCCGGCAAAGGCGGCGCTGTGGTTTGTTGTCTGCAGCGTTCTGCAAAAGAGCATCTCGATGCTGACGATGCCCATCTTTACCCGTATCATGACCAAGGCGCAGATGGGGCAGTTCAACGTCTATAACTCATGGCTGCAGATCTTTACCATGGTGGTGACCTTCCGGCTGAACTATGCCGTTTTCAACAAGGGTATGAGCAAGTATAAGGACGACCGCGACGCCTATACCTCGACGATGCAGTCGATCACGTTTATTATCACCTCGGTTTTCTTCGGGCTTTATCTGATTTTCCGCGAGCAGGTCAACGCGTTTATCGAGCTACCCACCTTCATCATGGTGGCGATGTTCCTGGAGCTGCTGGTGACGCCGGCGATCGACTTCTGGACCATACGCAAGCGGTATGAGTTTATCTACCGCCCGGTTGTTGTCCGGACGCTGCTGATGGCGCTGCTTAACGCGGGCCTCGGCGTGGCTGCCGTCTTGATTTCGGATGAAAAGGGCTACGCCAGAATCCTCTCCTGCGTGCTGGTGAACCTTGTGTTCGGCGTGATGCTCTTTACCTATAACCTGAAAAAGGGCAAGACGCTGATGAGGTGGGAATATGCGAAGTTTGCCGTTCTTTTCAATATCCCGCTGTTCCTGCACTATGTTTCGCAGTATGTTCTGGATTCTTTTGACCGCATTATGATTCAGAAGATGCTGGGCTTTGAGGCGGTCGCGCTGTACGGTGTGGCATATAACGCCGGCCTGCTGATGAAGATTGTGATCCAGAGCATCAACAACGCCATGGTGCCGTGGCAGTATGGCAAGCTGGAGAAGAAGGAGCATGAGGATCTCGATGATACCACCTTTTTGGTGTTTGTCATGATGGGCGTTGTCACCGTTCTGTTCTCGGCATTTGCTCCGGATCTGATGTTGATTTTGGCGGGCGAAAAGTATCGGGAGGCAGTCTATGTGATCCCGCCGGTCGCGATCGGGATGTTCTTCATGTTTGTGTACACCACCTTTGCCAACGTTGAATTTTTCTATAACCAAACAAAATTCACGATGTATATTTCGATGGGCGGCGCGCTGCTTAATATCGGCCTTAACTACATCTTCATCAAGCTGTTCGGTTATGTCGCGGCGGCGTATACAACACTGTTCTGCTATGCCGTCTTTGCAATTTCGCATTATTTCTATATGACCTACAGCGTGAAAAAGTCGCTCGGTTTTACGAGGATTTTCAAAACCCGCCGGTTGATGCTGCTTTTTACGATCCTGGTAGTGGCAGGCCTGACGGTTATTGCGCTCTATCAACTACCGATCGTGCGCTATGCACTGATCGCAGCCGTGCTGATCGCCGCTTTTATCAAGCGCAAGTGGATCATCGGTATCTTCAAGAGCATCCGCAAACTGAAAAAGCCGCAAGAATCCGCACAAGCTGAGAATACGTAAATAACGGTATGATAAAACGGGCTGCCGATCGGCAGCCCGTTAATCTTGTGCTTTTCTTATGTTCTTTCAGGAGACTCAAATTTACCGAAGAGGCCGTCTATTTTTTGCCCCAGCGGGATTTTATCCAACAGCTTAATCAGCGGCTTTTCCAGCAGATAGATTCTGATCTTGTCAACGGCGATCGCGACAATGCATACCGAGACCGCACACAGCAGCATCTGCGGAATCATCCACGGCGTATTGTAGGTCGTTTCATTATTGAACAACACGCCGAACACATATCTCCAGCATCCCACATGTAGGAGGTAGATGCTGAAGGTGGACGCCGAAATGGAGGAGAGCAGCTTGTTTTCCTTGATATTCAGCCCTTTAAACCACGCGCAGATCGTCAGCGTAGATATCAACAGCGGCATGAACGGCGACACAGGCGAAGCGGAGATTGCTGTATGCTCCGACCTTACCGTCACCATCGGCTATGTCAAGCGCGGGCTGGTGACGGAGAACGCAGCCAATTTCATGAAAAAGCTCGTCGTCGCGGATATCGGCATCGTGCTGGCAAAAGAGGAATACAAGCTCTGTCCCGCTGCCGAGTATCACGAATCACAGGACGGCTTACTTATCCCCGCTCCCGCGTATTTACAGCTTGAACCGATCGACGTCAGCAGCGCGGAATTATTCTCTGACTAAAACAATGCAGTGAAATCAAACAGCAATTCAATCTCCGAAATCGCAGCGTATGAAAGATATCAACTGTCTGCCGACCGCCGGTGCTTCTTCACAAAGACTGTGGTAATAACAGCGCTGTCATTAACAAATTATTCCTGCAAATGCACTGTATTATCTGATTATGACAGCAAACACTATCTTTACAAGAATTTGTAAATCAAATAAGGAGTTCAGATATGAAAGCTACAGGAATTGTCAGAAGGATCGATGATCTCGGCAGAGTCGTTATCCCTAAAGAGATTCGAAGGACACTGCGTATCCGCGAGGGTGACCCGTTACTGACAACATTGAAAAACTGGCAGAAATACTGCTTCGCTATGTTGGACTTAGCTAAAAGAATGGGTTGGGATTAGTACATATTGACGAAGAAACATCGTTTGACGGTGCGTATCCGTAAGGGCTATAAAACAGGATCGATGTATTTATTGTTACAACGAGCCTGTTTTTTGTTGTATTTTTTGTATGCGGCTAAAGCCATTTGTCGCATTTTTTGTGTTAATTCAGAAATATTCGTTGTGTTTTTCGTGGCAAGGTGTTATACTAATACTATGATTCAAATAAGGTGTTGATGATATGTACCGTTCTGCAATTAAGAAACTGAAAAAATGGAAAGACAGTTATTTCCGCAAGCCTTTGATTATTGAAGGCGCGCGGCAGGTTGGCAAGACATGGCTGATGAAGGAATTCGGAAAAGAATGTTATCAAAAAACTGTCTACGTTAACTTTGATTCCAACAGGCAGATGAAAGAATTGTTTTCCTCCGACCTGAATATTGAGAGAATTATTATGGGATTGGAAATATATTCTGATATAACGATCACGCCTGATGACACGCTGATAATCTTTGACGAGGTACAGGAGGTTCCTGCTGCGTTGAGCAGTCTGAAATACTTTTACGAAAATGCGCCGCAGTACCATGTTATATGTGCCGGTTCACTTTTAGGGATAGCATTACACGAAGGCACTTCTTTTCCTGTCGGCAAGGTGGATTTTCTCAAGCTCTATCCCCTGTCGTTTGACGAGTTTTTATTGGGAACCGGTTATGATAAGCTATATACACTTTTATGCAGTGGCGAAACCGATTTGATCAATTCCTTTTCCGAACAATTTATCTATCTGTTGAAACAATATTACTTCATCGGCGGTATGCCCGAGGTCGTTTTGCGTTTCTCCCATAACAAAGATTTCAACGAGGTGCGTGAAGTCCAAAAACGAATCCTCGAAGCATACGAACAAGATTTTTCGAAACACGCACCGTCGGATATTGTCCCGAAAATTCGTATGGTATGGAACAGTATTCCCTCACAGCTTGCCAAAGAGAATAAAAAGTTTATCTATGGCTTAGTCCGCGAAGGAGGCAGAGCAAAAGAATTTGAGACCGCGATCATGTGGCTGTGCGACTGCGGACTGGTTCACAAAGTCAGTCGCATTACAACGCCAAATCTTCCACTGAAAGCATACGAAGACTTAAAAGCATTCAAGCTGTTTTTATTGGATGTCGGACTACTTTGTTGTATGTCCGGCATCAGCAAAAGTGTCCTTCTTGACGGCAATGATATGTTCAAGGAATTCAAAGGCGCATTGACAGAACAATATGTTCTGCAGCAGCTGAAATCTACCACCGGATTTGGCGTCTACTACTACACAAACGACCGCAACAGCTGTGAGATAGACTTTCTCCTCGATGACGGTGAGAAAGTCATTCCACTCGAAGTAAAAGCGGAAGAAAACCTCAAAGCCAAAAGCCTGAAAACATATCGAGAGAAATACAAGCCTACAATCAGTATCAGAGCTTCAATGGCAAATTATCGGCAAGAGGATGACGGATTGGTAAATATACCGCTGTATACAATGAATACTATATTATTTACAAATATTAATTGAATACTAACTAAAGCAGCAAACAGGCTCGGTGCATCTCACCGAGCCTGTTCCCGTTTATGATTCTAAGTTTTTGCAATACGTTTGAATCCAGCGGCTTGTAGATTCCCGAAGCTCCTCGCTGAAATCCTGCAAATCATCTAAAGAAATGACGTGTTCGATTATCAAGCCGGTCAGAATGTTCTGCAGTTTTGAGCGCCTTTCTTCGATAACACGGACGCCTAAACTCTGCCTGTCCGCACGGATACGCTTGTCAAGCGCCCAGAATTTTTCGGACGCAGCTTTATCTCCGTTGAGCAGTTCGACATATTCTTTTATCAGCCGCTCCATATACGCTTCCTGCCATTCGGGCAGCTTTTTGCGATACAGCTTCCAATCTTTTTCCTCTATCTGATTCATAAATAATTCCTCCTTATGCCGCTGTTACCACTCTATTTCGTCAGTATATTCCATGCCATTCAGCTCTATCTCGTAATACGGTACCCCTTCTTCTTTTGCAAATCCGAAGACAGCATCTTCCATTGCATCATAATCCGGGTTGTCAAACATGATCTTCTCTGCTATGGTCGCAAGATAGGTTTTCCTTTTCTCGGGCGCACGTTTAAGATACTTTACATTCTGAACATCTACCCACTGAGGACAGAAACGTATGAAATAACGCTTCGTATGCGCATATGAATAGCTGTATTTATTCTCATAATCCGACATGATTTTCTTAAACCGATTTGGGGCGATCGTTCTCTGAAAAGCGTTTTTGATAAGGTTTTGAAAATAACGCACATATGCGATATCGTCAGGCAAGCGTTCCAAGAGCGCGTCCTTTGTTTCGGGATGATAAAACAGCTTCTCTGCGCTTTCCTGCTTCAAATAGCATCGATTGCCTTCCGAAAGTCTGTTGAATTCATCAAGCACCGCAAAAATGAAAACCATCTCGGGCCAGAGATATTCGAACGAGAATATCTCTTCGCCATATTCGTTTTTTCCTCTGTTTCTGTCGCCCTGATAAGCGTGACGAATATCATAGCACAGACCAAGCACACGAATTCTGCATGCTTCAAGCTCGGGATAAGATTCTTCCTCACCCGTAACGTTTGACAATGCATCATATAATGCGTTCAGTTCCCCATATGTACCGCTGACGGTCACGCCCGTCAGCTTTTCCGTTGTCTTAATTGCCAGCATAATAAATCTCCAGTCAGCTTTTCTTTATTGTTTTTGCAACATTTTGCTTCATACCGTCTTATATTCCTGCTTTGAGCTTCGTGGTTTTTCCGGATAACGGAGTTCAATCCTTCCCTGTGCCACCAACGGGTTGACAAAATAACTCATCAAATAGGATGACGTTAAGTGGCTGAACCGTTCCCTCAATTCCGCTCTTGTTCTCCAAACGGAACAATATTCCAAAATCTGATTCGTTAACGGATTCCCATCCGTTTTTTCAGTTGATTCCTGATGGTTGAATAGAGTCACTTTAAATACGCCGCGCCTGCTTTCAAACAACGGCTCCGGCAGATGATACTCCTTCATTAACCTTCTGATTATGGGAATTCCGCTGAAACGGTTTTCAGTCTTTCCTATTACTTCCATTGCCTTTGCAATAAATGGATTACGCGTGTCCGCTATTGTTTTCCCCAGCTCGTCTATCGTCATTCTGCCATACAAACCGCCGGGATTCTCCACTTCTATTCTGTTTTTGAAAATGCGAATTGTAATAGGCGATAAATCCGTATGAATACTGTAATCTCTGTGAATTAATGCGTTGAGAATAACTTCTCTTAATGCTACAATCGGATATTCCGGCTTATCCTCGCGCTTGCCTGTCGTAGGGTCAATAATCGTTCTGACTTTGATATTGCGTCGGATAAAGCTCAATGCTTCCTCAAGCATCTGCGGAATTGTTCCTTCAATCCGTTCATTATCATCAAAGCGCTGCGATAAATCTCCCAAATCGCCGATCTCATATCCTTGCACGGAAACCGCGGTGATACACAGCTGCGGATAAAAAGCTTGCGGATACTCAGCAAACATCATAACGCCTGCCAAAGTAGGCTTCTGACCGTCCGAAAAGCCCTGTAGCTTCATCACCTTTTCCGTTGCAAGATTTCCTTGCTGCGGCTTTGTTCGGCGGAGATTGTATAAGTATAACGCAAAGCTATCCGTATCAATATCTTCTATTTCAGCCCTGGACTCTACACGAATCTCATCTTGTATTTTTTTGCGAAACGCCTCATAGCTGTAAATCTCATATTCCGTCATATGCTCATCGCTGTCTCCAACGCGGATATAGGAACCTTTCAGCCTGCCTGCTCCTGTATAAAAGCAAGGCTTCTCAAACAAGTCTATTTCTTGAATTTCAGCACTGACAAACACCTTTTCATCTATCGTCGCGACAGTACACACAGGACGGACAACCGGCGTCATCTGTTTGCACATTGATACAATATTCTTCTGTAAATCATCAGCATCATAAACGCCGCATAAATCAAAATCATTATCTTGATCAATGCCAAAAATGATAACGCCGCCTCCGGATTGATTGGAAAAGCTGGAGAGTGTGTCATAAATCTTCGGACATCCTCCGGCAGCTTTTTTTATCTCAATCCGATTATCCTCAGAACCGTTTTTTTGAATTTGTTGTATTAATTCTATCAAATCTTTCGAAAGCATTTTTATCACCCGCTCTTATTATATCTATTGTTTTCGAATAAGTCAACAGTTATTCGAATTAATCTCAGTTTATTCGAATAACTGATTTGAATAAAATTGAGAATTGTTTGTGTATCCGTAAGGGGTGTTTGAGAAAAACAGCAGGCTCGGCGCATTTTCACCGAGCCTGTTCCCATTTATTATAAGTTTTACGTAGCGAAAACTTACGGGTATTTTACCCTAACTTTCAAGTATAGTATACTGCTGTTTGAGGAAAATATCAAGCATCAATTGAAACTTAGGTGCATTTGCGCTTAACTTTGCACAACATCCAAATGAATAGGGGTTAGATTAGTACATATTGCTTGTACTCCACATATGCTTTAACAAAATCACAGCGAAAATTCAATGCAATTAAAACATTTCATGAGGGAATATGCATCAAGCCGAGAAAACAAATCTCCCGGCTTAGTTTTTCTGTCATTATAATTCACGTTCAAGATCAGAACGACTATACTCATAAATTGAATTGTTTCTTTCTTCTATCAGCAAAATCAAACTTTCCTGCACTGTCATTTGATTGTCGTGATTTGTATAAAAAATACCATGCCTTAACAAAGAAACCGCTACGAAGCAACAATCATCAGGTTCCATTCTGAACATAATAGTATTGGTATTTTTTGCTCGAATGCAATAATTATACTTGAAATAATAATACTTTATAGTATAATAATATTAACTTAAACAAAAAAGTCGGTGAAAACATGAAGGAGTTTATTAACAGAGAGAAAGAAAGAGCATTTCTGGAATCTGAATACAACAAGGAATCTGCATCTTTTATCGTCATCTACGGTCGGAGAAGAATCGGCAAGACCTCCTTGATCAAAGAGTTTATCAAAGATAAAAGCGCCCTGTTCTTCCTTGCGACAGAAGAGAGTGAATCCGAAAACAGAAACGCTTTCAAAACAGCTGTGTCGGAGTATATCAATAACCCCTTGCTGGCACAAGCGGATATCCCCAATTGGGAAGAACTGTTCTCCTATATCGTCAACGACGCCTCACACGACAGAAAGCTGATCATCATTGACGAGTTTCAGTATATCGGTAAAGCAAACCGAGCCTTTGTATCTGTTCTGCAGAAGATATGGGACACCATGCTCAGCGATAAGAATATCATGCTGATCCTCTGCGGATCGCTCGTCAATATGATGTATTCTCAAACGCTGTCCTATGACAGTCCGCTCTACGGCAGGAGGACCGGTCAGATCAAAATGAAGCAGATCGCTTTCCGCTGCTATCGAGACTTCTTCCCTACCGCCGCACAAAGACAACTCATCGAAAACTATGCGGTCACCGGCGGTGTTCCGAAGTATATCGAATCGTTCGAGCTGTATGACAACGTGTATACCGCGATCGAACGGTGCGTGATGTCGAAGGAAAGTTATCTGTATGAAGAGCCTGCTTTCCTGCTGGAAAAAGAAGTCCAGGACGTTGGCAGCTACTTCTCCATTATCAAGACGATCGCGTCGGGAAAAGAAAAGCAAAGCGAGATCGCATCCGCGCTGAATGTTGCGCAGACCAATCTTCCGAAATACCTGAAAACGCTGATCGATCTGGATATCCTCGAAAGAGAAGTTCCCGCTACGGAGGACAAACCAGAAAAGAGTAAAATGGGGCTTTACAAAATCAAGGATAACTATATCCGATTCTGGTTTAGGTTCATCTATCCGTATCGGTCGTATATCGAGATGGATAACACCGACTTTGTCATGCAGAAGATTAAGGCAGGCTTTGTCACGAATCATGCGGCATTCGTTTATGAAGACATCTGCCGCAGGGAGTATATGCCCGATCTCGTCGCGAACGGCAGCTGGAGCTTTACACCTACCAGAATCGGAAGATGGTGGGACAGAAGCGATACAGAGATCGATATCGTCGCCATAGACGAAAGCTCCGACAATGTGATCTTCGGCGAGTGTAAATTCACCAATGAGCCGATGGATGTAGACGTGTATTATCAACTGCTTGAAAAGATCGAAAGAGTAGAGTGGAAAAAGAAAACAAGAAAGAATCACTTTGTATTCTTCAGCTTCAATGGATATACAGATAAGCTAAGGCAGTTGGCTGAGGAAAAAGGGGATATACTGTTGTACGAGTAATAATCATAAAATGCAACCATCTTTTTCAACAAACGATAAACAGGATGCACTTAACATAAATAGAGCATCCTGTTTTACTATTATCGAAAGGTAATATTAGTCTTTATACTTTACTATAAACATCTACATATATGTTGAAAAATTGACAATATTATGGTATTATTAATGTTGAATGTTAGACAATATCAACTAAAAAATACTGAGTAGCATATCAAAAACAAGCTTATCACATTATACATGATTTAACATTATAATTACTAATTACGATTCAATTCACAATATGAGGTTATACTATGGGAATACTGATAGGAAATTATAACACAGATAATTATGGAGAAAAAGTCTTCGCCCAAAAAGCTCAAGAATACTTTGACGATAATCACATCATTTACTGTAACAGACAGATTTATGGACGTGAATTTGATATTTGCATACTGATTCCCGATAAAGGAATACTCGTTGTCGAAGTGAAAGGTTGGCGTAAAGAAAATATTCTACGCGTGGAAAACAACGAGAGTATTGTAATTAATACTAATGACGGCGAAATTCTCTCTTCGCCACAAAAACAAGCGCGCGGATATAGATTCACAATTGAGAAAATACTACATCGTCAGCTTAAAAGATTTCCTTTAGTATTCCAAATGGTCTGCTTGCCTCAGGTTTCAAAAGAATTTTATATTTCAAAACGATTAGATGTAGTATTGGAAGAGAAGTTTACTTTTCTTGAAGAGGATCTTGCAACTAATACATCCTTTTTCAGCAAGTTGGATCAAGCACTAAGGGAAGTTTGCAACTGGCGCCGAGATGCTTTTGATTCCAGAGCTATGCTCGAAGTTCGCAATTTATTCGAAACAAATATCAAGCTAGGTACCGAAAATGACGCTTCCAAATCAGAGTCCTCTATTTCAAATGGTTATCACAAACATGATTATTCTCGTTTTTATTACTTAAACAGCGAGGACGTATTCACAATCTCCGATTTGAACGATATCGTTAATCAGTATTTATGTGGATGTAAATTATACTGCGTTTTTTCTAACCAATCTCAAATGACTGATCTGGTTAATGCGATTGACTCAGTTCTATCCAATCGTGGTCTATTTAGAGATGGAGAGAATATTTTCATTAATTTTGATAATAAAGGTACCCATTATCCCAAACTAAAGAATCGAGATAGCTCTTTTATAGGATTTCATATCTCTATCAGCGTACTACAGCATCCTTTAGAGAATCCCATTCCTTCTTTCCACATTAGAAACGGAGTGATGGATGACAACCAAAAAATCTCTTTATTTAAGCTTAGTAATCTCTCCCTCTTCAATGCTGAACAATACTTGGTTGAACATGCTTCACCAAATAAAAATATTGTTGTTAGGGCCGGCGCAGGTACTGGAAAGACTTATACGATGATTTCACGTATAGGCTATATTTGCTATACTCAAAATGTTCCTATACAAAGAATGGCCGATTACATTGTCATGATTACTTTTACTAATGAGGCTGCAGATCAGATGGCAGTCAAACTTAAGACCTATTTTCGCAACTGTTTTCTGTTAACATCCAATTCTGATTATTTAAATATGATCACTCAAATAGATCATATGCAAATCAGTACAATTCATTCATATGCAAAACAGCTTATCGCACAGTTAGGATCGTCTTTTGGATTCGGTGTTGATGTTGAGATAACCTCGAGCGATTATTTTCGTCGCAAAAAAATATCTGATATTCTGGATAGATATATCAAAACAAAGCAGAAAGAATTAGGGATAAATTACACTTCACAACTAGGTATGCCTATATATGAAATTCGTAATAATATCCTTGATTTTATTAACAAACTCCATAATAAGAGTATTGATATTAGTAGTATAAGCTCAGAAGATTTTGGTCAACTCATTCAAGGAGGAGTGCATCAAGAGCTACATGACCTTTTGTCAAATGTAATCCCCGAAGTCGAAAGAGAGTACTATGAAGAACTTTTGGAAAACAATCGTATTCATTTAGGCTCTATGATGTCGATTCTTCATCGTTTTGTGACCGCTCCCGAAAACCAAAGTCGCATTTGCGAATTAAAAAGCGATGATAAACTACAGTTCATGTTTGTAGATGAATTTCAAGACACGGATGATACCCAAATAGACTGCTTATTGTCATTAGCGAAACTATTAAAGTATAAACTATTTTTGGTCGGCGACATTAAACAATGCATCTATCGATTCAGAGGAGCTAAAGAAAAAGCATTTGATCGATTGAATATTGATAAATCACCAGATCAGTGGTTGCAGTTTTCACTTCAAAGGAACTATCGTACAGATAGCGCCTTATTAAATTTATTCGATAACTCCTTTACGAAGTGGGGTTCTAGGTATGACGAATTACTAGCATATAATGTGTCAGAGGATCGATTGATTGGAACGAGAAAGTTTAATGACTACATTTCACAGAAAAAGAAATATTTTAAAAAGATAACCATTACTTCCGATAAAGATCAAATTGACGCAATAGTAAAAGAGATACAGCGAATTCAAGCGAGAATAAAATATGAAAAAGAAAACCGCCAATTAATTCTATCAAAGAAGGACCGCAGCATTGCTATACTTGTTCGTGAAAACTGGCAAGCTGAAATGATTCGTAAAGAATGTTCAAAGAAACTCCCAGGTATAACAATACAAACTAATACCGGAGGAGATCTCTATATGTCTCAACCCGCTATTGATATGATGCTCCTGGTAAACGCCTTAGTCCATTTTGACGAAGCGGAATACCTTTATGGATTAATTACTTCAAATTTCTTTAAACAAGATATTCCTCGATCAAATCTTTACAATTCACGAGAAAAAATAAGAAGCCATAGATGGAAAGGATCAAAAGCAGATGAACACGAACAAGCAAATCTAATAATATATGCTATGAATCAAATGCTTGTGAACATGGATAAAGACGTCAAAACATGGGAAAAACTAGTTGTCAGTTTGCGGTCAAAACCTGTTTTGCAAGTTTTAAGACAAGTATACAACCATCTGGAACCTTGGAAAAACTTCAGCGATAATGAATGGAAACAGCACTATTATCAGATGAATGTTGACTTATTATTTGAGCAACTCATGAACTCATGCAACATTGATCGACTAACAATCAATACACTTCAAGAGAGACTATATAATTGTATTATTTCTCAAACGCCGGTTGACAGTCGTATTCCTTCGTCTGAAGAAGGGTCGGATATTATTATACAATGCATAACCGTACATAAAGCAAAGGGCTTGGAATACGGTCATGTAATTCTCCCTTTCTGTTCCGCTCCTATCGATAGAATAAAGCAGTCTCAACTTCATATTAACACATCCTTTGACGGCAACAGATATCGCATAGGTTATAGTCTTCATGTTCCGGACACTGGAATTACACTTCAAAATGATTGCTATGATGAATTGTTAGAAAAGGCTGAGAAAAGCCGAGAGGAAACCAGAATTCTGTATGTTGCGATGACCAGAGCAATGCGTTCGTTTTCTTGGATTGCAATAGAAGGAAAGGAAAACCTCTCATGGCAGAACTTAATTGAAACAGAGGAATAATGTATGTCATATAAAATATACACTTATGCAGATCCTTATAATTTGGATAAAGCAGATTTTTGGGAAGAGATTTCATCTATCCCTCATTTTTGCGGAGCCAGAACACTTGTTAACGGATTAATAGATGTTCTCGGAGATAAAATTCAAGGATTAATATGTGATTTAGATGCACTCATCGACCACAAAGATGTTTTTCAAAACTGGACAAAAAACATTGGGATTCAATTACAGCAGTATAGTATATTGTCCTCTAAATTCAAACAACTACTTGACAATGGTACTATTACTGAAGAGTTTTATAGAGCATTATCTCAAAACCAACATTTTTTTCTTGAAGCTATCCGACTTTTTATTGAGCTGGATATATCTGCATCTTCAATTGACATAAAGCAGGCTAATAGAGAGCAAAAGCTATTTATAGAAATGCTCGAAAAGCTTCAAAAAAGCAGTCTCTTTGCATTCCCAAAAATTCCCACTAAAGAATCATTAATAAGTACTATTGTAGATATCGCAAAGACGGAGATTGATGATTGCAAGAAGTATTCTAAATCTCAGGAGAATACTATTCGATGCATGAAAGCATTTGAAACTACTAAGAATCAGTCTCTAAATGCAGTTGTCATCCACGCAGTACATCAGTTTAGTCCTACACAACTGAGATTGATAACCGCAATGGAGAAAATGGGTATAACTATTATCTTCCTTTATAACTATCAGGAGAAATATTCTAAAATATACTCATCCTGGAACGATATCTATAGCTGCTTTGACACGGTCGCTCATCATGACAGCGTCCATCCGGAGTATCAAATACCGACCATGACAAAACCCGGTAACGCTTTAGCATTCGCAATTGGAGAAATATGCGAAAATGGGTATGCTTTAGGATCTACTCAATTAAAAAGATGGCATAATTTATATAAGAGTATTGAACTGAGAGAATTTGCAAATATTACAGAATACGCCCATTATGTTTCCAATCATGTTGAAACCGCCAGGAACAAATACTATGATTCTCTCAATGTTCCTGAACGTGGAAATGATGTTTGGAATAATAGCGCAATACTTAAGCGTTTAGAAGAGCAAGTTTATACCGCAAACCGCGACATTCATACGTTATTGAATATTTATTATCCTGAGTTTTCTCCGGAACGTCATTTCCTTTCATATCCTATAGGACAATTTTTCTCTGCCATTTATCGTTTATGGGATTATGAAAAGGTTTGTATCAAAATGGATACAAACGCAATCAAAGAATGTCTTTCTTCCGGAATTTTGAAAACTGCTTCATCGGATAAATTATTACGAACATTCTATAATGTATCCGTTATATTTGAAGAGTTAAAAACTTATGAAGATTTCCAAAAAAGAATAGTTAATTCTTATTTATCCAACTATAAAAAGATTACAACCTCTAAAAGTACTGATTTTTTCAACCCATTAAAACAGCTTGAGATTTTTAACAAATATAAAGTTACAAAAAAGGATGTTGAGCATCTCATACAATCCATCGAAGAAATTAATGAGATTGCAAAACTATTATTCGTCCAAGACAGTACCCAAGAAGATTTTATCAGCTTTGGCGAACATTTCAGCAAACTCGAAGTCTTCCTAAAACAGCGAGAGTTAACTTTAGCAAACCACAAAGAAAGTGAACTGATTCATGAACTCCAACAGCGACTAGAGCAGATCAAACCCGAAAGCACAAAATACTATGGCACATTCCACGACTTGCAAAATAGTATTCACTATTACCTTAATCAAAAGAGTAAAAACGAATCATCTGTAGATTGGATTGTAAAAAACTTTGAGCAAGTCGATGGAGATATCCTGCAAAGCAAACGACAGTTTGAAAAAGAAATAAAAAAGACATATCATTTTGCTTGCTTATCTGATCGCGATATGAATCGTACTGTAAATGATCAACTACCTTGGCCACTTACGGATGAGTTTTTAAGTGTTGCTTACTTTCCACAAGAATTACCATTCCAAGTTTATTGTAAATCACTTGAAAGGCGAAGTGACTTTCTTCGATATGAGCTATTCTATGGTCTCTGTTACAACAGAACAGAAGTTAGCCTCAGTTTTGTGAGGCAGTACGGTGACGAGACAAATGAACCTTATTCGTTATTATCGATTCTTGGATTTCAACCCAAATCGGGTCCCATAGAAAAAACGGATCATAAGATTCCATTTGGTATCAATGTACCTCGAGAAACAGTCAACTCCATCATGTATAATTCGTCCGAAATGATGGACATGTTTTTATGCCCATACAGGTATTTTCTGGATTATGTTGCTGCGGATAGCCCTGTAATTAACGGTGATTTTTTAATTCAAAAGTTTTATGAAAACATGTTGATCAAAGCTACTTGGCGAAGAATTGCAGGACATGATAAAACTCAAATGGTAAAGAGTTTAAGTAAAATAGTCCAAGAAGAAAGCAAAAGACTGAAACCATTTTTTACCTTTTGGAAAGAAGTCGATTTTCCTGATTTAGAACGTCGGGCCAACAATTATCTATTAAATTCTGTTATCAACAAAGGATATGGACGTACTGTTAATGCATACAGCGATGACCATATGCAGATTCGCCAACAATTCGGTGCTGCTAAATTTAGGGTTAACATTTCAGAGATTGAACAAAAGAATCCATTTCCTACCTTTGAAGACCTTACTGAAACTAACTATCCACTGAAAGACTATCCCCTTCATAAATTGAATAAACTACAAAAAAGCACTGCTCCACAGAATGAACGTCTTATCAAAGCGCTTAAGGAAGAAACTAAGCTTTACATTAATCAAATCTATAACAATGATAAAACCGCTATTCCTTCTGATTGGTGCAATTATTGTCCTCATAAAGGCACCTGTATGGAACCCTTCATTGCAACGGATTTGGTCACCAGGGGTCTAACATCCAGTAATGTAAGCAGACGACGCAGTCGTGTTCAATTCAATGAAGCAACTACAAGAACTGATCGACCTATAATTGATTCGGCTCTCAACAATGAAGCACAAACGGATAATCACGCGCAATCGAAAGAAAGCAGCGAAACCTCTCGCGAAATTAATCCTATCATTCAAAGGGAGATAAATTCATTTAAATCTACATTTCAATCTCTTCAAAAACTGATATCTGATAATAGTCAGGAAATAAACGAATTGAAACGTCAGTTATCTTCAAAACAAGAACAGAATGAAGACACTAAGCGAATAGAAACAGTTCTTGCTGAACAACAAAAGAAAAGTCAAGAATTGAAATTAAAGCTTGAAAAAACCGAAGATCGACTTGCTGAATCTGAAGCTAAAAATCTTAATCTTGCTAATACTATAAAACAGCAAGAGGATTTGATTGGACACAAAAAAGCTCTTGGCTTTACTGAGGAGGAATACGCAGAATTGACCAAGTATTCCGCCATTATCATTTTTGATACTTGCTCAATTATGAATTATCCTAATCTGTTAAGTGGTGTACACGACGGAGAGTTAGTAGTTGTACCCAAAGATGTTAATAATGAATTAGAAAACCATAAAACTAATCATTTTGACGAGAGAAGGATTAAAGCACAAAAAGCAATTTCAGCTATTTTTAATTACAAGAGACGATATCCGCTTATTTATTCAGATGCGGTTTTAGATTTAGTCCCTGATGTATACCGAGCTGGCGCCGGCAAAAAAGAGCTAAACGACAATAGAATCCTTTCTGTTGCCATTCGGTATAAACGGTACACTGAAATACCCGTAGTATTTATAACCGATGATAAAAGCTTATCTAACAAGGCCGACGGAGAAGATATAGAAGTTTGGACCGCTCAAGACTTTTTATCTCCATCTGAATCTGCACCTGAAATTGAACCAGAAAAGTATGAGATCACTTCAAAATCTGTTTCAAATAGCACCCCAACTGAGTTTTCTGTGAATACAGAAAACAATAATTCTGAATTGGCTGTTTCTTCAGAGCAATCGAAAGCAATAGAACGAGAAAAGTTTCTGCAGCAAAAAATCAGTGTAAAAAACTTACAGTTAGATGCACGGCAGATTTCTATTCTTCAGAACAACGGAATTAAAACTCTCGCTGATTTTATGGGGCAATCAAAGGAATCCTTTTCAAGAGTAAAATCTAAAAAAGGCATGCCTTTTGTTGCAAAATATTTGAAAGAACAAGAACGTATTGCAAAGAAGTTAGAACAGCTATAATTCTTTTTACATAACCCTATCACCATCAGGATAAAAGAACAAGGAGAAAGGAGATGCTACAATAATGTTAATAGGTTGTTATTATCGTTGTCCTATTGTAGTAGAAGAAGGAGATAGAGAATACCCACGCTTTTTTGTCCTTGCTCAAGTTGAGGAATACAATGAATTGGCGGACGCTGTAAAGGTAAAAATGCATGATTTACTCGGCAGCAGAGAGTATTATAATGAAATATTCAATCATGATGTATTTCGCGCAGATAGTATCACAAGATGCGAAGCCGTTCCAGGAGGTATTGTTAACGGATCTCACGGAAAAGGAATAATCATATCTCGGTCAAATATTCCCTTTTCAGAGGATGAGCCATACTGGTATTGGATTAAACTCACTAACGGAGATATCATAAAAGCATGCGAAACAGAATTAATGATAGAATACTCACAAATGAACTTTGATCCCTGTAAACAGTTGCGTTCATATGAGTTTCAACATCCAACTTGGTTCATCAACCACTTAAAAGTTAGCCAAAATCTTCATCTTATTAATCATGCATCATACGGATTCAAAACATTAACTGGCTGCCGCACTTTTTTGCTCCCCCACCAAGTAATGACTGTATCTAGATGTTTTGAAACTCGTCCCATTAGATATATGCTCGCAGATGAAGTTGGACTGGGTAAAACAGTTGAGGCTTGCTCTATATTGAACATTATGGCTAATGAAAACAGAAAGCTACGCACTCTAATTGTTGTTCCCGGAGCCCTTGCCAACCAATGGAAAAATGAGCTCTATTACAAATACACACTCAAAGCATCTGTTTCTTCTGTACAGGCTAACATCTGCATTCTTTCAATGGAAGACTTAGAGAACTCAAATGCCATAATTAACGCTATCTGGGATCTCTTAATAGTCGATGAAACGCACCGCCTTCTCTCGCATGATATTTGGTATCAAATAATTGAAGCATTAAGCCGCAAAACAGAACACATTCTCCTTTTATCAGCTACACCCATTCAGGATCGTAACGAAGAATATCATCGATTGCTAACACTTTTAAGTCCACAACAATACTCTGAAATGGACTCACAAGAATTTGCGATGTTGATAAAAAAACAAAAGAGAATTCAAAAAAAGGTGAACCAACAATTAGGCAGGCTTGATCGTTATGATGAGTATTACGAAATCATTATTGATAATTTAAAGAGCATTGCAGAAACTCTAGAGGATAAATCGCTAATAAAACAAATTCATAGCATAAATATAGAATCTGAAGATAAAGGCCTTGAAATAGTAAAACAATCTTTATCTTATATCTGCGAGAATTATAGAGTTGAACGTAAAGTTATTCGAAATCGTAGACAGTCTCTAGAAGAAAGATTAGCAAAAAGAGTTCTATGTGCAGTCCCTTATTCGCCTCTATCTTTAAACGAAAACTATAATGAAATAGAAGTCATTCAGAACACCTTAGCATACCTTGCAGAAAATGATAACGGAAGCAAAGAATATGTTGTCGAAAAATCAATCCCTTTATTATCTGCTTTATTCAGTAGCCCATGGGCTTACGAGGAAGAAATACATAGATTATGTATCGATGATAGTTCACTAATAAGTGGTGCAGCAACATGGAAACGTCAAGCTGAAAACGAACATCAATTAGTCAATATTGCACTAGATGAAGATCCTGATTTGATTAAAGGACGTCTCATGGTCACGATGAACTACATTGACCAAGAAACAGATATACTTGACAGCACGGAATGTAAAATTGTAGTTTTTACATCACACAACGCCACACTTTTAGCGTTTCTCAATTTATTTAATTCCCGTTATAATAACATGAATATATACGCCGTTCCATTTGGAAAACATATGAATCGCTCACAGCTTGAAGACAGTGTATATTCATTTCAAAACGATCCTGCATGCAGATTAATCGTTTGCGACGAAACAGGTGGCGAGGGAAGAAACTTTCAAAATGCTGAAATGCTTATTCACCTTGATATGCCATGGAATGCAAATACTGTTGAACAGCGTATTGGACGATTAGATCGACTTGGAAGAGATCCAGATTCTGATGTGTTATCTGTTATTATTTACGCCGAGCAATCTATAGAAGAGCAACTATATCATATTTGGCGTGATGGAATGAAATTATTCGAGCAATCTCTCAGTGGTCTCGAAATAATAACCGGCGAGCTAAATGACCTTATTATCAGTTCTTTGCAAGACGATTATTACAATGGACTGACCAACGCTTTTAGTGACATAGTTGACCAAGCAGATGAGATGCGTGAAAGCGTTGAGGATGAGCAGCTCTTTGATCTTGGAGTAACACTATATCGTCCAATGTCAAACGGTATTAGTAATGTATTAAATGTTTACTCTAAAGAAAACGATAGGATTTTTACAGCAGCTATGATGGGATGGGGTTCGCAAGCAGGTCTTCGCGCAGAAAGACCTACCTCAGATGGACTAATTGAGTTTCGGGAAAGCGCTTTCAGCTTTAATGCAGCCAGGCAATCGCTTTTCATCCCTCCCGATTGGGACCGCTACAACGACTCTTCTATCATGCAAAGAGAGCGAAAAATACTCGGATCGTTCGACAGAAAAACTGCTGCTGTTAGGGAGGATATACTATTTTTTGCTCCAGGTGATGCAGTCTATGATTCTATAATTTCAAATGCTGTTGGGTGTAATCGTGGGCGTTGCTCAGCCATTGGAACACTTGATGAATACAACTACACTGGCATCGTATTCATTTATAATATTGAACCTGAGCTTGATGAGTTGTTAAATTCAGGATTAAGTCTCCAAACACTAGAACAGTTTAAAATGTATTTGTCATTAGAGCAGATTATCGTTCCTATACCACTAACGATGAAAAGTAAGGACATTTCTGAAAAAAAGGTCGTAAACACTTTGTTTTCCATTTCCTCAAAAACTGCAGAACACCTTGGAAGAAGAAGCAAAAATAAGATGGTTATGTCCCCTATCGAACGTTTTATCACAAAAACACCTGCCAGTATGTGGGAGTCTTTGGTAGATAAATGCTCAACCATTGCTTATAAAAAAGCAATGAATAAAATGAAAGAAACCTCAGATTTAGCTACGGCAAAAAAGGAAATGCAACGGATTCTTAACGGTTACCGCGCAGAATCTATGTTTTTCAATAAGGATAACCGTATTGTCGAAGAAAAAGCTAAAATCTTCAATGCAACACTGAAAGCTTTATCTCATGCAAAACCTAATCTGGATGCAGTATGCTTCTTAAAGGTGAAAAAGAATGGATAGTAGGGAAATCTTGCGTCAATACATCACAGGAGCCATGAGATCCTCTGATGCAATTAATAGCTTAAAAGGACTTATTGTTGACACATCGATACAGACAAAACCAGAGGAAACCGCTCGAGCTAATTATGTTATCGGGTTTATTCATCGTGTCTTACAGTTTAAATGCGGCGACGCTTCAGAAAATGATCTTTGTCTAAACATCCGTGATCTATGTATAATAATAGGACGTATTAAACTTACAGAGAGCATTTATAAGGTTGTTGAGAGATTCGGCAAAGAATATGGTTTAGTATGTGAAAATGACTTACAAGTTTCCTGTATTCTTAAATCACCTGACTGGCTTGAACCACAACAGTATATAAGAGATGTTTATTCGTTTAAAAGATCTACAAATACAATACATGATACAGAATCTTCAGGTGACGGATTGCTACGATCTCAAACGTCATTCACTTCATATAAGAGTTTTGAGCAAAAGATTGCAATTCATTCTGCTATTAACCTTCCTCTAGGTCACACACTGTTAGTTTCTCTCCCTACAGGCAGCGGAAAGAGCCTTATTACACAAATCCTTTCCAGCGCATCAGACGGGCTTACTATCGTTATTGTTCCAACTGTAGCACTGGCTTTAGATCAGTATCATGCAGCCAAATCAACTCTGAAAAGCAACAGAGGAATACTCTGCTATCACGGAGAACAAACCGAACTTGAACGAATAACAATTATTAAATCACTAAAAAGCCACTCTGCCCGTATATTATTCACCTCTCCAGAAGCAATTATAAAGAATCAGGAACTCTACTTACTGTTAGATAGAGCGTCTCAGGATCGGTATTTAACCAATGTAGTTATTGATGAAGCACATGTAGTACCTGATTGGGGAGCTTTTTTCAGACCGGACTTTCAACTTTTCTCGATCCTATTAAAGAAGTGGAGAAAGCAGTCTAATGATTACATCAGAACTTATATGCTTTCAGCTACTTTATCTAATGATGTAGTAAATACTTTATTCTCATTATTTGGATCAGACAATCACAATGCTCAAATACGTTGTGACGCCTTAAGACAAGAGCCAAGGTTTTACTTCAAATCAGTAAAATCAATAACTGAACAAACCAATAAAACAATCGAAGCAATTCGTCTGATGCCCAAACCCATGGTAGTCTATGTATTGGAACCAAGAGAAGCAAAAGAAATCCAAAAACAATTACGACAGATTGGCTTCCTTAATATTCCTATCTTTACAGGTGAAACCAAAGAAGCAGAGCGTGAAAAGATATTAATAGGATGGAAAAATCATAAATATGATGTTGTGATTGCAACATCTGCTTTCGGAATAGGTGTAGATAAGTCAGACGTCAGAACTATTATTCACGCATGTTGTCCCGAAAATCTAAGTCGTTTCTATCAAGAAGTTGGACGAGCGGGACGCGATGGGTTTCCCTCGATAAGTTTGTTTATGCCATATAAGAGTAAATGCGATCAAAGAGGAGATGTACACCGAGCATTAGGATTAGCAAACAAGCGCGTACTGACAGTTAAACAAGCCGTTAATCGTTGGAACGGCTTGGTGTCTAAAGCAATTATAGATGCAGATATTTGTATTATGGACACTTCTGCTACTCCGCCCACAATGACTGATGAAGAATCTGATGTTGCTGGCAATCGTAATGTTGCCTGGAATATTAATCTTCTACTCTTTTTACATCGTATTGGATTTATTGAATTGTTAGATACAAACTATATTATTGATAACTATTCAAAACGTTACACTGTTACAATCAAGTTAATTAAACCAGACGTATTGAGCGATGATGATATTCTTGTCAAAGCGTTATCTAAACCTCGAGATATAGAGTACGAATCTCAAATATCTGGATATCGTATCATTCGTGATTTGGTATCCTCTCCTAACTCAAAGTGCTGGGGACGTGTTTTCAAACACCTATATCCATTATCAAGAGATGTTTGTAGCGGTTGTCCTGTTGATCATGAAGGAAGAATCACAACAGATGATACATATAAATTGCGTGTTGATCCAGATATCTCACTTCCCGCAAAAGTTCCAAGTACTCATCTAAACAGGATCATGGGGGACTATAAACAATTAGTAGTTAAAAGAAGAACTATTGGTCCTTGTACTCTTCAAGAAGCAGTTATTATAACAGAAAAGGCAAATCAAAACAGGATCGGAGCTCTAGTTGCGCCAAAACGCTTTGTTGATAATTTGGAGTTTGATGGAATCCTGTTAGATTATGATGAATTCTATTTTGCTTCCATTCATTGTCCATATTTATTTGCAAATGGAATCGTTTGCATATTCGATGACGAGGTTCATATTAACACGTCCTTGTTCAGATATTTAGAAAAGCTTGATGCGTTTGGTTATTTAAGAATCCTGTATTGTAACGATAAAGATATTATTACAACAAACGGAAAAACCTTGCGAGAAAACAACGATGGCTATACAATTTGGTCAGAAAAGTTTTAGGGGGAATTAGATGTTTAAGAAAAACCCAGATGGAATGCGTATGGAACCAACACCTGAGCGAGTATTATCATTGTGCCGTTTAATTGCACAAAAAAGCATGACTCGTGAAGATGTCCGTAAATCAATGAGTTTGAATCGAAATGAAGACACCTTAATTAATCAAATCAATTATACATTAGATGTTGCTCTGGATAATGAGTTGTCAATACTAACTACAAAAGATGATAAACTCATTCTATCCATTGATCCCAATATACTCTCTTCAATTCCTACGTTTCGCAAATATGTTGCAGTGAAAGCTTTTTCGAATCAAAAATCAACCTTCTACATGTTTACAAAATGGTTAATCTCACAAAACGATCGTATTTTTGACATGAAAACTTGGGAAGGCATCGCAAACACCTGTGGTGCTGAAGTTCCTGAGCTGAAGAAAATGAACGAAAACGCTGTACTAGGGTGGCGTTTTTGGGCCGCTTTTTTAGGAATTGGTTATTTAAGTGGAACAATGATTATTCCGAACATGAAGCTTCGTATTCATGATGTGTTATCATCTTCCTTTGCTGAACAATTCAAATACAACGAGGCTATAGGAGCGTATGATTTTATTGCTTGGATCAGCAGTAAATTACCTGAGGTTGATATGACAGATACATTACCCTTAGCATTATCATCAGGTTTGCGCACTTTACATGAACTAGATCTTATTAAGCTTGAAACATGGCAAGACTCCAATAAAATTAACTTATTTTATGTTGACGGCGATCTCATTAACGATTTTTCTCATATTACGGTGAAGGAGGCTATTGCTAAATGAACTGGAGCCAGTACCGCACTATAATGGAGCGCAACGCAATAAAAACTGATGATATGGCAACAGAAGATGCTTATTTCATGGCTACACATATGCCTTTTTCACATCTTGAGGTATTTCAAGGCGGCCGTACATCTTCGGCGCCAACATTAATGAATGAGAATGAAGTATTTGAAAACATCATCTCCAATCCTAATGATGAGCATAGAATGGTGATTGTACGCGGAAATAACGGTACCGGTAAATCGCACCTTATCCGCTTCTTAAAAGCAAAATTTGAGAACAGTCCTTCTACTATATACAATCCTGCCACAGAACAACTCATTTTTCTTCGTCGTCTAAATAACTCAGTGCGGGGCGCTTTCGCACAGCTAATTGAACAAAATGTTATTATTGATTCTAACGTTCGAAATAAAATAGAAAAGTTTGTATTATCTTCCGATTCAAAAGATGAAACTGCATTTAAAACAGATATTCTTTTCTCATATATTGCTGCGGTCAGCAGCGATCAATCGGACAACCCTTACAAACCGGTTATTTGTAGGGATATAGCAAGTTTCATGTCTGATAGCCGCGTTCGCGAACACTTATTGCGCGAAGGCGGGGCTATCTCACGCTGTTATAACGTTATTACTGCGCCGAGTAATCAAGTGCTGAATGAAACCACCATTTTCAGCGAAGATGATTTTAATGTCTCTAAAATACTTAGAGAAGTATACCGCCGAGGTGACCCTCAAGCATCGGACTTCGCATCAACACTGAAAGATGATGACTATGAGATTACCCGACTTGTTAATTATCTAAATCGGTTTACTCGAGAAGTTGTTCAACGGTGTGCAGATATATCCAGCGAGAGCACCAAAACTGTTTTTACCGAACTAAGAAGAGACTTAAAAAAACAAGGGAAAAACCTTACATTGTTTATAGAGGACTTTACAGGATTTACGGGTATCGATTCTGAGCTCATCACAGTTTTGTCGACTGAACATGGAGGCAATTATTCCGATTTGTGTCGTGTTACTGCTGTCATTGGAATAACAAATGCATATTACGATCAATTCAGGGATAACTTTACAGACAGAGTTACTCACCAGATAAATGTTACGGATTCAGCCTTTGGAACAAAAGAGTTTCTGATTCATATGACAGGACGATATTTAAATGCTATCTACTGTAATCCAGATTCAATTCGTCATTGGTATAAAGAAGGCGCTGATATTTCTTCACTTCCTATCAGCCAGTTTAAACCACCATGCGATTGGGAGACAACAACCATTGCAGACAAAAATGTAACATTATACCCATTCAATTCTCAAGCGCTTTTAACATTATACGATAACTTAACGGTACAAAGCCCCAGAATGTTTCTTTTGGAAGTTATTCGAGCTCAACTCAAAGAATACTTCGACGGTAAAACCTACAACGAAGGATGGGATTTTCCATTAAATCCAGCAAACATTCAAATGTCTCGTGGGCCTCATAGTTCTGCTGTCGATCGTATGGAAATTTTCTCAACAACTGATAAATCCCGCATCAAGAGTGTACTGGCGCTTTGGGGAAACGGTTCAGCTTCTGCAATTCAAAATGCTGATGGCATAATTACAATAGGCGGAGTTAATAAGGTCTTTTTTGAAGATATAGGATTAGGTTTATTTAATGGTATTGGAGAAGTTAATGTTAACTCCTCAAAAGATGATGTTCATATTCAAATTGATAATTCGCAAACCTCATCAGAATTCATTCCCGAATCTATTCCAAAATCATCAATGACATCTCAAATGAAAAACTATTTGAGAAATAAAGATGATATTACTAACTGGTTTACAAATAATGAATCTTTATTATATGACTCTGACTATCGTACATGGCTCAAATCGCTGATTAAAGGCGAAAACAATCAGAGCGGAGCAATCAATTGGCAAGATATGGGAATTCCTGCATATATAGCAGAAGAGCGACTCAGTGGTTTAGTAGGATACTATATTGAAGATCAAAAGTCTTCTGTGAACAAAGACAAAATAATTGTCTATATGGACAGAAGTGCTGAAAGCCGAGATGCTCTTTTTGCGTTGAACGAATGGAATTATGCTGAAAAAAGCTGGGATTTTGATGGTGCTGTATACTATCAACAAAGGCTTATAACATGGTTAGAAAGAAGAAAAGATACAATCATTGAAAAAGTTAGTGCCATTAAAAAAGGAGATCCTCCTATTCAAACACTAGAATGGTGTTTAACCCTCCAATATCTAAAAGCGTGTATTTTGGGTCAAAAGATTGATACTCATTCACCCCTAACGATAATTACATCTCTATTCTCAGATGTAAAAGAAGATAATTCAATCAAACGGGACACTCGCGAATGGAATGACCTTATTCAATTTATAAAAAACAAAGGTAATGAGTTCGACAGTGCGTTATCATTTATTCGATGCAGCTCAGCAACAACTATGGGTGCGGTTCACTTTTCAACAGATACAAGAACAAAGTCCTTTTACCGTGTTAACGAACTTATGAGTGCTGTCGAAAGGCTTGTTTCCTTACAATGGGACATTGAAAATGAATTACCTAACGATCCGCCTTCAAACCACATGCTGTTTAATCATGCATCACTTTTAAAAACACTATATGCAAACATAAAAAAAGTAATGAAAGCAGAAGTGGGAGAAATCTCTCGCGTATTCTTAAAGCTTACAGACTACATTGGAGAATTAACTCAAGAAAACATTTCTGATACAATTTATGAAATACAAAAATTGTATAACGTATATTCATTAAATGGTGTGATGGGCAGTAATGAACTTCTAATAAAATATGATCATTCCCCAAGAGATCAAGCGAAGGAAATCATGAAACATATAGATACTCTTTCTGCAGTAGCCTCAGCTTCTCCTGTCGATCAACTAATAGTTTATTCTGAAAATTCGTTACATGAATTAGAGGTCTTTCTGCGCGATTTGCAAAGTATTGCATTAAAAGCTGAACAAGAAGAGGAAAAAGCGAATAAAAACATAGCCAAAATAGGAAATATTCCTGGATTGGACGACTTATCCCGTGCAGCAAGCACTGCTTTGGAATCTTTGAGTTCTCAACTGGAAGCAATGGAGGTCAACTGCGATGTTATTAACTGATACAATACGTAAAAGCACTGCAGCTATTGAAAGGCAACGATCCATGCGAGAAGATAAAGAAGCTGCAGATAATTATGCTAAAGCTTTGAAACAACTATCTCAAGTAATTAACACACTTCAGAGTACGGTGGATTGTGTGATTCAAATGCAATCGAGTGGAATCGTAATGCATCCGATTCTCACTCAGAAAACTCGAGATGAGTTAAATGAATTAATCAATAATTGCGGAATGAGTATATACGAATACAATCTCACAACAGATTTGGTAACTGCATTCAAAACAAAAGTTGAAGCATTCTCTAGTGAAGTAACTATTACATGGAAAAATACCGCACTCCATTATTCTGAAGGTCCAAAAGGATATCTTTCTATGATTGGAGGATTGACCGATAATCCATCTTATGCTCAAAATCTAGCAATTGAAATCGATAAGGCTGTCAACAACTCCCCCTCAAGTACTACAATCAGAAAACTCGTCTCTGCAGTTGGTGAGGCAAATAAAATAACGGATTCTTTTGCATTAAGTCCTGATATTGAGTCCTTTCTTAAAAAGGTTGCTTCTCAACATGCTACAGTTTCTGATTTGTCTCCGGATATTATAAGATGGTTAGAAAAGAAAAAACTAAAAGACAAACTCAGAGTAAAATTTAAATGAGGAACGATCTATGACTATTTTAGAAGCTATAAAAACAGTTCTTAGTAAAGAGACTAACGGATTAACCTGTAAAGATATCACAAAACGTATCCTTTCAGAAAAGCTGTACTCTTTTAATGCACAAGATCCGAATGCAATAGTAGGTCATTGCCTTAGAAAGCACTGTCAAGGACTTGACTTTCCTTCAGCGCACCCTGTTAAGCACTTCTATATAGTATCCGGAAAGCGTGGTACAGCTGTTTATAATCTCTTAAATCAAGCAGATCAAGGTCATGAGAAAAGATCTCAAAAGCTGCTCATTTCTTCTGATTCAGACCTACTCCCTGAAGAAAAAATGCAGATTTATCACAAAGAACATATAAAGAGTTTAAAGAACCAACTACTTGATATGATTCTCAATAATGATCCAAGCTTTTTTGAGCATCTTGTAATAAAACTCCTTCTTTCTTGTGTATCCCGTTCCGAAAACCGCAGCTGCACGGGGTTTGAACCGCACTCTCGCCGCTCGTGGAACCGCACTCGCGCCGCTCATTTAACCGCACATAT
>CADBYC010000004.1 GCA_902798755.1 uncultured Ruminococcus sp. | reverse complement strand
ATCAGGTGTCGGAAAACGATAGATAGGGGAGAGACCCCCTGCCAAGCGGACGAGCGATGCTCGTCCCTACGGCGACGTGAGTTGCCCTTAACAGGCGTTTGATTTATCATCGAGGCTCTGCCGTGCGGTACGTCGCAAGCGCCGTACCCTACGGCTCTCCGATAAGCAGCATATCGTTACTGCGCCGTACCCCTGCAATTCTCTGTTGCGATGGGGCTATGCCTAACGCTTGACGATACCTTGACGATACCTTGACGGTATTTTGACGGTATCTTGACGATATTCAAAAACCTCAAAAACCGCATGGATAAGCCGTTTTCGGCACTCTTGACGATATTGACGGTATTTTTGGGTATACCCCCCTCTTTGTCTAATTAGGAATGTATGGCGGGCGCTGACCGCACCTGCTTCAAATAAAGTGAGAAAGTGAAATAACGCTTTCAGTCCTGAACATAACTTGAAATCAAGAACTGTTGCACAGACGCGACGGCTCTTTTTGTTTAATGAGGATTGCGGAGGCTTTTAGAATCCTTAACTCCTCACTCCTAATAGAAAAAGAACCGTCATCGTAGGGACGAGCATTGCTCGTCCGGCATCGCAGATGCTTTTTCTCTCTATCTAAGGTTTCCGCCTGATTCTACGACCTTCATTCTCGGACGACCGATGGTCGTCCCTACGGAAACGTCGGATTGCAACGATTTAACGTCATATAGCAAAAGGCTGTCCGGAAAACCTCCGCCCCGAGGATTGCGGAGCCTTTTAGGTGCGGGCAGCGCCCGCCATTCACTCCTCACTCCTGACTCCTAATTTAAAAAAACTCCTCACTAAACAAAGACTCCTGACTCCCAGACGGAGCGGGAGCGAAAGGCAGGGGGAATGGGCGAGAGAGGCAATTGCGTAAGGGGCGTTAGCGAGTGCTATAATTCTAAATCGGAATTAAAATGCTTGCTGTCTGTGCGGCAGGGCGACAATTGTTTGAAAATCTTTAAAAAGTTTTATTGACTTTTCACATGGAAGTCGGTATAATTAGTCTGTTATTGTGGATTTTTATATTAGCCCAGTATCGCCTGTCGGAACGGCGGGATATTGCGGCTGACGGCAAAATCCTGAGTAGAACCAAATAAAACATGGAGGTCTAAGGCATGAAAAGAATTTCAAAGCCTGTATTCTTCATTGTCGCGATCCTCATCATAGCGTTTGCGTGCACGGCGTTTGTCGGCATCAAATACTATGACGGAGATATCCAGAAGACATCGATCAAGGGTATCAGCGACATTCGATGGGGAATTGACATCCGCGGCGGCGTTGAGGCTACCTTTAAGCCCGCTGAAGACATCGACGCTACGGATGAGCAGCTTGACTCTGCAAAATCGATCATTGAAACCCGTATGGTTTCGAACGGTATCACCGACTACGAGATCTACGCAGATTACGGCTCCGACCGCATCATCGTCCGCTTCCCGTGGAAAGAGGACGACACCGAGTTCGACCCCGTCAAGGCGGTCGACGAGCTGGCGGCTACCGCGAGCCTGACCTTCCGCAATCCGAGCGGCGAGACCGTCATGGACGGCTCGGCAGTCGCTTCGGCTTCGGTTGGCGTTGATACATCAAAATCCACCACAGGCGAGTACGTCGTCCAGCTCGAGCTCAACTCCGAGGGCGCGCAGACCTTCGCCGACATCACCTCGCAGTATCTGAATCAGCAGATCTCCATCTACATGGACGAGACGATGCTGAGCAGCCCCACCGTACAGAGCGTGATCTCTGACGGTCACGCGCAGATCACCGGTAACTTTGACGCGGAATCCGCGACGAAGCTCGCAAACCAGATCAACGGCGGCGCGCTGCCGTTCTCTCTGCAGGCGGCTTCCTACAGCGGTATCAGCCCGACCTTAGGTCAGAACTCCCTGACCGCGATGGGCTACGCCGCGATCATCGCCTTCATCCTGATCGCGCTGTTCATGATCATTCGCTATCGTGTGCCCGGCTTTGTCGCCGTCATCGCCCTTGTCGGTCAGATGGCGCTGGCGATCGCCGCCGTTACCCGCTACTTCCCCGCGTTCGATTCCTTTACCATGACCCTGCCCGGTATCGCCGGTCTGATCCTGTCGGTCGGTATGGGTGTTGACGCGAACATCATCACCGCCGAGCGTATCAAGGAAGAATTCCGCTCCGGCAAGACCCTTGACGCCGCGATCGAAAAGGGCACCAAGAACTCCCTGACCGCGATCATCGACGGTAACATGACCATCGTCATCGTATCCGTTATCCTGCTGCTGGTCTTCGGTCCGTCCAACATCCTCTCCTGGATCTTCGGCGAGTCCACCACCGGTACCATCTACGCGTTCGGCTACACCCTGCTTATGGGCGTTATCTCGAACTTCATCATGGGCGTATGGCTGTCCCGCGTCATGCTCAAGAGCATCGTCGGCGTTAACTTCCTGCGCAAAAAATGGCTGTTTGGAGGTGAGGGCAAATGAAAAAGGATTTGAATTTCATCGGTAAGAGCAAGGTGTTCTTCGGCATTTCCCTCGCGATCATCGCCATCGGTCTTATTTGCAACATCATCTTCGGCGCTACCCTCGATATCCAGTTCAAGGGCGGTACCATCGTCAACTATTCCTACACCGGCGAGATCGATCAGGAAGCGCTCAAGGACGCGATCCAGACCGCTACTCCCGAGCATCAGGTATCCTTCACCATCACCAAGGATATCATGAACAACTCGGCTGACGCTGACGCGTACGCCGTATCCATCCAGTTCTCGGGCAACGAGAGCATCCAGTCCGACGTGATCCAGGGCATCACCGACGCTCTCGAGGAGAAGTTCCCCGACAACAACTTCGAGTATAAAGAGAACTCCTCGGTCGAGGCGGCTATGGGTCTGAAATTCCTCTTGAAGTGTCTGACCGCTGTCGCGATCGCTTCCGTCCTCATGGTCATCTACGTCACCATCCGCTTCAAGCGCATCGGCGGTCTGTCCGCGGGTGTGATGGCGCTGGTAGCGCTGTTCCATGACGTTGCGATGATCTACTTTATGTACGTCATCTTCCGTATGCCGATTGACTCAAGCTTCATCGCCGTTGTCCTGATGATCATCGGTTACTCCCTCAACGACACCATCGTTATCTACGACCGCGTCCGTGAGGAGCGCCGCATCGCAGGCCCCAAGGCGGATATCGCCGACGTGTTCAACCACAGCGCGAGCTCTGTTATGGGCCGTACCATCGCGACCTCTATCACTACCCTCGTCGCGATCGGCACCGTCTATGTCGTCGCTCTGATCTTCAACCTCACTTCCGTACAGGCGTTCGCTTTGCCGATGATGATCGGTATCGTATCGGGCTGCTACAGTTCCCTGTGCATCGCGGGTCCGCTCTGGGTCGCATGGAACAAGCGCGGCTCCAAGAAGCAGGCTGTCGCCGAGAAGGCAGAGGCTTGACAGGCTTCATGGCATAAAAGCTGAATAAACAGATAAAGGCATCGTCTGCAAAGGCGGTGCCTTTTTAGTTAGGAGTGAGGAGTTAGGAGTGAGGAGTGAGGAGACACACAAGTCCCCCTTTCCTAAGGGGGAAGCGCGAAGCGAAGGGGGTTGTCGTTTTCTGTTAGATGCCGTCAAAACGCGAAGCAAAGAAAACGCTTCCGTAGGGACGACCACCGGTCGTCCGCATGGCAGAGCCTATCTCCCCTATCTACCGTTTTCGATAACAGATACGCCCGTCATTCTCGGACGAGCAATGCTCGTCCCTACGGAAACGCTCGGTAACTCCTCACTCCTCACTCCTCACTTCTAACTCCTCACTCAAAAGATGTTACCAAATGACATTTGTTTCGATTTCTTGATCGCCAGTATCTCGCGCTTGGCGCAGGCTGAGGTCGCCAAAAAGTCCTCGACCGACCCTGTCTGGGCGTATCTTCTCAGCATGGCAAGGTCAGAGGAGATGTGCCCGATCTCCGTGTGGTACATAAAGACGTTGAACAGCCCACTCTGCTTTTGGAAGCGGTGATCGAGCCGCTCCGCGACCGACTGCGCCTCGTAGACCTGATTCTGCATGATCTTCTCGTCCGCGTCGTCGAGCATCTGCACATACGCGTCGGCGTTCGTGGTGACGTAGATATATTCGATACCGCCCAAAGTAAGCGACAGCAGTATCATGATCAGCGCGATCCATCCTCGTTTCATGTTGTACCTCCTGCCTGTGCGTTTTGTTCGGCATCATTCGTCGTGCCGGTATCGTCGCTCTGTGAATCATTTTCACCATTCGGCGCGTCGGTATCGGCGCTTTGTGAAGAATCGTCACCATTCGGCGACTCGGCGTTATCGCCGTCTGAGCCTGCTTCTCCGATCTGATCGCGCAGGTCGGCGCTCTGTATCCCGTTACCGCCGATATCCGCGTCCGTCAGGATACTTAGGGAGCCGTTCGGCTCTATCACGCCGTATTTGATCCCGCTCTCGTCAGCGTGATCCTTCTCACGGAGCAAAGTATAGACGTCCTCGCGGCTGATCCTGAGAAGCCTGAGCTGGGATTCGATCATCCTGCCGTCCTTGATGATGACGATGGGGTGACCGCAGATCAGCGACCGCGCCTTGCGGCTTTTCATCATCAACAGGGAGATCAGCAACTCGATCGCCGCGATCATCATGATGGGGACGAGGGAGCTTAACAGCGGGCGTTCGGCGTTTTCGAGCGGGAGCGCCGCGATCTGGGAGATGATCAGGGTAATGACAAGCTCCGAGGTCTGCATATCGCTGACCTGTCGCTTTCCCATCAGCCGCACCGCCGCCGTGACGATCACGTAGATCAGTATCGTCCGTATCAGTAAGGTAAGCATGTAAAAATCACCGCTGATATTATGTGAAAACCCACCAAATTTATGTATGCAATTTCTGAATGGAATCTTGCATATTTCTGCTAAAGCATTATAAATATAGGGCAGGGGAGTATAATATATCATGTATACGTATCGCCCGGAGGCGCTCTCTGTGCGGGAGCTGTCCCGCGCTTTTTGAGCCGTGATACAGGGCGCAAATTCGATCATATTGCAGAGAAAGAAGGATTATTATGACCGCCAGTCCGTATTTCGTGACCCTGAAACGGCTGATCGAGGAGATCGGTCTGACCGAGTATTACATGCCCGTCGATTCCGAAGAGGTGCACGTCACCGTGTCTGACCTCGACCGCCCGGGACTCGAGCTGATCGGCCACCTTGACTATTACGACAACCGCTATCTGATTCTGTTCGGACTCACGGAGATGTCCTTCCTCAAAAATGAGAGCCACGAGCAGCAGCTAAGCCAGCTCGAGCCGATCGTCAGCCAGACCCCGCCCGCGATGATCATCGCTCGCGATATCGAGCCGCTCCCCTCGATGATGGAGCTCGCGCGCAAGTATCATGTGCCGATCCTCACCACCGCCGACAACACTTCCGACCTGCACGCGGCGATCGTATCGTTCCTGCATGTTGAATTGGCTCAGCGCATCACCCGCCACGGCGTTCTGGTCGAGGTATACGGCGAAGGTATTTTGCTCATCGGCGACAGCGGCGTCGGTAAGTCCGAGACCGCCATCGAGCTGATCAAGCGCGGTCACCGCCTGATCGCGGACGACGCGGTAGAGATCAAGCGCGTGTCGAAAAAGACGCTGGTCGGCACCTCTCCCGAGAACATCCGCCACTTCATCGAGCTGCGCGGTATCGGTATCATCAACGCCCGCCGCATCTTCGGTATCGGCGGCGTGAAGGTGTCGGAGAACATCGACCTCGTCATCAACCTCGAGCTGTGGAACTCTAAGAAGGTCTATGACCGCATGGGCATGGACGACGAGTATATGGAGATCCTCGGCATCGAGATCCCCGTCGTCACGATCCCCGTCAAGCCCGGTCGAAACCTCGCCGTCATCATCGAGGTAGCCGCTATGAACCACCGTCAGAAGAAGATGGGCTACAACGGCGCGCAGGAGCTCTTGCAGAACCTCGGCATGGACATCAGCCCCGAGGACATCGGCAAGAAGAAGATCGACACGAATTGGTGAGGTACTGCGGAGTATAGTTATGAGTGAGGAGTGAGGAGTTAGGAGTTAGGAGTATATGGCGGGCGTCGCCCGCACCCATTTTTATAAGATATGGAAATGCTTTGATTTTATTTTGAAATCTAAAATGCGTAGCATTTCCCATAATTCCTCACTCCTAACTTCTAACTCCTAACTGAACGAATTGAACGAAGCGGAGTAATTCAGATGAATTTAACAGATACATTAAACGATAGCAACATATCATACGTTCTTAACGAGCCTATGTCCGCACACACGACCTTCAAGATCGGCGGCGCGGCGGATATCCTGATCACGGTCGGGAACCTGTCTGAGTTGCAGACGGTCATTTCCGCCTGTAAGGACTGCGGCAAGCCGTACATGATCCTCGGCAACGGCTCTAATCTGCTCGTGTCCGATAAGGGCATCGAGGGCGCGGTGATCGCGCTTGACGGCGATTTCAAGGAAATATCTGTCGAGAGTGAAACCGTCACCGCAGGCGCCGGCGCGAAGCTGAGCCGCCTGTGTACCGTCGCAATGGAGCACAGCCTGAGCGGGCTGGAGTTCGCCTACGGTATCCCCGGCACGGTCGGCGGCGCGATGTATATGAACGCGGGCGCGTACGGCGGTGAGATGAAGGACGTCGCCCTGTCCGTCACGGCGTTGTCGCCTGACGGCTCTGTGCGCGAGGTGCCCGCCGCTGAGATGGCGCTTGGTTATCGCACCAGCGTTTTCAAGACCAACGGTGATATTATTCTTTTCGCGAAATATAATCTACATACAGGCGACAAGTCCGCCATCAAAGCGCAGATGGAGGATATCATGGGTCGCCGCAAGAGTAAACAACCCCTCGAGTACCCCTCCGCGGGCTCTGTGTTCAAACGCCCCGAGGGCGCGTTCGCGGGCACGCTGATCGAGCAGTGCGGCTTAAAGGGAAAGACCGTCGGCGGCGCGCAGGTCAGCGAGAAGCACGCGGGCTTTATCATCAACGTCGGCGGCGCGACCTGCGACGACGTGATGGAGCTCGTTAAGGTCGTGCAGGACACGGTCAAGGCAGAAACGGGCTACGTCTTAGAGCGCGAGATTATCCGCACGGGAAGATAAGCGATAGGGGAGGAACCCTCAGTCAACTGCGCTGACAGCTCCCGAGGTATGGGAGCCTTCAGGCTTTTCAAATCAACCTTTGAGCGACTTAATATCCCGACTATTATTCGGATAAAGAATTATAAACTAATTCAACAGAAAGGAGCGGTCTATGGAATTTGTCATCTTAACAGGACTTTCGGGCGCGGGCAAGACCAACACCCTTCACGCGATGGAGGACTCGGGCTTTTACTGCGTCGATAACCTGCCGCCGCTCCTGCTCGATACCTTTTACGATCTGTGCGACAGCTCCACCGATACCCGACTGAAGAAGGTCGCCGTTGTCGCCGACGCGCGCTCGGGCGAGCTGTTCGCGGATATCCCCGAGGTGCTGTCAAAGCTCAGGCTCGATGGCAAGCGGTTCAAGATCCTCTTTTTGGACGCGAAGCCCGACGTACTGCTGGTACGCTACAAGGGCACGCGCCGCAAGCACCCGCTGATCGGCGAGATCACCTCCGGCTCTCTTGAAGAAGCCGTCGCGCTGGAAAACGACCTGATGAAGGGCGTCCGCGAGATGGCGGACTATGTGATCGACACCACCATGATGACCCCCAACGAGCTCAAGGAGCGCGTCACGACGCTGTTCTCGGCGGGCGCTGGGGACACGCTCTTGGTCACGTGCATGTCCTTTGGCTACAAGTACGGTATCCCGCCCGAGGCGGACCTCGTATTCGACGTGCGCTGTCTGCCCAATCCCTTTTACATCAAGGAGCTCAAAGCCCTCACGGGGCTCGATGAAGCGGTCAGGAGCTATATCCTCGACTTCGATGTGTCCAAGCGCTTTGTCGAAAAGCTCTATGAATACATCGACTTCACCCTCCCGCTCTACCGCGAAGAAGGTAAGAGCGAGCTGGTCATCGCGGTCGGCTGTACGGGCGGCAGACACCGCTCCGTCACCGTCGCAAGACTGCTCAATACCCATTTCCTCGAGAACGGACAAAAGTCCTCGATCCACCACAGAGATATATGGAAAGCATAGGAGAGTTAGGAGTGAGGAGTTAGGAGTGAGGAGTTGATGGCGGCTTCTGTCCGCACCTGAAAGGCTCCCTTTCCTAAGGGAGCTGTCGCCGACAACTTGTTGGCGGCAGATGACGGCTTCTGTATCAAACCTCGGCAACCCTCCGCCCTTCGGGCACCTCCCTTAGGAAAGGGAGGCTATTTGTCGCTCCTCACTCCTAACTCCTAACTTCTAACTCCTCACTGAAATACTGTCATGTCATTTTCATCCGATACCAAGCGCGAGATCTGTCAGAAGCTCTCGACGCGGCGGGAGCTGCAGTACTGCGAGCTGTACGCCATGCTCCTGTTGAGCAAAGAGTTCAGCTCCCGCGAGATCATATTCAAAACCGAAAACGAAGATACCTTCTCGCATTTCGTCTTTCTGCTCAGTCAGCTTTTTAAGGCGAAGTGCGAGGTGATCGCGCCTATGAAGGGGCAGAGCGGGAGGAACCGCACCTTCACCGTCACCGTCCCCTCCGCCGATAAGTGCCGCAAGATCTTTGAGCACTACGGTCACGACGAGCGCGACGTCAGCCTGCGCGTCAACCGCGCCAACATCGACGATGAGGATCAGCAGCGCGCCTTTATCCGCGGAGCGTTCCTCGCGGGCGGCTCCGTGACCGACCCTGAGAAGGGCTATCATCTGGAATTCGCCGTCAGCCGCCGCAACCTGTGCATGGATATCAGCCTGCTGATCCGTGAGATACAGGACTGCCGCATCATGATCAAGATGATGGAGAGAGGCGGCAGCTACATCGCCTACGTCAAGGACAGCGAGCAGATCACCGACTTGCTCACCTACATGGGCGCTGTGAAGGCTTCGATGAGCGTGATGGGCACCAAAGCCCTCAAGGACGTGCGCAACGCCGCCAACCGCCGCGCCAACTCCGAGATCGCGAACCTGCAAAAGACCGCCTCGGCTTCCGCCAGACAGATCAAGGCGATCAAGAAGCTGAGAAAGGACGGCAGATATAACCTGCTCCCCGACGAGCTCAAAAAGGTCGCCGATATCCGCTACGATTACCCCGAGCTGACCCTGCGCGAATTAGGCGCTATGCTCGACCCGCCGATCTCCCGCAGCGGCGTGAATCACCGCTTGGAGAAGATCATCCGCATGGCGGAGGAAGAATAGACATCCGAAGGAAAAATGCCTTTCCGATAAATCAATAAAAGAGATGGAGATGAAAGCGTTTCCACCTCATTCACCGCAAGCGGTCCCCCTTCCCCTCAAGGGGAAGGCTGTAGATACAGAAAGAGGTAAAGCTATGACCGAACTGAATGAGAATATGGATTTTGAGACTGCTTACGCCGCCCTGCGCGATGTCGTAAGACAGATGGAAGATCCGAAGAATAAGATAGAAGATACCATCGCCCTGTACGAGAAGGCATGCAGACTGGTGCTGCACTGCCGCCGCAAGCTCGATGAAGCGAGAATGGAGATCTCCGACGTCAACGAGCGTATCAGAAAGCTCAGAGACAGCGGCGCTAAATTGTTTGAGGACTGACTATGAAGAATTACATCAATGAGATAGAAGCCGCCCTGCAGCGGTATCTCCCAGAGGGAGAATACGCGGAGCAGAACCTGATCGACGCGGTGCGCTATTCGCTCGACTTAAAGGGCAAGCGCGTCCGTCCGTCGCTGACGCTGGCGTTCGCTGAGCTGTGCGGCGGTACGGCTCAAGCCGCCATGCCGTTCGCCTGCGCCGTCGAAATGGTGCACACCTATTCGCTGATCCACGACGATCTGCCGTGCATGGATAACGATGATTTCCGCCGCGGAAAGCCGTCCAATCATAAGGTGTACGGCGAGGATATCGCACTTTTGGCGGGCGACGCCTTGCAGAGCATGGCGTATACGACAATGCTCTCCGCTGAGGCGGTAGCCGCAGTCGGCGGTGAGAGAGCCGCCCGCGCCGCCTGTATCTTAGCCGAAAAATCAGGCTTGCTCGGTATGGTCGGCGGTCAGGCGATCGACCTTTCTATCGAGCAAAAGCAGGTTGGTATCGAGCTTGTCCAGACGATGGAGGAGAAGAAGACCGCCTGCCTGATCGAAGCCGCCTGCATGATGGGCTGTGTGGTCGGCGGGGGTACGGACGAGCAGGTCAAAGCCGCCGAGCAGTACGCGCACTCGATAGGACTCGCGTTCCAGATCGTTGACGACATTCTCGACGTCACCTCTACCGCGGAGGAGCTCGGCAAGCCCATCGGCAGTGATATGGAGAACGAGAAGAACACCTTCATGTCGTTGCTCGGATTGGATCGCTGCCGCGCATTAGTCAAGCTCCTGACCGCTCAGGCGATCGAAGCTCTTGCAGCCTTTGACGGAGACACCGCGGAATTAGCGGAGTTTGCGGAGAAGCTCGCGAACAGAAAGAAATAAGTACGAAAGGCTATTGGCATTTTATGTAGGGACGAGCATTGCTCGTCCGCGGAATGACGGACGTTAAATCGTATGGAAACGGCAAGACAGAACAGAAACGTTTCTGATACGGACGACCGCCGTCCCTACGGTTACGCAAAAAACAGCTCAATCACATACAGGTTTATTATGTCTTACGAGATTTTATCTACAATTGAATCTCCCGCCGACGTCAAGGCGCTCAGCGACGAACAGCTCACAGAGCTGTGCGCCGAGATACGCGAGAAGCTGATCGAAGTGATCTCGGTCAACGGCGGCCATCTGTCCTCCAACCTCGGTACGGTGGAGCTGACGGTGGCGCTGCACAAGGTCTTTGACTGCCCGCGCGACAGCGTGGTATTCGACGTCGGACACCAGAGCTATACCCACAAGATGCTCACGGGTCGCTATGACCGGATCGGCACGATCCGCCGTGAGGGCGGGCTGTCGGGCTTTCCCAAAAGGAGCGAGAGCGAGTATGACGCGTTCAACGCGGGTCACGCCTCCACCTCGATCTCCGCGGCGCTGGGTATCGCCAAGGCAAAGCAGCTCGCGGGAGACCCTTCCTACACCGTCGCGATCATCGGCGACGGCTCTCTGACCGGCGGTCTCGCCTATGAGGGACTCAACAACGCGGGTCAGCATAAAAAGAATTTCATCGTGATATTGAACGACAACCGCATGTCCATCAGCCGCAACGTCGGCGCGATGGCGCGGTATCTGTCGTCGATCCGTATGCAGCCGTGGTATCGCAGATTAAAGCGCGGTACGGAGCGCGCGTTATCAAAAGTCCCGCTCTTGGGCAAGCCCGTCAGCGAATTGCTCAAGCGATCGAAGTCGAAGGTCAAGCACGTGATGTACCGTCACACGATCTTCGACAAGCTCGGTCTGTCCTATTACGGGCCTGTGGACGGTCACAATATGGAGGATCTGATCAACGCGCTGAACACCGTCAAGCAGAGCAAGGATCCCGCCCTGCTCCACGTCGTGACGAAGAAGGGCAAGGGCTACAAGTACGCCGAGGACGATTCCGCGTCCTACCACGGTATCGGCTCTTTCAATATCGATACAGGCGAGCCGATCAGCTCTAAAGAGAACTTCTCCGCCGTGTTCGGGCGCAAGCTGTGCGAGCTGGCCGAAGCCGACAGCCGCGTCTGCGCGGTGACAGCCGCTATGCGCACGGGTACGGGCTTGCAGGATTTTGTCAAGCTGTACAAGGACCGCTTTTTTGACGTCGGTATCGCCGAAGAACACGCCGTGACCTTCTCGGCAGGGTTGGCGCTGAACGGTATGCTGCCTGTGTTCGCGGTGTATTCGACCTTCTTACAGCGTTCCTATGATCAGCTGATCCACGACGCGTCCATGCAGAAGGCGCATCTGGTGCTGGCGATCGACCGCGCGGGCGTCGTCGGCGAGGACGGCGAGACCCATCAGGGGCTTTTTGACGTGTCGATGCTGAACGCCGTTCCCAATACGACCGTGTACTCGCCGTGCTACTTTGACGGGCTTCAAAACGCCCTGACAGCGGCGCTGTTTGAGGACGAGGGACTGGTCGCGGTGCGCTATCCGCGCGGCGGCGAGGGCGAAAAGCCCGAGGATTACTCGCGAGAGAACATCAACTATGAATTATACGGCGACCGTGACGCAAAGCTGCTGCTGATCACCTACGGCAGGCTGTTCAGCGAGGCAGTCGCGGCGCGTGAGATATTGAAAGAGCAGGGGATCGACCTGTGCATCTTGAAGCTGTGCCGTATCAAGCCCATCGACGAAAGAGCCGTGAAGCTCGCTTCGTCCTTCAAGACCATTCGCTTCTTTGAAGAGGGCATGCGCAGCGGCTCGGTGGCGGAGCGGTTCCGCGATCTGCTTGATGAAGCAAATTACGGCGGTACATACAAGGTCACTGCTGTGGAGAATACTTATGTACAGCACGCGTCCGTCAAGAGTACGCTCAAAACGCTGGGTCTCGACGCTGAGTCGATGGCTGAGCGTATCAAAAAGGATATCGAGGTGAGCGCATGAAGAAACGACTGGACGTGCTGTTAGTAGAAAAAGGCTTTTTCGAAAGCCGTGAAAAGGCGAAGGCGGTCATCATGTCGGGCTGCGTCTACGTCAATAACCAGAAAGCCGATAAGGCGGGCACAAATTTCGACGAGAACGCCGCCGTAGAGGTGCGCGACAACCGTATGCGCTACGTGTCCCGCGGCGGGTACAAGCTTGAAAAGGCGATGGAGGTCTTCCCGATCACCCTCGAGGGCAAGGTCACGATGGACATCGGCGCGTCGACAGGCGGCTTTACCGACTGTATGCTCCAAAACGGCGCACAGAAGGTCTACGCCGTGGACGTCGGCTACGGACAGCTCGCGTGGAAGCTCAGAAGCGACGAGCGCGTCGTCAATCTCGAGCGCACCAACATGCGCTATGTCACGCATGAGCAGGTGTCCGAATGGATCGACTTCTTCTCCGTGGACGTCGCCTTTATCTCGTTGAAGCTGATCCTCCCCGCGGCGCGCGGCGTGTGCGCGGAGGGCGCCGAGGCGGTCTGCCTGATCAAGCCGCAGTTTGAAGCGGGACGGGAGAACGTCGGCAAAAACGGCGTGGTGCGCGATAAAAAGGTGCATATCGCCGTCGTGGAGGAGATCATCGACTTTTGTCTGAACAACGGTTTTTCCGTGCTGGGGCTGAGCTTCTCTCCCATCAAGGGCCCGCAGGGAAATATCGAATATCTGTTATATATCAAGCGTTCCGACGCTCCGCAAAATAACCTTTCGGTCACTGCCGAGGAGGTCGTGGAGCAGTCGCACGAAACGCTCGATAAGTAGGGAGCAACTATGAAAATATCCCTGATCGTCAATAAAGATAAGGCGCGCGCGGTGAAGGTCGCCGAAAGCGCGGTGGAGGTACTGTCGCCCCTCGGCGCGGAGCTGATCTCCGCCGGGGATTGCCCGATCAAGGGCACGACGGTGCTTGCCGATACCGAAAAAGCGATCCGTGATTGCGATATCGCGGTCACGGTCGGCGGCGACGGCACGATTATCCACACCGCTAAATTCGCGGCGCGCTATGACAAGCCCCTGCTGGGGCTGAACCTCGGGCGGGTCGGCTTTGTCGCCAACCTCGAGCCCGATGAATTGCAGGAGCTGACAAAGCTCATTACAGGCGAATATCGTATCCAAAGGCGCATGCTGCTCGATATCTTGGTGGAGCAAAACGGCGAGACGCGGCAGTTTACCGCTGTCAATGAAGCCGTCCTGCACCGCGACACCCGCTCGAATATGGTCGAGCTGTCGGTATCGCTGCACGGTGAGCGGATCATCTCTTACCGCGCCGACGGTATGATGTTCTCGACCCCGACGGGTTCTACCGCCTATTCCTTCTCGGCGGGCGGCCCCGTCATCGAGCCCGATATGCGCTGTATCCTGCTCACGCCCGTCTGTCCGCAGGCGTTGTCCTCGCGTCAGGTGGTCTTCGGCGAAAACGCGGAGCTGTCCGCGAAGGTCTATCCCTCAAATGAACTCAGCTGCTACATGACGGTGGACGGTCAGTATCCTATTCCCGTCACTGGTGACGATACGGTCACCGTCCGCAGATCACCGCAGGAATTACAGCTGATCATATTAAAAGAGAAGAATTTTTTCACGCTTCTCAATGAAAAACTAAAGGAGTTCTAAGCGAAATGAAAACAACAAGGCACAACAAAATACTGGAGCTGATCAACAAGTATCCGATCACCACGCAGGAAGAGCTGATCGACTATCTGCGCCGTGAGGGCTACGACGTGACCCAGTCTACGGTATCGCGCGACATCAAACAGTTGCGCCTGAGTAAAACGCTTTCAGCCGACGGAAAATACCGTTACCAAGCCTCTCCCAGCGCAGAAAAGGGAGCGAAGAATAATTTCAGGTCGATCTTCTCGTCCTCAGTCGTCTCGATCGAGACCGCGATGAACATCATCGTCGTCAAGACCTTCAGCGGCATGGCTCAGGCAGCCTGCGCCGCGCTGGATATGATGTCCTTCGACCCTGTCGTTGGCACCTTGGCGGGTGAGGACACCATCATCGTCGTCTGCAAGACCGTTGAGGACGCCGACGCTTGCGCCGAAGAATTCGAGAATTATCTCGTGTAGATAACTACTTATCACTACTGTAAGGAAATAACCTATGCTGACTAACCTATATATCGAGAATATAGCGGTCATAGAAAAAAGTAATATCGACTTTACGCGCGGTCTGAACGTCCTGACGGGCGAGACGGGCGCGGGTAAAAGTATCGTGATCGACGCGATCAACGCTGTTTTAGGCAAGCGTTCCTCCCGCGGTATCATCCGTTCGGGAGCGGACTCCGCCTTTGTCAGCGCGACCTTTGAGGAACTGTCGCCCTTAGCGCTCAAAAAGCTGTCAACTTTGGGCTATGAAGCAGAGGACGGCACGCTGATCCTCTCGCGTGAGCTGAGTACGTCGGGCAAGAATACCTGCCGCGTCAACTCCCGCCCCGCGACGGTCGCCGTGCTCAAGGAGATCGGCGAATACCTCATTAATATCCACGGTCAGAACGATAACTTAGAGCTGATGAATCCCGCACTGCACATCGTCTACATCGACGCGCTCGCCGATATTGCGGAGCAGCTCTCCGCTTACCGCAAGCTCTATCGGGAGCTCAAAGCCGTGGAGGAAGAATTGAGCTCCGCCGATACGGACGAAGCGGAACGTCTGCGAAAAATCGACCTGCTGTCGTTTCAGATCACAGAGATCGAGGACGCGGACGTCACGGTCGGCGAGTATGACGCGCTGACTTCTGAGCGCAACGCCCTGCAAAACCGCGAGAAGATCGCCAAGGAGCTCATGCGCGCGCGCCTTGCGCTAGACGGCGACGACGAGATCGACGGCGTACTGCGTATGACCGACGACGCGGCTTCTTCCGTGATGAACGCTTCACGCTATCTCGGGAGCTTGGAGAATACGGCTGACCGCCTGTCCTCCGCGCTGTATGAGCTGCAGGAGATCTCCCGCGAGCTCGAGAACGCGATGGACGATATCGAAGCCGACCCCTCGCGCCTTGAAGAGATCGAGGAGCGTCTCGATCTGCTGTACCGCCTGCACCATAAGTACGGCGACACAGAGGAAGAGATCCTGTCCTACCTCGACAGCGCCAAAGCGGAGCTGAAAGCCCTGAACGACTACGCGTTCAACCGAGAACAGCTCGAAAAGCGCAGGGAACAGCTCTATCAGGAAGCATATAATTCCGCAAAAGAAATATCGAATATCCGTCAACGGGTCTGTGAGGACTTCCGTTCGTCGGTCGAGCGTGAGATGGCGTTTTTGCTCATGCCCCACGTTCGCTTGGAGATACAGCGCGAGGAGGTTGAGCTGAACTCCCGCGGTATCGACAAGCTCGAATTCCTGATTTCCACCAACCCCGGTGAAGAACCAAAGCCCGTCAGCAAGATCGCTTCGGGCGGTGAGCTGTCAAGAATGATGCTGGCGATCAAGACCGTGCTCTCCCGCGCGGACTTTGTACAGACCTTGATCTTCGACGAGATCGACACGGGTATCTCGGGCTCCGCCGCCGACAGGGTCGGCAAAAAGCTCAGCCAGCTGTCCGCTGACAGCCAGGTGCTGTGCGTGACCCATCAGGCGCAGATCGCCGCCTTTGCCGATAATCACCTGTTCATCAGCAAGAGCGTGCATGACGACCGCACCTTCACCCGCGTTGATCCGCTGGATGAAAGCGGCAGGATCCACGAGCTCGCGCGTATCGTCGGCGGCGAAGAGATCACCGACAGCGCGCTGAATCACGCGAAGGAGCTGCTGCGATCGGCACGCGAACCGTAGGGACGACCATTGGTCGTCCGAGAATGACGGGCGTAGCATGAGGCGGAAACCTTAGATAGAGGGAAAAAGCATCTGCGATGCCGGACGAGCAATGCTCATCCCTACGTATTAATACAGATAGATGGAGAACACCATGAAGAAATGGGTCATCCGAAAATTGAATAAGGATAACGCGGCTGCCATTTCTCACCGTTTTGAGCTGCCGATGCTGATCGCGATGCTCTTGGATATCCGCGGTATCACGGAAGAGCGGGAGATCGTCGATTTCATCGACGGTAAGGCGCTCGAGGCGTCGCCCTTTGAGATCAAGGACATGGATATCGCGGCAGATCGTATCCAGGCGGCGATCGAGGACGGCGAGCGTATCTGCGTTTACGGCGACTTTGACGCCGACGGCGTGACCGCGACAGCCCTCTTGTACTCCTATCTTTCCGATATCGGCGCGGACGCGGTGTACTACATCCCGTCCCGCGAGACCGAGGGCTACGGCATGAACCGTGAAGCCGTTGACCGATTGTATCAGAACGGCGTCAAGCTGATCGTGACCGTCGATAACGGCGTTGCCGCCATTGATGAGATCGCCTACGCCAAGAGCCTCGGTATCGAGACCGTCGTCACCGATCACCACGCCGTGCCCGAAACACTGCCCGACGCCGTGGCGGTCGTTGATTTACACCGACCCGACTGCAATAGTTCTTTCAAAGAATTATCTGGAGTCGGAGTCGCCTTTAAACTGGTACAGGCGATCGAGGGCGAATATGCCGACGTGGACAGCCTGCTCGAGAATTACTCCGACCTGGTCGCCATCGGCACGGTCGGCGATATCGTATCCCTGAGAGGGGAGAACCGCGTGCTGGTCAAGCACGGACTCTCTCACATCAATAACTCCGACCGCTTGGGTATCACCGCCTTGATCGACGAAGCGGGGCTGAGCGGCAAGCGGATCACGGTGGGCAATCTGAGCTTCAATCTGGTGCCGCGCATCAACGCGGGCGGGAGGCTGGGTCTGTCGCAGAAATCCGTCACCATGCTGTTGACCGACGACGAGGAATACGCCTCGGAGATCGCCTCTGAGCTCTCGTCCGACAACACCGAGCGCCAGCGTATCGAGCGCGATATCTTGAGCGACATCGACGATATGATCCGCGAGGACCCCTCTCTGATCAACAACGCCGTCATCGTCATCTCGGGCGAGGGCTGGCACAAGGGCGTCATCGGTATCGTCGCTTCACGAATCAAAGAGATCTACGCAAAGCCCACGATCATTATTTCCCGCGACGGCAAGGAGTGCCGCGCTTCGGGCAGATCGGTACAGGGCTTCTCGCTGATCGACGCGGTGTTCTCCTGCTCCGATCTTATGAACCAATGCGGCGGTCACCCGATGGCGGTGGGCTTCGGCATCAGCGCTGAGAATATCGAGGCGTTCACCCGCCGTATCAATCAATACGCTTCTGCTCACGGCGTACCCGTGCCGACCTTGGAGCTTGACTGCAAGCTCAATCCCGCTCAGTTGAGTGTGGATCTCGCGCGCGGGCTGTCGTTGTTGGAGCCTTACGGCGCGGGCAATCCGACTCCGCTGTTCGGTCTCTATAATATGACCCTGCGCGATATAAGACCGCTCGGAAACGGCAAGCATTTAAGGCTGACCCTTTCCCGCAATGAGAGCATGATATACGCGCTGCGGTTCAATGTTTCACCCGCCGAATTTCCTTATCAGGTGGGCGACACGGTCGATCTGGCGGTTACGCTGGACGTAAATGTCTATAATAATAATGAGAATCTTTCCGTTGTGGTGCGGGATATGCGCTTCACCGATACGGACGACGACGCGAACATGGCTTCAAAGGAGCTGTTCGAGCGCTTCTGCCGCGGGGATCGGATCACGCCCGATCAGGCGGGATCGCTGATCCCTGTCCGCGAGGAATTCGCGACGGTGTACCGCTTTTTGCGCCCCGACGGTTATCACTATTCATTCGACAGCCTTTTGCACAGGCTGCAGGGGAAGATCAGCTACGGCAAGCTGCGTGTGATACTCGAGTGCATGAACGAGCTGGGGCTGATCGCAATCAACGAAGGTTTATATGATTTTGAGATCGAGATGCTTGAGGTCGGCAGGAAGGTAGACCTGAACGCGTCTGTGATCATTACAAAGCTCAGGGAGGTGAGCCGATGAGTGATGTAATCCATTATCAGGATTTTGATGAACTGCTGTCGATCATCGACAAAAGCAACCTAAGGTACAACAAAAGAAAGATCAAGAAGGCGTATGAGTTCGCCAACCTTGCTCACGGCGACCAGCGCCGTGTGTCGGGTGTGCCGTTCATCCTGCACCCGACGTCCGTCGCCTGTATCCTTGCCGAGATGGGCATGGATACCGATTCGATCGTAGCGGCGCTGCTGCACGATACGGTAGAGGATACCGACGTCACCCTCGATCAGGTGGGCGACAACTTCGGCGAGGAGGTCATGAACCTTGTCGACGGTCTGACCAAGATCAGCAAGATCAAGTTTACCGACCGCGAGGAACGTCAGGCGGAGAACGTGCGCAAAATGCTGATCGCGATGAGCAACGATATCCGCGTGATCATCGTCAAGCTCGCCGACAGGTTGCACAATATGCGCACCATCGAGTGCGTCAAGGATCAGAAGCGCCGCGACAAGGCACTCGAATGTATGGAGGTCTACGCGCCGATCGCTCACCGCTTGGGTATGAAGGCGATCAAGGACGAGTTAGAGGACCTTTCCATGCGCTACCTCGATCCCGTCGCGTATCACGAGATCGAAAAACAGCTGCAGCTCACCGAGAATGAGCGCAACGCCTTTATCGAAGAGATCAAACGGCAGATACTCGACAAGATCGGCTTCTCGATCTCGCACGTGACCATTTCGGGACGCGTCAAATCTGTCGTATCCATCTATAGAAAGACCTATATGCAGGGGCGCGACGTCGACCAGATCTTTGACGTTTTCGCCGTGCGCGTGATCGTCAACACCATCGCCGACTGCTACAATGTGCTCGGTCTGGTGCACGACCTGTTCACTCCGCTTCCGAACCGCTTCAAGGACTATATCTCTACTCCGAAAGCGAATATGTACCAGAGCCTGCACACCACCGTTTTCGGCAAGAACGGTATCCCGTTCGAGGTGCAGATCCGCACCTATGAGATGCACCACACCGCTGAATACGGTATCGCGGCGCACTGGAAGTATAAGCTCAAGCTCAAGGGCGGCAAGCAGGATCAGATGGCGGAGAATCTCGAATGGATCCGCAAGATGCTCGAGGCGCAGAACGACTCTGAGGACGCGACGGACATCGTCAAGACCATCAAGTACGACCTGTCCACCAACGAGGTCTACGTATTCACCCCCAAGGGCGATATCATCAACCTGCCCGCGGGCGCGACCGTCATCGATATGGCGTACGCGATCCACTCGGGCGTCGGAAACCGCATGGTCGGCGCGAAGGTCAACGGCAGGATCGTCCCGATCGACTATCAGGTCAAGAGCGGCGATATCGTTGAGATCCTGACCCAGAAGGAGGGCACGGGTCCCAAGCGCGACTGGCTGAAGATCGTCAAGACCAATTCCGCGCGTACCAAGATCCGCCAGTGGTTCAAGAAGGAGAAGCGCGAGGAGAATATCGTCGAAGGCAGGACGATGTTCGAGCGCGAGCTGAAGAAGGCAGGGCTTAGATTCCCCGAGGACGAGCTCGAAGAAGCGCTGCAGCCCGTCATCCAGCGCCATCACTGCAACTCTCTCGACGACTTTTACGCGTCCATCGGCTACGGCGGAATCCAGGTATGGAAGGTCATGCCGCGCGTCAGAGAGATCTACAATAAGAAATACAAGGTCAATGAGGAAGAAGCGCCTCCGACCATTCAGGAGAAGCCGAGGAAGAATTCCGTCGGCTCGGGCGTGATCATCGAGGGCGTGGACGACTGCCTGATCAAGTACTCCCGCTGCTGTAACCCTCTGCCGGGCGACGATATCATCGGCTACGTCACCCGCGGCTTCGGCGTGAGTATCCACAAGCGTTCCTGTACCAACGTCCCCAAGGACCTCGAAAACTGTGAAGAGCCGGAGCGCTGGAAGAATGCCTACTGGAGTGAGGAGATACACGACTCGTTCCAGAGTACGCTCGAGATCGTCTGCAACGACCGCACAGGCTTCCTTGCCGACGTGACCCGCGAGCTGTTCAATATGCACATCTTTATCCACAGCCTGAACTCCCGCGAGACAAAGGACAATCAGGCGATCGTGACCGTCACGATCAAGATCAACGACATGGAGCATCTGCAGCTCGTGATCGCGCATTTGTCGCAAATCAATGGCGTGGTGTCTATCTCGAGAGTGTAAAAAACCGTTAGAAAGGTTTGATCCGTTTGAAAGCAGTAATACAGCGCGTGACGCGAGCGAGCGTGACCGTAGACGGCGAGAGGATCTCGGCGATCGAAAACGGCTTGCTGATCCTCCTCGGAGTCGCCGAGGGCGATACCCGCCGCGACGCGGAGGTGCTCGCCGATAAGATCGCGAACCTGCGTATCTTCAGCGACAGCGACGATAAAATGAACCTCAGCCTGCTGACCGTTGAGGGCGCGGCGCTGGTGGTGTCGCAGTTTACCCTTTGCGCCGATTGCAGAAAGGGCAGACGCCCCGATTTCTTCGGCGCGGCAAAGCCCGATATTGCGGATGAACTGTATGAATATTTCTGTGAGAGAATTAAAAACACAGGAGTCAACGACGTGCAAAAGGGCGTTTTCGGCGCGGATATGAAGGTCGAGCTGCTCAATGACGGCCCTGTGACCATATTAATTGACAGTGGGGATTTGAAGAAATGATCAAGATCATGTGTTTTGTCATCGGTATGATCGGCACGAACTGTTACCTGATCGAAGATGAAAAAAGCGGCGAGCTGGCGGTCGTCGATCCTGCCGACCACAGCGATCAGCTCCTGCAGGAGATCGACAAGCGCGGCGGAAAGCTCAGCTTCATCCTGCTCACACACGGTCACTATGACCATATCATCGGTGTCGCGGAGCTTTGCGAGCGCTATCACCCGACGGTGTGCGCTTCTGAGAAAGAGCTCATGCTGATCAGCGAGCCGAGCTATAATCTGTCGAAGAACCACGGTATCACCATCAAGCCCTTTACCGTTGACCGTCCGCTCAAAGACGGCGACACGGTGAAGCTCGGCGAGAGCGAATTCCGCTTCATGCTGACCCCCGGGCACACGATGGGCAGCGGCTGTTACATCGTGGACGACAGTATCTTCTCGGGCGATACGCTGTTTTGCACCAGCGTGGGGCGCACCGATTTCCCGACCTCGTCGATGCGGGATATGATGCAGTCGGTCAGTAGGCTCAAAAACCTTGAGGGCGACTATGACGTTTACCCTGGGCATGATATCTTCACCACCCTCGACAGGGAGAGAAAATACAATCCGTTTATGCAATAACAGAGCCTTCCCACCAAGGAGAAGGTGAGCTTATCAGTTCTAAAACCGATAAGGTCAGATGAGGTGGAAGCCTTTCATTTTAATCAATAAACGGGATGAGGCAGAAGTGTTTCCACCTCATCCGTCACCGCCAACAAGTTGACGGCGACACCTTCCCCTCACGGGGAAGGATTTTTCGCCGTCCGGTCTGCTAATTATGAATCTGTATATCGACAACCACAAATTCCATTATGAGATGGAGAATCTATGCCGCGCCTTTCTCTTTACCGAGGAGGTCGCGGTTATTCATGAATATGATACAAAAGAAGCGCCTTATATTCTGACCTCTGTGCGGGAGAAGGTGACGGTGGAGCTTTGCGCGGACGATGTGCGTGAAACGCTGTCAGCCGACTTGTGCGATGACAACGAGCTGTGTATGGGGCAACTGCTGTATCGCGTGCTGAGCAAGGCGTACCGCAGAGAACTGCCGTGGGGGATACTGACGGGCGTTCGTCCGATCAAGCTGTACTCCCGCCTGTGCGACAGGAACGGGGAAGATCAGGCGCGGCGGTACTTCCGCGACACGCTCTACGTCAGTGAGGAAAAGACCGGCCTCGCGCAGATGGTGCGCGTGAATCAGCGGGCGATTCTCTCGCGCTCCGACAGGCGGTCGTTCTCCCTGTATGTGAGCATTCCGTTCTGTCCGACGCGGTGCAATTACTGCTCCTTTGTCAGCCAGACGGTCGAGAAGGCAAAGAAACTGATCGAGCAGTATATCCCGCTGCTGCTCAGTGAGATACGGTATACCGCTGAGCTGGCAAAAGAGCTGAATTTAAGGCTCGAATCCGTCTACATCGGCGGCGGTACGCCGACTACGCTCTCCGCGGAACAGCTAAATATCTTGCTCAGCGAGATAGAAGCGGATTTTGACATGAGTAACTGTGCGGAGTTCACGGTGGAAGCGGGCAGACCCGATACCGTGACAAGAGAAAAGCTGTTGATCCTGAAGCAACACGCGGTCACACGTATCTCCATCAATCCGCAGACCTTCAACGACAGCGTGCTCGAGCACATCGGAAGAAAGCACGATTCTCAGCAGACGATCGACGCGTATCGTCTGGCGAGGGAGCTGGGCTTTGACAACATCAACATGGACCTGATCGCGGGGCTGACGACCGACACGCCCGAGAGCTTCGCAAGAACTATTGATATTATAAGAGAGCTTGATCCCGAAAGCGTAACGGTACATACGCTCGCCGTGAAGCGCTCGGCAAGGCTGAGCTCCGCCGACGCAGTCAAAGAGCACGGCTACACCGCCGAGATGCTCGACTACGCGAGGGAGAAGCTGACGCAGGGCGGGTATGAGCCGTACTACCTCTACCGCCAGAGCAAAATGCTGTCGAACCTCGAGAACATCGGCTGGGCAAAAAAAGGATATTTCAGCCCCTACAACGTGTATATCATGGAAGAAACGCACACGATCCTTGCCTGCGGCGCGGGAGCGGTAAGTAAGCTCCGCGACGTTGACTCCGACTACCTTGAACGCATATTTAACTTCAAATATCCGTATGAATATATCAGCCGTTTTGACGAGATGATACAGCGCAAGGAGCGCGTAAAATCATTTTATGGTGAATACAACAAATAGTATGTAAAATAGTTGAATTCTATTTTTTACTGTGCTAAAATACTTTTTCAGTGAATTGCTTTACAGGTTCGTTGTCTTTGAACTTCGGTCATAAAGCCAACGGGATAAGGAGGAAGAGTTTCCGCCTCATCCACCGCAAAGCGGTCCCTCTTCCCTTTAAGGGGAAGGCTGTAATAATTGGAGCGATGTTATGAATCAAGACAGTTTAAGTAAAAATACGTCAAAGACTTTTCTAAAGGGCGCTATGATCATGACCGTGAGCATGGTCGTCGTCAAGCTGCTCGGTATGTTCTACAAGATCTTCCTGTACCGCATGTTCGCGACCTACGACGATATCGCGGGCTTCTCGATGAGCAGCGTCGGTATCGGACTGCTCAGCAATGCGTACGAGGTGTATACCCCCTTGTTCGCGCTGGCGACGGCGGGTTTCCCGATCGCCGTTTCGCGCCTGATCGCCGAGAGCATTACACAGAAGCGGTACCGCGACGTGGACGTCGTCTACAAGACGTCGAAGAAGTTCTTCATCGGCATGGGCGCGATCTGCTTCGCGCTGATGATCGGTATCAGCTTCATCTACGTCCAGCTGATCAAGTCGCCTGATTCTATCTTCGCGATGATGACCCTCGCACCATCGATCTTCATCGGCTGTCTGGTCGCTATCTACCGCGGCTACTTTGAGGGTCAGCGCAATATGTTCCCGACCGCGGTCAGCGAAGTGGTCGAGATGGTCGTCAAGGTCGCAAGCGGCTTGACGCTCGGCTACCTTGTCATGCGTATCGGTATGGGCGAGTATCAGAGCTCGGGCACCGTGTTCGGCGCGACATATCCCACCTTGGAGACCGCCATGCAGCGACTGCTCGCGTATTCCGTCGCGGCGGCGATCGCGGGTATCGCCTTAGGCTCCTTGATGGCGTTCGTGTTCCTGCGCGTCTATTACGCAAAGCACCGCTTTGTCCCGACGCAGGAGATGCTGGTCGATTCCATCGACGCGCGTACCCAGAACGAGACCTTCAAGATCCTTGTCAAAACCGCGGTCCCGATCATCCTCTCTGCGTTTATCATGAATATCTCCACCACCATCGATGCGGTGGTGATCCAGAACGTTCTGTACAACACCAGTAAGAACAACTCCGCCGGCTTGATCGCGCAGTTCGACCCCAAGTACGCGACGGAGCTGAACGGCATGGTGCAGGGCGATATCAAGCTGCATACTTCATTATGGGGCTGTTTTGCGAATGCTTTGCCCCTGATGCAGCTGGTCACGACCGTCACGCAGGTGTTCGGCACCTCGGCGCTGCCGAATGTTACCGCCGCCTATACCTCGGGCGACAAGAAGGAGCTCAAGCAGAGTATGGAAACGGTATTGAAGCTGACGATGATGTTCACGCTTCCCGCGGGCTTCTCGCTGTTCGCTCTGTCTAACCCGATCATCCAGCTCTTGTACGGCTACGGCTTTGAGACGGAGGTCTCCGCTTCTATCCTGCGCGTGATGGGCTTCTCCTGTATCGTTGTCGCGGCTTCCACCCCGATCATGAGCATGCTGCAGAGTTTAGGCAAGGTCAACCTGCCGCTGATCCTGTGCACGATGGCGATGGTCATCAAGATCGCTACCAACTACCTGTTCGTCAGCATGGTCGAGCTGAATGTCACGGGCGCGGCGATCGGTTCGTTGGTTGCGTTCACCTTCGTTTTCATCGTCGGCATGTTCCTGCTTGTCAAGCACTCGAAGGTCAGACCCGACTTTATCAACACGATCTTAAAGCCGATGATCTGCGGCGCGATCTGCGCGGCGACAGCCTTCGGCGTATATACCCTGTGCAACCATTTTGTCGGCGCTATGAGAGGCGGCTTCCTGATCTCTCTGATCGCGGCGATCATCATCGCGGTGATCGTATACGTCGTCGCTTTGATGCTGATGAAGACGTTCAGAGAAGAGGAATTATTGATGCTGCCAAAAGGCAACAATATTGTAACAATCCTTGCAAAACTGCACTTATTAAGGTAATATATAGTAAATGGCGGCATAATGCTGTCAAGATATGCCGTTTATGGAGATTTTATGGATTTTCAGTATAAGGATTTTTATCGGATCGACGATCTGATCCGCATCATGCATATCCTGCGCGCTCCCGACGGTTGTCCGTGGGACAGGGTGCAGACACACGAGAGTATCCGTCAGAATTTTATCGAAGAGACCTATGAGGCGATCGAGGCGATCGACAAGGGCGATTCTCCCTTGCTCAAGGAAGAACTCGGCGACGTGCTCATGCAGGTGATCTTCCACTCCATCATGGAGGAGGAAGAGGGCCGATTTGATTTTGACGATGTGTGCAACGACGTGTGCCAAAAGCTGATCATCCGCCACCCGCATGTGTTCGGGAATATCGAAGCCGATACCCCTGACGAGGTGCTCAAGAACTGGGACGCGATCAAAATGCAGACCAAGTCGCAGGAGAGCGTCGCGGACTCTGTAGACGACGTGGCAAGATCTTTGCCGGCGCTGATGCGCGCACAGAAGGTGCAGAAGCGCTCCGCTAAATCCGGTATGGATTTCAAGGACGCCGCTGACGCCGCTTCCAAGGTGCCTGAGGAACAGAAAGAGCTGTTCTCGGCGATCGAGGGCGGCAATCAGGACAAGATCGAAGAGGAACTGGGCGACCTGCTCTTCTCGGTCGTGAATGTGGCTCGCTTCGCGGGAGTGGACGCAGAGCGCGCTCTCTATCGCTCCACCGACAAATTCGCCAAGCGTTTTCGCGCTGTCGAGGGACTCGCCAAAGAGCGCGGGATCGACATGAAAAGCGCACCGACTTCGTTAATCGATTCTTTGTGGGAAGAAGTTAAATAATTCTCGTAAAGAAGATTAAAATAATAAACAAGCGATATACGAATCGCAAAAAATTTTTGGAGGAAAGTTAAATGAAAAAGTCAGAACTCATCGCAGTCGTAGCTGAGAAGGCTAACATTTCCAAGAAGGACGCAGAGGCTGCTGTAGCCGCTACCTTCGACACCATCGTAGACACCATCGCTGCCGGTGACAAGATCCAGATCGTTGGCTTCGGTACCTTCGAGAGAAGAGAGAGAAACGCTCGTACCGGCGTTGATCCCAGAACTAACGCTAAGATCGAGATCCCTGCTTCCAAGGTTCCCGCTTTCAAGGCAGGCAAGGCTTTCAAGGACGCAGTAAACAAGTAATTGATACGATAGCGTTGAGCTGACAGGAAACTGTCAGCTCTTTCTTTTTGTCGGTCGCTATGACATAAGAGTGTGATACGCCGAGAGGCGCTCGTGGTAGCTGAGACCTTTATCAGATATGATTGTGATCCTTTTGCAAAAGATAAGAGCTGTGAAAAAACAAGCCGTCGTCATTGTGAAGAGCGATTGACGCGGCGATCTCCCAAGGTACTATCTTGGCTTTGTGGGATTGCCACGGGCTAAAGCCCTCGCAATGACTGCGCTTTTTCACAGCCCCTTTGATGTGCGTATGTTTTGCGATTATTTCAGCGCTTCGGCGATGGTGGAGTTGATCTCGTCGTGCTTGTCGCCGATGACAAGGTAGACATAGTTGCCGTTCTGCTTGGTCTCGCAGGCTTCGATCATGCTGACCTGCTCGGCATTGTAGCTCTTCGCGTTGCTCAGCTGAGAGCGCAGACGCGCGTCAAGCTGGGTCTTGATCTGAGCGGCGGCGTTCTCGTCGGCGGCTTCAATCAGGATGATCTCGTTGAAGTCCTTGGACGAGGTGGGGAGCTCAGCGGCGAACTGCTTGACGGACTCCGCTGCTACCTGATAGTAGCGGTTGAGGCTGTCGGTGTCGTCGATGGTTTTCAGGTCGGTCAGACCGTAGGTGCTGTTGATGGTGTCCATCAGGGGCTTGAGCTCGACGCTCTTTTTGGAGCCGCAGGCGGTGAATACCGCGAGGATCAGGAGTGCTGCTGTGATAATTGTCAGGGTTCTTTTTATCATGGTAAATACTTCCTTTCTTTTGGCGTCTGTTCACTTATAAAGCCATTGCCCGTTGTCGCAAGGCAGCATATAAGATACGGTCATTATACTCCATTCAGGCAAAAAAAGCAATAACAATGACTGAACTGTCATATTGTGTTTTGCTGACGATTATGGTATACTTTCGTCGAAAATGTGAAAGCGGGTGAGATGTATGGTAACAAATTGTGTGAAGGTGAACGACATCGAGATGGAGTACTTCTCTTTCGGCTCGGGAGAGAGGGCTTTTGTGATCTTGCCGGGGGTCTCGACGCGCAGTGTGATGCTCTCCGCGATGGCGGTCGGCGCGGCGTACAGGGACTTTGGCAAGGAATATACCGTTTACTGCTTTGACCGCCGCCGCAATATGCCCGACGGCTATACGGTGCGGCAGATGGCGGGGGATACCGCTCAGGTGATGAAGAAGCTCGGTATCCGTGACGCGGATATCTTCGGCGCTTCTCAGGGCGGAATGATGGCGATGTGTATCGCGATCGATGATCCCGAATTAGTGCGCAGTATGGCGCTGGGTTCGACCGCCGCCGTGATGGGAGAGCGGGAAAAGCAGGGGACGGAGCGCTGGATCAAGCTGGCGCAGAGCGGCGATCTGACCGCGCTGACGGCTGAGCTGATCGACTCGCTGTATTCCGAGAACACCATCGGCAAGTACAAGGATATGCTGATCCACATGAATGACGGAATGACCGAATATGATATCAGGCGGTTTATTTTGCAGACGAAGGCGCTCGACGGGTTCGATATCTCAGGCGAGCTGAATAGGATACAATGCCCCGCGCTGGTGATCGGCGCTGAGGGGGACAAGGTGCTTTCTCCCGCGCAGTCGCGCTATATTGCGGAAGCGATCAACGGTCAATTATATATGTACGGCGACGAGTACGCGCATTGCGTCTTTGACGAAGCGCCCGATTACAAACAGCGGTTGCTCGATTTCTTTCATCAGGTATGAAACATTATTATTCTCTAAACGAATATTATAGAAAGAAATACGGCAAGAAGGTGTACCGTCTTGCTATCAGCGGCGGAATGACCTGTCCGAACCGTGACGGTACGCTCGGCTCGCGCGGCTGTATCTTTTGCAGCGCGGGCGGCTCGGGAGAGTTCGCCGCGTCCGCGTGTCTGTCCGTGACCGAACAGCTCGAAGAAGCGAAGCGCAGGGTCAGCGCCAAGACAAGGGACAACGCCTATATCGCGTATTTTCAGCCGTTCACCAATACTTATGCCGACGTCGATACGCTCAGACGGCTGTATGATGAAGCGATCGCGCCCGAGGATATTGTCGGGCTTGCGATCGGTACCCGTCCCGACTGTCTGTCCGATGAAGTGGTCGCTCTCTTAAAGGAAATCAACGGCAAAAAGCCCGTGACGGTCGAGCTTGGCTTGCAGACGATCCATGAAAAGACCGCGGACTATATCCGCAGAGGGTACGCGCTGCCTGTGTATGAAAAGGCGGTCAACGCTCTGCACAAAGCGGGGATCGAGGTGGTCACCCATGTGATACTCGGTCTGCCTCTTGAAACAAAAGAGATGATGGTTGAGACCGTATCCTATGTCGGTCGGTATACGGACGGGATCAAGCTCCAGCTCTTGCATGTGATCGAGGGAACGGATCTGTGCGAGGATTACCGCAGAGGGTCATTCGTAACACTGTCGCTCGAGGAGTACGCCGAGATCCTGTGCCGCTGTATCGAGATACTGCCGAAAAACGTCGTAATCTACCGTCTGACGGGCGACGGCGACAAGCGAATGCTGGTCGCGCCGCTGTGGAGCGCAGACAAAAAGCGGGTGTTGAATTTCATAAACCGAACGCTCGATGAAAATAATATACAGCAGGGCAAGCTTTGTGAATCCTGATAATAAGATTATTGTTATTATCGTCAAAATCAAGCCGAAAATGTTCATAAAATATTCTCAATCGCCGATATTATTATTCTCTATTAGAATTATATCATGGTTCCTGTGTGCTATACTTTGCACACATCATGTAGAAGTATGTCAAAAAATCAATGATTTGGAATATATTTTGGAGATGAACAGAAACCAATGAAGAAATTATTCACTTGCGTGATGGTGATGCTTTTGTCCGCTATGATGCTGCTGTCGGGCTGTAAGTCGGTCGTCGATAAGCAGAACGCGACCGAAGCGCCTGCCGAGCAGACGGCTCTCGAGACCGAAGCGCCCGACTCAGGCTATGACGAGACCTCGCCCAAGTCGGCGGAGTGGTTCGACAGCGCGGTGTTCGTCGGCGACAGCGTTACGCTAAAGCTGAGCTACTATTGCGCGTCTCACCCCGAAGCGCTCGGCGCGGCGGAATTCTTCTGCGCGGGCAGTCTCGGCTATACCAACGCGCTGTGGGCTGTTGACGATCCCGAGGCGGTGCACCCCTACTATCAGGGCGCAACCCATAAGGTGGAGGACTGCTGTGAGCTGACGGGCAAGAAGAATGTATTTATCATGCTGGGCATGAACGATATCGGTCTGTACGGCACGAAGGGCGCGATGGATAGCTGTAAACAGCTCGTGTCCGATATTCTTGCGAAGACTCCCGACGCGCGCATCTATATCCAGTCGGTCACCCCGATGATCAAGTCCGCTGAGATGGAGTCTTTCAACAATACGCTGGTCAAGGAATTTGACGGTATGCTCAAGGACTACTGCACCGCAAACAACTATAAGTATCTGGACGTCTTTTCCGCTGTTGCGGACAAGGACGGCAACCTGCCCGATGAATATTGCAGCGACCCTGATTCGATGGGACTGCACTTCACCGACGCCGCTTGCGAGATGTGGGCAAACTATCTGAAGAACAACGCGTGATCTTTATACTAATCCTTAATAAAAACCTTTCTTGACAGGCGCCAGCCTGTCTGCGTCTCCCGTCGCGCTATCCGAAATATATCACTAATATCTGATTAAATCTTTTTATCAAGGATTAGTATTAATGATCACAAAGCGTAAGCATAACTGAATTTGGAGGTATAACAATGAAAAGAATCATCAGTCTGATCGCTGTGGTCGCCGTTTTAGCGGCGGTCCTCTGCGCCTGCGGCAGCAGCGCAAAGCCGCTGGGCGATGTTTTCAGCGAGCTCAAAACTACCTATAATGTGACCGACATGGTCGAATTCAAGGACGCGTCCGATCTGAATCGCTTCTACGGTATCGCGGCTGAGGACGTCAAGGAGTTCGCGGGCGGTATCAATAACTCGGGCGTAAATATGGAAGAGATCGTCCTGATCCTCGCTTCCGATAAGGACGCGGCGGGTCGTATCGCTGAGGCGTTGAACAACCGACTGACTTCCAAGCTCAACGAGACCAAGAACTACAACCCCGAGCAGTACGCGATCGTTGAGAACGCGACGGTAGACACCGATAACAATTATGTTTCTCTGATCATCTCCGAGAACTGCGGAAAGATGAAGGCGGATTACAAAAAAGCGATCGGCGTCGCAAAATAAGAGAGAACGAAGGTAATGTCAGCCGGCATTACCTTTCTTCATTATATATCAGTTTATCAAAGGAATCTTGACTGATTACGACAGACCAAGGAGCAACTATGGCACGAAATTTTTCTTCCGGTGACGCCAAGCAATTGACACGGCGTTATCAGGATTTGTCATCACAGATGACGCGGGTGGATACGCTGGCGCAGCGGCAAACAGCGGCGATACAGGCGGCTGCCGCGGCAATGACGGGCGAGAGCTCAAAGGAGCTTTTGCAGACTGTCCCCGTTGATGAACTTAACCGCGACAAGAAGGGTATCCGCGTGAAAATGCTGCATGACGCGGGCTTACATACGATTGCGGACGTTCTGAACGCGCCCGAGTACCGTATCTCGTCTATCAACGGTATCAGCCCTGAGGGCGCTAAGATGATCAAGGAGGCGGCGCAGGAGCTCGCGAACACCGCGAAAAGCGGCGCGAGGATTCGCCTGAGTGCCGATGATAAGAATCAGAAGTCGACGGCGTTGGTGTCCGCGCTCTATCAGTACAAGCGCTTACTGCCTGCTGTTGAAGCGGCGGAGGATTTCCGCGCGAAATATGAAAGAGAGATCGAATCGGCGATCCGCGACATCAAGCCCGCGACAGGCGGACTGAGGTGGATGTTCTCGTCCTCGGATAAAAAGGAGCGCGCGCAGTCGGCGTATGACGCGCTGTCGGTCATCCTCTCCGACGGCAATATCGCTGAGCTCGAAAGAAACCTGCGGTCGGTCAGGGGAGCGGCTTTTGTCAACCCGAAGGACGCGTGGGCGGATTTTTCGTCCGACAGCATTACCTACATCAATATCCTCGAAGCCGTCGTTCCCGACGCGGTCGGCGGGGGAGAAGAGGTCTACGGACTGCCCGAGGAGCTGGCGGAAAATATCGCCGACGTACAGCTCGACCTGACAGGACTCAACTGCACCCTGCGCCGCTATCAGGAATGGGGCGTAAAGTACGCCGTCGCACAGAAGCGTATCCTTTTAGGCGACGAGATGGGCTTGGGCAAGACCGTGCAGGCGATCGCAGTGATGGTGCATTTGCGCAACAAGGGCGCGACACACTTTGCGGTCGTTTGTCCCGCGTCGGTGCTGACCAACTGGTGCCGTGAGATCGCAAAGCACAGCGATCTGCCTGTCATCAAGGTGCACGGTAATGATAAACTGTCCGCAGTGCAGAATTGGATCAGTAATGGCGGCGTAGCGGTGACGACCTTTGAGACGACCTCGGTCTTTGAGCTTGATCCCGCTTTTCAATTCACGATGCTGACGGTCGATGAAGCGCACTATATCAAGAATCCCTCCGCTCAGCGTACAGGCAACGTCAAGAAGCTCTGCGCGCATGCACAGCGCCTGCTGTTCATGACGGGCACCGCGCTCGAGAACAGGGTAGGGGAGATGGCGACCCTGATCGCGATACTCAATCAGGACGTGTCCAAGGCGATCCAGCCGATGCTGTCGCTGTCCTCCGCGCCGCAGTTCCGCGAGGCGGTCGCGCCCGTGTACTACCGCAGAAAGCGCGAGGACATGCTCACCGAGCTGCCCGAGCTGATGGAAAGCTACGAGTGGTGTGACCTGCTGCCCGCGGAGAAGAAGCTCTATCAAGAAGCCATCGGCGAGCAGAACTTCATGGCGGCGCGGAGAGTGTCATGGAACGTGGACGATCTGTCGCAGTCCTCCAAGGCGAACAGAATGCTCGAGCTGATCGAAGAGGCGAGGGCGGAGGAGCGCAAGGTGCTGATCTTCTCGTTCTTCCTCGATACGGTCGCGAAGGTCGCGGCTTTATTAGGCGAGAGCTGCATGGAGCCGATCACAGGCTCGGTCAGCCCGCAAAGACGGCAGGAGATCATCGACGAATTCGATAAAGCCCCCGCGGGCAGTGCGCTTGTCGCGCAGATACAGTCGGGCGGTACGGGCCTGAATATCCAGAGTGCCTCGGTGGTCATTCTCTGTGAGCCGCAGTTAAAGCCCAGTATCGAGAATCAGGCGATCTCCCGCGCTTACCGCATGGGTCAGGCGCGGTCGGTGCTGGTATACCGCTTGCTTTGCGACGATACGGTAGACGAGAGGATCATCGATATCCTCGCGCAGAAGCAGGAGGAATTCGACGCCTTTGCCGACGAGAGCAAGGCGGCTGACGATACGCTCGAGCTGGATAACGCCGCGATCAGCGATATCATGCAGGCAGAGCAGAAGGCGGTCGCGGACGGCTCAGCCGAAAGCGGTCAGGTCGAAGCCGACAGCGATAAAGCGGACGGCGAATGATTATACTAATCCTTAATAAAAACCTATATCATCTATCTCCTTGACAGGCGCCAGCCTGTCTGCGTCTCCCGTCGCGCTATCCGAAATATATCACTAATATCTGATTAAATCTTTTTATCAAGGATTAGTATAAATCAATGAAACAATAACGCGAATCTGAATCGGGTATGCGTCTGATTCAGGTTCGCGTTTTATGTTGCTATGAAATTGTGGTTATCGTATTGGACTTCTACACGAGATGAAATAGATCATCGGGTCGTTTTGTTGATAGGATCAGTGATTATTTTCCTCTAATATGCTTCTGATCTCCGCTTCCGCATGGTCGATCTCTTCGCGGAATTCTCTTGCCGATACCCTTATCGCGCCGTTGCCGAGAATGATCAGCTGTTCCATGCCGTCGGAGGTGACGACGCGGACGCGGTTGTTCTTGGCGAGCTTGTAGGACGCGCGCTCGATGTACATGTCGGCGGTCTCCGCTTCCTTGGTGTAGACGATGGTGATGTTGTTGACCTTCTCCACCTCGCGCTCGTGACCCTTGATCTTGTACGCGTCAAAGACCAGTATCAGCTCGCATTTTTTGTAGCCCTGATAATTGCACAGGGTGTTGATCAGCAGATTCCGCGCAAGGTCCATGTGCTCGTTGACCAGCTCTCTGAGATTGTCCCACGCGTGGATCACGTTATAGCCGTCCACCAGCACATATTCCACGCCGTTACAGTCGGAGGGCAGGTTCTTTTTCTTCTTCCGCTCGTTGTATTCGACGGCCTTATACCGCTTCGGCTCGCTGTACTGCTTTCGGTGAACGGGACCGTAGGTCTGCTCAAAGATGTGCATGAGCTCCTTGTCGAGCGCGAAGATGTCCTTTTGCGATTTGAGCTTGGAGAAATCTCTTGCGCTTGAAACGGAGGCTTCCTCCTGCGGGGCTTTGACGAGGACGCTCGGCAGATGCATGCTCTTGGGCACTTCGTCCCACTTGACGGTATGGCCCGCGCCATGAGAGCAGAATACCGAGTCGGCGGTGTTGTTGATATCGCTGTCGGCATCGTAGCCGATTGCGGCGATGACCTCTTCCGCATTGTGGCAGGGTTCATAGCCCTTAAGGGTGACGGCAAGTCTGCCGTTGCCGCGGGTGTACTGCATGACCTCTCTCGCAAAATCGCGCATTTCGGATACGGGCGCTGAGCCCGTAAGTACGGCGGATTCGCCGAGAGTCTCGGGCGGGTCGAAGCTGCCGTGCATGCGGGTGACGTCGTTCATCGCCCTGCCGATGTTCTCGGCGGGGACGGTTAAAGAGAAGCGGTAGATCGGCTCGAGCAGGATACTCTTTGCAGAGCGCAAGCCCTGCCGTACCGCGCGATAGGTCGCCTGGCGGAAGTCGCCGCCCTCAGTGTGCTTCGGGTGCGCCCTGCCCGCTTTGAGGATGATCTCCATATCGGTGATCGGCGAGCCCGTCAGCACGCCGATGTGCGTTTTTTCATACAGATGGGTGAGGATCAGTCGCTGCCAGTTTTTGTCGAGCTTGTCCTCGGGGCAATCGCTGTAAAACGATAATCCGCTGTTGCGCTCGGCGGGCTGGAGCAGCAAATGTACCTCCGCGTAATGGCGCAGGGGTTCGAAATGTCCGACGCCCTCGACCGTGTCGGCGATGGTTTCTTTGTAGATGATGCTGCCCTGTCCGAATCCGACCGAGAAGCCGAAGCGTTCTTCGATAATGCTTTTGAGGATCTCAAGCTGGATATCGCCCATCAGACGGATACGGATACAACCGTTCAAATCGTCCCATTCGATGTTCAGTTGTGGGTCTTCGACCTCGAGTAAGCGCAGCTTGGCGAGCGCCGTATGCGCGTCTACATCGTCGGGCAGGAGTACGGAATAGGTGAGGACGGGTTCGAGCACGGGCAGTCCCGTGTCGCTCTCCGTACCCAAACCGTCGCCTGGGAGGGCAAAGGAGATACCCGTGACAGCACAGATCATGCCGCTTTCGGCGACGTCGACAGCGGTGAATTTCTCGCCCGAATAAATGCGGATCTGGTTGACCTTTTCGCTGTTGATATTCTTCTTTGCGGGCAGGATATCCTTGACTCTCAGCTGTCCGCCCGTGATCTTCATGTGGGTCAGCCTGCCGCCTGCTTTGTCCTCGGTGATCTTGTATACCTTCGCGGCGAATTCCGCATTGTAGGTCTTTTCGGCGGTATAGCGGTTGAGCAGTTGCAGGAACTCGTCTACGCCGTCGAGCTTCAATGCCGAGCCGAACAGACAGGGGAACGCCTTGCGCTCGCGTATCACCTTGACGATATCTTTTTCCTCGACGAGATCGGTCTCGGAGTATTTTTCCAGCAGGATATCATCACACAGGGCGATGTTCTCGTACAGCTCCTCGCGTTCGGCGGTGAAATCCACGCAGTTTTCGCTGAGCTTCGCTTTGAGCTGACTGAATACGAGCGCCTTGTCCGCGCCGTCCATATCCATTTTGTTGACGAAGATAAAGCAGGGGACATGGTACTTTTGCAGGAGCTTCCAGAGGGTGAGAGTGTGGCTCTGCACGCCGTTCGTACCGCTGACGACAAGTATCGCGTAGTCGAGCACCTGCAGGGTGCGTTCGGTCTCGGCGGAGAAGTCTACGTGTCCCGGGGTGTCGAGCAGGGTGAATTCGGCGTTTTCGAATCTGAGCACCGCTTGCTTGGAGAAGATCGTGATCCCGCGCTCGCGCTCTAAGCGGAAGTTGTCGAGAAAGGCGTTTTTGTGGTCGACCCTGCCGAGCTTTGAGAGATTGCCCGAGACGTACATCATCGCTTCCGACAAGGTCGTTTTGCCCGAGTCGACGTGCGCGAGGATACCGATCACATTTCGTTTCATGCTTTCACCCCTTTCGATATTTCTTTTAGTTTATCGTATTTTCAAGGTTTCTGTCAAGTGGGGACGCGCCGACGCTGCTCGAAAAGAAAAAAACAGGAGAATTATTCCGTTAATTAGTAAATATTTCAAATTTACACCTTGATTTCATTCTCCGTTTGTAGTAAAATAACAATGATGTAACAATTTACATTTAATAATTCTTAGGAGGAATTAATATGTCAGTAAAAGTTGCTATTAACGGCTTTGGCCGTATCGGTCGTCTGGCTTTCCGTCAGATGTTCGGCGCCGAGGGTTATGAGGTAGTTGCGATCAACGACCTGACCAACCCCGCTATGCTCGCAAACCTGCTGAAGTATGACACTGCTCAGAAGGGCTACTGCGGCGTTATCGGCGAAAATCTGCACACTGTTGAGGCAGGCGAGAACTCCATTATCGTTGACGGTAAGGAGATCACTATCTATGCTGAGGCTGACGCTTCCAAGCTGCCTTGGGGCGAGATCGGCGTAGACGTCGTTCTCGAGTGCACCGGCTTCTACTGCTCTAAGGAGAAGTCCATGGCTCACATCAACGCAGGCGCTAAGAAGGTCGTTATCTCTGCTCCCGCAGGCAAGGACCTCAAGACCATCGTATTCAGCGTTAACGAGGACACTCTGACCGCTGACGATCAGATCATCTCTGCTGCTTCCTGCACCACCAACTGCTTAGCTCCCATGGCTAACACCCTCAACAAGTACGCTCCCATCCAGACCGGTATCATGTGCACTGTTCACGCTTACACCGGCGACCAGATGATCCTTGACGGTCCCCACAGAAAGGGCGACATGAGAAGAGCTCGCGCGGGCGCTGCGAACATCGTTCCCAACTCCACCGGCGCTGCTAAGGCAATCGGCCTGGTTATCCCCGAGCTGAACGGCAAGCTCATCGGCGCTGCTCAGCGTGTTCCGGTTCCGACAGGTTCCACCACTATCCTGACCGCTGTTGTCAAGGGTGACGACGTAACCGTAGAGGGCATCAATGCCGCTATGAAGGCTGCTGCTTGCGACAGCTTCGGTTACAACGAAGATCCGATCGTATCTTCCGATGTTATCGGCATGCGCTTCGGTTCTCTGTTTGACGCTACCCAGACCATGGTATCTCCCATCGGCGACGGTCTGTATGAGGTTCAGGTTGTTTCTTGGTATGATAACGAGAACTCCTACACTTCTCAGATGGTTCGCACCATCAAGTATTTCGCTGAGCTGTAATCTGAACGATTGAAATAAAGCTCAGTACTGAGGCGGGACAAGCCCTCAGAGAATCCGGCTGAGAGAATGTTTTGCCAAAGTGAATAAATCGCCAAATCGCGGCTGTGCCCTCGGGCGCAGCCGCTTTGTGCGTTCAGAGACGCCGCCTGCTGTGACAATGCGGGGAAAGGCTGTTGTTTTCCGCGTCTCTCTGCCTCGATTAGTCTCGAATTTTATTGACAAAGTTTTACGATTAGTGTATAATTTTTAAGGTTGCTTTTTTGCACGTTTTTACACAGTAAAACACTAAATCAAGAAAAGGAGAAATTGTTATGAAAAAAGTATTAGCACTGATCTTAGCTGTCGCTATGATTGCTTCTGTCGCTATGCTGACCGCTTGCGGCGGCAACAATGCCAACAAGGGCAACGCGACTGACGCCAAGGCTGACGCTGACAAGACCTACATCATCTACTCCGACAACGCTTTCGCTCCGTTTGAGTACCTCGACACCGAGACCAACGCTTATGTCGGCGTTGACATGGACATCATGGCGGCGATCGCTGAGGATCAGGGCATCAAGTATGAGATGCACAACGAGGGCTTTGACGCTTCTATGGGCGCTGTCCAGAGCGGTCAGGCTGACGCGATGATCGCGGGCATGACCATCACCGACGAGCGCAAGGAGACCTTCGACTTCTCTGAGCCTTACTTTGACGACGGTCAGGTCATCGTCGCGAAGGCAGGTACCAAGATGGAGGACCTCAAGGGCAAGACCGTAGCCGCTAAGACCTCTACCGTCGGCGGCGAGTACGCTGAGTCCATCAAGGATCAGTACGGCTTCACCATCAACTACTATGAGGGCTCCGACAACATGTATCAGGCAGTCGCTACCGGCGCTGACGTCGCTTGCGTAGAGGACTTCTCCGTTATCGGTTACGCGATCAAGACCGGTCAGGTCAACCTCGAAATCATCTCCGAAGAGCCCGCGAACGTCAAGGGCTACGGCTTTGCTGTTCAGAAGGGCAAGAACGCTGAACTCATCGAGAAGTTCAACACCGGTCTTGCTAACATCAAGGCAAGCGGCAAGTACAAGGAGATCCTTGCTAAGTACGGTTATTGATCCTAAGGTATTTTGAAATTACCTGAGCTGTAAAAGTTTAAATTCAGATTCAGCACGGTAATGATTTATCGTGCTGAATTTATGTAAGGCAGTTGTAGTATATGGATTTTGGTAAAGTGTTCAGCGGAGCGATGCCTCTGCTGCTGGAAGGCTTGAAACTGACCGTCATCACCTCGCTGGTGTCGATCCTGATCGGTATGGTCATCGGTCTGTTGGTGTGTTTGATGAAGATGTCGAAGAACGTCGTCCTCAGAGCGATCGCGGGCGTGTATATCTGGATCATCCGCGGAACGCCGATGCTGGTACAGGCGTTCATCGTGTTCTTCGGTGTGCCGCAGGTCGTGCGCATGTTTGTCAGCGACTTTAAATTTACCGCTCTGACGGCGGGTATCATCACCCTGTCCCTGAACGCGGGCGCGTATCTCGCGGAGATCTACCGCGGCGGTATCATGGCGGTACCGAAGGGTCAGACCGAGGCGGCGCGTTCGCTGGGTCTGTCGCAGGGTCAGGCGATGCGCAAGATCGTTCTGCCTCAGGCGATCAAGTTTTCTATCCCCTCGCTGGTCAACCAGTTTATCATCACCATCAAGGATACCTCTATTCTCTCGGCAATCGGTATGGCGGAGCTGGTCAACAAGGCTAAGACCTATGTCGGCAGTACCTATACCTTCTTCGAGACCTATCTGGTGGTCGCCGCAATGTATTTGGTGATCATCTCTATCCTGATGATCATTTCCAATTACATCGAAAAGAAGCTGAAGTATGAGAGGAGGGGCAGACACCGTGACGAACATTAACAGAGAGAACAAAAAGGTCGTCGTAACCAATCTTCATAAGTACTTTGACAAGAACGAGGTATTGACGGGTATCGACGCGACCATCTATGAGGGCGAGGTCGTCTGCGTCATCGGACCGTCCGGCTCGGGCAAATCCACCTTCCTGCGCTGTCTGAATAAGCTCGAGGACGCGACCTCGGGCACGATCGAGATTGACGGCTACGACATCACCGACAAGAAGATGAATATCAATAAGGTGCGCGAGAATATCGGCATGGTGTTCCAGCAATTTAACCTTTTCCAGAATATGACCGTCATCAAGAATATCATGATGGCGCCCGTCATGCTCAAGAAGATGACCAAGGAGCAAGCCGAACAGAAGGCAAAGGAGCTGCTCGCGAGAGTCGGTCTCTCGGACAAGGCGGATTCGTTCCCCGGCGAGCTTTCGGGCGGTCAGCAGCAGCGCGTCGCGATCGCGAGAGCGCTGGCGATGAACCCCGACATCATGCTCTTTGACGAGCCCACCTCCGCGCTCGATCCCGAAATGGTCGGCGAGGTGCTGGACGTTATGAAGGAGCTCGCGGCAGAGGGCATGACGATGATCGTCGTCACCCACGAGATGGGCTTCGCGCGCGAGGTCTCCGACCGCGTGCTGTTCATGGCGGACGGCGTGATCTGCGAGGAGGGCACCCCCGAAGAGGTGTTCGGCAATCCGCAGAACGAGCGCACACAGGACTTCTTGCGTAAGGTTTTATAATACAGATCAGTTAAGGCGGTACAGCTACGGTTGTACCGCTTTTTTTGTTTTGTGTCAGTATCGGAATCGGAAAGAGAAATTCGAATCAACCGTGAAAATAATTCTGATTTAGAATTATAAAGCTATTTTTGAACAATTTGTGAATATTTGATTTTGACCTTGACTTTCTTTGACAAATGGATTATACTATAGTCAAGGTCAGAGAAGGACAAAGAGTGACGGCGGACGCGAGTCGAACGGCGGCTTGGTCTGAGCGGACACTTGACCCGCCGTGAATGTCTGTTTGACATTGAAAAGGCGGAACAAAGTCACCCTATATCCGAACCTACAGAGAGAAGGTAAGCAAAATGCGTATGAGCGATATGGTTGCCCGCTATATCATGGACATCTTGGATGAACATAACGGCGCGGCAGAGATCAAACGCAACGAGCTGGCGACTACCTTAGGGTGCGTTCCCAGTCAGATCAACTATGTGATCACCTCGCGATTCACGCCCGAGCAGGGCTTTATCGTCGAATCCCGTCGCGGCGGGGGCGGATATATCCGCATCACCCGCATCAACACCTCCCGCGACGTTGCGATCATGCACATCGTCAACGCGATCGGCACGACGCTCGACAAGGCGACAGCCGAGGTGATGATCGACAATATGCTGTCCCGCGGATTTATCGACGCGCGTAGCGCAAAGCTGATGGCGGCGGCGATGGGCGAGAGGGCATACCTCGGCGTTCCGCAGGAGTACCGCGACTCGCTCAGGGCGGCGGTGTTCAAAAATATGCTCCTGACGCTGATCGCTGATTAATTCATCAAAAACAACATAAGAATAATGGTATATGAAACAATATTAAGGAGGAATCTTCATGCTGTGTCAACATTGCAAAAAGAACGAGGCTACTACGGTAGTCAAAACGATGATCAACGGCGAGTACGCCGAATACAGGCTGTGTCACGAATGTGCTCACGAGCTGGGGTATGATTCCATGTTCCCCGATTTCAGCGCCGATTTCGGAGGACTGCTCTCGAGCTTCTTCTCCAACGCGCTCCCCGCGATCTCCGGCGCGGCTCACTGCAACACCTGCGGCAGTACCCTCAACGATATCAAGCGCACGGGCAAGGTCGGCTGCGCGGATTGCTACGATACGTTTTTCAGCGAGCTGATGCCCACGATCCGCAATATCCACGGCAACACCGAGCACAAGGGCAAGCGCCCGAACGCGATCGAGTACACCGTGAACGAAGATAAGAAAGATCAAACCGAATCGGCGGAGGATAAGATTGCCGCTTTACGTGCTGAGCTGAAAAAGGCGATCGAGGACGAGAACTTTGAGCGAGCCGCTCAGCTTCGTGACGAGATCAAGGAATTGGAGGGATAACGATGAGCAAAGCAGTTGTATCGACCAGGATCAGACTGGCGCGAAACCTGAAAGAATATCCTTTCCCGATCCGTCTTTCGGCGGATAAGGCGCGCGAGATCGTTGATAAGGTCGGCGAAGCGCTGAAGGACAGCCCCCTGAAATTCCACCGTATCGATATGGATTCGATCCCCGATACCATTCGCGTCGCGATGATCGAGCGCCATCTGGTCAGCCCCGATTTCATCAGCGAGAAGGACGGCAGAGCGGTGTATCTCAGCGACGACAACACCGTGTCCATCATGGTCAACGAAGAGGATCATATCCGCTTGCAGGTGATGATGGACGGTTTTGAGCTCGACAAAGCCTACGCGCTGGCGGAAGAGGTGGATAATATTCTTTCAAAGAAATTAAACTACGCGTTCCACGACCGCCTTGGCTACCTGACCCAGTGCCCGACCAACCTCGGTACGGGAATGCGCGCTTCTGTCATGCTCCATCTGCCCGCGCTCGAAATGAGCGGAACGGTCAATCGTATCGGCGCGAACCTGTCAAAGCTCGGGCTTACCATGCGCGGACTGTACGGCGAAAGCACCAAGCCCGCGGGAGCGTTCTTCCAGCTTTCCAATCAGGTGACCCTCGGCATCTCCGAGAAGGCGGCGATCGAGAATTTAAAGAACATCGCCAATCAGTTGATCACGCAGGAAATGCGCGTGAGAGATAACCTGCTCAAGAATATCGAGGCACAGGACAAGATCCACCGCGCGCTGGGTATCCTGAAAACCGCAAAGCTGATGGATCACAGCGAGGCGATGAAGCTGTTGTCGCTGGTGAGATTGGGCGTTTGTGAAAAAATGCTCGAGACCCTCTCCGCCGACAGTATCGACAAGCTGATCGTCGAGATACAGCCCGCGTCGATCATGACGCGTTACGGCGAGGATATGAGCCCGCGCGACAGGGATATCAAGCGCGCTCAGATCCTCACAGAAAGATTCAATTAACGAGTGATAAGAACACGATAGCATATAAAGGAGGATGAATATATGAGATATACATTCAAAGGCTTTACGGATAAGGCGAACAAGGCGCTGAATCTGGCGATCGAGAGCGCAGAGCGCTTCGGTCACGACTATATCGGCTCTGAGCATATCCTGATCGGCTTATGCAAGGAGGGCAGCGGCGTAGCGTATACCGCGCTTCACGACGCGGGCGTTACCGCTGAGAAGCTCGAGAGCATGATGCAGAGAGAGGATCGGATCGTCTCTCTTAATCCCAATGATTTTACTCCCCGCTCCAAGCGCGTGATGCAGTTGGCGGTATCCTACTCCGCTCGTACAGGCTCGGGCTACGTCGGCACAGAGCATCTATTGATTGCGCTGCTGTCCGACCGCGACAGCTATGCGATCCGCTATCTGGCGGAGCTGGGCGTGACCCCGCAGATGATCGCCGACCGTATGAGCGCGAACCTCAGGGACGAGGACGCGGGGGATATGACCCCAAACCGCACCTCGAACACGCAGCCTGTAGCGAACAGCGACAGCAAAACGCTCGACAGCTTCTCGCGCGATCTGACGCAGGCGGCGAGGAACGGTGAGATCGATCCCGTCATCGGTAGGGAAGAGGAGATCAAACGCATTATCCAGATTCTCTCCCGCCGTACAAAAAACAACCCCTGCCTGATCGGCGAGCCCGGCGTGGGCAAGACCGCGATCGCGGAGGGTCTGGCATTGAAAATCGTCAACGGCGAGGTGCCTGAGCACCTGCGCGACAAGAGAATCGTGTCGCTTGATCTGACGGGCATGATCGCGGGCTCTAAGTACCGCGGCGAGTTCGAGGAGAGGATCAAGAACGCTATCGACGAGGTCAAGAAGAGCAAGAATATTATTCTCTTTATCGACGAGCTGCACACCATCATCGGCGCGGGCTCCGCGGAGGGCAGCGCCGACGCCGCGAATATCCTCAAGCCCTCTCTGGCGCGCGGCGACTTTCAGGTCATCGGCGCGACGACCCTCGAGGAATACCGCAAGTATATTGAGAAGGACGCGGCTCTGGAGCGCCGCTTCCAGCCCGTGACCGTCGGCGAGCCGAACGAGGAGGACGCGATCGCGATCCTCAAGGGTCTGCGCGACCGCTATGAAGCGCACCACAAGGTCAAGATCACCGATGAAGCGATCGAGGCGGCGGTCAAGCTCAGCTCCCGCTATATCGCCGACCGCTTCCTGCCCGATAAGGCGATCGATCTGGTCGACGAGGCGGCGTCGAAGGTGCGCCTGAGCGCCTTGACCTATCCGAACGAGATCAAGGATTTGGAGGCGCAGCTCGAAAAGCTCGAGAGCGAGAAGTCCGCAGCCATCAACGAGCAGGACTTTGAGCGCGCGGCACAGCTCCGCGATGAGGAGAAGAACGTGACCGAGCAGCTCGAAAAGGCGAAGAGCGGCTGGCAGGAGAGCAACCTCGAGGCGTCGCATGAGGTCACTGCCGAGGATATCGCCGCCATCGTATCGTCATGGACAAAGATCCCTGTCGTAGAGCTGACGCGCGAGGAATCCGAGCGCCTGCTCAACATGGAGAAGATCCTGCATGAGCGCGTCGTCGGTCAGGAGGAAGCGGTATCCGCCGTATCGAGAGCGATCCGCCGCGGCAGAGTCGGTATCAAGGACCCGAAGAGACCCATTGGCTCCTTTATCTTCCTCGGTCCCACGGGCGTCGGCAAGACCGAGCTCTGCAAGGCGCTGGCACAGGCGATGTTCGGCGACGAGAACGCCATGCTCCGTCTGGACATGAGCGAATATATGGAGAAGCACACCGTCTCCCGTCTGGTCGGCTCGCCTCCCGGCTACGTCGGCTATGACGAGGGCGGTCAGCTGACCGAAGCGGTACGCCGCAAGCCCTATTCCGTCGTACTGTTCGACGAGATTGAAAAGGCGCACCCCGATGTGTTCAATATGCTGTTACAGATCCTTGAGGACGGTCGTCTGACCGACAGTCAGGGCAGGACGGTCGACTTCAAGAACACCATCATCATCATGACCTCGAACGTCGGCGCGCGCAGGATCACCGAACAGCGCCAAGCGGCTCTCGGCTTTGCGAACGGCGACAACAGCATGGACAACGTGAGTGTCCGCGAGATGGTACTGAGCGAGCTCAAGCAGGTGTTCCGTCCCGAATTCCTGAACCGTGTGGACGATATCATCGTATTCAATAAGCTCACAAAGCCCGAGATCGAGCAGATCGCGCGGCTCATGCTCGAGACCCTGAAAAAGCGTCTGAGCGGCTTAGGCGTCACGGTCAGCTTTACCGATAAGGCGGTTGAGAAGATCGCCGACGAGGGCTTTGACGACACCTACGGCGCGCGTCCCCTGCGCAGAGCGATCGTCACCAATATCGAGGATAAGCTCTCTGAGCGCATGCTCGACGCGGACTTTGACAGCAAGAAGCCGATCGTCTGCGATTATGACGGCGAGAAGTTCACCTTTAATTCCACAGAAGAATAAAGCGTTATAGCAATACGGCACAGCCTGAAAACTGTGCCGTATTTATTTGTCAAAATGTATATTTGATTTGTCGCGGCGCATACTATCATTACCAAACAATCGGAGGTAATGATATGACTGACAAAGAGTTGCTCTATATCGAGGACGCCCTCGGCCATGAGCAGTATTTCCAACAGAAGTGCAAAGAGACCGCCCGGAGTCTTTCCGACCCTGAGCTGAAAACCTGCGTGGAGAATCTCTCTACCCGCCATGCGCAGATCTTCAACCGCTTTTACGGTCTTTTGTAAGGAGGAAACAGAATGGATGATAAGAATATGATGCAAAACCTGCTGTTGCTCGAAAAGGGCTGCTGTGACCTGTACCTGCACGGCGCGGTCGAATCCTCGACTAAGAATGTCCTCGGCGCATTCAATTCCGCGCTGGACGACTCCCTGTCCATGCAGGATGAGATCTACTCGAAGATGACCAATAAGGGCTGGTACAACGTCTGTGACGTTGAGCAGACAAAGATCGATCAGCTCAGACAGAAATTCGCGACCGCGCAGTAAGCAAAGCGGCTGTCCGATGTGTTCGGGCAGCCGTTGCGCTTTTTTATGGCAATAGTATTCAAATAAAAACAGGACTGTCGAAACAGTCCTGATAAATAATTCTGAAACAGAATTAAAATTCCTCTTTGATGGAGCGGGTGAAGAGGGCGGAGAGCTCCTCTTTCGCGCTGCTGTTCTCGAAGAGAATACGGTATACGGCGCTTGTGATCGGCAGATCAACGCCCAGTTGATCGCCGAGCCTGACCATCGCCTTTGAGGTCATCACGCCCTCGGCGAGCTTCTCAAATTTCTCGCCCTTGATGTACATTTCGCCGAAGCGTCGGTTGTGGCTCCACGGAGAGAACAGGGTCGCTTCGTAGTCGCCTAAGTGGCACAGTCCGTAGGCGGAGAGCTCGTTGCCGCCCGCGGCTTTGATCAGTCTTGCGACCTCGCGGGTGCCGCGCGCCATCAAAGCGCCCTTGATAGAGGTGCAGCCCGCGCCGTCGAGCATGCCCGCGGCGATACCGACGACGTTCTTTGCCGCCGCGCCGATCTCGGAGCCGATCAGGTCGGTGCCTAAGTAAAAGCGGATCAGTTCGCTGTTGAAGCTGTGTACGAGCTTTGCTTTGACCTCCTCGTTGTCGGAGTCGATGACCATGCAGTTCGGGATGCCCTTGACGTAGTCCTGCGGGTGACCGGGACCTACCCACACCGCGACGGGCGTTTTGTCGGTATCAACAAAGTCGGAGACGACCTCGGTCAAGCGCTTGCCGGTGCTCTCCTCGATACCCTTCATGCACAGGACGATGATCTTGCCGTCAAGGTCGTACCGGGTGATGGTCTGCATATAATCGCGCAGATACTGCGCGGAGATGGAGATGACGATGACCTCGGCGCGCTCGATGGCGAACTGGTGGTCGTAGGTGACAGTGATGCTCTCGGGGAAGGTGAGATAGTCGTTGTGGTGGGTCTTTAAGAGCTGCTGCAGCTCGGGCGCGTTCTCAAGTCCGCAGGACACGACCTCGTGACCGATGCGGTCGAGATACCACGCGATACAGCTGCCCCAGCGGCCGCAGCCTAAAACAGATATTTTCATGACGTTCTCCTTACATGAAAAAAGGCAGTCTGAGCCTGCCTATGTTTGTGATAATAATAGGAATCAGGCGCGGGCAGCGCCCGCCGTTCATTCTTCACTATTCATCATTTATATTTCGGTAATAATAAAGGTATCCCACCTGACCGTAACGATCTTGAGATAACCTGCCTACACGATGACAGGTGGGTGCCCGCCCTGCGGCTTTAGGCTCCCTTCGTCCATACGGATGGGAGGTCTGCACACCGCCGAAGGAGCTAAGCTCCCGATTTAAAGGTTGTAGGGTTATTTGCGATCGATACGCGAATCAGGTAGGATATTGACTTGGTTATTAAGTTTCGGAAATTATAAGAATTAGGTGAACGGTAGGAACCCTCCGTCACTTCGTGACACCTCCCTTAGGAAAGGGAGACAAAAAATCGGTTTGATGATGGATTATTCTTCGTCTTCGACGTCGTCGAAAAGCTCTTCGAAATGCTTCTCAAAGACGGCGCTGAGCTCATCTAAGAGCGCCTCGTCCTCGACCTCCGCAAGCTGTTCTTCGCCGTCCTCGTCGATGACTTCCATGATGTAATACTCGCCGCTGTCCTCTATGGTCTCGTCAGCGGTATCGAAGATCGGATACAGCGCGTAGAACACGCCTTTCTCATTTTCGATGACATCAAGGATCTCAAAGTTGTGTTCGACGTTGTCCTCGTCGATCAGGGTGATCAGGTCGGGCTTATATTCGTTGTCCATATTTGTTCCTCGTTGTGTTTTTTCTATGGTTTAATTTTACTATGTTCGGGGCTTGAAGTCAAGAGGATTCTGTAAGATTTCACACACAAAAGGGCTGTAATTTTCGACGAAAAATGACGCTGTTTTTTTATAGGTCCGAGCATGCGGTATTTTTCGATAATATATTGAAAAAACAGCCGAAATATAGTATAATAATTACGATTGCAGGCTTATGATTCCCGGACGATCGGAAGGATAGAATATGTCCCCCGATTCTCCGCATAGTATATTAATGATATATCTGTAAATAAACGGAGGAAGTATGCTTCTCTTACCGTATGAGCGTTTGCCCCGCGAGCTTCAATGCCCCGAGGTAAAGAAATACTATGACATTCTTGATAAAAAGCGTTTCAGTTTATTCTTAAAGCGCGCGATGGATATCGTGCTGTCGGTCATCATGATTCTGATTTTGCTCTTGCCGATGGCGGTGATCGCTGTCATCATCAAGCTGACGTCAAAGGGTCCCGTGCTGTTTAAGCAGGAGCGCGTGACGACCTACGGCAGGCGCTTTCGTATCTGGAAGTTCCGCACGATGACGGTCGGCGCGGATCAAAAGGGCGCTTTGGTCACATCGGCGCATGATAACCGTATCACGGGGATTGGCGCGACGTTGCGGAAATTCCGCCTTGACGAGCTGCCGCAGGCGTTCCATGTGCTGTCGGGCAAGATGAGCTTTGTCGGCACACGCCCCGAGGTCGTCAAGTACGTCGAGCGGTACACGCCTGAGATGATGGCGACCTTATTGATGCCCGCGGGTATCACGTCGCTCGCGTCCATCAAGTTCAAGGACGAGGACGCGATGATCGGCGACGTAAGCGACCCTCAGGAGGTCGACCGCATTTACGTGGAAGAGATCCTGCCGAAGAAGATGGAATACAACCTTGAGTATATCAGCCGCTTCGGCTTTCGCAGAGATATCCGGTTGATGTTCTCGACCGTTAAAAACGTTATCTCTTAACAGTCGGATAAATCTGAAAACGGATTTGTCTGTCGTTTATCTGCCTTGTGAGGGTGGTTATGAGTAAGTTCAAAAAAGCTGTTCTGGACACCTCGCTGTTTCGGCGCAGCTATGTGATATGCCTGTTCTGCAGTAATATCTCCTTTGCCCTGATACCCGCGTATCTGGTGCTGGTGTTCCTGTTTATCTGGGGCGTATTCCTGATGATCTATAACGAGCGGAAGAACCATACCGTTCTCAAGACCCGCTACGGGATCTGGCTGCTCGCCTTTGTGCTGACGTCCTTTGTGACGATACTCACGCACCTGGCAAGCTCGCTCTTATATAACGCGTACAATCTGATCATGCTGCTGCATGTGGCGATGTGCTTCTTCGTGTTCTATTCGGTGCATACGGAAAAGCATTTGAACTTCCGCAGGGAGCTGTATTCCATCTGCCGCTTCATCGTGTACTGCTCGACGGTGCTGGGCATCGTGGGACTGGCGTTCTTGATGGCGGAGATCAGCTTTGAGGTCTTGTGGCTCAAGTTCATCATTTTTGAGAATCGCTTTGATGGTATGTTCGTCAATCCGAATCAGCTCGGCTTTATCGCCGTGGTCGCGATCTTCTGCTGTCATATGCTGCTCAAAAAGGACTTCATCACGATATCGGGGCGCGAGCGCGTCAGCCGTATCTGGATCGGTTCGTGTATTGCCGTGAACGCGATCTCACTGCTTTTATGCGACTCCAACGGCGCGATGATCCTGATGATAGGATACGCGATTTTCTTCGTCGTATACAAAATGTTCGGGTCGGAATCGAAGTTCACCGTCAGGCAGATCGTCACGAAATCCGCGGCGTGTCTGGCGGCGGGGCTGGTGATACTGACCTCCCTGTTCTTTGTCCGCAATATCACGCAGGCGGGCTTTGTACAGATCATGAAATCGACCGCCGAATCGACGATCGTGTCGTCCGACAGCCTGACCGACAAGATCGTGCATGACGAGGCGGCGGTGACCTTTGAGCATGAGAACAAGAACCTTGATTCGGGCCGCTTCAAGCTGTGGAAGCAGGCGGCGAAAATGTTCATGCAGAATCCGATCTTAGGTATCGGCAAGGGCAATATCTATGAGTACGGCAACCGCATGTTTGAGGACGGTATCAAATTTTCAAAAGGCTACGGGATCCTCGCGCCGATCATGACAGATTTCCATAACGGATATATCACGATTTTGGTGTGCTCGGGCATCATCGGCTTTGTGCTGTTCTGTATCTTCGGACTGCGGTTCTTCAAGCATATCACGATACATGTGTTCCGTGACGACAGCCTCAAAGAGAGCGTCCTGCCGTGTATGTACTCGTTCCTCTGCGCGTATGTGATCTATTCGTTTATCGAGGTAGGACTCTTGTATAACATCAATTTCATGGTTATTTTCTTCTGGCTGATCTTGGGCTATACCTCCTGCTTCCTCGTCAAGTATGAACCGAATCGGGAGCTGGGCACCTTCGTGCTGTTCGGCAAGACCTTCCGCAGAGGGTTGATATAGATTTATCCGACTAAAGTCGATTTGACAAATGTATGAAACAGCGGTTATATCCAATAATATCCGTGGTGATGTACAGTGAAATTATATATTCAGCGTGATACCTCGTCATTGGGCGCGCGGTATCAGGCGACAGATGAAAAAGGCAGACTCCGTTACACCGTATCGGGAAAGCGCAACCCCTCGGGCGAGAGTATCCGCATCAAAACGCCCGCCGGCGAGACCGTGTGCAAGATACGCATGCTCGGCTTCTCGGCGCTGTCGATCTACAGCATCAGCGCGGGTAATGAGAGCATGCGGCTGAATCTTGCGGTCGGCAACGGCAGAGCGGCGGTGCGCTTTCGCGGGATCAGCTTCTATGTGCGCGGCGACGTGTTCATGGGCTCGTACTCTATCCTCGACGCGGACACGGCGGTGGTGTGCGAGGTCGGCAAGGACTTTGCCAAGGGCTGTATACAGCTCGAGCTGATGCAAAAAGAAAGAGAACTCTTCTGTCTGGCGACGGCGATCTGTCTCGACAGCCTGAACGTCGGCAGTATCCCCGCCTTACAGATGACATAAAGGTAATCAATATCCGATAATAAAGAAAGGATCGATCATATGGACAAGTTATTACGTTTATTAAGCGAAAATTCAAGCTACACGACCGCGCAGCTCTCAATGATGCTCGGCGAGCCTGAGGAAGCTATCGAAGCGCGTATCAAAGAATATGAGGACAGCGGCGTGATCCGCGGTTATCAGGCGGTCGTCAACTGGGACGACGTACCCGAATCGGGCGTTATGGCGATCATCGAGCTCAAGGTCGCTCCCCAGATGCAGAAGGGCTTTGACGATATCGCCGAGAGGATCATGCAGTATGACGAGGTGGAATGCGTTTATCTGATGGCGGGCGCGTATGACCTGCTCCTGATCGTCAACGGCAGGACTATCCAGGACGTTTCCTCCTTTGTCGCAAAGCGTCTGGCGGCGATGCCCGGCATGCTGTCCACCGCGACCCACTTCATCCTCAAGCGCTACAAAGAGGACGGCGTACCGCTGGTCGATAAGAAAAAAGACGGAAGGGAAATGATTTTTGGATGAACTATTCCGAAAAACTGACGCCGTCGATCCAGAGCGTGAAGCCTTCGGGCATACGCCGCTTTTTCGACATCGTCAACGAGATGGATCATGTTATTTCCCTGTCGGTCGGCGAGCCTGACTTTCAGACGCCGTGGCATGTGCGCCAGGCGGGTATCGCTTCCTTGGAAGCGGGCAAAACATGGTATACCCCGAACCGCGGCTTCAAGGAGCTGTGTCTGGAAATAACAAAATTCTATAAAAGAAAATATAATCTTACATATGACCCCGCGACCGAGTGCTTGGTCACGGTCGGCGGCAGTGAAGCGATCGACAACGCGATCCGCTGTCTGGTGACGCGCGGCGATGAGGTACTGATCCCTCAGCCGTCTTTCGTCTGCTACGAGCCGCTGACGATCATGGCGGGCGCGACGCCCGTGATCATTCAGACAGAGGCGGAGAACGCATTCCGTCTGACCCCCGAGCAGCTCGAGGAAAAGATCACCGACAAAACAAGACTCCTGATCCTGCCGTATCCGAACAATCCGACGGGCGGCATCATGGAGCGCGAGGATCTCGAAGCGATTGCCGAAGTGATCAAAAAGCACGATCTGATGGTGCTCTCCGATGAGATCTACTCCGAGCTGACCTATGAGGGCAAACAGCACGTGTCTATTGCCTCGATCGACGGTATGTGGGAACGCACGGTCGTCATCAACGGCTTCTCCAAGTCCTACGCAATGACGGGCTGGCGGCTGGGCTCGCTCCCAAGGAGATCTGCGCGATGATGGTCAAGCTCCACCAGTTCTGTATCATGTCCGCTCCGACAACGGCGCAGTACGCCGCGATCGAAGCGCTGAAAAACGGCGACGACGACATTGTGGAGATGCGCGGCGAGTATGATATGCGCCGCCGCTTTGTGGTCGGCTCGCTGAATAAGATGGGGCTGACCTGCTTCAATCCCGAGGGAGCGTTCTACTGCTTTCCCTGTATCAAGTCGACGGGGCTGAGCAGCGAGGAATTCTGTACGCGCCTGCTCCACAGCAAGCACGTCGCTCTCGTGCCCGGTTCGGCGTTCGGCGACTGCGGCGAGGGCTATGTGCGCCTGAGCTATTCGTATTCCATCAAGCACCTGACCCGCGCGATGGAGCTGATCAAAGAATTTTTGAAGGAACTGCAGGATGAAAGCAATAGTTAAAGCGCCCGCGAAGATCAACCTGACCCTCGATATCGTCGGCAAACGCGCCGACGGCTATCATGACGTGGCGATGGTGATGCAGACGGTGTCGCTTTACGATACCGTGACTGTCGAGACGATCGGCGAGAAAGGAGTGGGGATCGAGGTCTCCTGTCCCGCCTATCCCGAAGTGCCGACGGACGACAGCAATATCGTGTGCAAGGCGGCGAAAGCCTTTTTCACCGCGACAGGCACAGCGCCAAAGCCCTTGAAGATCACGATCGACAAGGTGATCCCCACGCAGGCGGGCTTGGCGGGCGGTTCCTCTGACGGCGCGGCAGTGGTGCTCGCGTTGAATCAGCTTTTTGACGCCCATCTCAAAATGGAAGAGATGGCGGATATTTGCGCGCGGTTCGGCTCGGACGTTCCGTTCTGCCTTTTGGGCGGTACGATGCTCGCGACAGGGACAGGCACGACCTTGAAAAAGCTCCGTGCTCTGCCCGACTGCTACATCGTGATCTGCAAGCCCGACGTCAGCGTATCTACCGCCGCGGCATACGCCGCATGTGACGCGCGTCAGCCGAAGGGCTTCCTCTATACCGACGAGCTGATCAAACGACTGTACAGCCGCGATATCCGCGGGCTGTCGACCTGCCTGTACAACGAATTCGAACAGGTGATGGAGCTTCCTGAGATCAATGAGATCAAAAAGCTCATGCTGTCCGCAAAGGCGCTGGGCTCTTCCATGAGCGGTTCAGGCTCGGCAACTTACGCTGTTTTTCTGAATAAGAAAAAAGCGGAGAAATGCGTCGATATCCTGAAAGAGAAATATAACAAAGTCTTCCTGACAGAACCCTTGAAAGATGGCTGTCGGGTCGAAACGATCAACTGAATAAAACACAAATTACCTGTCAAAGATGATATCGAAATGATTTTGCAAAGGCAGGTAATTCTTTTGAAGAAATATATTCATCTGTTGGTGCTCTCGATCATGCTGGCAGGAATGGTGCTGTCGCTGCCGTTTTTTGACGCGTGCGAGGAGCTGACCGACGACGTACTGCGGGTACATATCCTCGCGAATTCCGATTCCGCCGCCGACCAGAGTCTGAAGCTCAGCGTCAGAGACAGGGTCGTCAAGGAATGTTCTGCTTACTACAACAGTTGTGACGGAAAAGAAGAAGCAATCGAAGTGACGAGAGAACACCTCTCTGAGATCGAGGCGCTGGCGAGAGACGAGATCCATCGTCACGGCTATCGGTATCCCGTGCATGCAGAGCTGAGCGAGATGTACTTCAACACCCGATACTATGACGATTTCACTATGCCCGCAGGACGGTACGACGCGCTTCGCCTGACCATCGGCGACGGCGAGGGTCAGAACTGGTGGTGCGTGATGTATCCGTCGCTGTGCGTGGGCGCGGCGAGCAAAAAAGAGATGGAGGATTCCCTCGATGACGGCGAGTACAAGGTCGTCACCGCTGAGCGATACGATTTCCGTTTTAAGATCGTTGAGTACTGGGAGGGCTTCCGTTCGTGGTTCCGATGATGGATATGTACCGAAAACAGGACATTTGATATTGTATGATATCATCGAAATGATACCATTTACCCATAGCGGGAGTTTGCGCTCCTGCAATACTGATAGGGTGACTGTAGATTTAATACTAATCCTTAATAAAACCTTTATCATCTATTGCGCTATATTTCGTATAGCTTTGTTGGGCTCCTTGACAGGCGCCAGCCTGTCTGCGTCTCCCGTCGCACTATCCGAAATATATCACTAATATCTGATTAAATCTTTTTATCAAGGATTAGTATAAGAACTGTAGTTTCACCCTGACGTGGAGGAAATATGCTGCGTTTTGTATTAGGCCGTTCCGGCTACGGAAAAAGTGAATATCTGCGTCAAAGGTTCGCGCAACTGGCGCGTGACGGAGAAGAAAAGCTCTTGTTCATCGTGCCCGACCAGATCTCGTTTGAGACCGAGGCGAGGTTCCTTGACTTGCTTGGACCCGCGTTGTCGCGCAATATTTTGGTGCTCGGCTTTTCGCGCCTGTGCGATTTTGTGTTTGATAAGACAGGCAACCGCTTTGCGACCTTTGCGGACGACGGTGTGCGCCATCTGATGATGAGCCTTGCGCTCGAGCAGGTCTCTGATTCGCTGACGGTATTTGATAAGCGGTCGAAAGCGAACGATATGCGCGAATTGATGCTCTCCGCTGTGAAGGAGTACAAGAAATGCGCCATCAGCTCCGATACCCTGCGCGAGGTCGCCGCGATCACCGAGGACGAGACCCTGAGAGCTAAGCTCGAGGATACGGCGCTGGTGTACGACGCGTACAACGCCGTGATGGAGCGCAGTTACATGGATCCGCTGGATTCACTGACGAAGGTGTGCGAGCTGTTGACGGATAACAGGCTGTTTGAGGGCTACACCGTCGCGCTCGACGCGTTCTACGGCTTTACGGCGCAGGAATACGACGTGATCGAACAGATCATGGCGATGAGCAGGGAGATATATGTCGCACTGACCGACGACGGCTATGAGGACAGCGAAAGCCTGTTCTTTGTGCCGCGCCGTACGCGGAGAAGGCTCATGCGTATCGCGCGAGATCACGAGATCGAGGTCGCCGCTCCCATCCATATGACGATCCCTTACCGCTTTGAGAACGAAGCGCTGATCGCGCTGGAGGAGAACGCGTACCGCCTGCACAAGGAACCGTATACAGAGGAAAACGATGCGGTGACGGTCTATCGCGCGGCGGGTATCTATGACGAATGTGACTATGTCGCGCGGACGATCCGCAAGCTGATCGAGAGCGGTTACCGCTACCGCGATATCGCGGTGATCGCGCGTGCTTCGGACAAGTACGCGGGTATCCTCGACGTGTGTCTGGATAAATACGGCATCCGATATTTTCAGGACGAGGCGCAGAATATCGACTCTATGCCGATCGTGCGGCTGGTGACCTCTGCGTTCGATATCGTCAGCGGCGGCTTTCAGCGAGAGGACGTGCTCTTGCTGTTAAAGACGGGACTGTGCTCCTATACGGTGGAGGAGATCGCGGACTTTGAGAATTATCTTTTTGTCTGGGATATCAACGGCAGGCGGTTTTACGACCCCTTTACCGATTCGCCCGAGGGCTTTACCGACGAAATGACTCCCGCGCAGGAAAAACAGCTAAAGCGTATCGAAGCCCTGCGCGCGGATATCGTCGCAAAGCTCAGGAAATTTGCCCGCGCGGTGAACGATACCGACGGCGAGACGATCGCCAAGGCGCTGATGAAGCTGTTATACGAACTCAAGGTAGACGACAATATCAGCAGGCTGTGCGATATCTTTGAAGCGCAGGGGGAGAACGAACGCGGCGAGGATCTGGTGCGTATGTGGAACGTCTTGTGCGAGATCCTCGATAAGACCGTAGCCGTCATCGGCGATTATCGCCTGCCGTCCAAGCGATTTGCGGAGCTGTTGTATACCAACTTTGCCGCTTCACAGGTCAGCACCATTCCGCGCGGGATCGACGAGGTCGATATCTCGACCGCCGACCGTACCCTGATCTCTGACAAGAAAGCGGTGTTCCTGATCGGCGCGCTGGAGGGCGAGTTCCCGCATACCCCTGTGGAAGCAGGCGTATTCACCGACGACGAGCGTGTAAGGCTCAAAGAGGTGTTACAGCTCCCACTGTCCGATTCGATCGAGGAGTTGATCGCAACCGAGCGTTACTACGCCTATTCCGCGCTGACTGCCGCAAGAGAGCGGCTGTATATCAGCTTCCCCGCGTCCGACATGCGCGGCGAGCTGCTCACACCGTCCGATATGATCGGGGAGGCGGAGCTGAGCCTGCTGCGCCTGAAATACATCAACTATGACGCAGTGCCGATGAAAGAGCGCCTGCGCTCCAAGCGTTCGGCGTTTGATTACCTGATCGGTCATTATCATACGAAAAGCCCTGAGATTGCGGCGCTGAAAGCCTACTTTGCGCAGGACGAGGAATATCGGGATATCGTCGGCTCGATCGAGGACGTCCTCAGCCGCAGGGCAAGGCGCATCAAGGATACCGCATTGACAAAAGAGCTGTACGGTAAGGAAATGCGCCTGTCCTCGACGAAGATCGACGTCTATCACAAGTGCCCGTTCCGTTACTTCTGCGAGTACGGTCTGCATATCCGTGAGCGGAAGAAAGCGACCGTCGACGCGCTGGAATACGGCACGCTCATGCACCACATCTTTGAGGTGTTCTTCGGCAGTCACAGCCGCGAGGAATACGCTCAGATGAACGAAACGGTGATCGAGGGTATCGTGTCGGATATCTTAGACGAATATATCGAGAAGCATTTCGGCGGAACAGAGGGCAAGAGCGAGCGATTCTTGTATTTGCTTTATCGCACCAAAGCCGCCGCGACAAAGCTGGTCTTACATATGGTGCAGGAGCTCAGCCAGAGCGACTTTACCCCTGTTGATTTTGAGCTCGGCGTCGGTACGGATATCCCCGATTATTCGGTGGAATTACAGGACGGACTGCGCCTTAGCGTACGCGGCAGCGTAGACCGCGTCGACCGCTGTGACGCGGACGGCAAAAGCTATATCCGTGTGATCGACTATAAAACAGGCACCAAGGAATTCAACATCAACGATCTCGTGTACGGACTGAATTTGCAGATGTTCATTTATCTGTACGCGATCCGTGAGAACGGCGGTGAGCGTTACGGCGAGATCACGCCCGCGGGCGTACTGTACATGCCCGCGGTGTCGCCGTCGGTGTCAGCCGACCCCGATATGCCCACAGCGAAGATTCGCGCAGAGGTGCTGAAAAAATACATGATGAAGGGCGTTATCCTTGATGACGCCGCCGTCGTGGAGCATATGGAGCACGACGGCAAGGGGCTCTATATCCCCGCAAAGCTCAAGGACGGTACGGTCTCTGCCTCTGCGGGCAGTTTAGCGACCTTAGAGGAGCTGGGCGCGATCTTCCGCCATATCGACACGCTGACGGAGAAGATGGCGCAGTCGCTCTATGAGGGTGACGTAGCCGCTCTGCCGCTCAAGGGCAAGAAATACGACGGCTGCGCCTACTGCGTATACAAGGCGGTATGCCTGAGAGAAGAGGATGATCCCTCGCGTGAGGCGGAGGACAGATCGCCCGAAGAAGTGATGGAAGAACTCAAGGGAAAGGAGGATCCTGATGAAACGTAATTGGACAGAACATCAGCTTGACGCGATCACCGCGCGCGGCGGTTCCGTCATCGTTTCCGCCGCCGCGGGGTCGGGCAAGACCGCCGTACTGGTCGAGCGCGTGATCCGCCTGATCACCGATACTGAGAACGGCGTAGACGCCGACAGACTGCTGGTCGTCACCTATACCCGCAAGGCGGCGGCTGAGTTGAAAAGCAGGCTGAAAGAAGCACTGACCGACTGTATCCGCAAAGACCCTTCAAACGCCTTTTTACTGCGCCAGCAGTCGCTGTTATCCAAGGCGCATATCTCTACGGTCGACTCATTCTGCATGTCGCTGTGCAAAGAGTATTTCTATCTTTTGGACATCGACCGCAATATCCGTATCGCGGATACGGGTGAACTGAGCGTGATGCGCGGCGACGCCATGCGCCTGACCCTCGATCTCCTGTATGAGAAGAAGGACCCGAAATTCCACGCTTTGGTGGAGACCTTCGCTTCTGCCCGTGACGACAGCAAGCTCGAGAATAATATCTATCAACTGTACGACTTCCTGCGTTCGCATCCGTTCCCCGATCGGTGGCTAAAAGAAAAGCTGTCATACTATACCGATTTCAACGACGTTGCCGACTCCGTATGGGGTAAGATCATCTCAGAGTATACGCGCGAGGCGGCGGATTATCTGACTCTTTTGTATGAGCGCGCGGTCGACGCGATCTCGCTCGACGAAAAGCTGTATGATAAGATGTTCCCGCTGTTTGACACCTACCGTGTGTTCTGCGAGCGGTTGCAGAAAGCCGCAAGCGAGCAGGGCTGGAACGATATCCGTGATATCCTGTTGAGCTTTGATCAGGGACGGTTATCCACCCCGCGCGGGTACGCGGACAATCCCTATAAGATCGCGGCGGCTTCCGCGCGCGACCTCTTCAAGGATACCGTCAAGACCTTGCAGAAGCTATACGCGCAGGAAGAAGCGATGTGCCTGTATGATATCGAACGGCTGAAAGATTTTGCCGAGCAGATCTTCTCTGCGGTGACCTTGTTCGAAGAGCATTATGCCATGCTGAAAAAGGAGAACAGCGTTGCGGATTATGCCGATATCGAGCACTGGGTGCTTTCTTTGATCCTCGATAAGGATACCGCCGAACCGACCCCTGTCGCGCGTGAGATCGGTTCGCGCTTTGACTATATCATGGTGGACGAGTATCAGGACGCGAACGAGGTGCAGGACACTATCTTCAAGACCGTGTCGCGCAATGAGGAAAACCTCTTTGTCGTCGGCGACGTTAAGCAAAGTATCTACGGATTCCGTCAGGCAATGCCTGAATTATTCCTTAAAAGAAAAAATACAGCATATTTATACCACAGGGAAAGACCGACTTTCCCCGCTAAAATAATTCTCGAAAAGAATTTTAGAAGCGACTCTGAGGTGCTCTCCGCCGTCAATTACTTCTTCACAAAGCTGATGTCACCCGCAGTCGGCGACATCGAGTATAACGAGGAGGAGCAGTTGGTCGCGGGCGCAGAATACGCGCCCCAAGCCGAGCCTGCGATCGAATACTATGTCGTTGACAAAGAGGGCGTCGGCGAGGAGGAAGCGGCGATTGCTGAAGCGCGGTATATCGCCGAGCGTATCCATCAGATGGTCGCTGAGGGCTATCCCGTCAAGGATGGCGACGGCTACCGCCCCGCAACGTTCAGCGACTTTTCGGTATTGATGCGCAACCTGTCGAGCTACGGCGCCGTTTACCGCGAGGTGTTCGAGCTGTACGGACTGCATACGCACACGGAAAGCAGCGCGGGATTTCTCGTCGCAAGAGAGATCATGCTGATGACGAACTTCCTGCGCGTGATCAATAATCCCGCCTTGGATATTGAACTGCTCAGCGTTGTGATGAGCCCTGTGTTCGGCTTTGATGAGGACGATCTCGCGCGTATCCGTATAGGTCTGCGCAAGGGCTCGCTGTACGCGGCGATCACGCTGGACGCCGAGCAAGGCAATCAAAAGAGCCGCGCCTTTCTGAATGAGCTGGAATACTATCGCAGACTGTCGGCGACCATGCCGCTGTATCGGATGATCACGGTGATCTTTGAGCGCTCGTCCTTTACGTCGATCATATCGGCTTCCGACAGCTCGGGTTACGCGCTGAATAATCTCAGGCTGTTACTCGATTATGCCCGCGCTTTTGAACAGAACACCCGCAGGGGGCTGTCGTCATTTGTGAACTATCTTGACCGCTTGATGGAGGACGGCTCCGATCTGCCCGCGGCGGCAGGGGAGAGCGGCGGCGACTTCGGCGTAGAGATGATGACGGTACACGCGTCAAAGGGTCTGGAATTCCCGATCGTCTTTTTGGCGAATACCGCGCGGAAATTCGTGTCCGACTCGTCGAAAGCCGTACTGCTCCATTCGCGCTACGGCTATGCGCAGAAGCTGTATGATCCCGCCCTGTCCGCGAGCTTCAACACCATGCCGCGCAACGCGCTGGCGATGGAGAAGCGGCGCGGCGAAATGAGCGAAGAATTGCGCGTTCTGTACGTTGCGATGACGCGCGCTAAGCAGAAGCTGATCATGCTCGCAACCCCCTCGCGTCCGACGGGGACGTATATCGCGGGCGTTGCGAAAAAGCTCGCGGGTCAGCGGGAGATATATCCCTTTGCGGTGCGCTCTGTCAGCGCGTTGTCAGACTGGCTGACGATGTGCGCTCTGCTCCACCCCGACGGCGAACCGCTGAGAGAATACGCGGGCGTGTCGGCGGAATGTGATAAACAGGCGGATTTCCGCCTTACCTGCGGGGTGATCGATCAGCCGTTTGACGATGACGAGGACGAGAGCGACAATGCCGATACCGCCGTGACAGAAGAAAACAGCGCTGTGATCGACGAGCTCAGACGCCACGCGGAGTATGTCTATCCGTATGAGGGGTTGAGCGGTCTGCCTGTCAAGGTCGCGGCTTCGTCGCTTGCGCACCGTATGACCGAGGAAGCCTACGACCGCCATCTTGACCGTCCTGCTTTTTTGCAGGGAGAGAAGCTCACCTCTGCCGAGAAGGGCACTGCCCTGCACGCCTTTATGCAGTATGCGGATTTTGCGGCGGCGAGAGAGAACATCAAAGCTCAGCTACAGCTTCTCACGGACGAAGGCTATCTGACGCAGGCGCAGGCGGACAGCGTAGACATCGAGAAAGCGAGGAGCTTTATCGACAGCGAACTTGTGACAAGATGCCTGAACGCTGATAAGGTGTATAAGGAATACCGCTTCAATATCAGGATCCCCGCCAACCGCGTCGACCCCGAGATCGAGGAATTACTCAGCGAAGAAACGGTGATCCTGCAGGGCGCGGTGGACTTGGCGTTTGTTGAGGACGGCGAGCTGGTGATCGTCGACTATAAGACCGACCGCGTGAAAGCTCCCGAGGATTTGGCGGAGCGTTACGCTTCTCAGCTTCTGTTATACAAGGACGCGATGGAAGAGTGTCTTTCCTTGCCCGTCAAGGAGTGTCTGATCTATTCGATCCGCCACAGTCGAGAGGTCGCGGTCTATCAGAAATAATACATATGAAAAAGGCGCTGTTGCAAATCTTCATGTTTTGCAACAGTGCCTTTTGGCTTACTGTGGCGCAATGATTGCATACAATGCGTGCTTTACATTTTTCTGAAGTTCTTGATACTCCTGTCAGAAATATAGCACCTGTTTTCACTATGGGGAAATAACTTGATCATCTTTGATGATGAAAAATAAAGGGCGCTGACGTAATCATCAGCACCCATGTATTAAATGATTCTGTTTACGATTTGATCCAAAGAATAGAGATATAAACTCCTATCATCCTTTGCTTTTTCTGTCAATCGAATGTCAAAGCCATTTTCCGAGAATAAAGCATAGTAGAAGTCGGCTTTATTCTTATAAGAACTGAGTTTCACCGCGGTATCGAGATACTCAGAATATGAGAACGGTTGAGATTTGAACTTGCATTCACTGACCAGATATTCCTTTTTGCCGGTTGATGTGGCAAGAATATCGATCTCGGTTTCTGCTATTCGCGTACCCGTTGGCTTGGTATTATCTCTGATCGTTGTTTTGCCGAACCAACGGCCCATCTTGGTATATCTGAAAGGAAGTGCATTTTGTTTTTTTAATTCCATCATATACTCTTTGCAAATATCTTCAAAAGTAAAAGAAGCAAATTGATGGAGCTGCGGCTCAACCACATAGGTGTAGACGCCTTGAACGTCGTTTGACTCTAAATCAGAAATATTGGTGAAAGCAAAGGCATACCAGAAACGGAAGAAACTATCCGAAAGCTTGTAGATTCCTCTGCCTGCGTTGGACTTTTCGTTATCTCCCGCATCAATGGAAAGCTCTCGCTTTACCAGTCCGAGTTCTTTTAAGTTGCGAAGGTAGGCGCTTGTTTTTGAGGTATCATCGAGTAGCGACCTTTGACTGATCTCATTGAGCTTAGTCGCACCAAGAGCGATCGCTTCAATAATGGAGTTGTAGACAGTTGTTTCCCGAAGCTCTTGCTTTAATAAAAAATCCACTTCGCTGTACAAGGCGCATCCTTTTGTCAGAATATTATGCTTGATGTTTTCGGCTAAAGATAACGTTGGATCAAATTGCTTAAGGTAATGCGGGATTCCACCGAGCACGGAATAGAGGATAACCTTGTCTTTGCTGGAATACTCAGGAAAAAACTTGACCGCGTCATAAAAGCCCATAGGATCCATCTTATATATACCGGTAGCCCGACCGTACAGAGGATTCTTTTCAGCGAGCAATTCTTTTTCAATAAAACTCATTGCGCTGCCGCATAGAACGATCATGATGTTTGAGTCTTTCAAAAGCTCATCCCATAGATTTTGGAGAATAGAGGGGATGCTTGTGTTGCTTTTGCACATATATGGAAATTCGTCTATGATCAGAAGTTTCTTTTTTGCTCCGTAGGGCAAGTCGAGGACCGAACGAAAGGCTTGTTCCCAGTCAGGGAATGCGCTGATATATTTTTTTACAGGGATATCTTCTTTAAATACTTTCTCTGAAAAGCTCTTAAGTTGTAGCTGATCCGTACATTCGCGGCATGAAAAGAAAACGTGCGGCTTATCCTCGCTGAAATGACGGAGAGTTTCGGTTTTACCGACACGACGCCTTCCATATAAAACGACTAATTCGCCGCGATTTGACTCATATCGTTCTTCCAAAAATCGTAGTTCTGCTTCTCGACCTATAAACATAATATTACTCCCTATGCATTATTGCTAAATATATAATTTAAATTCACTGAATCATGATTATATATCTATTATAATTAAGTTGAAGCTAATGTCAATATATACGGATAAAATTATTATGAGACTATTTGTTCCCTTAATACAAATTTCAGAAGGGACTAATAATACTAATCCTTAATAAAAACCTTTATCATCTATTGCGCTATATTTCGTATAGCTTTGTTGGGCTCCTTGACAGCCAGCCTGCCTGCGTCTCCCGTCGCGCTATCCGAAATATATCACTAATATCTGATTAAATCTTTTTATCAAGGATTAGTATAATTTGTTGGAACTCTTTGTTGAAGACTTTATAAGAGTAGACGTGCTGTGTGTAGATAACGGTATCTTGCCGATTGTTCAACGGAAAGGGGGAGTCTAAAACTCCCCCTACTCGATCAAATTATAACTTTCTTTTATTAATGATCTTATTACGTTTGAAAGTATGATTGCCTCGTCATTACGAGGGCTTTTATCTGTGCCTGCTTTAATTCTATGAAAGAATAATCTTTTCTGCGACCTTGATACCGTCCACCGCGGCGGATACGATGCCGCCTGCGTAGCCCGCGCCCTCGCCGCAGGGGTACAGTCCTTTCAGACTGACGCTCTGCATAGAGTCGTCGCGCGTGATGCGGATAGGGGAAGAGCTGCGGCTTTCCACGGCGGTCAGGATCGCGTCGGGGTGATTGAAGCCGCGCAGCTTGCGGTCGATCAGGGGGATCGCTTCGCGCATGGAATCGGTCACAAAGGCGGGCAGGATACTATCCATGCTCGCAAAGTCAGTGCCCGGCAGATAGCTCGGCGTGACCTCGCCGAGACGGGTGGATCTTTCACCTTTCAGGAAGTCGCCGACGCGCGCGATCGGCGCGTAATAGTTGCCGCCTCCCGCGATGAACGCCTTGCGCTCCAATTCCCGTTGCCAATACATGCCCTTTAGTACATGTTCGCCCTTTATATCCTCGGGGTTGACAGATACCAACAGCGCCGCGTTGGAGTTGACCTTGTCGCGGGCAAATTCGCTCATGCCGTTGGTCACGACGCTGTCCTTTTCGCTCTGCGCCGCTACGACCACGCCGCCCGGACACATGCAGAAGGTGTAGACCCCGCGTCCGTCCTTGAGGTGGACGCTTTGCTTGTAATAGGCGGCGGGGAGCTTTGCATGAGCTGCGCCGTACTGAGAGCGGTCGATGTTCTCACGCAGGTGCTCGATACGCGCGCCGACAGAGAACGGCTTCGGGGTCATGTGGATACCCATTTGATGGAGCAGTTCAAAGGTGTCGCGCGCGCTGTGTCCGATCGCGAGCACGATCTCATTACATTCGATCAGCCGTTTTGCGCCCTTGTGCTCTACTTCGGCGGCGGCGATCCTGCCGTCGGTCGTTTTGATAGCGGTCAGCTTGGTGTCGAAGAAGATCTCCGCGCCGAGGGAGATCAATTCCTCGCGAATACTCTTCACCGTGTCGCGGAGCTTGTCCGTGCCGATATGGGGCTTTGCGTTATAGAGGATCTCTTCGGGAGCGCCGTGCGCGGCGAATTCCGTCAGCACCTTGCGCGCTCTGCCGTCCTTGGTGCCTGTGTTCAGCTTGCCGTCGGAAAATGTGCCTGCGCCGCCCTCGCCGAACTGTACGTTACATTCGGTGTTTAGCTCCGCCTTTTGCCACATATGATCAACAGCTTTCGCGCGTTCCTCCACGCGGGAGCCGCGCTCAATGACGATGGGACGGATACCGCTCTGCGCTAAGATCAATGCGCAGAACAGCCCCGCGGGACCTGTGCCGACGATCAGTGGGCGTTTGTCTTTATCCTTCGGGGTAAGGGGCGTGTAGCGGTATTCCTCGGTGATGGCGGCGTTCTTGCTTTTTGCTTTATTGAGGATCGCCTGCTCATTTCCGCTGAGATAGACGTCTACGCTCGTCGTGTAGTGGATATTGTCTTTATGCCGCGCGTCGATGGAGCGGCGGTACAGCGAGGCTTTGGTGATGGCTTTGGGCGAGATCCGCAGCTCCTTAGCGCAGGCTTTGAGAATATCGCTGTCGTCATAGCCGATCGGCAGTTTGATGTTACTCAGACGTATCATAGGCGATCTCCCGCGCACATGCCGCTCGCAAAGGCAAACTGCAGATTATAGCCGCCGCAGTCGCCGTCGACGTCCAGCGCCTCGCCGATGATATACAGCCCCTTGTGGCGCTTGCTCTCAAAGGTATAGGGATCGATTTCGCTGAGCCTGACGCCGCCCGCCGTGACTTGCGCTTTCTTGAAATCGCGGTTCTCCGTGCAGGGAAAACGCCAGTCGCATACATGACGGCACAGCGCTTTTATTTCTTTATCGGAAATTTCCTTGCAGATAGTAGAGGGCTTGATACCGCTCGCCTTCAGCAGAGCGAGTCCGAGGTTTTTATGGAACATGCCTGTGAAGATCTCGCTCGCGGGAGCGTTTTGATTTTCGGAGATCCTCTTTGTGATTTCCTTGTTGATCTGTTCTTCAGTAAAGTCGGGCAGCAGATCGAGCGATATCTCACACCCTCCGACATTCGCCTCGCGCGACAGATTGAACACGCAGATGCCCGACAGGGCGTTTTCGGCAAACTGTACCTCGCCGCGTTCGGCTTTTACTGCTTTTCCGTTTTTGATCAGGCTCACCTGAGCAAGCGCGCGAACGCCTTTGAGGGAACGCAAAAGATCGCTTTTGACTGACACAGGAGAGAGGGAGGGGGAGAGCTTGCTCATGTTCAGCCCGAGCGAGCGCATCAGCTCGCGGCTGCCGCTTTCTCTTCCCGCGTAATCCGCCTTGCCGCCCGACGCGATCACGAGCTTCTTTGCGATGAGTCGCGTATCCGTCGTGACGATCTCATAGCCTTCGGCGGCTTTTTGGATACTTTGGATATCGGCGTTGCACAGCTCGTCGATATGGAGCTGTGCCATACGGCGGCGCAGAACGTCCAAGACGGAGTTCGCCTGATTGCTCAGAGGATAGACGCGACCCTCACTGTCGGTATGGGTCAGAAGCCCGAGCATGCGGAAAAAGCGCAGAACGGAATCTGCGCCATATTTCTCAAAAAGAATATTGATCAACTGTTGACTGCCGTCTCCGTGATAGCTCTCTGCCCCCGCGCCGATATGGGTGAGGTTGCATCTGCCGTTGCCGGTGACCAGCAGCTTCTTGCCGACACGGTCGGATTTCTCCAGTATGACGATTTTCTGATCATGGTGACGTTCAGCGGCGCGGATCGCGCACATCATGCCCGAAGCTCCTCCACCGATGACCGCCGCGTATACCTGCTGCTTCTTCATTATGCCTGCGGAACGCTGGTGGTGAATACCTTCGCTAAGAAGCCGAAGGTGTTCGGAAGCAGGACGACCAGCGAGACGATAACGCCCGCGATCAGTACGCCGCAGAATACCGCGAGCATGGATTTCTTGAAGCCCATGTCGAGGATTGAAGCCGCCAGCGTACCCGTCCACGCGCCCGTGACAGGCAGCGGGATACCGACGAAGAGCATCAGCGCGACAAACAGCCCCTTACCGCTTTTTGCTTTCAGCTTTTCGCCGCCCTTCTCGCCTTTTTTCAGGCAGAAGGTAAAGAATTTGCCGATGTACTTTTTGTCCTTGCCCCATTCGAGCACCTTTCTCGCGAAGAGATAGATGAACGGCACGGGGATCATGTTGCCGATGACGGCGATGATATAGGCGACGATGGGGTTGATGTGATAGCCCCATACCGCCGCGGGGATCGCGCCTCTGAGCTCAAAGATCGGGATCATTGCGAACAGGATCGTCAGAAGATAATATTTCAACATATCGTTACTCCTTGTGGCAGTAAAATCGTTTTTTGATACTCAACTTTCAGCGAGTGTCACTCTTAGCATTATAACTGAAAAAAGGAACCTTTTCAACACTTATTTAGATTATACTTAAAACTTATATGATTCTGTTTGACATCTTATGCGTAATTGATTACAATAACTCTGGATTACTATGGCTTTTTGGTGACATATGAAGGATAAGAAAAATTTGACGGCACGGGTGATACTGACGGTGCTGACCACAGCGGCGATCGGTATGATCTTTTACAATTCTTCACTCAGCGCCGTAGAATCGACGGAGCAAAGCTCGCCGCTGACGGATTGGATCAACTCTATTCTTGCTACGTTTCCGATCCCATTCCGGGTGACGGAAAATTTTATCCGCAAAATGGCGCATTTCTCCGAGTACACCGTGCTGGGATTACTGCTGAGTACGACGGTCTATCAGTACCGCAAGGACAGGAAAAAGACGCTTCTGACAGCTCTGCCTATCGGCGCCTTGGTCGCTGTGTGCGACGAGCTGATCCAGATATTCCCTGCGGGACGGTCGTGTCAGGTGACCGATATGCTGATCGACACCTGCGGGATATTGTTCGGCGCGTTGCTCGTATTGCTGTTTATCACGATAATTGATCGTATAAGGAAATCAAAAGTAACAGAACGAAGGAAGGTTTCAAAGTGAGTGAATTAAGTCAGAATAAAATGGGCGTCAAGCCGATGTTCCCGCTGTTGATGGGAATGTCCCTGCCCGCAATGTTCTCGATGATGATACAGGCGCTGTACAATGTCGTAGACAGTATCTTTGTCGCGCGGTTCTCGCCCGACGCGCTGCAGGCGGTGTCGCTGGCGTATCCCTTGCAGTTGATACTGATCTCGTTCGGCGTGGGCACGGCTGTCGGCGTCAACTCCCTGATCGCCCGCCGACTGGGCGCGAAGAATTATCAGGAGGCGAATACCGCCGCTGCCACAGGCTTGGTGCTGGCGGTGATCAACTGGCTGGTCTTTCTCGTGCTGGGGCTGATCGTCGCGCGTCCGTTCATCTCGCTCTTTACCTCGAACGCGGACGTTATCAGCGACGGCGCAAGCTACCTGACGGTGGTCATGTGTATCTCCTTCGGCATGATGATCTCGTGCATGGGTGAGAAGATCCTGCAGTCTACAGGCAACATGATCATCCCAATGCTGACCCAGACCCTCGGCGCGGTGGTCAATATCATCTTTGACCCTCTGCTGATCTTCGGAATCGGCTTTTTCCCGAAGCTCGGCGTTCTCGGCGCGGCGATCGCGACCGTGTTCGGTCAGATCTGCTCCATGACCTTTATCCTGATCATTCTCTTTGTCAGAAAGCATGAGGTCAAGATCACGTTCAAGGGCTTTAAATTGCAGAAGCTCGTTTTGAAAAACATCTACGCTGTCAGTTTCCCCGCGATCATCATGCAGAGCATCGGCTCTGTCATGGTATCGGGCATCAACGCAATCATCTCGATCGCCAATATCACCGCTGAGTACGCCGCGGCGTATATCAACGCCTTCGGTATTTACTTCAAACTCCAGAGTTTTGTCTTTATGCCCGTATTCGGACTCAGCCAAGGCGTGTCGCCGATCATCGGCTACAACTACGGCGCGCGCAACAAAAAGCGCATGTTTGAAGCCTTCCGCATGGGCAGTATCATCGCGGGCATCATCATGGCGGCAGGTACCGTACTGTTCCAACTCGCTCCGAGCTGGCTGTTATCGCTCTTCGAGTCTGAGGAAAACGCCGCCGCGAACGCTCTGCTCGCTGAGGTCGGCGTACCTGTTCTGCGTATCATCAGCATTTCGTTCATCATGGCGGCGGTCGGCGTCATGTTCTCCACCCTGTTCCAAGCGGTGGGCAAGGGCTTCTACAGCATGACGATGTCTGTGTTAAGACAGCTGGTCGTGCTGCTGCCTGTGGCGTTCCTGCTCTCGAAGCTCAATATGGTCACCATGTGGTATGCGTTCCCGATCGCTGAGCTGTTCTGCCTGTTCGTCGGCATCATCTTCTTTGTCAGGCTGAACAAAAAGGAATTCAGCAAGCTGTAATAGTTCTTTTCTTCACCTCATAGATTATATGGGGTGATTTGATGAGCGATATCAAACGTAACGAGATCGTCTATGAAGAGGGCTGGCGCGAGACGGCGCCCATCGTCAATGAGACCGTGCCGATCGATGAAGCGCAGCCTGATCCTGTCATAGAACAAACAGAGCGCGAGGGCGGTAAGCCGCTATTGATCACGATACAGCTCGTCCTGTGCCTGTTGGCGGCGCTTGTCTTGTTTTTGCTCAAGGCGATGGACAGCGAGGGCTACTACAGCTTTATCGACTATTATCATGAGGAGCTGCAAAAGCCCGTGGTATCCGAAGAGGTGTTCCGCAAGGCGGATATCGGCAAGCTGATCGCCGAGAATCCCGTAGAGGTACAAGCGACGCCCGATGAAGCTGCGCATAGGGAAGATTGATTTTCTCATCGGATATGAGGCAGCGGCGGCGATGACCGCCGTACTGCTCCTCGACCGAGAGAACCGTATCGTTTGCTGTTTTTCAGCGGCGATCCTGCATGAGCTCGGACATGTACTGATGATGCTTCTGTGCGGTGTGCGTGTGCGAACGGTGAAGCTGAGATTATTTGATATACTGATCGAAGCCGATAAAGCGCCTACATTGCGGGCGGATATCCTGATCACGCTCGGCGGCGTGACGGCGAATTTCCTCTTTGCTTTGCTTCTGTGTCCGTTCAGCCTGAAAATGGGCCTGCCCCATCTGGCGCTCGGCGTGTTCAATATCCTGCCTGTGATCAGTCTCGACGGCGGGCATCTCCTGAGTATCCTGCTTGCAAAGCGGCTCAGTCCTCGCAGGGTCGATATTGTTTTACATATCACGACGTTTATTATTTTACTGCCGTTGATGACAGCGGGTATATATATGCTGTTTCAAAGCGGATACAATTACTCTTTGTTATTGATATCCCTTTATTTGATCGCTGTTTTATTTTTGAAAAAATAGGAGAAAACCATGTATCCTGCAAAAGTAGAAAAACTGCTCCTGAAGGTGCAAAAGCCCGGCCGCTACGTCGGCGGGGAGTTAGGCGAGGTCATCAAGGACAAGCGTGAGGTGGACGTGCGGTTCGCCTTTTGCTTTCCCGATACCTATGAGATCGGCATGTCCCATTTAGGTATCAAGATCCTCTACAGCCTGTTCAACGAGAAGCCGTATATCTGGTGCGAGCGCGTGTTCGCGCCGTGGATCGATATGGAAGAGGAGATGCGCGCGCACGATATCCCGCTGTGGGCGCTCGAGTCGGGCGATCCCTTATCGGATTTCGATTTCATCGGCTTTACCCTGCAATATGAATTGAGCTACAGTAATATCCTGAATATGCTGGAGCTGGGCAATATCCCGCTATTGAGCAAGGACAGGCATGACCTCAAGCACATCGTCGTCGCGGGCGGTCCGTGCGCCTGCAATCCCGAGCCGATCACCGACTTTATCGACATCTTTTTCCTCGGCGACGGAGAAGAGGTCGACCTCGAAGTGATGGAGCTGTACAGAGAGTGCAAAAAGGACGGCAAAAGCAGGGAAGAATTCCTGCGCCTTGCTTCTCAGATCAAGGGCGTTTACGTCCCCTCTCTGTACGACGTGAGCTACCATGACGACGGTACGATCGAGAGCGTCACGCCGCGCGATAACGCTCCCGCGGTGATCGAAAAGCGCGTTATGATGAACATGGACGAGAGCTACTATCCCGACAACTTCGTCGTACCGAATATCGAGATCGTCCACGACCGCGCGGTGCAGGAGATCTTCCGCGGGTGTATCCGCGGCTGCCGCTTCTGTCAGGCGGGATTTCTGTACCGTCCCGTGCGCGAAAAGAGCGTGGAATGTATCAGCGAGCAGTGCCATGCCCTGTGCCGCAACACGGGCTATGATGAGGTATCGTTATCGTCGCTGAGCTCGAGCGACTACACGCAGGTCGTGCCGCTGCTGCGTGAGCTGAACTCCTGGGCAAAGCCCGAGAACGTCAGCTTATCCCTGCCGTCCTTACGCGTCGACGGTTTCTCCGACGATATCTTGAATGAAATCAAAACCGTGCGCAAGAGCGGTCTGACCTTCGCTCCCGAGGCGGGCAGTCAGCGCCTGCGCAACGCGATCAATAAAAACGTCTTTGAGGACGAGCTGATGAACACCTGCCGCGTCGCGTTTGAGGGCGGGTATACCACCGTCAAGCTCTATTTCATGATCGGTCTGCCGACCGAAACGATGGACGACGTAGCTCAGATCCCGCTGCTCGGCAAAAAGGTGCTCGATACCTTTTACAGCACTCCGAACCGTCCCAAAGGCAAGTCCCCGCGCGTGACGGTCTCGGCTTCGTCCTTTGTGCCCAAGCCCTTCACGCCCTTCCAGTGGGAGCCGCAGGACACGATGGATTTACTGCGCGAGAAACAGCAGCACATCAAGCAGACGATGATCGACAACCATATCTCACCGGGCAAGATGTCGTATAATTATCACGATTCCGACACCTCGTATCTCGAGGCGGTGTTTGCCCGCGGCGACCGCCGACTGAACGCCGTGATGCTCGAAGCGCACAAGAGGGGCATCCGCTTTGACGGCTGGAACGACTGCTTTTCTTTGCAGAACTGGCTCGAGGCGTTTGAAGCCTGCGGGATCGATCCCGCGTTCTACGCCAACCGCCGCCGCTCCTTTGACGAGGTCCTGCCATGGGATCACCTCGATTACGGCGTGACAAAGGAATTTTTGCGCCGTGAGTGCGAGCGTGCTTACAGCTCCGAGGCTTCTCCCAACTGTCGCGAAAAGTGCCTTGGCTGCGGCTGTACAAAATACAAGGGAGGCGTGTGCTATGAAAAACGTTAGAGTGTTCTACCGCAAGTTCGGCTCCTGCAAATATATCTCCCATCTCGACACCAACCGCGTTATGCTCCGAGCGATCGGTAAAAGCGGACTGAATATCTGGCGTACCGAGGGCTTTAATCAGCATGCCTACATCACCTTTGCGCTCCCGCTGTCGCTGGGCTTCGGCTCAGAGTGCGAGAGCATGGATTTCCGCGTGCTGGATGATAACGAGGACTTATCCGCGATCCCCGACCGGCTGAACAGTTGTTTGCCCGAGGGCATTCGCGTGTTCCGCTGTGCCGAATCCGTCCACAAGCCTGCCGCCATCGACTCCGCAAAATATGCCGTGAGCCTTGAACCGATGACGGAGGGAGAAATTTCTTTTGAAGAATTAAAACAAAAGCTGACAGCCTTTGTTGATCTGCCCGAGATCATCGTGCAGAAAAAGACCAAAAAGGGTATGAAGGACGTCGACCTCAAACCCTATATCCTCTCGTTCGAAATACGCGAAGGGGAGAAGGCGGCGTTTGATCTGACCCTGCCCGCGGGCTCTACGCTGAACATCAATCCTAATCTGTTGATCAATGCCTTTGCCGACAGCATCGGTATCGAGCTGTACGCCGATATCACCCGCGTCGGCATCTTTACGAAAGACGGTGAGGACTTTGCGTAAGCGATTCGACATCGTCCTGCTCGACGCGGACGAGACCGTCTATGATTTCAAATTAGCGGAAAAAACCGCCGTCAGCCTGACGCTGAGAAAGTTTGGCGTTGAGCCGACCGACGAGGTCGTGACCCTCTACAGCGCGATCAATCTGAGCTGTTGGAAGGCGCTCGAGCGCGGCGAGCTGAGCAGAGAGGATCTAAAGCCCTATCGCTTTCAAAGGCTGTTTGAATCGCTCGGCGCCGAGTCTGTCGATTATGTCGCCGTGAACGATACCTATGAGGGGAATCTCGCTCATCAGGCGTTCTTGCTCGACGGCGCGTTGGAATTCGTCAAAAAGCTCCATGAGCATTGTAAGATCTATCTTGCGACAAACGGTCTGACGATCCCGCAGACGGGTCGCTTCAACAAAGCGGCACTCAGGCCCTATGTCGACGGTATCTATATCTCTGAGCAGATCGGTCACAGCAAGCCCGACAAGGCGTATTTCGACTATATCTTCACGGATCTCGGCATTACGGACAAAAGCCGCGTGATCATGGTGGGCGACAGCCTGACCTCCGATATGCTCGGCGGCAGAAACGCAGGGCTGACCACCTGCCATTATCTGAACGGCGAAGAACCGTCAAAGAGCGATCTGTGCGATTATGAGATCGCGGACTATGATGAATTCTTTGACATATTATTTGAATAGAATACTGAAAATGAACAAAGCGCAAAATAACCCCCGCTGTCGTCGTGACAGCGGGGGTCGTTGTATCTGTTGTTATTTAACTTTTTCTGGGCTTCAGCAGACCGAGCTGGTAGTTGTCCATGATGATACTGCAGCCGATCAGATAGCCCGCCACAATGGCGATCAGGACGATGTTATCGATGACCATCAGCGTCGGGCTGGTGGTGATGTCCATGCCTGTCGTTGTCATGGGAGCCAGCGTCAGCGTCGCTAAGATCAGACCGCTGATAAAGGTGACGTTGATCATCTTCTTGGTCGGACTCATCCACAGCCGGTAGCCGATCGCGCCGATGATGATATGCGCCAGAGCTAAGAAGATGTTGAGGATCACGGCGGAGGTCGGGTCGGTGACCTGACTCTGGTCGACGATCGAGCCGGTGCCCGTGATGACTTCGGCAAAGGCGAGCATCGCGTGGAGTATCAGAACGATACCCGAGGCGAGGATCATTCTTCTGCCGATACGGAACGCGCGTCCCTTCCTGACGTCCTTGAATTCCTTGCGCGCGTAGTTCTCAGCCGCGAAGCGCAGGAGAATAAAGATCGGGATCGCGATATACAGGAACATTCTCAGGACGATGAAGTTGTTGACGTTGCCGACGATCGACTGCACCTGCTGGGATCTCAGCGGGTGGAATACCTCTTGCGCAAGCTGACAGTCAAAGACCGTTTGTCCTGCCGCCTTATCAAAGGTCAGCATGGAGGGTCCGACAGTAGCGCCGCCGATGTAGGAGGACGGCAGTAACAGACCGAGGGTGGCCGCTACGCTGATGACCGCGGTCAGGGCGATCGCGCGGTAGCGGTTGAACGGGATACACATCGACAGAACGACGATGATACCCGAGATGGACAGCATGACCGTCATCATCGGTCGAACGCTGTCGTCAGAGATCACAGCCGCGTAGCCGAGCGCCTTGGGGATCGCGTTGAGCAGGATCGGAAGGAGTACGGAGACTGCGCCGAGCGCGCCCGCGCAGATCGACTGGGATATGATGAATTTGAAGAACGAGCCTTGTACGGGAGTACGGCGGGGCTCCAGCGAGAGCAGGAAACCGCCCGTGCCGATGACAGCCGCTTCCAGCATGTACATGTTCTCGATGGAGAACCACATCTGACCCTTCGCGAACGGGATCAGCGCAAACGCGAGAATGAATACCGCGATGGATTTCATCAGGTAGAGAACGGCGGTCTTTCTGGTGTTGCCGATGACGCGTCTGCCTTCGCCGACAACGTCCTTCAGGTGGCTGAAATCATTGTCGAGCAGTACGACGTCGGAGCAGGACTTCGCCGCTTCGGTCGCCTTGGCGAAGGTGATGGAGGAATCGGAGCGCCTGAGCGCCAAGATATCGTTGACGCCGTCGCCCGTCATCGCGACCTTGTGCTTCTTTGCCTGCAGCGCCATGACCAGCGCTTCCTTCTGTTCGGGAGATACGCGGGCGAATACCGTGTAATTCTCCGCGATAGAGGGGATATCCTCGAGCGGTACGCCTGCTAAGGAAATGTAGCGGTCGGCATAGGCGATACCGCACTTCTGGGCGATCTTGCTGACGGTCAGCGGGTTGTCGCCCGAGATGACCTTGACGGTCACGCCGTTTTCACGGAAGAATTTCAGCGTATCAGCCGCGGTCTCGCGGATATGATCTTCGATGGAGATAAAGGCGATCAGCTCGCCGTCGAGGGTGACGGCGATGACGCGGTTGCCGTCCTCTGCGCGTTCAACGACGTAGGACAGGCGTTCGTCGCTCTCGGGCAGGAGATATTCGGGAGCGCCCATCAGGAGCTTCTTGCCGTCGTTATAGACAAGACCCGAGTATTTGTTGGCGCTCGAGAAGGGGATCGCTTCTTTGAACTGCGGATTCTCTTCCGCGCCGTAATATTGATAGATCGCTTCCGAGGTGGCGTTTCTCTCGCCCGCGGAGCCGATCAGCACGCGCATATGGCGCTTGACTTCCTCTTCGGGGATGAAAGCCTTGACTTCGGATACGGACATGGTGCCGTCGGTCAGCGTACCTGTTTTGTCCAGACAGATAACGTCGACGCGCGAGAGGTTTTCGAGAGAATACAGCTCCTGGATCAGGGTCTGCTTCTTTGTCAGTCCTGCGATGGAGACCATCAGCGCGACAGAGGTGGTCAGCACCAGACCCGAGGGGATCATACCGATACCGAACATGCCGTCTGTCAGGAAGATCAGCGACCATGAAACAGGATCTTTCAGCGAGAGCTGTAAGCCGTTCCAGATAGCGGCGTTGCTGCCTGTGGCGTGGATCTTGACGCACAGGGTGATGGTGGCGGTGACGACGACGAACAGCAGGCACACGGTCAGCACCTTGATGATGCTCATGATGGAGCTCATCAGCTCGGACTTGTGACCTGAGGTGCTCTTGACCTTCTGGGTCAGCTCAGCGGCGTAGGTATCGTCGCCGACCTTATCGGCGCGGCATCTTGCTGAGCCGACGATCACGGAGGAGCCTGAGAGAATGGTATCTCCCGCATGCTTCTTGATGTGATCCGATTCACCGGTCAGCATGGATTCGTCCACCTCGACCTCGCCCGTCAGGACGATGAGGTCGGCGGTAGCCTGATCGCCCGCTGACAGCGCGACGATATCATCGAGGACGATCTCTTCGGACTCAATCGCCTTGACCTCGCCGCCGCGGACTACCTTACTTTTGGTGCCTGTGACGATGCGCAGCTTTTCGATGACCTTCATGCTGCTGATCTCCTGATAAGAGCCCATCGCGACGTTCATGATCGCGGGGATCAGGAAGATGAACTTTGAAAAGCCGAAGTACTTATCGACGATATCCGAACGCCCGATGGACGTCAGATAGATGGTGAAAGCGATGAAAACAGCGGCGATCGTGAACAGAACGATGTTGAAGAACGTGAACAGGTTGCCCGCGATGATCTTGCCCGTCGTTTTCTTGTTGGGGTCTGTCGCGATATTGACATGCCCCTTTTTGACCCTTTCGTCAACTTGCTCCTTAGAAAGTCCGACGTCGGGCGCCGCTTCGACGCGGTTGACAGGGACTTTCTGGGTTTTGTTTTTCTTCATATCCTTGCTCCTTATGAAATAGGGCGAACAAAACGCAAGCCTGATAGCTTCACATATTGACCCTATTATAAATTATTTTACATTATATCACTTTTTTTCAGAAGATACAATCATGAATTGAAACATTTCACAAAAAAGAGCGCCCAAGGCGGAGCGCTCCTTTGTTATATTCGGTTTTCCAGATCGGTGATCCTGTGGCTGGTGACAGAGAATTGCTCCGAGAGGACAGCCGTTTTCTGCTCCAGCGCGTAGGTGCGCTCGATCAGTCGGTTGTGTTTGTCCATCTTGAGCTCGAGCTGTTCGATCCGCTGTGCCTGCAACGCGTCGCGCTTGTCCATTTCGGCAAGTACCTGATTATGCTGGGCGCGCGATTGCACCACGGCGACCGTGATCGCGGCAACAGCGGCGGACAGTCCCGATATCGCCGCCGTGACGATCGGTATCCATTCAGCGCTCATTGTCTGTCACTCCCGCGTGAACGGAAAAGCATATATCATACATGAATCTCAAAACATCATTCCTTTGTTGTGATACCCCTCCACTTATGACGAGATAATGGGATAAGTTGCATGATTTTATGCAACTGAGAGGAAAAATCGGAAAGTATATTGACATTATGTCAGAATAAGTGTATAGTATATTTACTGACACTGTGTCAGAATAATGCAAACAGGTGATACTATGCCCAAGGGTTCTCCCGAGCTGACCAACGCTCGCAAGGAAGAGATCATATCCGCGTGCAAAACGCTGTATCGGGATGTGAGCTTCAAGGATATTACGATCATGAAGATCGCGGCGTACACGACCTTCTCCCGCGCTTCTATCTACAATTATTTTGAAACAAAGGAAGAGATCTTCCTCGCGATCCTGCAAAGGGAATATGAGCTGTGGGTCGCGGATCTGGAGAATACCATCAATACGACCGATTCCATGACAAAGGACGAAATCGCTCAGGCGCTGGCTTTGTCGCTTGAAAAGCGGGAGCTGCTCTTAAAGCTCATGAGCATGAATCATTATGATATGGAGGAGAACAGCCGCGAGGAGCGCCTGTGTGAGTTCAAGGTCGCTTACGGTAATTCGCTGAAGACGGTGGACAGGCTTCTGCAAAAATTCTGCCCCGAGATGGACGAAGAGGCACGCAGAGAATTTCTGTACGCGTTCTTTCCGTTTATCTACGGCATCTATCCGTACACGGTCGTGACTGAGAAGCAAAAGCACGCGATGGATAAGGCAAAGGTCGGATATGTTTTTTATTCGATCCGCGACCTTGCTTATTCCTGTGCTAAGAAACTGTTAGGGTGATGAAAGATGCTATATACAAAATTAGGTAATTCAGATCTGAATGTGTCCCGTATCTGCATGGGCTGCATGGGCTTCGGCGATCCGTCGAGAGGTCAGCATAGCTGGACGATAGACGAGGAGCATACAAGAGAGATCATCAAGCGCGGTCTGGAGCTGGGCGTGAATTTTTACGATACCGCCATCGCATACCAGAGCGGCACCAGCGAGCAGTATGTCGGTCGCGCGCTGCGTGATTTCGCGAAACGCGATGACGTTGTTGTTGCGACAAAGTTCCTGCCGCGAACGGCGCAGGAGATCGAGGACGGTATCACGGGACAACAGCATATCGAGAGCATGATCAACAAAAGCCTTTCGAATCTCGGCATGGATCACGTTGACTTATACATTTATCATATGTGGGACTGGAACACTCCGATCGAGGATATCCTCGACGGGCTGAACCGCGTCATCAAAGCGGGCAAAGCACGATACATCGGTATCTCCAACTGCTTTGCGTGGCAGCTCGCCAAAGCGAACGCTATCGCCGATAGAGAGGGCTTTGCGAAATTCGTATCCGTTCAGGGACACTATAATCTCATTTTCCGTGAGGAAGAGCGCGAGATGGCGCCCTACTGTCATGAAGAAAATATCGCCCTGACTCCCTACAGCGCTCTGGCAAGCGGCAGGCTGTCCCGCAGAACGGGGGAGAGCGGCACCAAGCGCGCCGCCGAGGACGTGTACGCTAAGTTCAAATATGACGCGACCACTCAGCAGGACAGCTTGATCATCGACCGCGTCGCGGAGCTTTCCGAAAAGCACAATGTGACTATGACGGAGATCTCGCTCGCGTGGCTATTGACAAAGGTGACGTCCCCTGTCGTCGGCGCGACAAAGCTCCACCACATCGAGGGCGCGGCAAAGGCGGTCGAGCTGGCGCTCAGCGATGAGGAGATCGCCTATTTAGAAGAGCCGTATGTACCGCACCCGCTCGCGGGCGTGATGGCGCAGAACAAGCGTGAAAACGCAAAAGAAAAGCACGTCTGGTCAACAGGCGATCAAAAGATCAAATAGGAGGTATTATTGATGAAAAACACAAGAATGATGAGATTGACGGCGATGGTAATGCTGATTGTTTTCATGCTGACCTTTGCCGCCTGCGGCAGTAAGCCCGCAACCGGTGAAACACAGGCGCAGACAGCGACTACTGCCGAAACGAAAGCGGCTGAAGCTGAGCAGACCGCAACGACCGCGGATAAGCAGGCTTCAACACAAACTGCTGCTGATTCCGCACCTGCAGGGAATACGGTTCTGGTGGTCTATTTCTCTGCGACAGGCACGACGAAGGGCGTTGCGGAACAGATCGCGTCCGTTACAGGCGCGGACACTTACGAGATCCTCGCCGCGCAGACCTACACGGAGGACGATCTGAACTGGAACGATCAGAACAGCCGCACGACCCTTGAGCAAAACGATAAATCCGTCCGTCCCGTGATCGGCAGCGAAACGATCTCGCTCGACGGCTACAGCACCATCTATATCGGATATCCCATCTGGTGGGGCGAGGAACCGCGCATCATGGATACCTTTGTTGAGAGCTATGATTTCAGCGGCAAGACGATGATCCCGTTTTGCACCTCGGGCGGTTCGGGTATCGGCGCAAGCGGCGCGAACCTCGCCGCGAACGCGGGCAGCGGCAACTGGCTCGAGGGCGCGCGCCTGAGCAGCTCGTCCGACATCGCGGGCTGGATCGAAGGGATGGAGTGATCCTATTATAATAATGTCAGAAAAGCGACGAAAAAGCAGCTTCCCTTCAAATCCCTCACTCGACGCTGATAAAAAGTAAAACACCTGCACCCCGAGGGGACAGGTGTTATTACTATGGCGTAGAGTGAGTATGTTTCTTGTACGGCTGTATGGAGATCGTCTTAGGAGCATACAGCAGTACGATAAGCCCGATCTGCGCACATCTTGACACGCTCGCCTTCAAATCCCTCACTCTACGCTGTAGTGTAAAATAACAATGGGGCTGTCGCAAAACGGAAAGCTTTGCGGCAGCCCTATTTATTGAATCTCTAACATTGTTTATCATCATAACATTAGCAATATGCAATCGCAGTGAATCAGAGGGCGTTGAAAAACGCTCTCTTTTGGTTTCCATGTTGAAAACTTTTCGGTTTACGCAGCCTCCTGATTAAATAATTCCAAGCCTAAACGTTTGTAGATCGTTCGGTTATGCAGTTTATTGATGTTGAAGGAAAAAGCGATCAGGAAAAATTGTGTTTCAGTCTTTGCCTTACCTCTGGTCAAGAAGCGTCTGAAATCTCTGTCTTGCTTGACGATCCCAAAAGCCCCCTCAACTTGTATGGAGCGATTCTGCCGCAGTATGTTTCCCTCGTCGGCGGTAATCCTCTCTGTGGCTTGCGCTTTTTGTCTTGCCATTGTCTTGGAGAAGGAAATCTTTCTGTTTTCATACTTGCCTTTGTAGCACTTCTCTCGGTAAGGACAACCCTCGCAGCTTTCACAGATGTAATAGCTCTTTACGACCTCATAACCGTTCTCTGTTTTCCTTTTACCGTCATAGGCGTGATTCAGCCTTTTGCCGTTTGGGCAAGTAAAGTAATCTCCGATCTCATCATAACTGAGGTTTTCAACGCGGTAAATATTCTTTTTGTATTTCTTCGTTTTGCGGATCTCATAGTCGGCAGACTTGATGTACGCGTTCTGTTCATTCTCTTCCAGATAAGTGTAATTCTCCTCGCTTGCATATCCCGCGTCGGCTATGATGTTTGTATATTTTCTTCCGATGTTATTTCTCAGACGTTCTAAGAACGGTATGAGTGTTGTTGTATCTGTCGGATTAGAATACAAACCTACTCCGACGATGTATTCGCTTTCTACTCCGATCTGCACATTGTAGGCAGGTTTTAGCTGACCGTTTCTCATATGATCCTCTTTCATCCTCATAAAGGTTGCGTCAAGGTCGGTTTTGGAATAGCTGTTTCTTGTGCCGAGGATTACTTGGCTTTCGTGGTATTTCTCTATCCTTTCCAAGTAGTCATAAATACGGTCATAGTCCCTTTGAATCTCTGTTTTGCGTTTCCCTTTACCATAGGCAAATTGTATTCCCAACAAGTCCCTTGCTTTGAGCAGAAAGTCTACTACATCTACTAATGACGCTGTTTCGGACAATCCATACTTTTCACATAGTTCCGGTAACTCCTGATTGATCTTTGCATTGAGCTTTTGCAGATTCTTTTCGACTGTCTTCGCCCAGACGAAGGTATATCTATTCGCGTTTGCTTCTATCTTTGTACCGTCGATGAAGATGTTATTGAACTTGATCTCCCCAAGCTCATGCAGCTTCATGACCAGCTGAACAAACAAATCTTCTATGATGTCTGTCAGCCGCTCATTCTGAAAACGCGCGATAGTAGCGTGATCGGGCGCGGACTCTCCCTGCGGCAGCCACATAAACCTTATGTCTGTTTTACAAGCTTGCTCGATTGCCCGACTGGAATAGATATGGTTCATGTACGCGAATACCAGTATTTCAAACATGACGGCGGGATCTATGGCGCGCCAGTGTCTGAGATATTCATCATACAACCGTGTGTAATCCAACTTGTCGCTAATTTCCACCAATTTCCATACCGCGTCGTTCTCGTCGATTATTACTTCATAATTTATTGGTAAAACCAGTTGATTTCTGTTTCTCATCATTGTATAATTACCTTGCTTTCTGTGTGGTTTTCTTTGGCAATTAAATTATACTATGAAAGCACTGACCGGGCAACCCTTTTGGGCTGCCCGGTCTAGTTTTAGGGATGTCTTAGTGCGACAGCCCCATTGTTATATGGCGTAGAGTGAGGGATTTGAACCCTCGGTACCAGAAAGGTACACAGCATTTCCAGTGCTGCTCCTTCGGCCACTCGGACAACTCTACATGTGGTCAAATTGAATGTTCATTTTCAATTGCTCAACTATTATATACAATTCTGCGAAAAAAATCAAGTCTTTTTTGAAAAATGTTCTTCTTTTCATTTCTTAGTTGCATACTTTTATGCAACTATTATATATATCTCGGCATAGATGGAGGGGGCCTGCATAGTTTTATGCAACCGAAATTTATATATATCTAATTGAAGGGAATGATTATATTTGAGTATTGTAAGTGAAGTTCATAGAATAATGAATAACATAGCCGCTGCATATACAGCTTGTGACGGCAAAGGCGCGATTATGCCGACAGCTCAGAACAGCGCTAATCTGGCGGAAACGATCGACAGTATTTCACAGGGCAGCGATACTGAGGCTGAACCGAAATATGTCAATTTTATTGATGTGGACGGTACAAGATTATATAGCTATACCGAATCGGAGATACAATCTCTGTCCTCACTGCCACAGCTGCCGACAAGAGAAGGATATACATATCAGGGCTGGAACTGGACGCTTTCGGAGATCCTGGCATATGGTTTTCCGCTGACGGTCGGCGCTGTACGCGTTCCGTCCGACGGCAAAACACATCTCACTTTTGATTTGTATGAAGGCGATGATCTGACTCTGTCAATTCCGTTTTATGAGGGAACGGGCTGGGAAATTTCTATCGATTGGGGTGACGGTACGTCCGGGGTTTATACAACCTCTCCTGCAGAGCATATTTATGCTGGCTGTGGCAGATATACAGTTTGCGCGGACAGTAATAATTATTTTATGCTTAAAACGCCTTCAAATATAATAAGACAAAGACTGAGCAAAGCGGAATTCGGAGTGCGATCAAAAATCAAAGCGTCGTGTTGCAATGAGTGCCACTTGCTTCGTTTGATAACCATTCCGGAAGGGATTACTCAGATCGAAAGCAACGCATTTTACGGATGCAATTCGCTTCCGGCGGTGGTGATTCCCGCATCGGTAGAAGCTATCCGCACCTATGCGTTTGCCGATTCCAAATCATTGCATACGGTAGCGTTTCCCGGAGGAACATTATGGGGGCTGGACGATTCCGCTTTTTCCTACGACCGATTACATACGGTCTCTATACCCCAAAGCGTAACGGAGATTAATAGTTTTGTTTTTAGAAACAACCCTATTCTGCAATTCGTCGCTTTGTCGCCCTCGATACAAAAACTCAAATCGGCTGCATTTGTAAACAATAATTACTTAAAAAGCATCGATCTCTCAGCATTGACAACGGTACCTGTTGTAGAGACAAATACTTTTTTTTCAATTTCGGATGACGCGGTGTTTTATGTCAGGAACGCGGCGATGCTCTCGGCGTTTCAGTCAGCTACCAACTGGAGTGCTCTCGCTTCTAAAATGCAGATAGGAGGCAAATATGCTGAAAGTTGAGTATGATCAAACCCGTGAGGACGGTAAGAAGCTGTATCGCACATACTCTGACGTCGGTATGATGATCCGCAAGGACGGTACCGAAGAAATGTACAATGAGGCGATCGACATGGAGGACAGCGGCTTTACCTACACAGAGACCGACGTCCCGATCGAGGACGGGGAAGAGCTGACATTGAGCGATACCCTCGCTATGCTCGGCGAGTTGGGGGTGAATCTGGATGATGACGAAGCGTAAGCTGCGGGAGCGAGTTGATTCCCGCAGGAAGGAGCTTGAAGCAGAAAGCGAAAGGTTCAGCGAGCTGCGCGGCAGATTGATCAGCTTTGCCGAGGATATCAAAACGCATACGGTGATCTACAATATGCTCAGGAATCTTCCGCTTTGGAAGGAACTTGAAAACTTATTGGGGATATGATCCCGAGAGTGGAACAAATGAATAAATAACGACAAAGGCATAAGGGCTGTCGCACTGTTGCGGCAGCCTTTTTGCTTGCGTTTTGAACGGAAATAGTCACATTTGCTTTACATAGTGTTAATACAGCGGTAACAACAGATTGTATCGATGTACAAAAATTGATTATTGATTTTAGGGATTGTGCTTAATCGACCGTCAAATCTCACAAAATCACAAATTAAAATAAGTATAAAACTAACAACAGATAGTTTTTCTTAGTCAAAACGAAGAGTTTTTTGGATGCGTGTGAAAAATGCTTGTTGATTTTTCACAATATTTGGGATATAATTATTTGCAGATTATTATGCTTTAAAGTAGGATTAACAGGCCATTACCGAGTATCCGTTTTGTACGCCCACAATATGTAGTGTTTAGATGGTGAGTTGTATGGAAGATAAGACAATATTAGAGCTGCGGCAAGAGCTCGAAAAATTGAAGAAAGCACAGGCGCGAGTCAAGCGGAAATTCACCTTCCTCTTGAGCATTATTGCTATGCTTGTTTTGATCACAGCGACGCTGGCATGGTTTACGCTGTCCAATTTTGCGGCTGTCAACGATATCAATCTTAAGATCTCCACAGCTCCCGAATTATATCTCGATATCGAGAACCGCGGCACTGACGTCAGTCTGTGGAAAAAGACGCTCACAAACGAAATGGTTAACACTTCGCTCAGAGCGCAGAACGCGCCCACCCTCGACCAGCAGCTGATGGATCCCGTCACCACCACCAACGGTATCACCTTCACCGGTCAGACAGGCAACTCCCGCAACGCGAACGCTACTACTTATATTGAATTCAAGGTATGGTTTATCTCTACTGCCGATATGTGGGTCCACCTCTCCGGTCAGACCGCTCAGGTAGAGGGAAAAGACGCTACCACTAGATGTACCACCACCGAGACCGGCGCCAAGGCGGATGTTACAAAGGCTGTCCGCGTTTCCTATGAGGACAGCGGCTCAGCCGCCATCTGGGAGCCTAACCGAGGCACTCCCGTCAACGGTCAGACCACCTTTGACGTTGGCCAGACCTTTAGCAACGATACCCGCCTCTTCAAGCTCGACAAGCTCACCCCCAAGCAGATCACCTTCCGTATCTGGGCAGAGGGTAACGATCCCGAGTGTGATAACGACGTACAGGACGCCAACGTCACCTTTGAGATGCTCTTCGGCGGAACGGATGAAAACAACGCCGCGTTCGGTTGATCTTCATACGGTTTAGACAGGCGGCAAACGCCTGATTGAATAGTAAATCTGTCCTCGTGTTTGGGACAACAATAATTATTAAGGAGGAATTCTCATGACAAACACAAAATTCAGAAAGAGAGCGTTACTCTCTTCCGTTGCGATGCTCCTCGTAGCTCTCGTAGCTCTTGGTTCCGCGACATTCGCATGGTTCTCGACCACCAATACCGCATCCGCTAGCAGCATGACCGCGAAGACCAACAAGGCTTCCAACATCCTGCTCAACGAGTACAACACTGCTGATACCGCGCTGGCTCATTCCTGGGCTCAGACCCTGACCTTCACCCAGAACACCGCTGCCGGTACCACCAACGGCGCCGCTGCTATGGAGCCTGTTACCACCAAGGACTTCAGTACTTGGAACAATGTTAAGGCTGAAGTTTACAACCAGGGCTACAACACCACCAACACCTATACTGATGTATCTTCCAACATCAAGTCCAACGGTTCTTATGTGAAGTACACCACTCTGTACATCATGAACACCGGTGAGAATACCGCTGCTACCATCAACACTGCTGTTACCTATGCTGACGATTCCAACACCCTCGGCTCCAACTACATCCGCGTAGCGCTGATCCCCAGAAATGCCGGTTCTAAGGACGTTACCGCTAAAGGTAATCAGATCATCTTCGGCGATGGCAACGACCGTTCCAAGGAAACCGCTGGTTGGACTGAGGACGGTCAGACTGCGAACTCCGTTGTTACCGGTCCTATGGGTACCCCTCAGTCTCTGGGCACCCTGACCAAGGATGCAGTTTACGGTTATGATGTATACGTTTACTTCGAGGGTACCGACTTCGATTGTAAGGATGCTTACGCAGGCGGTAACTTCAATATCACCTTCAACGTAGCTAAGACTGCATAATCAGCGTATTATTACTGATTAACTTATTTGAGGCTATTCTTTACTGACGTTTAAGCTTTAAACACCGTATAAGAGATTTCTCTGTTAAATTATCATAAACGGCGGCGCGGGTGGCAAACACACGCCCGCGCCGCATAGGACATTTCCCGCGAGGGATTTGTACTTGTTTCTGATAAAACCCGGCTCTGTATGAGCGGTCGGTCGCCCCGCGGCGACGGCCGTCGGACGTTCGATAGTGCTTGTAAAGAGTCGTTAAGATTTGCCTCCTCCGGTCTGACAAGGAGGAGGGGAAGAAATGAATACTGAAAACTTAAGATTGAAAAATGAATAATGATTCTGTATTAAGTAAAAGTATTTAGCTTTGAGCGATCCCCTATAGTAGTCAGTCCATTCGTCTCTCGCTCCTTTGGGGCAGAGATCAAAACGTTTTGAACTATGCGAAAATGGAGTGTAGGGGCGGAACGGCAGTTTCGCCCATCACGCCCCTATGATTCCTTATCCGATAGTTAATGCGGGAAGGCGGTCTAACCGCTTCAATAGCACTAATCTGTGCATATCCCGATATATTTAAGATATATAGAGATTATTGCTATAAGAAATAATTTATGATTTGGAGAAAGGTAAATGGAGAACGAAAAAACGCAGAACAGACCCCAGTCTAAGGGAAAGAAAGTATTCATGAAGATACTGAATACGCTGATCAATATCATGATCGTGATCGTGTTGATCGTATCTTTGATTATTGCCGCCATGGCGCTGACGTCAAGAGCGAACGGCATTTCCTCATTTTTCGGCAATACCGTCCAGCCTATCCAGTCTGATTCAATGAAGGGCGGCTCTTCTGAATACCCTTCCGGCGATTTTGCCAAAGGCGACCTGATGATTGCTAAAGAGGTCAACGAGTTCGGTGTCGAATATGATCTGGGAGATATCGTTACCTTTGAAACGAAAGACGAATCAGGAAATAAGATGTTGATCGTCCATAGAATCGTGGATAAAATAACCGACGCGAACGGAACGGTCAGATATCAGACAAAGGGCGATAACGTCATGTTCGCCTCCGTACCCGACCAGTCCGCGCCCGAGTATTATATCAGCGCGATGGATATTCGCTCCGTGTACTATACCAAGGGTTATGAGGGAAAGATCATAAAGGGCGTAGGTTCGGTTCTTGACTTCCTCCAGAGCCAGAAGGGCTTCTTCCTGGTCGTCCTTCTCCCGATGATCATCTTCTTTATGTATGAGCTGATCCGTGTAGTCATGAACGCGATGAATTATAAAAAAGCCAAAGCAGACGAAGAAAAGGAAGAGGCTGTCAAGGCGGCTGTCGCCGCGGCTCTCTCCGAACAGCAGGCGAGCGATAACAAAGGCTCGGATCTTTCAAAAATGCTGACTCCCGAACAGCTTGAACAGCTCAAACAGTATATGGAGTCACAAAAGCAGGATCCGGAAACGATGGATTCCGACAATAACGAAAAGATCGAGAGTTCCGAGAATCCCGATAATTCCGAAGAATGATACAGTTTCCCTGAATAAAGGGAGCTAAATCCAGACAAAGGAGCTGTTGTAATTGAGCAGAAAACCGAAAAACATCGAAGAGCCTTTCTCTCCTGAACAGCTCGAACGGTTAGAAGTAAAGGGTGAAAAAGACGTCCAGTTACAGCGCCAAAAAGAGGGTATTTTTCAGCGTAACCGCGCGAAACGCGACGCGAGAGATCTCGCTTCTCAGGTCAGATGGAAGCGCCGAGCCGGTATCGCGCTGGTATCGCTCGTGCTTGTTTTGTTCCTGATCTGGATCATGACGTGGCTTTTGACTACGATCGGTGATCTGGTCATCACTGTTGACTCCGACGCGGCGAAAAAGGGTATTTCCATTTCTGAAAAGGATCCTGCAACGCTTAGTGACGGTGAAGACAGCGGCGCTACTTTCAAGCTGAGCGCTAATATGGTAAAAGAAGTCACCAACATTACATATGACTGGCTGCCCGCGACCCTCGACCTTGAGGCGACCGGTTCTCATAACGGCAGAAACTATCTCGCATATACTTTCTTCTTGACAAACAACGGTAAAGAGACACTGACTTATCAAAGCCAGCTTCAGGCGGTCAAGGCGGCTAAGGACGCTGACGAAGCCTGTCGCGTGATGATTTATAAGAACGGCGAGCCTGAGGTGTTCGCAAAGGAAAACCGAGGCTTGACCTCCTCTGACGGCAAGCCCGAAGCATTTGAACAGATATTCAAAAAGGATATTCCCGAGAATTACACACCGCCTACCAAAGAAGAGATCGAGGCGGCGGCTGACAAGCCCCAGAACAAGGAGCTTGTCGCTCATACCGATGAAGCGATCGAGATCCAGCCCTTTGTCGACAGCAAGACGGTATTCAATACCGAGATCGACGGCCTTGAACCCGGCGCGACCGATAAGTACACGATCGTCATGTGGATCGAAGGCGAAGATCCTGAGTGTCTGGACGTCATCCGCGGCGGATATGTCAAGCTGATGTGGTTCTTTAATGTTGCTGACGAGGAGCTGTAATTTCAGCCTTCCCCTTGAGGGGAAGGTGCTGAACGAAGTGAAGCGGATGAGGTGGAAGCCCCTCCGATTCATCAATGCACGGGTCGAAACTGAAATGTTTCCACCTCATCCGTCACCGTCAACAAGTTGTCGGCGACACCTTCCCCTCAAGGGGAAGGCTTGGTGTATGCGCTCATACCTATGTATATAATCCAATTGAAATAAATAAGCATCAAGGAGTAGAACAGTATGGATACTATCTTTAAATTCTTATTCGAGTTTTTAAAGCAGTTCTTCGGCTCTTTCTTCAAGGGAATCGTCGATATGCTGCAGGCTTTTAATTTCAAAGCTTACTACGATATCATCCAAAATTTCACCGGTCAGGGTGAACTCGGTAAGGGCGTCGCGTGGGTCATCGCGATCGTAGCCATGCTGCTGCTCGCCGCTGTATTCGGCTTGATCATCTTCTTCATCGTGAAGGGTATCATGAAACTCACGAAGTTCAAGAAGAAGGCTCAGGATACCAATGACCTCGTCAATGAAGTCAACGCGCTGAATAAAGAAGTTATGCGTCTGAATCTCGAGAAGGATAAGATCCTCTCTATGAAGGTTTCTCAGATCGGTCTGAACCCGAACGAGATCGCGGAGCTGACAGGCGAAGAGCTCGAGACGCTCAACGCCGAGGGCGAAGAGGAAGAAGAGGCTACCGGCCGCTTCAACAAGCTGGTCACCATCGACGAAGAGTGGGCGGATTACGAGCCCGAGCCCTACGATTGGGACGTCACTCTTCCCGAATTCGTTACCAATTTCCGCAACTTTGCTTGTTCGAGAATGCATTACTGGTATGAGATCAAGCTGCTCCGCTGCTTTGTCGCAGGCTTTGCTTCCGGTCGTCTGACAATCCTGCAAGGTATCTCCGGTACCGGTAAAACCTCACTGCCTTACGCATTTGGTAAATATGTCTGCAACCCCGCCGTTATCGCTTCCGTACAGCCTTCCTGGCGTGACCGTACCGAGCTGTTCGGCTACTACAACGAATTTACCAAGAGATATAACGAAACTGAACTGCTCCGTGCTCTGTACGAAGCTTCCTATAACGAAAACGTCTACGTTGTCATCCTCGATGAGATGAACATCGCCCGTGTCGAGTATTACTTCGCTGAGATGCTGTCCATCCTCGAAATGCCCGCTCACGACGAGTGGATCGTAGAGATCGTAGCGGCTCCGTGGCCGGATGATCCGAAGCACCTCGATCATGGCAAGCTGACCATCCCCGACAACATCTGGTACGTCGGTACCGCGAACAACGACGACTCCACCTTCGCTATCACCGATAAGGTTTACGACCGTGCGATGCCCATCGATATCAACACCAAGGGTAAGCCGTTCGACGCCCCCGACACACCGCCGTGTCATATCAACTACAGACACTTTACAAAGCTGCTTGAAGATGCTGTAGCGGCTAACCCCATCAGCGAAGAGAATCTGAAGAAGATCGAGATCCTCGACGACTATGTTATCGAGCATTTCCGTGTCGCTTTCGGTAACCGTGTCATGAAACAGATCAACTCCTTCGTACCCGCTTTCGTTGGCTGCGGCGGTACTGAGATCGACGGTATCGACTACGCGCTGTGCAAGAAGGTATTCCGTAAGTTTGAAGCACTGAATATCTCTTATATCCGCGACGAGATCGACGATCTTGTCCAGCAGCTCGATCAGCTCTTCGGACGTGAGAACATGAACGAATGTAAAGAGTATGTCCGTATGCTCCAGAAGATGACCTGATAACTATACCAATTGTCATTGCGAGGCTCATTAGAGCCGTGGCAATCTCAACCGATTAACATATCAACCGATCCTGACATAAAGGAGTGAGCCCCATGATTGATTACAGCCGATACTATCGAGCATATGCCGAAATGAAAGATACCCTTGACGGCGACTATGCGCGCGAATATCTGATTTCTGCCATGGCGGATGCCGATAAAGGCAACGATGAGCTCTCAGGTAACGCGTATAACCGTGTTATCGACATGGAATGGGTCGAGATGATCGAGGGCAAGCTGCCCTATATCGAGAAAGCGATCGAGGAACAGCGCAAATTTATCGAAGAGCACAAAGAGGTCGACCGTATCGATAAGGTCAAGCAGGTTGGTAAGGACGCAGTTCAGCATTTGACCCAACACGCTAACTTGATTATGGCGATCGAGCCTGACGGCAGCGTTATTCCCGAGCGACTGCTGAACACGCACCGCGAGGACAGCTTCGCAACCTATGAAAACCGTTTTCTCCACACTTTGATTTTTAAGACGATCGCGTTTGTCGAGCAGCGTTTCCGCGCACTGCAGGACGCTCCTAACGATTCTTCCAGTAAGATACATATGGATCGTGAGATCCGTGTCGATAATCAGATGTTCGGCTTTAATCTTGATCATCACGCTGAAAAGCATGAACGCGACAAGGTCGACCGCGACGAGGATCTTTCCGGTCTGACCGACTATGAGCGTATCGAGCGTATCCGCATGAAGCTGGATGATTTTGTCGGCACTGAGCTGATCAAGTCGCTCAAGGGCTGTATCGCGGTCAAGTCTCCCATTAATAAAACCAACTGCATCAAGCAGGATCCCGCTTTCAAACAGTGTTATGATCTGTGGGTGTTTATCGAAGGCTATCGCAAATCCGGCTACGTTCTGGAAAAGAACGTGTTCGAAGGCGAAATGCCCAAGGAAGTCCAGAAGGATATGTACGATGTCATGGCATTCCAGCATTTCGTCGCTACGATCAGCACCAATACTGCTTTGCGTGAGAAGTTACACGCTGAGTATGAGGCGGAAAATGAGCGCCGCGCCGCCGAGGCAAATAAGCCTGAGGAGGAAATGCAGCGCTATATCGAAAATAAAATCTACGAGGTACGCCGCGAGGAGATGGCACTCCGCTTAAAGGAAGTCCGTGAGCGCGAGGCCATTATCTCCAAGCTGACGGCTGAACTTGAGCAGGCAAAAGAGCAGATCCGTATCCGCAATATCAAGATCAAGGAACTGGAATCTGTTATTGCTGCGTTAAAGAAAGAACTCGAGAATACACGCGAAGAACTCCGCAAGGCGCAGATCCGCATCATGGATCTCGAGAAAGAGGTCGAAGAACTCAAGGCACATATTGCAGAGCTCGAAGCAAAGATCGCAGAGCTTGAAGCAAAAATTCGCGAGTTAGAGGCTCTGGTAGCGGCGCATTTGGCTACCATCTCCGCTCTCGAAGGCAAGATCGCCGAGCTTAACGTCCATATTGAACAGCTCAATGCAGAGATCGTTGGCTTGAAGACGCGTATCGAAGAGCTTAACGGCATTATCGCCGAGCAGAAGCAGACGATTGCTGAGCGTGACGCGACTATCGCTGAACAGCAGGGCGAGATCGGCAAGTTGAATACACAGGTCGGTACGCTGACCAATACCGTCGGCAGCTTAAGCGCTGAGAACTCCGATCTGAAAATGGAGATCGATCAGAACAAGCGCACGATTGCCGAGCAGTCTGACGATATCGCCGCAAAGGCTGCGTCCCTGTCAGCCGCAAACGCAGCGAACGAGAAGCTCACCGGCAAGTATAACCTGCTCAAAAGCGATTATGATGACGCGGTAGAAAAGTATTCCAACTTTGAGAGAGAAATGAAATCTCTCAATAATACAATAGAAGAAAAGAACAGCGAGAAGAAAGAACTCGAGCACCAGATCAGGGTTCATCTCAACACGATCTCCGCGAAAGACGCGATCATCTCCACACTTAGAGATGAAAAATCCGCATTGAGTGAGCGTATCGACGGCGTCGACGCGGTAGAAGCTCAGGCAAAACGTGATATTATGTCCGCCCGCGAGCAGGTCGCTCAGATCGAAACCAAGAACGTTGCATTGAACAACTCCCTGCAGACGCAGATCGCCGCCATGAGATTCCGTGACGAGCAGATAGCGGATTTGAACGCACAGCTTGAAACTGCTGAGCTCACGAAACAGGCTGAGATCAAAGCAATCCGTTCAAAGTATGAGGATCAGATCGCTGAGCTCAAGGCGAAATATGAGCAGAAGATCGAATCCCTTGAGAGTGAGAAGATCGCTGCGTGTACCTTCACGGATGATCAGAAGTACACCATCCGCCTGAATGCCGAGAAGAAAGCGATCCGGAAGGATTACGATGCGAAACTTGCCGAAGCTACCAAGAAAGCGAAGAAATTCGTTAAGAAAGCGCGCGTTCTGGTTGATGATAAGCCTCAGGCGTTGCTGAATCTTCCCGAAGCTAACGATTATAAATAAACGATAAGATCCTACCACTGTATCTGCCGTGTATTCACTGAGCTTTCCGCTAAAGCAATTTGACAGAGGTTTGCAATGAAAAAGAGCGAAGAACTGAGGGTAAAAACTCGGAAATTAATTACTAAAAATTTAATAATTTTGGTAGTGCTCGCAGTCGTTGCTATTGTGGGAGCTTTTTCGTGGTTTTCTAAAACGACTACCGCGGATGCAAACTATATGACAGCTAAAACAAAAGTTTCGGAAGCGTTGGAGTATTTTATAGTACCTGCTAAGAACAACCTCGACGGTACTCAGGTTGACCAGTATTCTGACATTAACACTTGGATAACTAACTATAACACGAATCATCCGAATGAGCCAAAGTCGTGGCATATCGGTGAGCTTACGATGGATACTGACGACGCGGAGTTCAGATTTTTAGAAGATCTTTTCCTGTGTGAAACAACCAGTGACGGAAAAACCTTCAATATTCCAAGGCTGATGCAGTTTGGCAATATCGCTTATGTTGATACCAGTATCGATTTCGAAACGGCTGAGGCGAACGAAAACTATATGTCGTTTGATATGTATTTTCGCTGTAAAACGCCGAACCGCAGCGTACAGCTGACAAATGAGTCCAGTATTACGCCGGTGAATGGTGAAAATCTCTCTCGTACCACACCTGAGTATTATGATGTAACCGATGACGCAAATGAAGAAGCGATCAAGCCGGCTGCGATCGGCGCGGTCAGACTGTCGATCCTGAATGCCAGCAATCAACGCCAAGTCCTGTGGATTCCCGCTCCGAATGTTTGGTATAGTGGCATCGATGAACGTCTGTATACAGGTCTTTCAGGAAACGGCTATAATGGAAAAGGCCACGCTACCTCTGACGGAAACGCAATTACAACTACAAACGAGGGCACCAACAATCATGCGTACTATACTGCCGCCAAGCAGTCTGCTGTGATCAATTCCGGCGACTCAAATGCCGAAGGCAAGGTCGTTGCCAGCGATTACAATGATTATAAGTTCAGAGATCACTACAATATCGGTGATGACGGCGTGTCCCTTGTCACCCTTAATCAGACGGTTGATGATAATAACGACGAAATCTCGGACGACGGCTATTATTACGGCCATGTGCGTGTCAATCTCTGGATGGAGGGCGAGGACGCAGAAGCCCGTTTAAAAATGGTCGGAGGCAAGTTTGTCATGAATCTTTCCTTTGATATCATTAATTCGGATTGATACGCAAAATAATCGTAAATTAGACCAACACAAATGAAACGGAGGTGAAACATCATGAATGTAAGAGCTTTTCTCAAAGCGCTGGCTGTCAAAACATTTGGCTGGGGTAAAATCGGAAAAAGGCTCGCCAGATCATATGTTTCACTTTTCCTTGTCATTATACTGAGTGTTACATCCACTTTTGCGTGGTTCTGGGAGCGGCAAGCGGCGGAGATTCATTCTGAAGAGTTAGAGTTCCAGTCAGCTTCCTCACTGCGTATCAATAAGGATAAAGCAGTCGGCAATATCATCCATATCGATGATGCGATCATTGATGAAGCATCCAGCGTAGATGGAAGAAATATCTATTTTCCGCTCGGCGCCTCATTCACCACTACTACGTCTGAGATGTTCTTCCGTGAGGCAAACGCCGGTGACAGGATTCTTGGCGATGAAACAGCTCAGCGGTATGTTGATAGTCCTGATTTGAAAGGTCATTATATCTACAAGGATTTTGTATTAAAGGGTACCTCCGGTAATACTCCGGTTTACATAAAGAGTTATAAGATCGAGGTTTCCAACGGTACATCCGGAAATGTAAATACGGAAGTTAACGGCGTATATGAAGATCAGCTCGAGATTAACTATAACGCAAGCGGTGTTCCTCAAAGTCAAAAACTCCCGCCTGATGATTGTCCGATCCGTCTGGCGTTTATCTTTGACAGCGCCAAGACTCCGATCGTGATCGATCCCTCGGCGCAGGTTACCGATTACGTCGAAAACTCCGACGCGGTCACATTGATTGATGATAACGGCGTTCCTACAACACAGCATACGAACGCGGATTCTTTTGCTTCCTATTATTACGGTAAGCACCCGCTGTTCACGATCCCCGGCGGTCAGAATCTGCCTGTTACTTTGGTCGTTTGGCTCGAAGGCACGATGGGGAACAGCGATAAGTATATCGGCAAGAAGATTTCGATTGATATCGATATCGAGAGTAACTTCGCCGAGATGGAAACAATTAAATTTATTGACGGAACAAAGCCTGATAATACCGGTGGTCAGGAGCACTGGGTCAGTAACGACAGCCCAATTATTGCTTGCTCTTATGAAGATCCTTTCTCAGAAGAAACTCCGAAGCGTTGGAAGACTATTATTATGACCAAGTCTTCTACAGAAAATTATACATGGACCTGCGAGATACCTAAGAAAGCTGTATCTAATATTTCGTTCTATCGTTTGAGCAAAGCTACCGATAAACCCGGCAATCCGCATGGTACAATCTATAACGCATGGCATACAAGCCCCAAAATCAGTGACATGATCAGCAGCTCAAATATCGCTGATAACTCCGACTGGTATGTTGATGGAAAACAAGATTTTCTTACTAAATCTTCTACTCGACAGAGAACAGACGGAGACGGTAACAGATATAATTCTGTCGTGTATACAGCTGTTCACGGTAACGGCTGGAGCATCACGAGCGAATCTAAAAAGCGTCTTTCTCCTTGTATAGGCTACTGGGATTATTCACCCGGCGGCGGTACTCCCGCTCCTACGCAAGCGCCTACACAATCAGGTGGCGGTGGCGGCAGCAGCGGTTCTACAGCTTCGATCACTGTCAATGTCTCCACCAATATTCAGACATGGATCAATAATAACGTTCAGAACAACGGTAGTCATCTTTACTTCAAGACTGCGAACGGCGGTAAGTATGAGCTGAATCGCATAGGGGAAAACTCCTTCAGTAAAACTGTTACACTCGATGTTGGCGATGAAATTACGCAGTTCAGCATTGAAAACAGCATCAACAGTGAGTACAGAACATGGGATGCTTCTCCGCCATTCAAGATAACCTCCGAAATGGTTGCCGGTGGATGTATCGCAAACTATTATGTAAATAACGATAATAATAAAATGCTTATGTAAATGACGGATCGTTCATAGATCATTTCAAAGGAGGTGTTACAATTGAATTATTTCAAGAAGCTCTCAAAGGGCTTAAAAGGTAAAGATAGAGTTAAAAATCTGGTTATTTCAATTGTGATCCTCATTGAAGTAATTGCGATTTTGATGGTTGCTTCTTTCGCGTGGGTCGAGACGGTATCCTCTATCAAGATCACAAATAAAAATGATGAAGCGATCGTCGATTCTTATGTGTTTACCCATGCGATGATCGGCAATAAAGCCGGTACGATCGACTTGAGCAAGTATTTTAAACAGGCTGGCGATATGCACCTTTCTCCCGCATCCAGCGCGGACGGCAGGACGATGTTCTTCCCGAAGAAAGCTACCGCTACCACATATGGTTCTACTTATCGTAAAGGTACCGTCAGCGATAAGAACACAGCATATTTCAGTGTTACCTTTAAGCTCAAGACCGATGACAGCGCTGATTTCTTCTTTACCGATGTTCCTACTTTCAGCAATTTAGGGTCGGATATTCGAGTATCGGTCACAGCATATTCAGAAGGCGCTGACCCTAACACCCATCTTGACGCAGACGGCAACGAGGTCAGCAACACCAAGATCTATGCGTTGTCTGCGAGCAACGCGGCTGTCGTTAATACGACGGCTGGCGGCACAAAGGCGACGACTGTTGAGACGTTTGACCAGCATAGAAAGAAATCCGGTCAGTCCAGCGGCAACAGGCTGTTTGAAGTTGCCGCGGAAGAGACAAAGATCGTTACGATCAACCTGTGGCTGCAAGGCTCAAGCATGAGCAGCAATATCTCTACAGCGATCGATATTTCGAACTTTGGCATCACGTCAGATCTGACGCCTCGTCATGTCACCCTGCTCCCGACTCCCGAGTGGGATATCAGCGGTGTTACGAATCAGACGTTTTATGCATGGTGTTGGGACGCTCCTACAGTTAACGGAGTGAAACCGGAGGATCGTCTTTATAAGTTGACACTTGATGAAGAAGAGCATTACTCCTTTGATTATAACGGAACTTATCGAAAAACGCTGTTCTTCCGTTGTGGCAATCCTAATCTGACCTCTTCCGATATGAGTGGAGATTGGAAAAATCTTGGTTTGTGGAATAAGACGGCAGATACAACGATACCCAAAGATCCTGTTGATCCGACATATATTATAGAGACCATCAGCGGCGGCGCATATGACGGCGATATCAGCGGCAATAAGAGTACAGGCACATGGGTCGATCCTGTCAAGATCAATCTTGCCTATACTACTTCACCCGCGGATCAAGACGCTATGGGTTCGATTGCTGCTACAACCTATATCGGCACAACTACCTCTACCCATGTGATGGAGCAGACGAATTCAACCAATGCTGATGCGCTGCATCATGCGACGCTCCACGGCTGGTCAGGCAAGCGGCTCAAGCTCTCCGCAACGCCAAAGACTGTGAACGGCAACGCGGTTTACGCTTTAGAAGGATGGTATTCCGACGCAGAGGGTACTAACCGTCTGTCAAGTAACGAATTCAACATCTCTGCGACGGCAGGTACTGAAGTGACCTACTACGCGAAGTTCAAAGAACTCCGCAAGATCACGTTAAAGCAGTATATCGACGGTTCCTCTTCAAGTAATGCGGCGACGCTGGCTCTTACTTCTACCGGCGCTACCGCTACCGGTACCAATACGTCAAAGTCCATTATTGTGGATAAGGACGCTACGGTCACGCTCAAAGAGACCTTGACGAATAGCGGATACTCGTTCAGCGGCTTCTTCAACGTACAGTCCGGCGGTTCGGCGCTAACAGGCGTTACGACCAGCGGTACGACTAAATCGGTGAACATCACCGCGAACTCCGCCAATTATGAGACCACCTATTACGCCCGCTTTACTGCGAATACTCACGCCGTCAATCTTTACACGATCGGTTCTACCGGCAGCACGGTTCAGTATGGTAATGAAACAGCCGCAACATCTGTTGAAAAGACCGACGTTAAGTACAACACTTCTGTTACAATCAAAGCGAATCCCGCTGCGGGTTATAAGTTTGTCGGTTGGTATACCAACTCAAACGGTACAGGTACTGCGGCAAGCACAAGTGCTTCGTACACCTTTACAATGGGTGATGACGATGTAACCTATTATGCTAAGTTCGAGACTCTTAATATTTACCTGACTGGTTATTTGAACGGTAGTGATGTCACCACAACTTCCACTGATCGTAAGTTTACATTTAACAGTACTACCGGCGAGTATACATTGAGCTATAAATTCACCGGTAATTCTGAGCAGTTTGTAACGATTTATGATGGAAGCAAGGCTTATCATCCTGCTTCTGCAAATGCTGGAAGCGGTACCGCAGGTACGGTTTATAATAGTTACATAGCCGGTGATGATTCTACTAATCCCGCTCCATATTATAAGTGGAGAGTTCCTGCTTGCAAGGGTACTACAGTTTCCTTTACTTGGAATCCTGGTACTAAGGTATTATCTTGGAGTATCACTTATAGAGAGCTATATCTCAAACCGAATTCCAACTGGACACAAGACAGTGCAAGATTCGCAGCCTATGTCTACGGTGACGACAACGCTTGGTACAGCATGACGTCCGCAGGCAACGACTATTACAAGGTTACCGTTCCCGCTTCTTACCCGAATGTCATATTCTGCAGAATGGATGGCAGTAAAACGACGAATAACTGGGATAATAAGTGGAATCAGACCGGAGATTTGACGATCCCGGCTGATAAGAACTGCTTCACTGTTCCCGATGGAGCTTGGAACGGTTCGACCGCAACATGGTCATTGTATTAAACCATAATTAAGGAGGTGAAACCATGAAAAAGTCAAAAGTTGCTTTAGCGATTATTCTCGCTGTTGTCTTGATCTTAATATGTATCAGTGTTCCGACTGCTTCATGGTTCACTCGTCCTTATCCGGCTGCCGGGTCCGTAGAGGAATCTCAGGCGGAAGGCGAGATGATGAAGCTCAACGCGAAAAATAAGTATGTCGGTTATAACGGATATGATGTGACCATATCGACCGCTTCATCATCTGACGGTACAAACAACAGCTATACTACCCCGGTGACCAATTCTGCGGGGTTGAGCGTTGACCTTGATGATTCCACAACTTATGTGCCCTGCTTTGAGAAGAAGTATTTCTGTACCACTATCACGAATAACTCCGGTACAGATCAGAATGTCTCTCTCTATGCTTCGGAATTGACGATACCTGCCGACACCAACGGAAAATTAGCTCTCGGCGTAAACGAGCCTACGCGCAGCTATCGGGACTACACCTCGCTGACAAAGAAAAAGTATAATGTGTATAAGAATTATGATAAGCGCATTTATTTTCAGACAGCCAATGTAGCGGGGTGGGGTTATCCCCATGATATCTATGTTACGTTCGGTTACGAATACGGAACCGATTCTCGTAAGATGAATTATATCAAAGATGATACGTCTTACGGCCGTATCTTTTACGCAGATATCCCTTATTCTGCGAACAATGTGTATTTTACCTCCAGCGGCTGGATGAATTCCGGAAATAACGGAGGCGCTGATAACACAATGCACTCGAAAACCGTCAGCATCGATGGCAGTTTGAATTCAGTACTGCAGAGTAAGCTTTTCAGAATCAAAAACGAAACTGATGGTTACGATAACAATTATCGCAAGGTAATAGTAGAGGATTTCAACGGAGCCAGCATCGCTCAGTATTATAACGATATCACCCTTGCTACCAACGCGAATTTCAATGCGACTACCGATTTGCAGTATCACCCCAACGCTACGGTCAAGTATTATTCTTCCGATTCAAATGTGTTCACGGTTGGAGAGACCACAGGACAGTTGCAAGGCGTCGGAGCCGGTACGGCGACGCTGTATACAACGGTCTTCTGCAACGCGTACGGCGACTATATCCAGAAAGAAACGACCGTTACCGTTACCTCAAACAACAGCTATATTTTCAACGATGTACCGATTGTCAAGAACCTGTTGATTCCGGGTGCGGCGGGGTCTAATCAGAACAATCCCGCTAATGTTGTGAAGGTTTACTGGTATATTTTGAACATCTCCGAAAGCTCTTCTCTGCGTTATGAGATCGATCAGATCTACCTCGGTCCGTAAAACAGCATAAAATTCATAGAAAAGGGTTGTTTTCACAGCCCTTTTTTATTATACTGAAAGATAGATTAATTCACTATGGAGATCGTGCATGAAGAAGCTCAAGCAAAAGATCAAGGATAAACTGGGCGAAAAGAAAACCGCCTCCCTCAAAAAAGCGCTCAAGGTAGGGCGAATCGTCAAAAACATCATTTGCTGGACAATGATAGCTCTGCTCACGCTTGCCATTATCATCTTTGTTGTCACAAAGGTCTCCGGGGGCACTCCGACCCTTTTCGGCTATTCGATCCATCGAATCGTTTCGGGCAGTATGACGCCTGAGCTGGAGATCGGCGATGTCATCCTCGATACTCGCGTCAAAGAACCATCCGAAGTCCACGTCGGTGATATCATCACCTTCCAGGGCGACCGGCGTTTTGAAAATCAAAAGGTGACGCACCGTGTGCTGGTCGCGCCCTATGATAACGGAAAAGGCAATATCGTTCTGGTGACGAAAGGCGACGCAAACACAGCGGATGACGGAGAGATCAATTTCAGTGATGTAGAAGCAAAATTAGTCACAAAGGTCTCGTTCCTTAAAGATATCTATACCTTTTTCTTCTCACCGTGGGGCTTTATCGTTTTCATCTTTTTATTGCTGTTGATTTTCTTTGATGAGATTCTGAATATCGTCAGGCTTACTGCTGCGTCCGCTGCTCAGGAACGCTCCGAGTCTTTTGAAGAGATCGTGGAACGCGTCAAGAAAGAGCAGTTGGAAAGTGCCAAAGAACAGCTTCCTTCTCAAGATGAAGGTCAACCTGAGGTGATGCAGCAGGCAGATGATCCTAATCTTCCGCCTGAATGTAAAGAAATCAATGAATCGGTCGTGCAGCCCACTAAAGCTGAACAAGAGAAGCGTCGGAAGGATAACGAGACAAAGGCAAAGATGGAAAAGGACGATAAGACGGCTGTAAGGAAAAATAAAACGAACGGTGGCAGAAAGCTCGGTGCTGATTCAAAAAAGAAAAGCTCCCCGCACAATCAATCAAATCACCCGACAAATAACAAGTCGAAAAAGAAGAAAAGGAAAAAGCGTCGGTAAGATCAGCCGTCATTGATGCATATAAAGAAAACGTGAGGGAGGGTGTGCTGTGTTCAAAAAAATCATCAATGCAATATCGGTCATCTTTCTTGTTTTTCTTGTGATATTTGTGCTGTTTACGCTTGTTTCCCGTATAATGGGCGAGACTCCGTCGGTATTCGGCAATTATATTTTTCGCGTATCCTCTGATTCAATGGAGCCTACTTTGATGGTCGGCGACGTTATTCTGGTACAGTCCGCAGACGCCGAGGATATTCAAAAAGGCGATATCATCACATATAAATCCAAAGATGGTTCAATGTATGGTCGTGAAGTGACCCATCGTGTCGTCGCGGATCCTGTGATCAAACATGATACATATTATTATCAGACGCAGGGTGACGCGGTCGGCGCTCCTCTGGATAAAGCGATCACCTACGATCAGGTAAAGGGCAAATATGTCCGCAAGCTTACCCTGATCGGTAAGCTGTACGGGTTCATGAGCAAGCCGATCGGTGTGGCTATATTCATCGGCGTGATCGTCTTGCTGTTTGGTTATGAGGTGATCTCTATGATCGTTTCATATCGTAAGATAGATGAAGTTGATCTTGACGCAATCGCCGAAAAAAAGCTGTCGGATAAAAAGAATCAGAAATGAGTTTGTCATAAAATCTGAGTACGAGTGCCGTTTCGTTGGGAACGGCACTTATTTTCTTTTTGGGAATATTAATTCAAAAACGCCCTTGCGATGGGGCAAAATAAGCGCATCCCCGCGGTTAAAATCCTTTCATATTTCTTGCAATCACCCATAATTTGTGGTAAAATCCTTATATAATGGCTACATATAGGGTTTTATCAGAAGCATCGAGGAGAGAGTATTATGCAGAAAGCCGATCACACAGGTCATCGCTCCCGTATGAAAAAGAAATTGGCGGCACAGGGGCTCGACGCCTTTGAACCGCATGAGGTGCTCGAGATACTGTTATATTACGCGATCCCTCAGCGCAATACTAACGATATCGCCAAGAACCTGATCGACCGCTTCGGCTCGTTCTCCGCCGTACTGGACGCTCCCCTTGAAACGCTGATGAAAGCGGGTCTGACCGAGCATCAGGCGCTGTATCTGAGAATGCTGCCCGATGTCACGCGGCTGTACCTGCTCGACAAGCACCACAACCCCTACAAGGTCCACACCAGTGAATCTGTCGCAAAGTATATCATCGACCGCTTCATCGGCTATGAGGAAACGGAGCACGTGCTGCTTCTGCTGATGGATACCAAGGGCAAAGAGGTCTACTGCGGCATGATCGGCAACGGCGAGCTGCGCTGCGCGAATATCTCTGTGCGGGAGATCGTGACCCTCGCACTGAACTACGGCGCGGCGTCGGCGATCCTCGCCCACAATCACCCCAGCGGCTTTGCGATCCCGTCGAAAGAGGACGTCCTCGTGACAAGAGAGCTGAAAAAAGCCCTCAGCTTGGTGGACGTCGCGCTGGTCGACCACTTCATCGTCGCCGACCACGACAGCGTGTCGCTCGCCGAGACGGGCTTAATGTAATTTTGCCGACAACGATTGATAAAGGAAGATCTGTTTGGAACACTTTAAATTAGTATCGGAATACAAGCCCACGGGCGACCAGCCCGCCGCGATCCGGAAGTTAGTCGACAGCATTAAGGCGGGGAACAGGGAACAGACCCTCTTGGGCGTTACGGGCTCGGGCAAGACCTTCACCATGGCGAATATCATCGCGCAGGTGAACAAGCCGACCTTGATCCTCGCTCACAACAAGACCCTTGCCGCCCAGCTCTGCTCCGAGTTCAAGGAGTTTTTCCCCGAGAACGCGGTCGAGTATTTCGTGTCCTACTATGATTATTACCAGCCTGAGGCGTATATCCCTCAGAGCGATACCTATATCGAAAAGGATTCCGCGATCAACGACGAGATCGATAAGCTCCGCCACAGCGCGACTTTAGCGCTGTCCGAGCGGCGGGACGTCATCATCGTCGCTTCCGTTTCCTGTATCTATTCTTTAGGCGACCCGATCGACTACCGCAACATGGTTATCTCTCTGCGCCCGGGAATGGAGAAAAGCCGCGACGACCTGATCCGCAAGCTCATCGAATTGCAGTATGAGCGCAACGATATCAACTTTGTCCGCGACAAATTCCGTGTGCGCGGCGATATCGTGGAGATCTTCCCCGCGTCGTCCTCCGACCGCGTGATCCGCGTCGAATTCTTCGGCGACGAGATCGACCGCATCACTGAGATCAATCCCCTGACGGGCGAGCTGATCGCTACCCTGCGCCACGCGGCGATCTATCCCGCTTCCCATTACATCGTGGACGGCGGCAAGATGGCGCGCGCGATCGCGGAGCTCGAGAGAGAGCTCGAGGAACGCTTGAAGTATTTCCGCGACAACGGTCAGCTGCTCGAAGCCCAGCGCATCGAACAGCGCACCCATTACGATATCGAAATGCTGCAGGAGATCGGTATGTGTCCGGGTATCGAGAACTACTCGCGCGTCTTGTCGGGCAGAGCGCCCGGGTCTGCGCCGTTTACCCTGCTCGATTACTTTCCGAAGGACTTCTTGCTGTTCGTGGACGAGAGCCACGTCACGCTCCCGCAGGTGCGCGGCATGTACGGCGGCGACCACGCCCGCAAAAAGAGCCTGATCGACTACGGCTTCCGTCTGCCGAGTGCCTACGATAACCGCCCGCTGAACTTCGACGAATTCTACGAACGGCTGAATCAGGCGGTATTCGTCAGCGCGACCCCCGGCGATCTCGAGCTGGAAAAAAGCGCCGTCGTAGCGGAGCAGATCATCCGTCCGACGGGACTCTTAGACCCCGAGATCTCCGTCAGACCCACCGAGGGACAGCTCGACGACCTGATCTCCGAGATCAACGTGCGCGTCGAAAAGGAACAGCGCGTACTGGTCACAACGCTGACCAAGAAGATGGCGGAGGACCTCACCGAGTACCTCGAGAGCATGGACATCAAGGTGCGCTATATGCACCACGATATCGACACCGTCAAGCGTATGGAGATCGTGCGCGACCTGCGGCTGGGCAAGTTCGACGTGCTGGTGGGTATCAACCTGCTGCGTGAGGGCCTGGATATCCCCGAGGTGTCCTTGGTAGCGATCCTCGATGCGGATAAAGAGGGCTTCCTGCGTTCGGAACGCTCCCTGATCCAGACGGTCGGACGCGCCGCGCGAAATGCCGACGGCACCGTTATCATGTACGCCGACAGCGTGACGGATTCGATGAAGAAGACCATCGTTGAGACCAACCGCCGCCGCGGTATCCAGCAGCAATATAACGAAGAACACGGCATCACGCCCAAGACCATCGTCAAAAAGGTGAATGACATTATCGAGATCTCGACCCATACGGACGAGGAGATGGAGATGGTGGGCAGATTGTCGCGTGAACAGAAGAATGAGATGATCAAACAGCTCACAAAGGAGATGCAGGCGGCGTCAAAGCTGCTCGAATTCGAGCATGCGGCGTTCCTGCGCGACCAGATCAAGAAGCTGAAAGGGATATAATAAGGAACGCCTTCCCCTTGAGGGGAAGGGGGACCGCTTGCGGTGGATGAGGTGGATGCGTTTCTGTTTCATCAGTATACGGCATGTGGTATAGGCGTTTCCACCTCATCCGTCATCGTCTGAGAGGACGATGACACCTTCCCCTCAAGGGGAAGGCTATATAACAGAAACCAAGGTGAAAATATGGCAAAAGCAAAGAAAAAACCTGTCTACAGCAACGATGATATCAAGGTATTGAAGGGACCCGATCAGGTGCGCAAGCGCCCCGCGGTCATCTTCGGCTCCGACGGTATCGAGGGCTGTCAGCACAGCGTATTTGAGATACTGTCGAACTCCATCGACGAAGCGCGCGAGGGCTACGGCAGAGAGATCGTCCTCACGATCTATAACGACGGCTCCGTCGAGGTCGAGGACCACGGACGCGGTATCCCCGTCGAGTACAACCAAAAGGAAGAGAAGTACAACTGGGAGCTGCTGTTCTGCACCCTCTACGCGGGCGGCAAATACGACAACGACAACGGCGGCAACTATGAGTTTTCATTGGGTCTGAACGGTCTGGGACTGTGCGCGACCCAGTTCGCCGCCGAGTATATGGACGCCGAGATCAAACGCGATCACAAAAAATATACCCTGCATTTTGAAAAGGGTCTGAACGTCGGCGGCTTGCAGTCTGCCGATTACAGCGGCAGAGATACGGGCTCCAAGATCCGCTGGAAACCCGACCTCGAGGTCTTTACCGACATCAAGATGGACCCCGCGTTCTTTACCGAGATGCTCCGCCGTCAGGCGATCGTCAATCCCGGCGTGAAGTTCATCTTCCGTCAGCAGGCGGGTCGCTCCTTTGACGTGGAAGAATTCTTCTATGAGAACGGTATCGCCGATCACGTCGGCGAGCTGATCGGGGAAGAGGGCTTCACTACCGTCCAGAGCTGGAGCGGCGAGCGCATGTGCCGCGACCGTGACGACAAGGACGAGTACAAATGCAAGATCAACGTCGCTCTGGCGTTTTCCAATAAGGTCGCTGTGACCGAATATTATCACAATTCCTCGTGGCTCGAGCACGGTGGCTCTCCCGATAAGGCGGTCAGGAATTCCTTTGTCTATCAGATCGACAGCTATCTCAAGAGCAAAGGTATGTATAACAAGAACGAGAGCAAGATCAAATATGAGGACGTAGCGGATTGCTTGGTCATCGTCATTTCCTCATTCTCGTCCGTCACCTCTTACGCGAACCAGACCAAGCTCGCCATCACCAATAAGGGTATCCAGGACGCGATGACCGAATTCCTGCGCCATCAGCTCGAGGTCTATTTCATCGAGAATCCCCTCGAAGCGGACAAGATCGCGAATCAGGTCTTGGTCAACAAGCGCTCCCGTGAAAGCGCGGAGAAAACGCGCGTCAACCTGAAAAAGAACCTGACGGCAAAGATCGACATCACCGCGAAGATCGCGAAGTTCACCGACTGCCGCTCTAAGAACGTCGAGGAGCGCGAGCTGTTCATCGTAGAGGGCGACTCCGCGAAGGGCGCGTGCGTACAGGCGCGCAACCCCGATTTTCAGGCGGTCATGCCGATCCGCGGTAAGATCCTCAATTGCCTGAAGGTCGATTACGACCGTATCTTCAAGAGCGATATCATCACCGATCTTATCAAAATATTAGGCTGCGGCGTGCAGGTCGATACCGGCAAGACAAAGTCGAAGAAGAAGGATATCAACGCTTTCAATATCGACAACCTGCGCTGGAACAAGGTCATCATCTGTACGGACGCGGACGTCGACGGCTTCCATATCCGCACGATGCTGCTCACGATGATCTACCGCCTGACGCCCGAGCTCATCAAGGCGGGCAAGGTCTATATCGCCGAATCTCCGCTGTATGAGATCACGACGAAGGACAAGGTCTATTTCGCCTATACCGAAGCGGAGAAGGAGAAATACATCGACGAGATCGGCAACAGCAAGTTCACGATCCAGCGCTCCAAGGGTCTCGGTGAGAACGAGCCCGATATGATGAGCCTGACCACCATGAACCCCGAGACCCGCCGACTGATCAAGGTCATGCCCGACGACGTCGAGCGCACCGCCTACATCTTTGACGTCCTGCTCGGCGACAACCTGCAGGGCAGAAAGGACTATATCGTTCAGTACGGCGCGAATTATACCGATAACTTAGACGTGTCGTGATATGTAGGGACGGTCATTGACCGTCCGCGGACGAGCACTGCTCGTCCCTACGGCGTAAATGCTGCGCCCTTAATTTGAAGATAGGAATACACTATGGCTAAGAAAAAACAAAGCAAACAACCGAATATCAAACCGATCTCAAACGGCGTGATCGCGGGCGCGGGCGATATTGTCGAACAGCGTATCGCCTCCACCATCGAAGAGAACTTCATGCCCTATGCGATGAGCGTTATCATGTCGCGCGCGATCCCCGAGATCGACGGCTTCAAGCCCTCTCACCGCAAGCTCCTGTACACCATGTACAATATGGGTCTGCTCAAGGGCGCTCGCACCAAGTCCGCGAACATCGTCGGCGCGACGATGAAGCTCAACCCCCACGGCGACTCCGCCATCTACGACACGATGGTGCGCCTGAGCCGCGGCTATGAAGCGCTGTTGCACCCCTATGTCGATTCCAAGGGCAACTTCGGTAAGTTCTACTCCCGCGATATGGCGTGGGCGGCTTCCCGTTATACCGAAGCGAAGCTCGACCCCATCTGTAACGAGCTGTTCAAGGATATCGACAAGGACACCGTCGATTTCGTCGATAACTATGATAATACCATGAAGGAGCCGACGCTCCTGCCCGCGTCTTATCCGTCCGTTCTCGTGAACGCCAATACGGGTATCGCGGTCGGTATGGCGTCCAATATCTGCTCCTTCAACCTGCGCGAGATCTGCGAGACGACCGCCGCCTTGATTCGCGACAAGGATCACGACATCATCTCTACCCTGCCCGCTCCCGATTTCTCGGGCGGCGCGCAGATCATCTATAACGAAGAAGCCATCCGCGAGGTCTACCGCACGGGCCGCGGCTCGATCAAGGTGCGCTCCATCTACGAGTACGACAAAAAGCAGAACTGCATCGACATCACCCATATCCCGCCGACCACCACGACAGAGGTCATCATCGAGAAGGTCATCGACCTTGTCAAGAACGGCAAGATCAAAGAGGTCGCCGATATCCGTGACGAGACGGGTCTCGACGGCATGAAGATCACGATCGACTTAAAGCGCGGCACCGACCCCGACAAGCTCATGCAGAAGCTCTTCAAGCAGACTACCTTAGAGGACAACTTCTCCTGCAACTTCAATATCCTGATCGGCGGCGTGCCGATGACGCTCGGAGTAGGGGAGATCCTCAATGAGTGGATCGCGTTCCGTATCGAATGTATCCGCCGCCGCACCTTCTTCGACCTGAACAAGAAGAAGGACAAGCTCCATCTGCTCGAGGGCTTACAGCTCATTCTCTTAGATATCGACAAGGCGATCCGTATCGTCCGCGAGACAGAGGAAGAAGCTGAGGTAGTACCGAATTTGATGATCGGCTTCGGTATCGACAAGATCCAGGCGGAATATGTCGCCGAGATCAAGCTACGCCACCTCAACCGTGAGTATATCTTAAAGCGCACCGCCGAGATCGAACAGCTCAGAAAGGATATCGAAGACCTTGAAGCGATCCTGAACTCCAAGGCGCGCGTCAAGACCATCATCGTCAAGGAGCTCAAGGAGGTCGCCGAGAAGTACGGCAAGGACAGACTGTGTCCGCTGCTGCACATGGACGATATCCCCGCCGACGTGGATCTTGAAGAAGAGATCCCCGACTATCCCGTCCATCTGTTCTTCACGAAAGAGGGCTATTTCAAGAAGATCACGCCCCAGAGCCTGCGTATGAGCGGCGAACAAAAGCTCAAAGAGGACGACGAGATCGTCTATACCACCGAGACCACCAACAACACCGATCTCCTGTTCTTTACCGATCACTGTCAGGTCTACAAGACCAAGGTCAGCGAGATCGCCGACACCAAGGCGAGCGCCTTCGGCGAGTATATCCCCGCGCGGCTGGGCATGGACGAGGGCGAGCACGCGGTATTTGTCCTGAAAACCAAGGACTACAGCGGCTATCTGCTCTTTGCCTTTGAAAACGGCAAGGTCGCCAAGGTGCCGCTCTCTGCCTATGAGACCAAGACCAACCGCAAGAAGCTGATCAACGCCTATTCCGACAAAGCGCCCCTTGCGGGTATCGACTTCACAAAGACCGACCGCGAGTTCCTTCTGACCTCTTCGGCGGGTCGCATGCTGCTCTTCCACAGCGGCGCGATCGCGCCCAAGACCACCAAGAACACGCAGGGCGTAGCGGTCATGAAGCTGAGAAAGGGTCATCGTGTGATGAAGATCGAGCCGTATGAGGACGGCAGATTCTCTAAGCCCTCGCGCTACCGCACCCGCACCCTTCCCGCGGCAGGCGCATTGCCCTCACAGGAAGATGAAGCCCAGCAGCTTTCCATCATCTGATAAAGAATAACGATCCTACCGAAAGGGGAGTCCATGATGAAAGTTTTAAAAAGCTCTTTATGTATATTGCTCACGCTCCTGCTGATCGCGTCCATAGCGGTCACAGGCGTATCCGCGGCACAGAATGCGCTGACCGTCGGCACGGTGAAGATCGGCGGCTTGTTCGCCGACCGCTGGGAGGAGCAGAACTATTATTACAGCGACGATTATTTCCGTACCTCGGGAAAGGTGCTGAACGAGCACCTCGGCTCTCTGTCAGCGCTGTCTGCCTTTTATATCCAACAGCCCGACGCCGCCACACCCGAGGAGAACGCGGGATTTTTGAAAGAGCTCGGCTTTGAAGACCTTGTATACGGCGATCTCGATGTGATGACGTCGGATTCCATCGGTTCGCTGATCGGGCGCAAGACTGTCGACGGCGTTCCCGTGATCGCGGTCGAGCTCCGCGCCGAATACAGCAACGAATGGGCGTCCAACTTCCTCGCGGGCAATGAGGGCGACGCGGCGGGCTTTGCCGCTTCCGCGAAGAAGGTCGAGGACAGGCTCCTTGATTACCTTTCGACAAGAGGCATGAAAAAGGCGAAGTACTGGGTCTGCGGCTACAGCCGCGCGGGAGTGGTCGCGAACCTGCTCGGCAAAACGCTCAACGATAACCTTGATTCCTTCGCTACGACCGAGGACGATATCTATGTCTATACCTATGAAGCGCCCCGCTGTACGCCCGATCCCGTCGCCTACGAGAATATCCACAATTATATCGACGAAAACGATATCGTCCCGAAGGTCTATCCCGCCGTCTGGCCGATGGGCCGCCACGGAGTAGACGTTGAGGTCGGCGATACCGAAGCGACTATCATGACGAAGGAATTCACGCCGATAGAGCCTTACGGTATCGACTTCAAAAAGGTAGACCGCAGTGAGTTTTTAGACGAATTCGTCGCCCTGCTCGGCACGAATCTTGACCGTCAGACCTATGTCGAGGTTTTGGAGCAGCCCTTGAATGAACTGCTCGACGTGGCGTTCGATCTGTCACAGGACGACTTCAAAGCCTTGGGTGATTTTGCCAAGGTCGCTGGCGAGAAGGTCAAGGAAGACCCGAACTTCTTATTGACCATGCTCACTTTTATCGCCGACCCGACGAGCAAGGATTCCATCAAAAACGTTTGCGACCTGTTGAAGAGAGGTATCGACGCCGCCGTCGAGAGCGAGGGCATGCCCGTTGTCGCACAGGTGTTTGAGAAGATCACCGCCGCGATCCCCGCGCTGGTGACCGCGCTCGCGCCGATCATCAAAGCCGACGGTCTGCATGAAAACGAGGACGGCAGTACCGTGACCTTCTATTATCTGACTACCGCCGTGCTCAACGCGCTCAATATCGTGTCCTATCATTTCAACTACAACCTCTTCGAGCGTATCAAAATGCAGGATCCGTATTACAGTGAGGACGTACAGCTCTTGGGCGACGTTAACGACGACGGTGAGGTGAGTATCCTCGATGTGACCTTTGTCCAGCGACATCTTGCCGATATGAATCTGCTCGATGAATCGGCACAAATGCGCGCGGACGCGGACAGCGACGGAGAAGTGAGCGTTGCCGACGCGACCCTGATCCAGCGTTATGACGCGCAGATGACCGTGCCCGAGGGGATCGGACAGCCGATGATCGGCGTTTGATTCCCACATAAAAATGATCAAGAGGGGGTATCGGTGATATTTTTGCCGATATTCTGAAAAAATGCTTGCAATCTTGTAATTGTTATGATACAATTATCTTTGCATTTGAGTATAATCCCTTTTGAAAGGAAGATAAAATATGTCAGTTGTTGAAATTATCTTAGGAGCATTACTGCTGATCGCTTCTATCGTTTTGATCATTGTTATCATTCTGCAGGAAGGCAACCAGCAGGGTATCGGCGTTGTTTCCGGCGGTGCCGACACATTCTTCTCCAAGAACAAGGCGCGTTCCTATGACGCATTCCTTTCCCGTGCTACCAAGTGGTTCGCGGTCGGCTTTGTCGTAGTCGTTCTGGCGCTGAACATCATCGCTTATTTCGCGACTCCCGCTGATACCGCTGACGCGACTGATACTACTTCGATCAGCGCAACTGCCGACGAGGCATAATATTTTTAAACTATCGTACATAAAATAGACTATCGGAGCTTTTCCGGTAGTCTTTTTATTTTGTACGGAAACGGTCAGGTCGGCTGATTTCCGCGTAGGAGTACATATGCTGATCGCTTTTATCGTGACTGTCGCTACATTTCTGGTCTTTTCCTTTATCCACTTTGCCGCTAAAAAGAAAAAGCCCTTCAAAAGGGCTTTACTCTCTATGGTGCTGGGGCTGCTCACGCTCGGGGTCGTCGACCTGCTCTCAGGGCTGACGGGCGTGTACATACCTGTCACATGGCTGACGATGGGCACGTCGCTGGTCGGCGGTATCCCCGGGGTCGCGCTGTTGGTACTGCTGTCGGCGTTTTAAGCAATTAAATGACCGAGCCGAGTTCGTCTAAGATCTCCGTGACCGAACGCTTATTGCGGGTCAGCAGCGCGATCATCACCGAGTAGAAGATATCGGGATTTTTGTAGAAATTCTTGCGAATGATACGCGCCTGCTGTTTGTCGGGAACGTACAGCGAGAAAGACAAAAGCTCCATGTCGCCGCCCGAGATCGAGCAGGTGACGGTGTAGCCGTTGTCGGTCTTGGTGATAGTGACCTTGTTGTCGTTCTCGACCTGCTCCTGCTTTAAAAGGCTCAAAGCACATTCCACAGCGCGCTCCTTGACGGTGGGCGCTAAGGTGTCCTCGAGCTGGGTCGCGATCATATTGCCGTTGTCGGTGATGTAATACAGCTTCTTGCTCTCGTCCGTCATCTCAACGTTGCCGTTGCGGACAAGGTCGTCAAAGCATGAGCTTGTCTCAAAGTAATTCGCCAGCCCCTTCTCCATCAAGGCGTTCACTACCGCGTCCTTTGCCATCGGTACACCGACGCTCTTGAATAAATAGCAGATCAGGGTGCGGATCTCCGTCCGCGAGCGCATACCGCCCAAGCTGATCCCCTCGTCAAAGGTATCGAATGCCATCATGTCACCGCCTTTTCATCGTTTTGCAAAAGGAAATAATTTTATATAGTTATTATACCATTTAGAACAGAATAATGTCAATAAGAAAGAGCCGCCGCGTTTGACCGTGACAGCTCTGTTTTATGATATTCGTTTCTTTATCCCGCGTTCTTCATCTGCAATCTCAGCTTGTCGGAGATCATGGCGATAAATTCGCTGTTGGTGGGCTTGCCGCGGCTCCCTTGGATGGTGTAGCCGAAGTAGCTGTTCAGCACCTCTACGTCGCCTCTGTCCCACGCCACCTCGATCGCGTGGCGTATCGCTCTCTCGACGCGGGAGGAAGTCGTTTCGTATTTCTTCGCGACGGTGGGGTAGAGCTGCTTTGTCACGGCGTTGATGATCTCGGGCTTCTCGATGGACAGGATGATGGAGTCACGCAGATAATGGTAGCCTTTGATATGGGCAGGGACTCCTATCTGGTGCAAGATCTCTGTCACCTTCAGCTCGAGACTGTTGCTGTCAAAGCCGATCTGTCTGATGCCGCCCTTTGAACGCTGTCGCTGACGCTTTGAAAGCCGCACGATATTCTCCGCCAGATCGCCGAGGTTGAACGGCTTCAAGACAAAGTACGTCGCGCCCGCGCTCATGACTTCCCGCTCCAGCACGGGACTGTCAAAGCTCGAGTAAATGACGAACATCGGCAGCTTCTCGGGCTTTTGCTTCTTGATCGCCCGCATAACGCCGATGCTGTCGATATGGGTCATGAACAGATCCATCATCACCACGTCGGGGCGGTCGGTCTCTACGCGCGAGATGACCTCTTCTCCGTCTTTACTGCAGCAGTTCAGGTCGATACCGTATCTCGCAAGGGTTTCTTTGGTCTCACTCATATTGTCAGCCGGCTCCTGAGTCATCAAGAGTTTCATTCTTTCTGTCATTTTTACATCTCCTGTTTCAAATTGTAATTACACTTTACCATAAATTGGTAAATTTGGCAATAGGAAACATTAAAATTTTTGAAAGAAATATTCGACAAATTTCGCCCTTATTCCAAATAGTCATTGCGAGGGCTTTAGCTCGTGGCAATCTCAACCGATATTCAATAGTCATTGCGAAGCCTCTTTAGGGGCTGTGGCAATCTCAACCGATTAAGAAGGATAAAATACCCCGCTGCTTGCACCGGAGAAGTTTATTAAGACTTAAACGCCGCCGAATTGCTCGTAACAGCTCAGCATATTGCCGATCGTGATGGCGTAGCCCTTCTCGGGCGAGTTGACGAACACATGCGTGACCGCGCCGATCAGCCTGCCGTCCTGCACGATAGGCGAGCCGCTCATACCCTGTATGATACCGCCCGTCTTGTCGAGCAGCTCCTCGTCCGTGACGCGCAGTACCATGTTCTGACCGCTTTTATCATTGAGGTTCAGGTTCTCGATCTCTACCTCATACGCTCCGATCCCGCTGTCGTCGAGGGTGGTGTAGACGGTCGCCTTGCCTGTGCGGATCTCGCTGTCATAGGCGCAGGGATATTCCTCGCCCTCGGGGGTCGCCGTGTATCTGCCGTATACGCCGAACGCGCTGTTCACGGTCAGCTCGCCGATCTCGTCGTCGGTCATGATACCGTTCAGACCGCCCGCGATCCCCTTCTTCGCCTTGGAGATCGACTCGATCTCCGCCTTCACTACCCGACCGCTTCCAAGCGGCATCAGCATGCCTGTGTCGCGGTCGCAGATACCGTGTCCCAATGCGCCGAAGGAGTGGGTGCTTTCGTCAAAATAGGTGACCGTACCCAAGCCCGCGGTGGAATCTCTGACCCACATGCCTACGGAGTAATCGCCGTCCTTGTCCTGCTCGGGGGTGATGGTGACGGATATCGGGCTCTTACCGCGTATGACCGATAATTCGATATCCTCGCCCCCTGACTCGCTGACGATCTCCTTGAGCTCTTCGTTGGAGCTGACCTCCTCGCCGTCGGCGCTGAGGATCAGGTCGTTTTCACGGATACCCGCCGCGTACGCGGGCGAGTCGTCCTCTTCTCTGACGTTGACAACGATCACGCCGCCCGTGTACATCGTCAGACCGAACGGCACGCCGCCTAAACGCACGGTCCTTCTTTCGTCTGCCGCCGATACCGAGAATACAGGCGTCAGCAGTACGGCAATGAGCATCACGCTGACATACCGTATCATCTTCTTCATCATTCACACAACCTTTACTTATTCACTTATTCACTTGGAGCAAATGCTCCGCTGTTAGTATGCGCTTTTCGGAGCAAGGTACAAAAGGAAGTTTCAGGCGTTATATAATTCTGATTTCGAAAATAAAATCAAAGTTTTTTCAATATATTTATTGTAACTGATATATATTAATGTTATACTGAGAAAAACAGGAAAAAAGATTGAATGAAAAAGATTTGGTGGATTATGGAAATAAAATTACCGCAAAACGCTGAATTGATCATTGATAAGCTCAGGAACAGCGGCTATAGCTGTTATGCCGTGGGCGGCTGTGTGCGCGACTCTCTCAGGGGAGTAAAGCCGCACGACTGGGATTTCACGACCTCCGCTCAGCCCGACGAGATCGAGCGGGTGTTCTCGGACTATCGCACCATCACCGTCGGCAAGCGCTACGGCACCGTAGCGGTGCTGATCGGCGGCGAGCTGTACGAGATCACTACCTACCGTATCGACGGCGAATATTCCGACTCCCGCCACCCCGACGAGGTGCGCTTCTCCGATCGGATACAGGACGACCTCGCGCGGCGTGACTTCACCGTCAACGCGATGGCGTACAACCCCTACGACGGCTTGATCGACTTCTACGGCGGAGCTCAGGATCTCTCCTTTGGTGTGATACGCTGTGTCGGCGAGCCTCGGCTCCGCTTTGAAGAGGACGCCTTGCGTATCCTGCGTGCGTTGCGCTTTGCCGCCGTGCTCGGCTTCACCATCGAGCCCGAGACCTCCGACGCGATCCTCAATCAGCGCAAGCTGCTCTCGGGTATCGCCTATGAGCGGATCCGCGAGGAGCTGTTAAAGCTGCTCTGCGGAGAGAACGCGGGGTTTATCCTGCGGCGCTATCGCAAGGTGATCGCGGTCTTTATCCCCGAATTAAAAGGTACTTTTGATTTTGAACAGCACAGCGAGCATCACAACCGCGACCTCTACCGCCATACGATCGCCGCGGTGAACAACGTCGAGCCCGAGCCGCTTTTGCGCGTGACCATGCTGTTCCACGATATCGGCAAGCCTCTTGCCCAGACGACGGACAAGCGTGGTGTGTGCCATTACAGAGGGCACCAGCAGCTCGGCGCCGCCATGACGCGCGAGATACTCAGGCGGCTGTGCATGCCGTCGGTGTTCATCGACGAGGTGTGCGACCTGATCCGCTGGCACGACGAGCGCTTCAAGCCCGAGACCGTCATGCTCAAAGGCTATCTCAAACGCCTCGGCGCGGACGCGATGCAAAAGCTCATGCTGATCCAGCGCGCGGATATCCTCGCCCAGTCGCCCTTTAAGCGGGAAGAAAAGCTCAGCAATCTCTCGGCAGTGTCCGAAGAGCTCAACCGCATCATCACCTCGGGCGAGTGCTACAGCCTGCGCCAGCTCGCCGTCAACGGCTCCGATCTCTTACATATCGGGATAGGTTCAGGCGTGCAGATCGGTCAGACGCTCGATGCCCTGCTCGACAAGGTGATCGGGGGAGCGTTGCCGAACGAGAAGGAAAGCCTGCTGTCCTACGCGAAAAACATGATTGACAACATTGACTAAACCGATTATAATAAAAGCCCGAGTAAACCAGGCAATCGCGGGCGAGCGCCGAAAGGCTCCGTCCGAGGAAAGTCCGGGCTTCACAGAGCGAGGATAACGGCTAACGGCCGCCGGGGGCGACCCCAGGGAAAGTGCAACAGAAAATGACCGCGAATCGTCGGCGACGACGACGCAAGGATGGAAAGGTGAGGTAAGAGCTCACCGGGGTGGCGGAGACGTCACCGCCGTGTAAACCCTATCCGAAGCAACACCGCGGAGGGACATGATGCTTGCTCGGCAGTCCCGTGGAGGTGGCACCGAGCCGCTGCGGCAACGCGCGGCCAAGATAGATGATTGCCTAATACAGAACCCGGCTTATAGATTTACTCGGCGTAAAAGCTCCCTTCGGGGAGCTTTTGTTTAGTGAGGAGTTAGAATAGCTCTGAATAAATACTATGTCATTGCGAGGGCTTTAGCCCGTGGCAATCCCAGCAGTGGCGCCCAGCAGTGGCGCTTAGCCAATCGCTACGCTCTTGGAGCGCTGTTGCATGGGAGTTGTAAACCAAATCAAAGATTTGGACAACTCCTCAACAAAGAGGAGAACCAACGTTTCCGTAGGGACGACCATTGGTCGTCCGAGAAGGACGGGCGTAGAATCAGGCGGAAACCTTAGATAGAGGGAAAAAGCGTCTGCGATGCCGGACGACCACTGGTCGTCCCTACAATTGATAAATCTACATCTTGTATGTCGTTTCTTGTCAACAACAAGCGGCAGGAAAAAGTTTACAAAAAATGATACTAATTCTTGTACAGAAATTAAAAGGTTGTAAAAAAAAGGGTTGTTTTTTTTCGAATAACGTATTATAATACAGATACATTAGCTTTTTACGTTTAAAGAATTTCCATGCGGAATTATTTAAAAGAAATAATGACTAAAGATTTGGATAGATTTGGGGAGATAAAATGAGACTTCGTAAACAGGAATTAGGCGACCGTAACTTAGTAGGCGCGCGCGTCGAAGCGGCTCGCAAGAAGAAAGGCATGAAGCAAAAAGAGCTTCTTGCTCAGCTGCAGGTCAACGGCGTGGATATGAACGCTTCGGGTCTGTCAAAGCTCGAGGGTCAGATCCGATTCGTGACCGACGTAGAGCTCGTCGCGCTGGCGGATATCCTCGAGGTTTCGGTAGATTACCTGCTCGGACGCGCTCCGCAGTAAAATTCAATACGACAATTTCCAAGCATTTTGGTTTCTGTTTTTTCAGACGGCAGGCTCTTTACGGGGCCTGTCGTTTGAATTTGTACGGATTTTTTGCGATAGGATTGTCTTATTATCATAATATGACGCGAGAGCCGCGCGATATCAGCCGCATAATCGGAACAAAGTAACTCACAATAACCTCGGGTGATACTGTGAAGCTCCGATTCTTCTCCGACAAGCCGCGGCTTGTTTTCTTTTTGTGCTATACATTATTATATATCCTCGCTGTGCAGGCGGCGGCGTTCGTCCTGCCCTTTGTGATCGCGCTGTTATTTGCTGTCGTGATGAAGCCGCTGTTCGATACTCTCAAAGGGCGCTTTCGCTTTCGCTCGTCCTTTGCCGCGACCGCCATCACCCTCTTGATCTTCGGCGCGCTGTTCGCCGTCATCGGCTTTCTGCTCTTTTTGGTCGTGCGGCAGGCGGTCAGCCTGCTGTCCGATAACCGCGACCTGATCGCCGAGTATATCCGCTCGCCTGAGCTGTTTGACATGCTCAGGGAGAATCTGCTGTCGGGCGGTCTGCTGACGGCGGCTTCGTCCGTGGTGCAGGCGCTCTTTCAGGCGGTGCCCGTCGCTGTGACCTTCGTCGTCATCACCTTTTCGATGACCGTCTTTTTCATGCACCATCTTGGCGATCTCAGGGACAGACTGCTCAAAAGGGCAGGAGAGTACCGCTCTTTGCTCGGCAGGGTCTTTCATATCGCCTATGCTTTAGTAAGAAAGTTTATCCGCTCCTACCTGATCTTATACGCGCTCACCTTTGTCGAGGCGGCGTTCATCTTCTACCTGACAGGGGTCGAATATCCGCTCGCGTTCGCGTTCATCACCGCAGTCGCCGATATCCTGCCCGTACTCGGACCGGGTATCGTCTATGTGCCGTTCGCAATATTATTTATTCTGCAAAAGAATTATATCGGCGGAATCTTCTTACTGCTCTACTTCCTGTTCACGGTCGTTTTGCGCCAGATACTCGAGCCGCGGATCGTGTCGGACAGCGTCAAGGTCAATCCGTTGGTCGTGCTCACGGCGATCTACTTCTCCGTCGTCAGCATGAACATCTGGGTGCTGTTCTACGTCGTCAGCGTGTTCATGGCGTTCCGCGTGCTGAATCAGGCGGGCGTATTTGAAAAAGGTTGATATTTTCTGAATATAGAGTATAATACTATTATAATAGATAAATCTGTGCCTATGGAGGGTTATCATGAAACAGAGTATCGAATCATTTTTTGCTTCCATCAACGGCAAGCGGATCGCGCTGATCGGCATGGGCCGCAGCCATATGCCGCTGATCCCGCTGTTTACGAAATACGGCGCGAAGGTCGTCGCCTGCGACAAGCGCGACGAAGAAGCGCTCGGAGAGATCGCTCAGAAGGCGAAGGCGGACGGCGCTGAGCTGTCGCTCGGCGAGCGTTATCTCGACGACCTCGACGTGGATATCGCCCTGAGAACGCCCGGTATGCGCTTCTACTGTGACGAGCTGAACGCCCTGCGCGATAAGGGAGTCGTTATCAGCTCCGAGATGGAGATATTCTTCGATATCTGTCCGTGCAAGATCTACGCGGTGACAGGCTCCGACGGCAAGACCACCACTACCACCGTGATCAGCGAAATGCTGAAAGCGGAGGGCTACACCGTACATATCGGCGGCAACATCGGCAAGCCTCTCCTGCCCGAGATCGAGACCATCAAAAAGACCGACGTCTGCGTGGTGGAGCTGTCCTCGTTCCAGCTCATTTCCATGCGCCAAAGCCCCGACGTAGCGGTCGTGACCAATCTCGCGCCCAACCACCTCGATATCCACAAGGATATGGACGAATACATCGAAGCTAAGAGAAATATAATTCTTTATCAGAATGAAAATCAAAAGGCTGTCCTGAATTATGACAACGAGATCACCCGACTTTTTGACCTGAGCTGTAAGGGAGAGGTCGTTTTCTTCTCCCGCCAAAAGAAGCTCAGACGCGGCGCGTATCTCGACGGCGATACCATCATGTACGCCGAGGACGGCAAGCTCTTTGACGTGCTGGATATCCGCGACATCAAGATCCCCGGTATGCACAACGTCGAGAACTACATGACCGCCATCTGCGCCGTATGGGGTGAAGTCAGCCTTGACAGTATCCGCAAGGTCGCCCGCGAATTCGGCGGCGTAGAGCACAGGGCGGAATTCGTCCGCGAGCTCGACGGCGTGAAGTACTACAACGACTCCATCGCCTCCAGCCCGACCCGCACCGCCAGCGGCACGCTGTCGCTGTACGACTTCAAGATCATTCTGATCGCGGGCGGCTATGACAAGCACCTTGACTACACCGAGCTGGGCGATAAGATCTGCGACACGGTCAAGATCGCGATCCTGATGGGCGCGACCGCCGACAAGATCGAAACGGCGATCAAAGCTTCTGTTAAATATAAGGAGAACAATCCCGCCATCTTCCGCGTGAAGAATATGGACGAAGCCGTCCTGTGCGCACGTGAGAACGCCGTCGCGGGAGATATCGTGTCCATGTCGCCCGCGTCCGCGAGCTTTGACCTGTACAAGGATTTCGACGCCCGCGGCAAGCACTTCAAGTCGCTGGTCAACGCCTTATGATCATCGAAGCAGACCGCGAAAAGCTGACTGCGCTCCACACAACCGATCCGTTTTACACCCGTATCCTCTCGCTGTACGAAAGCTACGGCGGAGGATATGATTTTGTCGGCTACTGGGTGCAGGAAACGGAGGGCAGGACCGTTTCGGCAGTCTCGCGCTTTGAGGATAAATTCAGCCTGTATCTGACGAAGGATTCCGACCTCGAGGAGGTCGCCGCTTTCCTGCGCTTTCAGGGCGCGGGAGCTGTCATAACGGACAGCAGATATACGCTCGAGCTCATGAGCGAACAGGTGATCAGCGGACAGGTTCTGCGCTATGCGGGAGAGTATTATAATTCCGAATCAGAATTATATACACCCGAGATCAAGCCGCTGTACGCCCTTTTGCAAAGCTGTGAGAGCGACATTTTCCGCGTGCCCGAGTACATGAGCTTTCTCTCCGACGTGACCCACCGCCGCAATCTGAATAAATGCGCGATCATGGCGACCGACGTCGGCGGCGCGCTCGCGTCCGCTGTGATGACCGTGAGCGAAACAGAAAGCGCCGCTATCTTAGGTGCGGTCGCGACACACCCCGACTTTCGCAGACGCGGACTGTCCCGCGAGCTGGTGAAAACCCTCGCTTCTCAGATCACTTCACAGGGCAGAGCCGCCTATGTGTTCAGCGCAAGCGTTGCGAACACCCGCTTTTATCAGAACTCAGGCTTTGAGGTCTGCGCGGATTTTACCGAATTGATAAAGCCTTTCTGACCGTTGTTGAAAGGCTCAACGATAAGAATACCAAGGAGAAGGTATGAAAAACTTATTTGAGATCGATGAAAAGATATTGAAAGCCGCCGATCAGGCGATGGAAATGTGCAAAGAGCACTTCGAAGAGATCGAGCGGATCAAGGAATATAATCAGCAGAAAATGCTCAAGGCGTTTCAGGAATACCACGTCAGTGAAGCGATGTTCGCGGGCTCGACAGGCTACGGCTATGACGACCGCGGTCGCGATACGCTCGATAAGATCTACGCCTATGTTTTCGACGCGGAGGACGCGCTTGCCCGCCACAACTTCATGAGCGGCACCCACACCCTCACGGTCGCGCTGTTTGGCATGCTGCGCCCGGGGGACGAGATGCTCTCTGTGACAGGCACGCCCTACGACACCATTCAGCCTGTTATCGGTATTACGCCGTGCAGCGGCTCTCTCGCCGATTTCGGCGTGAAGTACAGCGAGGTCGCTCTCCTGCCCGACGGCACGGTCTACCTTGAGGGTATTAAAAAGGCAGTCGCCGAGAGAAAGCCGAAGATGGTCTATATCCAGCGCTCTAAGGGCTACGCTACGCGCCCCTCTCTGCGGAACAGGGAGATCAAGGCGATCTGCGACGCCGTCAAGCCCCTTTCTCCCGACACGATCATCATGCTCGATAACTGCTACGGCGAGTTCACCGAGTACGAGTCGCCCCTTTCGCTCGGCGTGGACATCATGGCGGGCTCGATGATCAAGAACGCGGGCGGCGGTATCGCGCCCACAGGCGGCTATATCGCGGGTAAAGCGGAGCTTGTCGAGCTTTGCGCCTACCGCCTGTCCTCTCCCGGTACGGGTCGGGAGCTCGGCTGTACCCTCGGCGTGCTCAGAGAGATGTATCTCGGCGCCTACAACGCCCCCGTCGCGACGGCGGAGGCGGTCAAGACCGCTGTCTTTGCCTCCGCGCTGTTCGAGGTGCTCGGCTATGACGTAGAGCCCGGCTACAAGACGCGCCGCGGCGATATCATCGACGTCATCACTCTCGGCTCGCCCGAGAAGCTGTGCGCGTTCTGCCGCGGTATCCAGAGCGGTTCGCCTATCGACAGCTTTGTCACGCCCCAGCCGTCACCCATGCCCGGCTACGACAGCGAGGTCATCATGGCGGCGGGCGCTTTCACCCTTGGCTCGTCCATTGAAATCAGCGCCGACGGCCCGCTCAGAGAGCCGTACGCCGTGTACTTACAGGGCGGTATCTCCTTTGCCACCGCCAAGATCAGCGTCATGCTCGCCGCGCAGGAGGTCGAAAAAGCGCGATAAATCCTATATAAATGAAAAGGCACTTCGGAGAACCGAAGTGCTTTTTGCTTATCGAATAGTTTTTATCGTACCTGTAGGGACGAGCATTGCTCGTCCGCGGGCAGGAGCGTTCTGTCCGATCAAGGTCAAATCTGTCATTCTTCCTTTGATGATAGCGAACGACCACGCTCACCCCTGCGCCTTACCTCAGCCGCTTGAAAAAGTCGGTGAGTATTTGACTGCATTCCTCCTGCATGATCCCGCCCTCATACGACGGGTGAAAGGCGAGGGGCAGACTGAGGATATCCGCGACCGACCCGCAGCAGCCGTTTTTCGGGTCATACGCGCCGAAGTACACCTGCGGGATACGCGCGTTGACGATCGCCCCCGCGCACATCGGGCACGGCTCCAAGGTCACATACAGCTCACATTCCCACAGCCGCCAGCCGCCTAAACGTTTGCAGGCGTTGTCGATGGCTTCGAGCTCCGCGTGACACAGGGCGTTTTTGTTCTTTTCACGGCGGTTCCTGCCCTCGCCGACGATCTCGCCGTTTCTGACCACGACCGCGCCGACAGGCACCTCGCCGTCGTCATAGGCAACACGCGCGAGCTGCAGCGCCCGCTCCATCATCCGCTCGTCCATCATACGCCGATAAACAGAACGAGAATGCAGTAGAGCGTCATGATAGCGGCAAAGGTGATGAGGGTAGGGGAGGACGCGGCGGTCTTGACCTTTGTCTTGAACGGAATGACGTCGTTGCCGTTTTTAAGGTCAAAGTAGTGGTTCTCTTTCTTATTGATAATTCCTTTAAGGAAAATAAATGCCAGTACAGCCAGTACGGCAAAAACGATGCCGTAGCTCATATTCACTACTTCCTCGCTCGCGATATTGTAGGTGACCAGAATGTCCGCAAGCACCGAAAGCCCGTTGTTGAAGAAGTGGACGATGATGGACGGCAAGAGGGAATCCGCTTTGATGTCGATATAGGCAAAGACCAGACCGCAGCAGAACGTGAACGGAAGCTGGACAAAGTTGCCGTGCATCAGGGCAAAGGTCGCGGAAGATACCAATATCGCCAGCCCCTCGGAGTAGGGTCTGAGCACGCCCATCACAACGCCGCGAAAGGCGAATTCCTCGACAAAGGCGGGCATGACCGCGACCGTCAAAAAGTACAGAAACACATTCGGCGCGTTGCCCGCGTCCACGTTGCCGCCCGCGTTCTCAATACCGAAGAGGGAGAAGGTGTTGTTGAGCAGATCGACCACGTAGTTGCTCGCAAGCGAAAAGGCGAGACCGATCACGCAGAGCTTGACGAGATACCCCGCGCCGATCTTATGAAAGGGGAAGACCTCGCCGAAGTTGACCTTTTTGATAAAGCAGTAGATCAGCGCGCTGACGAAGAAGATGATCATGGACAGAGCGCCGTTTTCCAGAAAGAACAGGGGGCTGGACTGGTCTGTGATACTGTTTCCCGACAGGGACGAGATCGCCGTCGTGATAACGCCGAGGATCAGTTGCAGTCCGAAGAAAATGAGCATAAGTCCCCCCAGCCCGTTGACCGTGCGCCTGAGCGAGCGTCTGTAATTCTGCGCCCTGATCTCTTCGGGCGTGAGCCGCGGCGGGAGATACTGCGGCGCGTACTGCTGTACGGGGTACTGCGGCATGAGCTGTTGCTGAGCGGGATACTGCCGAACAGGTTGCTGTACAGGGTACTGCTGAGCGGGATACTGCTGTGCAGGCTGTTGCTGAGCGGGCGGCACAGGCTGTCCGTAGTAAGGCTGACCGTTTTGATACGGCTGTTGAGGGTTATATGTCAAATCGATTCCTCCAAAATCAAGATAAATCACGTGAAAAAACAGGATATTTTTCAGCTTTAACTATCATAATACAAAAATTTGAAAAAATAATTCTTGACAAACAATATGGAAGATATTATAATACTTCATGAAAACAAAGTAAAGCAGTGGCTTTCACCTGTGGGGTATCGTCTGCACGGGTCAATACTTTGGGGAGCGATCCCTTTTGATAGTATTGCACGCGGACGGAGCCATCTGTCCGCGTTTTGTTGTCTAAGAATTTTTTCTTAAGAAACTTTGGAGGTGCTTACCTATCAGCAAGCAGGAACCGCAGATCAATGAGGAAATCCGTGACAAAGAGTTACGCGTAATCGGTGCCGACGGCACACAGCTCGGCATTATGTCGGCTGCCGACGCCCAGCACATCGCTGATGAAAAAAATCTCGATCTCGTGAAGATCGCTCCTCAGGCGACGCCGCCCGTGTGCAAGATCATGGACTACGGCAAGTATCGCTTTGAGCAGGCGAAGCGCGAGAAAGAGGCGAGAAAGAACCAGCATACCGTCGAGGTCAAGGAGATCAAGCTCTCTCTGAATATCGACACTCACGACTTTAACACCAAATTGAAGAACGCCTTGAAGTTCTTCGCGCACGGTGATAAGGTCAAGGTTTCTATCCGCTTCCGCGGCCGTGAGATGGGTCATTCCGAGTACGGCTACGATCTGATGAAGAGGTTTGCCGAAGCGTGCGGCGACGCGGCTAAGATCGAACGTCCCGCTAAGCTCGAGGGTCGCCAGATGCTCATGTTCATGGCTCCCGTGCCCCAAAAGCCCACAAAGTAAACGGCTCTGTTCAAAGCCGTCAAGCAACGTATTTTAAAGGAGGATTATTAATATGCCTAAGATCAAAACACACAGCGGAGCGAAAAAGCGCTTCAAACTGACTAAGAACGGTAAGGTTATCCGCGCTCATGCTAACAAGAGCCATATCCTGAACAAGAAGACCACCAAGCGTAAGAGAGGCCTCAGACAGACCACCGTCGCTGACAAGACCAATGTAGCTCAGGTAAAGCGCCTGATCCCCTACAAATAATTTTCGCTTGAATTGATTTAAGAATTATCGGAGGTAATGATAAATGGCACGTATTAAAGGCGCGATGATGACTCGCAAGAGAAGAAAGAAAGTTTTAAAGCTCGCTAAGGGCTATTACGGTGCAAAATCTAAGCACTTTAAGATGGCGAAGCAGCAGGTGATGAAGAGCGGTAACTACGCTTACATCGGCAGAAAGCAGAAGAAGAGAGATTTCCGCAGACTGTGGATCACCCGTATCTCTGCCGGCTGCAAGGCTAACGGCATGAACTACTCCACCTTCATGAACGGCTTGAAGAAGGCAGGCATCACCCTGAACCGCAAGGTTCTCTCTGAGATCGCTATTTCCGATCCCGCCGCTTTCACCGCTCTCGTAGAGCAGGTCAAAAACGCATAAAAAGCTATAACTGCGTTTGGGTAACCCCCAAACGCTTTTATATTTGTTTGATAGAACGCGAAGCGCTTGTAATCCCCGCCGTAGGGTACGGCGCTTGCGACGTACCGCAACGCATGATACGCCCCCTTTTATACGCAAAGCAAAGAAAGTGTTTTCGTAACGCTTTTATATTTGTCAGATTGAAGCGATCCCGCCGTAGGGTACGGCGCTTGCGACGTACCGCAACGCATGATACGAACCCTTTTATACGCGAAGCAAAGAAAACGCTTCCGTAGGGACGACCATCGGTCGTCCGAGAATGACGGGCGTAGAATCAGGCGGAAACCTTAGATAGAGAGAAAAAGCATTTGCGATGCCGGACGGGCAATGCCCGTCCCTACGTCAACGTGATGGATCATATACCCTTTCAACGCAGAGCACATCGATCCGTTCACCCGATCAATCATAAAACATTCCTAAATGATTCCGAAAAGCCGTCAGGCGCAAATGAAATACACCTCGGCTTCGCCGCATCCGCAGGATGATGAAATCAATCTTATCTATACTGACCTAACCTATACTATACTATACTATACTTACCTAACCTCGGTTGCCATTTGGTTGCCATTTGGTTGCCGGTTGGTTGCCATTTGGTTGCCAAATGCCCTATGAGATTCTAACCTTACCTAACCTATCCTAACCTAACCTGAGTATACATTTTGTATACATTATGTATACAGACAAACACACTATGAAAAAATCGGTGTTATGATGGAAAATATTTCTTCTAAAGAAAATAAGAAAATCAAATATCTCAAAAAGCTCCTCTCCTCCGCGCCCTTTCGCAGACAGGAGGGCGTTTTCGCGGCAGAGGGTCTGCGACTGTGTTCCGACGCGCTCAAAAGCGGTTGTACGGTAGCAGCCGCCTGTTTCTCCGAGACCTTTGCCGAAAAGAACGGCGCTTTTGTCAGAGAAGCGCGGGACAGCGCTGACGAAGCCTATCTGCTCAAGGACAGCCTTTTTGCGTCCGTGTCCGATACCAAGACCCCGCAGGGCGTGCTGTTCGTGATAAAAAGACTTGACAAAAACCTCGACTTTGATAGAATAAAGGATAATGGAAAAGTATTGGCTTTGGAAACCGTGCAGGATCCCGTCAACCTCGGCACTATCCTTCGTTCCGCCGAGGCGTTCGGTATCAGCGCGGTCGTTCTCACGCGCGATTGCTGTGACGTTTACTCTCCGAAGGTGACGCGCGGCAGCATGGGAGCGGTGTTTCGTCTGCCCTTTTATATCACCGACGACCTGCCCGCGCTGATCGGCGAGTTCAACCGCTATGGTACAACGTTTGCCGCGGTGCTCGATAAAGATTCCGTTTCCTTACATGAGTGTTCATTTGAGGGAGCGGCGCTTGCCGTGGTGGGGAACGAGGGCAACGGACTGACTGAGGACACGGTCAAGGCCTGTACCCACAAGCTTTATATTCCGATGAGCGGCAAGGCGGAATCGCTCAACGTCTCCGCCGCCGCGTCCATCATTCTCTGGGAAATGAAAAAATGACCAACGCGACCAAATACTTTATCTGGCTCACCCTCGCGCTCGGCTACAGTACGCCGAAGTGCAAGGCACTGTTGTCGATCTATCCGAATATCGCCGATTTTTACAACGGCGGCGTTTCTGAATGGCGGTTGTCGGGCGTACTCAGCCCTAAGGACATCACCGCCTTGGAAAGCACGCCCCTGTCAAAGGCGTATGAGGTGATCGCGCGGTGTAACGAGCTGGGTATCAGTATCCTGTCGCCGGACGATCCGAACTATCCCGAAAAGCTCAAAAGCATCTACGACCCGCCCGCGGTGCTGTATCTCAAAGGGCATATGCCTGATTTTACGCGGCATTTAGGTATCGCCGTTGTCGGTACGCGCAACGCGACCGCATACGGTAAGATGACCTCGCACGTGCTGTCGGGGTCGCTCGCGAAGGTCGGCGTCGTCATCATCAGCGGCGGCGCTCTCGGTATCGACAGTATCAGTCATAACGCGGCGCTGGAAACAGGCGGCGTGACCGTCTGCGTGCTTGGCTGCGGGATCAACTTCCCGTACCTGATGAGCAATATCATGATGCGCAAGGCGATCGCCGAACGAGGCGCGGTCATTTCCGAATACCCGCCCGATTATCCGCCGGGCAAGTTCACCTTTCCCGAGCGCAACCGCATCATTTCGGGATTGTCCGACGGCGTTCTCGTCGTGGAAGCGGGAGAGAAAAGCGGTTCGCTGATCACGGCGCGCAGGGCGCTGGAGCAGGATCGCGACGTTTTCGCGGTGATGGGCAATATCACCTCGCCCTATTCGCAGGGCACGAACGCCCTGATCAAGGACGGCGCTGTGCCCGTCACGGACTATACCGACATCATCTCCTATTATCCGCGGTTCTCGCTCGAGGGAGAGCCTGACAATATGGTACAGGAGATCCCCGTCCACAAAACGGATATCGACCTTGACGACGAGGTCAAAAAGGTCTATCTCGCCGTCACGGCTGAGCCTGTGCATATCGATACTATTACAGAGAGCACGGGTCTGCCCGTTCGCGTCGTACTGCAGGCACTGACCGAGCTCGAGCTCGAGGGCTTGATCCAAGCCGACAAGGGCAGGATGTACCGATTGATATAGTGAGATCTGCTATTGTAGAGTACGGCGCTTGCGACGTACCGCAACGCGTGATAAGCTCTCTTTTATAAGCGGAGCAAATCGATCCCGCGCTCCTGTTCGATCACCTGAAACAGTCTATTACTACATTTATATAAAAACAGAAAGCAAATAACGGAGGACAAATAATGTCTAATCTTGTCATCGTGGAGTCGCCCGCCAAGGCGAAAACCATCAAAAAGTATCTCGGTAAGGACTACGACGTCGTCGCCTCGATGGGTCACGTCAGGGATCTGCCCTCGGCGCGGTTGAGCGTAGACGTCAACAACGACTTCGAGCCGAAGTATGAGATCATCAAAGGAAAGGAAAAGCTCGTCGGCGAATTGCAGGAGAAAGCCAAGAACAGCGAGAAAGTCTATCTCGCGACGGACCCTGATAGAGAGGGTGAGGCGATCTCGTGGCATTTAGCCTATCTGCTCGATCTGCCGCTTGACGAGATCGACCGCGTGGAGTTCAATGAGATCACCAAGAACGGTATCAAAAACGGTATGGCTTCTCCGCGTACCATCAATATCGATCTGGTCGACGCTCAGCAGGCGCGCCGTATCCTCGACCGCCTGGTCGGCTACAAGCTCAGCCCCTTTGTATCGCAGAAGATCCACCGCGGACTCTCCGCGGGCCGCGTACAGTCTGTTGCCGTCCGCATCATCGTAGACCGCGAGAACGAGATCCGCGCCTTCAAGCCCGAGGAATACTGGTCGATCGACGCGAAATTCGTCCCCAAGGGCTCGCGCAAGGCGTTCTCCGCCGCGCTGTACGGCGATCAGAACGGCAAGATCAAGATCGGCAACAAGGAACAGGCTGACAAGATCCTCGCCGATTTAGAGGGCGCCGACTTCATCATCACCAAGGTTAAGAACGGTACCCGCAAAAAGTCGCCCGCTCCGCCCTTCATCACCTCTACCTTACAGCAGGAGGCTTCAAGAAAGCTCAACTTCCAGTCCCGCCGCACCATGAAGGTCGCGCAGGAGCTGTACGAGGGCGTTGAGATCGAGGGGATCGGCGCGATCGGTCTGATCACCTATATGCGTACCGACTCCCTGCGCGTTTCTAACGACGCCATCGCCGACGCTCAGACCTATATTCGCGATACCTACGGCGACAAGTACCTGCCCTCAAAGCCCCGTCATTTCAAATCCCGCGCGGGCGCTCAGGACGGTCACGAGGCGATCCGTCCCTCCACTCCCTCCATCACCCCCGCTCAGATCAAGGGCAGCCTGACCACCGACCAGTATAAGCTGTATAAGCTGATCTGGGAGCGCTTCATGGCTTCTCAGATGGCTGACTGTATCCAAAAGACCACCCAGGCGGATATCGAGGGCAACGGCTATATCTTCAAGGCGGCGGGCTACCGCGTCGACTTCGACGGCTTCACGACCCTGTACGTCGAGAGCAAGGACGAAGAGGACGACAAGGACAACCGCATCCTCTCTTTAGAAAAGGACACCCCCTGCAAGGCAAAGGAGCTCTTAGGTAATCAGCACTTCACCCAGCCTCCCGCTCGCTTTACCGAAGCGTCGCTGATCAAGGCGCTCGAGGAATACGGCATCGGCAGACCGTCTACCTATGCCGCCACTATCTCGACCATCACATCCCGCGAGTACGTCAAGCGCGAGGGCAAGACCCTGATCCCGACAGAGCTCGGCGAAGCGCTCTCGGGTCTGATGAAGGAGCGTTTCCCGAAGATCGTCAACGTCAAGTTCACCGCCCAGATGGAAGAACAGCTCGACGCTGTCGAGCGCGGCGACACCGAGTGGGTCGCGCTGCTGCGTGATTTCTACACCGATTTTGATAAGACCCTGAAAAAGGCGAAAGCCGATATGCAGGGCGTGAAGATACAGCTCGAAGAGGACAAGACGGACATCATCTGCGAGAAATGCGGCAGACAGATGGTCGTCAAGGTCGGACGCTACGGCAAGTTCATCGCCTGCCCCGGCTACCCCGACTGCAAGAACGTGAAAAAGTATGTGGAGAACGTAGGCGTGAAGTGCCCCAAGTGCGACGGCGACGTCATCATCAAGCGCACGGGCAAGGGCAAGATCTTCTACGGCTGCTCCAATTATCCGAACTGCGACTTCGTGTCGTGGTATGAGCCCGTCGACGAGCGCTGCCCCAACTGCGGCGATATCCTCTTCAAGCGCAAGGGCAAGAAGGGCGGCGTGTTCTGCCAGCATGAAGGCTGCGGCTATAAGAAATAAAACCATGATCTGTCATTGCGAAGCCCGCAAGGGCTGTGGCAATCTCAACTGAATGATAAATGTCATTGCGAGGCCCGCAAGGGCTGTGGCAATCTCAACCGATTATTATGCAAAAAGTAACCATTATCGGCGCGGGTTTAGCGGGCTGTGAGGCGGCGTATCAGCTCTCGAAAAGAGGGATACACGTTGACCTCTACGATTCAAAGCCCCATAAGCTAAGCCCCGCCCATCATTCCGAAAAATTATGTGAGATCGTCTGCTCCAATTCCTTCAAGGCGAACCGCGTCAATTCCGCCGCGGGTCTGTTGAAGGAGGAAATGCGTACCCTCGGCTCGCTGTTATTACAATGTGCCGACCGCTGCGCCGTTCCCGCGGGCGGAGCGCTCGCCGTCGACCGCGAGCAGTTCTCCGACATGGTAACGCAGGCGATCCTGAACGACAAGAACATCACCTATATCCCCGAGGAGCTGACCGCAATCCCCGACGACGGTATCGTGATCGTCGCGACGGGTCCCTTGACCCACGACGCGCTCGCGAAGGATATCGCCGCGCGCTACGGCGAGAGCCTGCGCTTTTTCGACGCGGCGGCGCCGATCGTCTCGGCGGACTCCATCGACATGGACTATGCCTTTTTCGAGTCGCGCTACGGCAAGGGCGGGGGAGAGGACTACCTCAACTGCCCGATGAACAAGGCGGAGTATGAGGCGTTTTATGAGGCGCTCGTGTCCGCTGAGCGCGCTCCCGTGCACGAATTCGACGTCATGAATCCCAAGGTGTACGAGGGCTGTATGCCCATCGAGGTGATGGCGCAGCGCGGCGTAGACACCGTGCGCTTCGGTCCGATGAAGCCCGTCGGACTGTGCGACCCGCGAACGGGACACCGTCCGTGGGCAGTGCTGCAATTGCGCAAGGAGAACGCGGCGGGCACTATGTACAATCTCGTCGGCTTTCAGACGAATCTGAAGTTCGGCGAACAGAAGCGGGTCTTTTCCATGATCCCCGCGCTGAATCACGCACAGTTCCTGCGCTACGGCGTGATGCACCGCAACACCTTCATCAATTCTCCGAGGATACTCAACTCGGATTATTCTGATAAAGAAAATAAATCCCGCTTCTTCGCGGGTCAGCTCACGGGCGTAGAGGGCTATATGGAGAGCGCCTCGTCGGGGCTTCTCTGCGGTATCAACGCCGCAAGGTTGCTCAGCGGCGAGAATACGATCACCCTCCCGCCGACCACCATGATGGGCGCGATGGCGCGGTATATCAGCGACAGCTTTGTGACCGACTTCCAGCCCATGGGCGCGAACTTCGGCATCCTGCCCGAGCTTATGAACCGTCCCCGCGACAAGGCGGAACGCGGACAAGCGTATGCCGACCGCGCGCTTGCGGATTTGAAGTTGTTCATCAAAGAGAATAACATATAGGCTCCCGAAGTATAAACTGTCATTGCGAAGCCCGAAGCCTCCCTTCAGGGAGGTGCCGCGAGTATGCGGCAGGCTGTGGCAATCCCCTTGCCGTAGATGTCGGTTGCAGTGACTGAAAGGTACAGTCGAGGAGTTGTCCAAATCTTTGATTTGGTTTACAACTCCCATGCAACAGCGCTCCAAGAGCGTAGCGATTGGCTAAGCGCCACTGCTGGGATTGCCACGGTTGAGGAGTTGTCCAAATCTTTGATTTGGCTAACAACTCCCATGCAAGGCTCTCCCAAGAAGCGGAGCACAAAGTGCGAACGCTGATTGGCTGAGAGCTACTGCCGCAAGCTCCCTCGCAATGACAGCAATAATGATAGATAATTCTAAGATAAGGATTTGGTAATATGAAAATCATCGTAGATGCTTTCGGCGGCGATAACGCTCCGCTCGAAATCATCAAAGGCGCCGTAGAAGCCAAAAGGGAATACGGCGTAGACATCCTGCTCGTCGGCGCGGAGGAAACGATCCGCAAGGCAGCGGCTGAGAATGAGATCAGCCTCGACGGTATCGCCATCTACCACGCGCCCGACGTCTTTACCAACAACGATTCTCCCTCCGCGATCCGCACCAAGGCGATGGCGAACACCTCTCTCGCGACGGGCTTCCGCCTGCTCAAAGAGGGCGAGGGCGACGCGTTCCTGTCGGCGGGCAACTCCGGGGCGATCGGCGCGGGCTCGATGTTCATCGTCAAGCGCATCAAGGGCGTCAAGCGCGTCGCGTTCGCGCCCGTGATCCCCACCGCGAGCGGCAAGGCGATGGTCATCGACAGCGGTATCAATACCGACGTCCGTCCCGCTGTGCTCCAGCAGTTCGCCGTCATGGGCTCCGTGTATATGAACAAGGTTCTCGGCGTCGAGAATCCGCGCGTCGGACTCGCGAACGTCGGCACAGAGGAGCACAAGGGCGACGAGCTTCGACAGGAGACCTACAAGCTCCTGCAAAAAACGCCCGTCAACTTCGTCGGCAATATCGAGGGCCGCGACGTCCCGCTCGACGGCGCCGACGTTGTGGTCTGCGACGGCTTCACGGGCAACATGATCATCAAGACCTACGAGGGCGTCGCGCTGGCGCTGCTCGGCAAGATCAAAGGCATCTTCAAAAAGAGTCTCAAGAACAAGCTCGCCGCCATGATGGTATTGGGCGATATGAAGGCGTTCAAAAAGGAAATGGACCTCGACGAGTTCGGCGGCACGGCGGTCTTAGGCTGCTCCAAGCCTGTATTCAAGGCGCACGGCAACGCGAACGCCAAGACCATCAAGAACGCGATCCGTATCTGCAAGGACTATGTTTCTGCCGATATCATCGCGACTGTCACCGACGCGATGGGCAAGATCGCCGAGTCTGAGAGCGGGGACGAGTGATGAAAGATCTGCAGGAAGCCATCGGCTATACATTCCACGATCCCGCTCTGCTCACAGAGGCGATGACCCATTCGTCCTACGCGCATGAACAGCATAAAAACATGAAATACAACGAGCGGCTCGAGTTCCTCGGCGACGCGGTGCTCTCGATCGTTGTGTCCGACTATATCTACAAGCATTGTCCGCAATTACCCGAGGGCGAGCTGACCAAGCTCCGCGCTTCTTTGGTATGCGAAAAGAGCCTGTTTGATTTCTCTAAGCAGATCGACCTCGGCTCCTACCTGCGCCTTTCCAACGGCGAACGCCGCAACGGCGGCGCCAAGCGCCCGTCGATCGTGTCCGACGCGTTCGAGGCGCTGATCGCCGCGATCTACCTCGACGGCGGTATGGAGGCGGCAAAGAAGCATATCCTGCGCTTTGTCGTGCCTGAGATCGAACAGCACAAGAACCATTCGTTTAAGGATTATAAGACGAAGCTGCAGGAGATCATCCAGAAGAATCCGGGCGAGAAGCTCGAATACCGTCTTGTAGGCTCTACAGGTCCCGACCACGACAAGCATTTCAAGGTCGAGGTCTGCCTGAACAGTAACGTCATCGGTCGCGGCGGCGGCAGAAGCAAGAAGGAAGCGGAACAGCAGGCGGCAAGAGAAGCACTCGAGCTGATGGGCTATTGATCCCGATATCCATATGACCGCTAAACACGCGAACGTAGCTCTCTTCATTCCGTTCAACGGCTGTCCTCACCGCTGTTCCTTCTGTGACCAGAGGAGCATCACGGGCAAACAGTATCAGCCCACGGCGGATGACGTGAAGCGAACGCTTACAACCGCTCTTGATTCTTTAAAAGAAAATTCAATCCATAGCGAGATCGCTTTCTTCGGCGGCAGCTTTACCGCCATCGACAGGGAGTATATGCTCTCATTACTGAAAGCGACCGCGCCCTATATCGACCGCTTCAGGGGCATCCGGATCTCCACCCGCCCCGATTGTATCGACGAAGAGATACTGTCGCTCCTGAAAACCTTTCGCGTATCGTCTGTCGAGCTGGGCGCTCAGAGCATGAGCGATATGGTGCTCACGGCAAATGACCGCGGGCACACCGCCGACGACGTCCGTACCGCTTCAAGGCTGATCAGGGACTTCGGCTTTGAGCTTGGCTTGCAGATGATGACAGGGCTGTACAAAAGCACGCCCGAATCGGACACGGAAACCGCGCGGCAGTTTATCGCCCTGCGCCCCGACACCGTGCGTATCTATCCCACCATCGTGATGAAGCACACGCGGCTGGGTGACTTATATGAAGCGGGCGAATATCGACCGCAAACGCTCGAAGAAGCGGTCGCCCTCGTCAGCAGGCTGTTGACGATGTTCGATAAGGAAAACATCAGGGTCATCCGCGTCGGTCTGCACGACAGCGAAAGCCTGAAAGAAAACCGCCTGTCAGGGCCGTACCACCCTGCGTTTAAAGAACTGTGCGAGAGCCGTATCATGCTCGACCGCGCAATGGAACTGCTCAGCGGAAAAGACCGCGGCGCCTATACGCTCGCCGTGAATCCGAGATGCCGCTCCAAGATGACAGGCAACAAAAAAGCCAATCTATCCGCCCTCAAGGAAATGGGCTATGATATCACCATCGTTGAAGATGAAAGCGTTCACAATCTGGACGTTGAGATAGGGCAACAGCCTTCCCCTTGAGGGGAAGGTGGGCAAATCGTCAACTCAGACGATTTGGTCGGATGAGGTGGAAACGTTTCCGCTCTCTACCGTATATTGATGGAACAGAAAGGCTTCCACCTCATCCGCTTCGCTTTGCTCAGCACCTTCCCCTCAAGGGGAAGGCTTAGATTATTCCTATCAGAGGTAACTATGTTATTAAAATCTCTCGAATTACAGGGATTCAAAACCTTTCCCGACAAACGAAAACTGACCTTTGACCGCGGCATCACCGCCATCGTCGGTCCCAACGGCTCAGGAAAATCGAATATTTCCGACGCGATCCGATGGGTGCTGGGCGAACAAAGCGCCAAGACCCTGCGCTGTTCCAAGATGGAGGACGTCGTCTTTAACGGCACCGACCGCCGCAAGCGCCAGGGCTACGCCGAGGTCACGCTGACGATCGATAATTCCGACCGTTCTCTGCCGTACGGCGGCGACGAGGTAGCGGTCACGCGCCGCTATTACCGCTCGGGCGAGTCGGAGTATCTGATCAACAAGGCGGCTGTCCGTCTGAAAGATATCCATGAGCTGTTCATGGACACGGGTCTCGGACGCGACGGCTACAGCATGATCGGTCAGGGCAAGATCGACTCTATCGTCGCCTCAAAATCCGAGGACAGACGTGAAATATTTGAAGAAGCCGCGGGTATCTCGCGCTATCGCTACCGCAAGACCGAAGCGGAGCGCAAGCTCGCCCATACGGAAGAAAATCTTTTGCGCCTGCGCGATATCGTGTCTGAGCTTGAGAGCAGAGTAGAGCCCCTGCGTATCCAGTCAGAAAAGGCGAAGAAGTTCCTCGAGTACAGCGCCGAGAAGCGCGGGCTGGAGATCTCCTTATGGCTCGATACCCTCGACAAGAGCGCCGCTGTTTTGCGCGATTACGAGGACAAGATCGCCGTCGCGAAGAACCAGTATGAGGAAGCGGACGAAGCGCTCTCTTCCATCGCCTCCGAGACCGAGGAGATCTACATCAAGAACGGTATGCTCAGCTCACAGATCGAGCAGGAGCGCAATTCGTCGGCAATGTTTGAAGCCCGGATCGCGGGCAAGAACGCCGAGATCTCGGTCGCCGAGAACGATATCCTGCATAATAAGGAGAACGTCGAGCGCATCATCGGCGAGATCGAGAGGGTGCAGACCTCCGCCGTCGATATCAAAAAGGTCGTCGAGTCAAAGCTTGCTGAGATCGACGTCCTGCGCGAAAGCATTCTGACAAAGCAGAGTGAATATAACGCGGCTTCCGCTGAGCTCAACGCCATCAATAACGACGCCTCCCGCTCGAACGACGAGCTGCAAAAGCTCTCCGCGATGATCGCTTCCCTGTCCCAGCGCTTGGCGGACGTCCGCGTGACGGATATCACCGCCGCGACCGCCATCGAAGAGCTCGAAGAACGCGCAAAAACACTCAAAGAATCACAGGAATCAAAACGCGCTCAGCGTGATGATCTTATTTCTATAAAAGAAGATTACGAAAAGAAGATACAAGCAGCCGACAAGAAGATCGCCGCCCTCGGCAACTCGATCGACGGCTTGGAAATGAAGCTCCGATCCCGAGCTGTAAAGCGTGAGGAACAGAGAAAGACCGCCGAGAACCTGCGCCTTGACGCGGAGGAAAAGTCCCGCCGCGCAAAGATCCTGTCCGATCTGTCGGCGAATTTCGCGGGCTTCTACGACAGCGTCAAAATGGTGATGAAAGCCTCGAAGAACGGCGAGCTGGGCGGTGTCTGCGGCCCTGTCACCACACTGATCAAGGTGCCGTCACAGTATAACATCGCGATGGAAGTCGCCTTGGGCGCTAAAATGCAGCACATCGTCGTGAATAACGACTCCGACGCCAAGCGCGCCATCGAGCTGCTGAAAAAGCGCGACGGCGGCAGAGCGACCTTCCTGCCCATCACCACCATCAAACCGAGAAAATTAGAAGAAAAAGGTCTCGACGACTGCTACGGCTACATCGGTATCGCCTCCGAGCTGTGTACCGCCGAGCCGAAGTATGAAAATATTTTAAGCAACCTGCTCGGACGTATCGTCATCGCCGAGGACCTGTCGGCGGCTTCCGCCATCGCCAAGCGCTATGGCTACCGCTTCCAGGTCGTCACCCTCGACGGTCAGGTCATCAACGCGGGCGGTTCCTTTACGGGCGGCTCCCGCGCGAAGAATTCGGGACTGCTCGCCCGTGAGAGCGAGATCGACAAGCTCCGTAAAGAGGCGGCTGAGCTGTCCGTCAAGGCGAAGAACGCCGCCGAGAAGCTCACCGAAGCCGAGAGCCGGTACGGCAAGGCGGAGGCTGACCTGATCGGTACGCGCGCCGAGCTGACCAACGTCCAGAACGACAAGGTGCGCCTGAGCGCGGAGTACAACGCGTGTCTGTCAGAGCTGGCGGGTGTTGTCCGCGACCTCGAGGATATCGAGCGTGAGCTTGATACAGGCGCGAAGAAGATCACCGAGTCGAGAGCTTCCCGAGAGCTTGCCCAAAAGGATATGGTGCGCTTCAACGCCGATATCGAATCGACCGAGCTGAAGATCAAGACCATCTCCGGCACGCGCGACGAAATGACCCAAAAGCGCGAGGAATACGCCGACAAGCTCCAACAGCTCAGACTGGATATTTTAGGACTTGAGAAGGACGTCGATACCCGCAAGGCGGAGATCGAGAGCGCCGAGTCCACAGGCTCCGACCAACAGCTCCGTATCGAAGAGCTGAACCGTGAAAAACAGGATTATGAGCAGAATAATTCTGATATAGAAAATAAAATCGTCGCCCTACGCGCAGAGATCGAAACGCTCACCGCAAAGCAGGCGGATTCCGCTCAGAATATCGAGCGCCTGAACAACGAAAAATTAGAGCTCGAGCGCAAGACCGTTTCTCTGCGCCGGCTCGAGCGCGACAAGACCGCCGAGCGCGAGCACGCCTCCAACGAATTCTCCCGACTCGAGGAGCGCAAGGCAGGCAAGCAGAAGGAATTCGACGACATTATCTCAAAGCTCTGGGACGAGTACGAGCTGACCCGCCACGAAGCGGAACAGCAGGCGATCGAGATTTCGAACCTGACTGAAGCACGCTCCCGACTCAGCGCGCTGAAAAACAAGATCAAAGCCCTCGGCTCCGTCAACACCGACGCGATCGAGGAATACAAGGAAGTTTCCGAGCGTTACACCTTTATGAAAACGCAGGTCGACGACGTCGAGAAGTCGAAGAAGGAGATCGAGAACCTGATCGTCAACCTGACCAAGCAGATGAAAGAGGTCTTTGTCGACTCCTTCGCTCAGATCAACAAGAACTTCACCTTGACGTTCAAGGAGCTGTTCGGCGGCGGCGAGGCGCATTTAGAGTTATCCGACCCCGACAATATCCTCACCTCGGGCATCGACATCATGGTGCACCCGCCCGGCAAGATCGTCGTCCGTCTGGAGGCGCTCTCCGGCGGTGAGAAGGCGCTCGTCGCCATCGCACTGTACTTTGCGATCATGAAGGTGCGTCCCGCGCCCTTCTGCGTGATGGACGAGATCGAAGCGGCGCTCGATGAAGTCAACGTCGACCGCTTCGCGTCCTACCTGCGCAACCTCGACAGCACCCAGTTCATTCTGATCACCCACCGCCGCGGCACGATGGAAGAAGCCGACGTCCTCTACGGCGTGACCATGCAGGACGAGGGCATCTCCAAGCTGCTGGAGCTGAGAGCCTCTGAGGTAGCGGCAAAATTAGGCATGAAAGCGAACTGATCAGCCTTCCCCTTGAGGTGCTCCCCGTTGGGGAGACGTCGCGAAGCGACAGAGGGGGAGGCGTCTCCGCCGAGGAAAAAGGGGGACCGCTTGCGGTGGATGAGGTGGAAACCTTTCCGACAAAACAATGAACGGGATGGAGTGGAAATGCTTCCACCTCATCCGACCTTTTCGCCTCATAGAGAGACGAAAAGCCCACTTTTCCCTCAAGGGGAAGGCTTTGGGCGCAACACTTCTGACAACGAAGGAGATTACTATGGGATTTTTCAAGAAATTAAAAGAAGGTTTGAAGAAAACGCGCGACAGCGTGGTCGGTCAGATCGACTCCATGCTGCAGACCTTTACCGTCATTGACGACGAGCTTTTTGAGGAATTAGAGGAGCTTCTCGTCATGGGCGACGTCGGCGTAGAGACCGCCAACAAGATCTGCGGTATGCTGCGTGTGCGCGTGCGTGAAAAGAGCATTTCCAAGCCCGCTAAGATCATGAACGAGATCGCCGAGATCAGTGCCGATATCCTCTCACAGGACGGCAACGCAATGGTACTGAACACCAAGCCCTCTATCATTTTGGTCATCGGTGTCAACGGCGTGGGCAAGACCACCTCGATCGGCAAGATCGCCAATTACTATGTCAATCAGGGCAAGAAGGTCACCCTTGCCGCCGCGGATACCTTCCGCGCCGCCGCGATCGACCAATTAAAGATCTGGGCTGACCGCTCGGGCGCCGATATCGTCGCGCAGGGCGAGGGAAGCGATCCCGCCGCCGTCGTATTTGACGCGATCTCTTCCGCCAAGGCGAAGGGCTCAGACATCATCATCGTCGATACCGCGGGCAGACTGCATAACAAAAAGCACCTCATGGACGAGCTGGCTAAGATCCGCCGCGTCATCGATCGCGAGCTGCCCGACGCGGATAAGGAAGCGCTGTTGGTGCTCGACGCGACCACAGGTCAGAACGCCGTCAATCAGGCGGTCGAATTCGCCAAGGCGACAGGCATCACCGGCATCGTGCTGACCAAGCTCGACGGTACCGCCAAGGGCGGCGTCGTATTGGCGATCAAGGACACTCTCGGTATCCCTGTCAAGTTCATCGGCGTGGGCGAGAAGGTCGACGACCTCCAGCCCTTCGACCCGCTCGAATTCTCCAAAGCCCTGTTTGTCAAGGACGAATGATGAAGGAGTTTATCATCGCCACCAACAACGCTCACAAGGTGGCAGAGATCGAGCGAATCCTCTCGCCGCTCGGCTTCACCGCCGTGACGGCAAAGCAGAGGGGCTTTGACCTCGGCGACGTTGTCGAGGACGGCGATACCTTTAGAGCGAACGCCTATATCAAGGCAAAGCACGCCTTTGATTTGTGTCACGCTCCCGTGATCGCGGACGACTCGGGACTGTGCGTCGACGCGCTCGGCGGCAGACCGGGCGTGTATTCCGCGCGCTACGGCGGGCATGACGCCAGCCCTCTTGTCAAGATATCCTTACTTCTCGACGAGCTAAAGGACGTTCCCGATAGGGAGCGCACCGCGCATTTCTCCTGCGCTGTCTGCTGTATCCTCGACGAAGATACCGTCATCGAGGTCGAGGGCAGGTGCGAGGGTGTGATCGCCCGCGAGCTGTCGGGCGACGGCGGCTTCGGCTACGATCCCGTGTTTGTCGTGGACGGCAGGAGCTTCGCTTCTCTTTCGGCAGAGGAAAAGGACAAATACAGCCATCGCGGCAACGCTCTCCGCAACCTCCGCGACGCGCTGAAAGCATATTCATTTAAATAACAGCGGTCATTGCGAACCCCCGACACACGTGTCGAGGGGTGTGGCAATCCCACAAAAAGGGTCTTATATATTTCTGTCACATCAAACATCATCATCGACAGGGAGATTGCCACGGTCGCAAGCTCCCTCGCAATGACGAATGATAATGGAGGAAATACCATGTTAACCAGTAAACAGCGCGCTCAGCTCCGAGCGCTCGCCAACCCCATCGACACCGTGCTGATGGTCGGCAAGGGCGGCTTTTCGGAGCAGCTTTACAAGACTGCCGACGAAGCCATCACCGCCCGCGAGCTGATCAAGGGCAAGGTGCTCGAAGCGTGCGAGTATACTGCGCGTGAAGCGGCGGATACTATCGCAGAAGAGATCGGCGCCGACGTCGTTCAGGTCATCGGTTCCAAGTTCGTGCTCTATCGCAAGAACAAAAAAGACCCCAAGATCAAGCTCGTCAAATGAGGCGCGCGATCTACGGGGGCTCTTTCAACCCCATTCATAACGACCATATCAGGCTCGCCCTGCGCTTTGCGGAGCAGTTTGAGCTTGACAAGGTGACCCTGATCCCGACCTACTCCACGCCCCTCAAGGACAACTCCCATATCATCAGCGGCGACCATCGCTACCAAATGTGTATGCTCGCGACGCAGGATTACCCCCGGCTCGAAGTCAGCGATCTTGAGCTCAGGCGCAAAGGGGAGAGCTACACGTCCGACACGATCAAGGAGCTGATGAATGACGACGATTCGCTCTATCTGATCGTCGGCGCGGATATGTACGTCACCCTCGATCGGTGGCACGAGTTCCGGTTCATCTTCGACCACGCGACGATCTTGGTCGCGCCGCGTGATGAGTTGGATTATGATTCTTTAGAAGAAAAATATCTCGAGTATCGGGAAAAATACAACTGCCGCACCCTGATCGCCCATCAGGAGATCGGTGAGCTGTCCTCGACCACGATCCGCGAGGGGATCAGCTCGGGCGCGGACGTCAGCGCGATGCTCGACCCCCGCGTGCTCGACTATATCCAAAAACACGATCTGTACCGATAACGCCGCTGACATGCGGAGCAAATGTCTTTTTCCGTAGGGACGACCGGTGGTCGTCCGCAGAATGACGGGCATTGTTATGATAGTAAACCGGAGATAGGGGAGAAGCGCTTCTGCAAACGGACGAGCAATGCTCGTCCCTACGATAACGCGTCTTTCCTATTTTGAATGATCTGTGAAGGAGAAGGTTTCTTATGAATACCGACAAGTATCTGCATTATCTTGACTCCCTGTCCGAATACCGCCGCGTCCATTCGCTGAATGTGTCCGCGGAAGCCGTGCGCTATGCCGAAAAGTACGGCGGCGACGTCGAAAAGGCGCGTCTGGCGGGGCTGTTGCATGACGTGACCAAGGAAACGGGTTTTGATACCCAGTTGCAAATCATCGAAAACGGTGGTATAATGCTCACCGAGTTGGAAAAACGCTCGCCGAAGCTATGGCACGCGATCTCGGGCGCCTGCTATGTGCGCGACGTGATCGGCATCGACGACGAGGATATCTTCAACGCGATCCGCTTCCACACCACCGCCCGCGCGGGCATGAGTCAGCTCGAGAAGATCATCTTCCTTGCCGACTTCACCTCTGCCGAGCGCGACTATCCCGACATCGACGTGATCCGAGAGCACGCGGAGCATTCGATCGAAGAGGGCATGCTCTACGGCATCAAGTTCACCATCAGCCGTCTGGTCGGCAGGGGCGACCTTGTCAGCCCCGACGCCCTCTCGGCGTATAATGATATTTTACTAAATAAATAACTCTGTCATTGCAAAGCCCCGCAAGTGGGGGTGGCAATCCTATATTGTTTTGCTGTCATTGCGAGGGCAAAGCCCGTGACAATCCCACAAAAAGAGGCTGAACCTTTCTTTGACGTCAAACGGCATAATCGTCAAGGAGATTGCCACGTCGCTTGCGCTCCTCGCAATGACTGCTGAAAATGAGGTAACTATGGATTCATTACAAGAAGCAAAAGCAATCGCTAAAATCTTAGACAGCCGCAAGGGTCTGAACGTCCGCGTCATCAAGATCGCCGACATCTCTTCTCTTGCCGATTATATGGTCATCGCGACCGGTAACTCTTCCACCCACGTCAAGTCCCTCGCCGACTACGTCGAGTACGAGATGGACGAGCAGGGCGTGTCCGTCAGCCACATCGAGGGACACCGCTCCGATACATGGATCCTGCTCGATTACGTGGACGTCATCGTCCATGTATTCAACGAGGAGAGCCGCCAGTACTATGACCTCGACCGTCTTTGGGAGGACGGCGAGGAGGTCGACATCTCCGATATCATCACGGAGTGAATCAGGCTCACTTTGATAAAATGGACACGCGTGTTGTGCAGTCAAAAGGCTCCCTTTCCTAAGGGAGCTGTCAGCGGTCGCTTGCGTCACGCTGACTGAGGGTTGAAATACTGTATTATGATTGATGATGCTTTTGTATCTTACGCAGCAACCCTCCGCCCTATCGGGCACCTCCCTTAGGAAAGGGAGGCTATCAAACAGCCATAAACCGTTTGGAGGAATTGATATGAAATACAATCACAAGTCAGTTGAGCCTAAGTGGCAAAAAATCTGGGAGGACAAGGGCGTTTTTCATGCCGAGACCAATTCGGACAAGCCGAAGTTCTACTCCCTGATCGAGTTCCCTTACCCCTCGGGTCAGGGTCTGCACGTCGGACACCCCCGTCCCTACACCGCGCTCGATACCGTATCGCGTAAGCGCAGACTGCAGGGCTACAACGTCCTGTATCCCATCGGCTGGGACGCGTTCGGTCTGCCTACCGAGAACTACGCGATCAAGAACCATATCCACCCCGAGATCGTCACCAAGAACAATATCGCGCGCTTCAAAAAGCAGATCCGGTCTCTCGGTATCTCCTTTGACTGGAGCCGCGAGGTCAACACTACCGATCCCGACTACTACAAGTGGACCCAGTGGATCTTCCTCCAGCTGTTCAAGCATGATCTTGCTTATAAGAAAGAGATGGCGGTCAACTGGTGCACCTCCTGCAAGTGCGTTTTGGCGAACGAAGAGGTCGTCAACGGCGTGTGCGAGCGCTGCGGCAGCGAGGTCGTCCGCAGAGTCAAGAGCCAGTGGATGCTCCGTATCACCAAGTACGCCGACCGTCTGATCGACGATCTTGACCTGGTTGATTATCCCGAGCGCGTCAAGCTCCAGCAGAAGAACTGGATCGGCAGAAGCTACGGCGCAGAGGTCGAGTTCGATACCACCGCGGGCGACAAGCTCGTGGTCTACACCACCCGTCCCGATACCCTCTACGGCGCGACCTACATGGTCGTATCTCCCGAGCACCCCTATATCGAGAAGTGGGCTGATAAGCTGACGAATCTCGACGCGATCAAGGCGTATCAGCGCGAGAGTGCGAAGAAGAGCGACTTTGAGCGTACCGAGATGAACAAGGATAAGACAGGCGTCATGCTCGAGGGTGTGACGGCGATCAATCCCGTCAACGGTCGCGAGATCCCGATCTTTATCTCCGACTACGTCCTGATCTCCTACGGTACGGGCGCGATCATGGCGGTTCCCGCTCACGATACCCGTGACTGGGAGTTCGCGAAGAAATTCGACCTGCCCATCATCGAGGTCGTCAAGGGCGGCGAGGACGTCCAGAAAGAGGCGTTCACCGACTGCGCGACAGGTATCATGGTCAACTCCGATATCCTCGACGGTCTGTCTGTTGAAGAAGCGAAGAAGAAAATCATCGAGGTCCTCACAGAGAAGGGCATCGGGCATCAAAAGGTCAACTTCAAGCTCCGCGACTGGGTATTCTCCCGTCAGCGTTACTGGGGCGAGCCGATCCCGATCGTCAAGTGCGACGACTGCGGCTATGTCCCGATCCCCGAGTCCGAATTACCCTTGAAGCTCCCGATGGTCGAGAGCTATGAGCCGACCGATACAGGCGAATCGCCCCTCGCCAATATGACCGAGTGGGTCGAGACCACCTGCCCCTGCTGCGGTAAAAAGGCGTACCGCGAGACCGACACCATGCCCCAGTGGGCGGGTTCATCGTGGTACTACCTCAGATATATGGATCCCCACAATAACGAAGCGCTTGCTTCCAAAGAAGCCCTCGACTACTGGCACCAGGTCGACTGGTACAACGGCGGCATGGAGCACACCACCCTGCACCTGCTCTACTCCCGCTTCTGGCACAAGTTCCTCTATGATATCGGCGTCGTCCCCACCAAGGAGCCCTACGCGAAGCGTACCTCTCACGGTATGATCCTCGGCGCGAACGGCGAGAAGATGTCGAAATCCCGCGGCAACGTCGTCAACCCCGACGATATCGTCAACGAGTACGGCGCGGACACCCTGAGAATGTATGAGATGTTCATCGGCGACTTTGAGAAAGCCGCTCCGTGGAGCACCAACTCCGTCCGCGGCTGCCGCAAGTTCATCGAGCGTTTCTGGAATCTGCAGGATATGATGATCGACGGCGACTTCATCCGTCCCGAGGTCGAGAAAGAATTCCACAAGACCATCAAGAAGGTCGGCAACGATATCGAGAACATCAAGTTCAATACCGCGATCGCCGCTTTGATGGCGCTGATCAATACCATCTACGCGACCGGCAAGGTCACAAAGAAGGAGCTCGCTGTCTTCGCGATCCTGCTCAATCCGTTCGCTCCCCACGTCACCGAAGAGGTCTGGGAGGTATGCGGTCTGGGTGACGGCATCATCGCCGAAGCGAGCTGGCCCGAGTATGACGAAGCAAAGTGCGTAGACGACACCATTGAGATCGTCGCGCAGGTCAACGGCAAGATCAAGGCGAAGTTACAGATCGCCGCCGACGCCGAGCAGGCGGACGTTCTCAATATGGCAAAGGCAGAGCCGAAGGTCAAAGAAGCGATCGACGGCATGACCGTCGTCAAGGAGATCTACATCAAGGGTCGCCTTGTCAATATTGTCGTGAAGAAATAAACAGAAATAACGTCATTGCGATCCCCTTCAGGGGCGTGGCAATCCCGGCAGTGGCGCTTAGCCAATCGCTACGCTCCCCCTGCGCTGTCGCATGGGAGTTGTTAGCCAAATCAAAGATTTGGACAACTCCTCAGCAGTGGCGCTTAGCCAATCGCTACGCTCTTGGAGCGCTGTTGCATGGGAGTTGTTAGCCAAATCAAAGATTTGGACAACTCCTCAACAAACAGAGAACAAAACGCCGGATAATCACTTTGCGGGATTACCACAGTCGTTTTACTGTTCTCCGATTTGTAGAAAATTCGACGAGAATATTGTAAAAAATCTACAAATTGGGGCTTTACCCTTGACACTTCGGGCACATTATTGTATAATCAATGAAGCATTATGCGAATAACCCCTGTTTTGAACAGATGGGAGGGAAATAAATGTCAGAAGTAAGACTCAAGGAAAACGAATCCTTAGAGAGCGCTCTTCGCCGCTTCAAGAAGCAGTGCGCGCGCGCCGGCGTCATCGCCGAGGTTCGTAAGAGAGAGGCTTACGAGAAGCCTTCTGTAAAGCGTAAGAAGAAGTCCGAGGCTGCTCGCAAGCGTAAGTACAGATAATCAACAAACGAACGGACAGGTTCTTCCTGTCCGTTTTTTGTCATTGTACCGTAAAAGATATGGGTAGCGATATTTCGCTGTGCGTACATAATCGCTCCGATTACGGTTACACTCTCTATTTATCAAAGAGGTGTTAGTATGAAACTGATCAAAACCCCGATCCTGCTGTTGCTCTGTGCCGTCGTCCTGCTGTCCGCGTGTCTTGCGGGCTGCGACAAGAAGGAGCCGAATTTCCCTGTCGCTCTGTCCGATACGACCCGCAGCGCGATCGAGCTGAATACCGAGATCCGCAAGGACAGCGACCTTGAGAAGATCTATCAGGATATGCTCGACGGCTCTGATGTGAAACAGCTCAACGACGCTAACGAGATCAAGTGCCTGAGAAAGGACGACGACGGCTACCGCGTGATCTATACGGGCAACACCCGCGCGCTGGTTCTGCGCTTTGATAACGACGGCAAGTGGGTCAAGGCTGACCGCCTGCGCTCCATGTACCGCATCACGCCCACCCGCGGCAAGTTTGACAAGCTCAAGGTCGGCGATCCTGTGTCCGCGGTCCAGACCGTCGATCCGACCTGCTTCTTCCCGTTCCTTGTCGACAGCTCGAGCACCGATCTTACGACCGATCACTATACCGAGGACGGCTACCACACCCGCATCACCTATGATGGGGATTTCAATATCGCGTCCATCAATTACGAATTGATGTAAGGCGGTGAGCAAATGCCGGATCTATCATTATTGCGCGAGCTTCTGCCCGACGAGAGGACCGCTCTGCTGATAACGAGCGACGTCAACCGCCGCTATCTCAGCGGCTTTCCGGCTTCCGCGGGCGCTGTCGTTGTGACAAAAAGCCGCCTGATCCTCATGGTCGATTTCCGCTATTATGAAGCGGCTCAAAGGGCGGTACAGCCGCCGTGCGAGGTCGTGCGCTGTACACGGCTCATTGACGATCTGAACCATATTTTTCTTCAGGAGAATATTCAATCCGTCTGTATCGAGGACGAGAGCGTGACTGTCGCCTACTGCAACGAGCTGCAGCAGGCGCTGATCCCTCAGGTCTTGACCGAGGGATTGTCCGAAAAGCTCATTGAAATGCGCACGATCAAATCGGCTGACGAGGTCGAGAAGATCATCACCGCCCAGCGTATCACCGAGCGCGCCTACACAGAGGTACTCAATATTTTGAGACCCGGCGTAACAGAGCGCAAGGTCGCGGTGGAGCTCGAGCATTTGATCAAGCTCTACGGCGGCGAGAGAGTGGCGTTCGATCTGATCTGCATCACGGGCGAGAATACCTCCCTGCCGCACGGCGTACCGGGGGAGAGGGTCGTCAAAGAGGGCGACTTCTTCACCTTCGATATCGGCGCGGTGTATGAGGGCTATCACAGCGATATGACCCGTACCGTTGCCGTAAAAAGCGCGACGGATGAAATGCGCATGATCTACGACACCGTCCTGCAGGCGCACCTGAAAGCAGAGCAGGCGATCAAGGCGGGCAATACCGCCGCCGACGTCGATATTGCCGCGCGCGATCTTATCGAAAAGAGCGGCTACGGCGAGTACTTCGGTCACAGCACCGGTCACGGCGTAGGTCTCGATATCCACGAAGCCCCCACGGTATACAAAACGAACCATACCGTCCTGCGCGACGATATGGTCATCACCGACGAGCCGGGCATCTATCTTCCGGGGAGATTCGGCGTGAGGATCGAGGATATGTATCTCGTCAAGGGCAATACCCCCGTCGATCTCGCTCAGATCCCCAAGGAGCTCACGATCATTTGATCTGTCGAGCCTTAGCTTGTGGCAATCTGACTATATTTATCGTTGCGAATACAAAGCCTGTGGCAATCTCGACCGAATTCGCAAGATAATTCCCTGAAAGTATTGACTTTTTCCGTACTTTCCCTGTATAATAATCAAGATAAGGTCCGTCATTATCATTGTCATTGCGAGGGCGAAGCCTGCGGCAATCTCAACCGATTCTGATTTTGGGCTCTTTAATTAAGACATTAGGAGGAAATGATTATGATTTCTGCCGGCGATTTCAGAAACGGCGTAACCTTTGAAATGGATGGACAGGTTGTTTCCATCATCGAATTCCAGCATGTTAAGCCCGGTAAGGGCGCCGCTTTCGTCAGAACAAAGATTAGAAACGTCATCACCGGTGCGGTTGTTGAAAAGACCTTCAACCCCAACGATAAGTACCCCACCGCTTTCATTGACAGAAAGGACATGGAGTACAGCTACTCTGACGGCGATCTGTACTACTTTATGGATACCGAGACATGGGAGCAGATCCCGATCAACGCTTCTATCCTCGGCGACAGCTTCAAGTTTGTTAAAGAGAACATGGTCTGCAAGGTCCTGTCCTACAAGGGCAACGTTTTCGGCGTAGAGCCGCCTAACTTTGTCGAGCTGCAGGTCACCCAGACCGATCCCGGCTTTGCCGGCAACACCGCTACCAACGCTACCAAGCCCGCTACCCTCGAGACCGGCGCAGAGATCAAGGTCCCGCTCTTCATCGAAGAGGGCGAAATGATCCAGATCGATACCCGCACCGGCGAGTATCTGGGCAGAGCGTAAGGAGATCACCATGAATCTGACTGAGAGAATCGCGTATATCCGCGGTCTTGCCGAGGGCTTGAAGCTCGACGAGAACAAGGACGAGGTCAAGGTCATCAATGCGATGATCGATCTGCTCGAGGACATGGCGTATGACGTAGCCGAGATGGAAGATATCGTTGACGACGTCTGCGACCAGGTCGACGAGATCGACGGCGATCTTGCCGAAGTAGAAGAAGAAGTCTACGGCTGGGAAGACGATCGCTTCGAGTATGACGACGACGAGGACGATGACGACGATCCGTTCGATGACGACGAGCCCTACTATGAGGTCACCTGCCCCTCCTGCAACGAGACTACCATCGTTGACGAGGACGCGCTGATCGAGGGCGGTCTCGACTGCCCCTACTGCGGCGCTGAGATCGAGTTCGATTTCTCCGAGCTCAAAGAGGATCTCGACGCGCTCGAGGATGTCGAAGACGACAAAAAGGACGAGTAATAATCGCCCTGCAACTCAATATGACACGCAAAGCGGTACGGCTCAGGCTGTGCCGCTTTTTAGTTTGGAGTTAGAAGTTAGGAGTTAGGAGTTAGGAGTTAGGAGTGAGGAGTTAGGAGTGGAGCGACTTAGCGACCGTGGGAATCCCACAAATAGGGACAGAAACGTCGGATTCTCTCTTTGTGGGATTGCCACGGGCTAAAGCCCTCGCAATGACATTATAATTAATCAGTATTTACTTAGAAGTTAGGATTTGAGGTGCTGTCCAAGAAGCGGAGCATACCTGCGAACGCTGATTGGCTAACAGCACCCATGCAAGGCTCTCCCAAGAAGCGGAGCCGCAGGCGAACGCTGATTGGCTGAGAGCTACTGCGAGGAGTTAGGAGTTAGAGTTTAGGTGAAAAGGCATTAATGCTATGATGATCGGTAAATTGGTTTGATCTATCACTCAATGTCCTTTGTCTGCATAAGATGGGGAAGAGGTGATCGCTGTGGTATGCCGCAAAAAGCTCAGTCCCGTCCGCCGAAAGATACGCAGGACCATCGCCGTCATTCTGGCGGTGCTTATTCTTTTGACCGTCTACTTTGAGATCGCCGTTAAGGAACAGCTCCGCGACATCATCGTCCGCGATATGCAGACCTTGTCCGAAACGGCTGTCACATTGGCGGTAGACGATCTGCTCCGCGAGCAAAGCGAGAACGTCAAAACCTGCGATATCGCCTATGACAACGGCTCCGTCGCCGCCATCACGACGAATTCAGCCTACATCAACTCCGTCAAGACCTATATCACTCAGCGCGCGCAGGAGCGTATCGACGAGCTGTCCCGCTCACAGGGCATCGCCGTCCGATTGGGCAACTTCTCGGGGCTGGTCTTTCTGTCGAACTTCGGGCCCGAGATCCCGTTCTCCGTCGAAAGCTCCCAGACCGTTTCCTGCGAGTTCCAAAGCTCCTTTGAGTCGGCGGGTATCAACCAGACCGTCCACCATATCACCATCACCGTGACCGTGGAGCTGTTGATCTACAGCCCCTTTCGTATCGGCGAGACCGTCACGACGCAGTCTTCCTTTGAGATCGCCCAGACCGTCATCGTCGGCACGGTGCCGTCCTACAGCGGGATAGTAGGGTATTGAGATTCCTGCCGATCGTCATTGCACGGCTTTCAAGAGCCGCGACGATCAAGCCCCGACAAGGAATCGCAAAATATTGCGTGAAAACGCTTGAAAAGGCGGATATCTTGTGATATAATACTACGGATAATAGGGTTACTGTAAAATGGAGGAATATGGCTTGTCTGAAACCGTGAATATGTCTGACAGACAAATCGAATATTTGAACCTGACCGCGGAATTGATGAGCATCCGCAAGCGCGGCGACGTACCGCTCGCGTATATCCGCACCTACGGCTGTCAGCAGAACGTAGCTGACAGCGAGCGGATCAAGGGCATGCTCAAGGTCGCGGGCTATGAATTTACGGAGAACGCGGAAGAAGCCGACTTCATTCTTTTCAACACCTGCGCCGTGCGCGAGCACGCCGAGGACAGGGTGTTCGGCAACGTCGGCGCGCTGAAAAACCTCAAGCGCCGCCATCCGCAGATATTGATCGCCTTATGCGGCTGTATGATGGAGCAGGAGCATGTCGCAAAGCGTATCCATGACAGCTTTCCGTTCGTCGGCTTGGTGTTCGGTACGCATTGTATGCACGAATTCCCCGAGCTGTTATACAAGAGCCTTGTAGACGGCTCGCGCGTCTTTGTCCGTGATAACGACGACAAAAAGGTCTATGAGGGTATCCCCACCTGCCGCGACGGACAATTCAAGGGCTGGCTGCCCATCATGTACGGCTGTGACAACTTCTGCACTTACTGTATCGTGCCCTATGTGCGCGGCAGAGAACGCAGCCGACAGCCTGAGGTCATCATCAAGGAAGCCAAAGAGATGATCGCACAGGGCTACAAGGACATCACCCTCTTGGGTCAGAACGTCAACAGCTACGGCAAGGGTCTCGAGCCGAGACCGACCTTCGCTCAGCTGATCAAAGAGATCGACCGGATCGAGGGCGACTACTGGCTGCGCTTCATGACCTCTCACCCGAAGGATTGTACCCGCGAGCTGATCGACACGATCGCCGAGAGCAAGCATATCTCCCTGCACCTACACCTGCCGTTCCAGTCGGGCTCCGACAGGGTGTTAAAGGCGATGAACCGCCACTATGACCGCGCAAAGTACCTCGATATCGTGAACTACGCCAAAGAGCGTATCCCCGACGTGTCCCTGACCTCCGACGTCATCGTCGGCTTCCCGGGCGAAACATACGAGGATTTTCAACAGACCTTGTCCCTGATCCGCGAGGTGGGCTTTACGTCCCTGTTCACCTTCATCTTCTCGCCGCGGACAGGCACCCCCGCCGCCTCTATGGACGACCCCGTTTCCGATGAAGAAAAGGGCAAGTGGTTCAGAGAGCTCTTAGCCGTACAGGAGGAGATCGCCGCCGAGCGGTGCGCCTCTATGGTCGGCAGAGTCGAGAAGGTGCTCGTCGAAGAAAAGGCGAAGAAAGAGGGCAGGCTTTGCGGCAGGACCTCGGGCAATATCATCGTCGAATTCGACGGCGACGACAGCCTGATCGGCGACTTCCACAACGTAAAGATCACCCGGGCAAGGAACTGGATCCTCACGGGAGAAATAGCAGAATAATTTGTAGGGTACGGCGCTTGCCGACGTACCGCAAAACAACATAACACCAATAATAATTCCAAAGGAGAAATATAAAATGACAGACGTAATTGCAGTAGCAAGACAGCTCGGACACGCGATCCAGGAGCAGGAAGAGTATAAGAACATCACAGCGGCAAAGAACGCCGCTGACGCCGACGAGAGCTTACAGGCGCTGATCACCGAGTTCAACATCAAGCGCGTCGCTATCAATGCCGAAGCGTGCAAGACAGACCGCGACGACGAGACCTTGAAGAAGCTCAATGAAGAGATGCGCACCGCGTATTCCGATATCATGTCTAACGAGAATATGAAAGCCTACAACGACGCAAAGCAGGCGTTTGATAAGGTGCTCCAGCGCGTGCTGGCGATCGTCCAGCAGAGCGCCGACGGTCAGGACCCCGACACCACCGATTACTCCGAGGATTGCACCCACGACTGCTCTACCTGCGGTGGCTGCGGCTAAGGCTGAGGCGCAAAACTACGTTTTGCTAATTGAAGAATGAATATTGAATATTGAAGAATGAAGAATGATGGTTACTCGCTTCGCTCGTACAATTATGAATCGGGTGCGGGCATCCCGCCCTTCATTATTCCTTTTTCAATTTTCATTTTTCAGTATTCATTATTTGAGCTATACGAAGGGGAGTGAAAAACCATGGCGGAGTTATCTCCGATGATGAAGCAATATTTCCAGATCAAGGAGGAGAACAAGGATTGTATCTTGTTCTTCCGTCTCGGCGACTTCTATGAGATGTTCTTTGACGACGCCAAGCTCGCCTCTAAGGAGCTCGAGCTCACCCTGACGGGCCGCGACTGCGGTCAGGAGGAGCGCGTGCCGATGTGCGGCGTGCCGTTCCATTCCGCCGAGTCCTATATCGCCCGACTGGTGGCAAAAGGCTACAAGGTCGCTATCTGTGAGCAGACCGAGGACCCCAAAGCCGGCAAGGGCTTGGTACGCCGCGATATCATTCGCGTCATCACCCCCGGTACGGTCATGGAATCGAGCATGCTCGACGAGAGCGAGAACAACTATATCTGCTCGATGTACGCTGACAAAAACTACGTCGGTATCGTCTTTTGCGATATCTCCACGGGTCAGCTCTTTGTGTCGCATTTCAAGAGCGACCATAGCTTCTCTCAGCTCAAGGATCAGCTCACTTCCTATGCGCCTAAGGAGCTATTGATCAGCGGTAAGCTCGCGCAGAACAAGGTACTGCACCTGTTCATCAAGGAGAAGCTGACGAACGCTTCCGTCACTCACCCCGACGACAGCCGCTGCGGTCTGCTCGACTGCTCCGCTGTCCTCGAAAACCATTTCAGCCAAGAGAATATGGAGAAGATATCGGGCATGAACGAGGTCGTCATCGCCCTCGGCGTGCTGATGTCTTACCTGAAAGATACACAGAAAACGGGTCTCGAGCGTATCGACACCATCGAGTTCTACGCCGAGGACCAGTACATGAAGCTCGATTTCAACACCCGCCGCAATCTCGAGCTGACCCGCACGATGATCGCCAAGGAGAAGAAGCACTCGCTTTTATGGGTGCTGGACAAGACCAAGACCGCCATGGGCAAGCGCCTGATGAAGTTCTGGGTCGAGCACCCTTTGATGAACATCACGACCATCTTAAAGCGCCAGAACGCGGTGGAGGAGCTCGTCAACGACACCGTGGGCAGACTGGAGCTGACGGCGAATCTTTCCGGTATTTTCGATATTGAACGACTGATGACCAAAATCGTCTACGGCTCGGCGAACGCCAGAGAGCTGCGCTCCCTGTGTCAGGCGCTGACTAACCTCCCCGCGCTCAAGGCGACCTTAGCGCCGTGCAAATCAAAGCTGCTGCACGAGCTGTATGTCGCTATCGACCCGCTCGAGGATATGCGTGAGCTGATCGATGAAGCGATTGTCGAGGATCCGCCGTTCTCGGTGCGCGAGGGCGGACTGATCAAAGAGGGCTATTCCGCGCCTCTCGACGAGCTGAAGCACGACATGAACGACTCCACCTCACTGCTTGCGCGTATCGAAGCCGAGCAAAAGGAGCAGACGGGTATCCCGAAGCTGAAGGTCGGCTACAACCGCGTGTTCGGCTACTATATCGAAGTCACCAATTCCTATAAAAACCTCGTGCCCGAGCATTATATCCGCAAGCAGACGCTCACAAACTGCGAGCGCTATATCACCCCCGAGCTCAAAGAGCTCGAGAGCCGTATCCTCGGCGCGAAGGAGCGCTCCGTTGCCATCGAATATGAGCTGTTTTCTTCGGTGCGCGAGCAGGTCGCATTGAACCTCGACCGTATCGAAAAGACGGCGAAGGCGATCGCGACCCTGGACGTGCTGGTATCGCTTGCGAACGTCGCCGCCGACAACCGCTATACCCGACCCGACGTTACGCAGAACTCCGTGATCCGTCTCAAGGACAGCCGCCACCCCGTGGTGGAAACGCTCCTGAGCGACGCAATGTTCGTCCCGAACGACGTCCTGCTCGATAATATCAACAACCGTATCGCTATTATCACAGGTCCCAATATGGCGGGCAAGTCCACCTATATGCGTCAGGTCGCGCTGATCGTCCTGATGGCGCAGATGGGCTCCTTTGTCCCCGCCTCCTATGCCGAGATCGGTATCGCTGACGCTATCTTCACCCGCGTCGGCGCTTCGGACGATCTCGCGAGCGGTCAATCGACCTTTATGGTGGAGATGAACGAGGTCGCCAATATCGTATCGCACGCAACGTCAAAGAGCCTTTTGATCCTCGACGAGATCGGGCGCGGTACGTCCACCTACGACGGCATGAGTATCGCCCGCGCGGTGCTCGAATATGTCGCCGATAAGAAGAAGCTGGGCGCGAGGGCGCTCTTTGCGACCCATTACCACGAGCTGACCGTGATGGAAGAGCTGCTCGACGGCGTGAAGAACTACAATATCGCCGTAAAAAAGCGCGGCGACGAGATCACCTTCCTCAGGCGTATCGTACCAGGTGGCGCGGACGAGAGCTACGGCGTAGAGGTCGCGAAGTTAGCGGGTCTGCCCGACAGCATTATCGAACGGGCAAAGGATATATTAAACGAATTAAACAGTAATGTTTCACGTGAAACAAATGTTCTAAATACACCGCCGCAGGAGGAAAGCATGCAATTGAGCCTCATGCCCTCGTCGGACGGTATGATCGAGCAAAAGCTGCGCGCGATCGACGTCAATACCCTCACGCCGATTGAAGCGATGAACATTCTTTATGAGCTAAAAAGTATGATAGAATAGATCGTCATTGCGAGGCTCCCTCAGGAGCCGTGGCAATCCCACAAAGAGAAGCAGACTAACGGTGGAAAACTATTACGTTTACATGCTGACGAATGAGAATAATAGTGTGTTGTATACCGGATTTACGAACACAAGAACCATATTGATCCCAAAAGCTTTACTTGTCGATACAATGTTGAAAAGCTTGTCTGTTATGAGATTTACTCTGAAGCAGAGTTGGCGATAGCAAGAGAGAAGCAAATCAAAGGCTGGAACAGAAATAGGAAGAATAGACTTGTTGAAGAACAGAATCCTGAGTGGCGGGATTTGTATGATGAAATAATCGGTTGAGATTGCCACGGGCATAAGCCCTCGCAATGACGATTGATAATGGAAAGGAGGTCGCTGCACATGGGTAGAATAAACGTACTCGATAAGCATGTCGCGGAGCTGATCGCGGCGGGCGAGGTCGTCGAGCGCCCTTCCTCCGTTATCAAGGAGCTGGTCGAGAATTCCATCGACGCAGGCGCGACGGCGATCACCGTCGAGATCAAGAACGGCGGCGTTACCTTCATGCGTGTGTCCGATAACGGTTGCGGTATTTTGAAAGAGGATATCCGCCCCGCCTTTATCCGTCACGCGACCTCTAAGGTCAAGGTCGAGGGCGATCTTGACGCGATCGCGACCCTCGGCTTCCGCGGCGAAGCGCTGGCGAGCGTGTCCTCGGTATCGCATTTGGAGCTGTTGACCAAAGCGAGAGAAGAAGAAACAGGCACCCGCTATCTGATCGAGGGCGGGGAAGAGGTGCTCTTTGACGACGCGGGCTGTCCCGACGGCACGACCTTCATTATCCGCGACCTGTTCTACAACGTCCCTGCCCGCATGAAATTTCTCAAAACCGATATGGCGGAGGGCAACGCCGTATCGAACGTCATCGACAAGATCGCGCTTTCTCACCCCGAGATCGCGATCACCTATATCAAGGATCAGAAAACCGTCCTGCGTACCGCGGGCGACTCAAAGCTGTTGTCGGCGATCTACGCGGTATACGGTCGTGATTTTGCCAAAGCCCTGATCCCCGTGGACTACACCCTCGGCGGTATCCGCGTCACGGGCTTCATCAGCCGTCCCGAAAACGCCCGCCCCAACCGCAATATGCAGAACTTCTTCATCAACCATCGCTTTGTTATCTGCAAGACCGCGATGGCGGCGATCAGCGAAGCGTGCAAGGGCACTGTTATGGTCGGCAAATTCCCGTCCTGTGTGCTCAACCTCGATATGTCCTTCAACGCCGTCGACGTCAACGTTCATCCGACGAAGTTAGAGGTGCGCTTTGTCAACGAGCGCCCCGTGTTCGACGCGGTGTATCACGCGGTCAAGACCGCTTTGATGACCGGCGAGAAGCGGATCGAGGCGAAGTTCGGCAACGATCCCGCAAAGCCGGCGAGGCGCGTCAATCCCTTTGAACTGGCGCAGAAGGTGTTCCGCGAGCGCGACGAACAGCCCTCAAAGAAGCCTGCTGTAGGGGAGGGGCTTGCTCCTCCCGCAAAAAGAGTCAGCAACAGGATCGATCTTCAAAAAGAGCAGAAGAAAGCGGACGATCTGTTCGCCATGCTCGACGAGCCTGAGGTTAGCACGCCGACCTTGAACAAGACCGTCAGGGTAGCCGATTCCGCGTCGCCCTTTGTGGACAGCTATCAGCGCGATATCGCCGAGAAGCGCGCCGCGCGCGATCAAAAGGCGGAGGAAGCGCCGACAGAGCCTTTATCATCTGAACCCGAGATCCCGCAGACTGCTCCCGCTCAGACGCAGCCCGAGCAGACTGCTCCTATACAAGAAGCTCCCGCAGAGCCTGTCCCCGAACAGGAGGCAGAGGAGCCAAAGCCTTTGATCGACCTCGACGAAAACTACTACCGCTATCTCGGCGAGGCGTTCAAGACCTATATCATCATCGAGAAGAACGAGCGCGAGCTCATGCTGATCGACAAACACGCCGCGCATGAGCGCATTATTTACGAGAAGCTCAAACAGGAAAAGGGCAGCGGTTACAGCCAACTGCTTCTGACCCCCATCACCGTCGCCCTGAACAAGATCGACTATAACGCAGTCATCGAGCACCTCGACGTCTTTTCCGACGCGGGCTTTGACATCGATGATTTCGGCAGCGGGAGCATCATCATCCGATCCGCTCCCCAGTATCTGCCGCTCGAGGATATCGAGCCGTCCGTCATCGAGATGGCGGGATACCTCTCTGAGCATAAAAAAGAGATCCGCTCCGAGAAGATGGATTGGATCTACGCGAACGTTTCCTGCCGCGCCGCGATCAAGGGCGGCAACCGAAGCACCGAGCAGGAGCTGATCGCTTTAGCAAAGCAAGTAGAAAATGAAGATATCCGCCACTGCCCCCACGGCAGACCCGTGTGTATCCTTTTGAAGAAGCACGAGCTGGAGCGGATGTTCGGCAGGGTGGAATAATGAAGCAGAAAGTTATCGCCGTTATCGGACCTACCGCCTCGGGCAAGACCGCCTTGTCGGTGGAGATCGCCAAGCGCTTCGGCGGTGAGATCATCTCCGCCGATTCCATGCAGATCTACAAGTACATGGATATCGCAACGGCAAAGCCTACCGAGGATGAAAAACAGAGAATACCCCATCACCTGATGGATTTTGTCGAACCGAGCGAGAGCTTCTCGGTCGCGCGCTTCTGCGAGCTGGCGGCAAAAGCTATCAATGATATCGCCGATCGGGGAAAGCTCTCCGTCATCGCGGGCGGTACGGGGCTGTATGTCGATTCTCTTTTGAACGGTATGCAGTTTGAGAATCAGCAGATCAATCAAGTCCTGCGCACCTCTCTTTCGATGGAATTGCAGGAAAAGGGCATTGACCATATGCTCGACGTGATCCGCGCGTTCGATCCCGCATCGGCGGAGCGATTATCCGTCGAGCGCAATCCCAAGCGCATCATCCGCTGTATCGAGGTCTACCGTCTGACCGGTACGACCCAGACGGAGCTCAACGAACTGCAGCAAAGGTACGACGCCCCTTATGACGCATTGAAAATCGGACTGTCCGCTCTCGACAGAGAGTACCTCTACGACCGTATCGACCGCCGCGTCGATCTCATGATGGAGAACGGATTGCTCGAAGAAGCCCGCCGCTTTTATGACGGCGATTTCGGCTCTACCGCCTCCGCCGCCATCGGCTACAAGGAGCTGTTGCCGTATCTTAAAGGCGAGCAGGAGCTTGAGATCTGCGTGGGCAACCTCAAACGCGCCACCCGCCGCTATGCCAAGCGCCAGCAGACGTGGTTCAAGCGCGACCCCGCCGTGCATTGGTTCAATATCGATGAACTAAGCTTTGAGGATATCAAGAGCAAAGCGGAAGAATTGATACGACAACACATCTCTGAGTGAGATCAAGATACATGAGCCGCTTCGTTTGCGGCGACTCAACCTTACATAAAGGATAAATACTATGAGTAAAGAAACGAGTAAAGATAACGCTAAGCGTTCACAGATCACCAAAAGAATATTACTCGGCGTTGCTATCGCACTGGTGCTGGTGTATATCGTGTTCTTGTTCATTACGACGAACTTTATGGGCAATAATAACATCGTCACCGAGACCGCCTACAATTACAAGGCGTACGATATCGTCGAATCCCGCTGTTATGTAGCACGCGACGAGGAGTACCTGCCCGCAAGCTCCAACGGCGTGCTGGTCTATGACGTCAACGACGGCGACAAGGTCACCTCCGACGGCGTGATCGCCACCGCCTACGCCACGCAGGAGGACGTCGCCGCCTTGCAGCAGGCAGAGGAGCTCGACCGGAAGATCGAGTACCTCGAGTCGCTCAATTCGGTCAACACCTCCGCCAATATCGGTATCGACACCATCAACGGTCAGATCAACGACCGACTGCTCTCGGTGATGAAGTCGATCAACGCCCACGATTACAGCGGTATCTCCCACGAGGAAGAGGACCTGCTCACCTCGATCCTGCGCAAGCAGATCTTAACGGGCGAGCAGGGCAACATCAGCGACAAGATCGCCGATCTGAAGAATCAGCGCGCCGCTATCTCCGTGGGCTCTCCCACGGGCACCGTCAAGGCGGGCAGCGCGGGCTATTTCGTTTCCAAGGTGGACGGCTATGAAAAGACCTTTGATATCACAAAGCTCGACGAGCTGACCGTAGACGATATCGAGAACGCCTCGCCCGCCGAGATCGACCCCGACGACTACACGGGCAAGATCATCAAGAACGTCAACTGGTATCTCTTGTGTCCCGTCACGGCTGACGAAGCCACCGCTTTGAGCCACGCGGATCAGACCGTGAAGATCCGTCTGCCCTCCGCGATCGACGGCGAGATCCCCGCAAAGATCATCGGCGTGAACGCTCACGCGGACGGCGAGCGGGCGGTCGCGATCATCCAGTGCAATTATATGAACGACGCGCTTTCTAAGCTGCGCCGTGAGAATATCGAGATCATTGTCAACGAGTATGAGGGCTTGAAGATCAGCAAAGCCGCCCTGCATGACGACGACGTTACTTATACCACCACCGACGACAAGGGCAACGACACCGAGCACACCGAGCGCGTACAGGGCGTATACGTCGTGTACGGCGTAGAGCTGGTGTTCAAGCAGGTCGCCATCGACTATTCGGGCGACGACTATATCATCTGTAATCCCGCGCCCAAGGAGGGCACGCTTTTGAACGGCTCGACCGTATCGCTGTACGATAAGGTCGTTGTAGAAGGAGGAGATCTGTTCAATGGAAAGATCATTAGCTGACGTAACCTATAACTATCAGAAAATCTGTGAGAATATCGAGAGGGCGGCGCAGTCGGTCGGCAAGACCGCGTCCGATATCACCTTCCTCGCCGCGACCAAGACCGTTGACGCTGACATCATCAATCACGCGATCTCCTTAGGGTTGCGCTATATCGGCGAGAATCGCGTGCAGGAGCTTTTGTCAAAATACGACAGCTATGACCTCGATCACGCGTCCTTGCAGTTCATCGGTCATTTGCAGACTAATAAGGTGCGACAGATCGTCGGCAAGGTCGATCTGATCCAGTCGGTCGATTCCGTCAAGCTCGCCAAGGAGATCTCCCGCTGTTCCGAAAAGCTCGGTATCACCACCGATATCCTGCTCGAGGTCAACATCGGCAGAGAGGAGAACAAATCAGGCGTTATGCCCGAAAATCTGCCCGAATTGCTCGATCAGGTCAAGGATATTCCCGCCGTGAAAGTGCGCGGATTGATGGCGATACCCCCAATTTGTGAAAATGCACAAGAAAATTGTAAATTTTTCGATAATATGCGCAAGTTCTTTCTTGACATCGGCAGTAAAAATATAGATAATATATCTATGGATATACTTAGCATGGGTATGTCTGACGATTATGAGGAAGCGATACGCTGCGGCGCGAATATGATCAGGGTCGGTTCGGCTCTGTTCGGCGCAAGGTACTATCCGACTTGAAACAGCCTTCCCCTTGAGGGGAAGGGGGACCGCTTGCGGTGGATGAGGTGGAAGCCTTTCCATTTAAGCAATTTACGGTATAAGGAGGAAGCGTTTCCACCTCATCCGACCTTTTCGACTCTTTAGGAGCCGAAAAGCCCACCTTCCCCTCGAGGGGAAGGCTCTGTATGTTGTTATTTAGTCAAATTATAAACAGAAATCACGATAAAACGGAGGAAACCAAAATGGCAGGATTTGTAGACAAGTTCAAGCGCATGTGGGATGCGCCCGACGACGAGTACGAATACAACGACTATGACGATTATGACACGGACGAAAGCGACCGTGAGGAAGAGTCCCGCTCTTCTCGCCGTTCCACCCGCGAGTCGTCCCGCGACACTTCCCGTTATGACGACTTCGACGAGCCCGTATCGTCCCGCGATTCTTCCCGCCGCAACAAGGTCGTCAACATCAGCGCGACCGCTAAGCTCTCTGTGGCGCTCTTCAAGCCCGAGCGCTTCGGCGAAGAGACCCGCAATATCGCCGACGAGCTGATCAAGACCCATACCGTCGTGCTCAATCTCGAGAACACCAACAAGGATATGGCGCGCCGTATCATCGACTTCTTGTCCGGCGTCGCTTACGCCAACCGCGGCAAGATCAAGAAGGTCGCGACCTCTACCTTTATCATCATCCCGAACAACGTCGACCTGACAGGCGACGACCTGCTCGACGAGCTCGAGCACAGCGGCGTATACTTCTAAGCGTTTTGTGATCGATGAAGACAAGCTCCTGCTCGATAAAGCGTATGACGCGATATCGCTTTCACAGCGCAGGAGCATACCACGGTTTTTAGGCTTTTTGAATGAACATGAAAGTCTGTATTTAAGACAGAATCTTCCGAAGTCCGCCGACGTGATGTTCTACGGCGGTTACGAGGGCGCCACCCGCCTGATGATGGGCGCGGGCGCTGAGGAAGAGCTTTTCCCGATCGCGGCGCTCGAGTTCACCTACAAGGCGGAATTCGACCTGCGGCACCGCGATTTCTTAGGCGCTCTGACAGCGCAGGGGATACGCAGGGAAACAGTGGGGGATATCCTCATGGGACAGGGCAGGACAGTCGTCTTTGTCCGCGAAGAGATCGCTCCCTATCTCTTGACCGAGGTCGATCAGATCGGCAGGGTCGGAGTGAAGGTCGGTTACGCGGATATTAATGATCTGCCTGTACCTAACGACATCGAGGAGCTGGTGTGGACATTAAGCTCCCTGAGGCTTGACGCGTTCGTCGCCTGTGCGGCGCACCTGTCGCGCGAGAAGGCGGCGCGTCTGATCAAAAGTGAAATGGTGACGGTAGATCACGTCACGGTGACCGAGGTCTCGAAAATGCTCAAGGACGGGGCGACGGTCACGATAAGGAAATACGGTAAATTTGTACTGGCGGCTCAGCTCGGCACTTCCAAGAAAGGAAAGCTGAGAGTAGCGGTCAGACACTACAGATAGGATAGGAGTGTAGTTATGTTAACAATCGACGAAATCAGAGAAATCAGTTTCAGACGTGCCGGCAAGAACGGTTATAACGCCGCCGACGTAGATGACTTCATCGACGAGGTGACCGCTACCGTTGAGCAGCTGATCGCCGAGAAGAACGATTGCGTTCGCAAGATGGATATTCTCGCGACCAAGATCGAGCAGTACCGCGAGGACGAGGAGACCGTCCGCAACGCCCTGCTGACCTCTCAGAAGCTGAGCGATACCACCATCAAGGAAGCTAAGAACAAGGCTGATTACATCGTGAAGTCCGCCGAGAAGAAGAGCCGCGCGATCCTCACCGAGGCTGAGATGGCTACCGAGCGCGAGAAGGACAAGTTCGAAGCCCTGCATGCCGAGACCGCTAAGCTCCGCTCCGAGATCCTCGCTCTGTACAAGAAGCATATCGCGATGGTAGAGGAGTTCCCCAAGGAGGAGGACGTCAAGAAGAAGCGCGCCGAGCTCGACGAAAAATATCCCTTCGAGCCGGTCGAGAACATGATCCCCGCCGATGAAGCTCCCTCGGATAACGCCGAGCAGACCGCCGACGTTCAGCCCGATGTAGCTGATGACGACGTCAAGATCCGTCCCGAGTTAAAGCGCGAGAAGCCCGATAAATTCGGCAAGCTCAAGTTCGGCGACAACTACGACGTAGAATAAGATAATTAGATTTATATGACGGCGCTGATCGTTAGGTCAGCGCTCGTCTGTGTTAGACGCCATTCGCAAAATGCGACATAGATCGCGCGATATGATCGGATGGCAAAAAACTGAAATTTGGAGTGTATGTGATGTCTCAGGATTATAACGCTACCCTGAATCTTCCGAAGACCGACTTCCCCATGCGAGGCGGTCTGCCCCAGTCAGAGCCGAAAACGCTCGAGCGCTGGGAGGAAGAAAAGGTCTATGACAAGCTGATCAAAAAGAACGAGGGCAAGCCGCTGTATGTGCTGCACGACGGCCCTCCCTACGCCAACGGCGATATCCACCTCGGCCACGCGCTGAACAAGATCTTGAAGGACTTTATCGTCCGCTATAAGAACATGGCGGGCTTTCAGTCGCCGTTCGTGCCCGGCTGGGATACCCACGGTCTGCCCACCGAGCTGAAGGCAAGAGCCAAGGCAGGTATCGGCAATTCCGCGGATATTTCTGTATTAGAATTAAGAAAGCTGTGTGAGGAATTCGTTACAGGCTATGTAGACGACCAGCGCAGCCAGTTCAAGCGTTTAGGCTGTATCGGCGAGTGGGATAACCCCTATGTGACCCTCAAGCCGCATTTCGAAGCCGAGCAGATCAAGGTCTTTGCCGAGATGGCTGACAAGGGCTATATCTACAAGGGCTTAAAGCCCGTTTACTGGTGCCCCGAGTGTAAGACCGCATTGGCGGAAGCCGAGATCGAGTACGCCGAGGATCCCTGCCATTCCATCTATGTCAAGTTCCCCGTGACCGACGATCTGGGCAAGTTCGAGGCGATGGGCATCGATCCTAAGAAGGTCTCCTTCGTCATTTGGACCACCACCACCTGGACCCTGCCCGCGAACCTTGCGATCTGCGTCGGTCCCCGCTATGAGTATTCCGTCATCAAATGCGGTGATGAGTACTACGTCATGGCGACCGATCTGTATGAGAGCGCGATGGCAGAGGCTGAGCTGACCGACTACGAGGTCGTCGGCACCATCAAGGGCGCCGAGCTCGAGTACATGAAGACAAAGCACCCCTTCCTCGACCGTGAATCGCTCCTGATCGTCGGCGAGCACGTTACGCTCGAAAGCGGTACAGGCTGCGTCCATACCGCTCCCGGCCACGGCGTAGACGACTTCAACGTCTGCCAGAATTATCCCGAGATCCCCACCATCTGCCCGGTCGACGCCAACGGCGTTCTAACCGAGGAAGCCGGTCAGTTTGCCGGTCTTACGACAGAGGAAGCCAATAAAAAGATCGCGATCTATCTTGACGAGAACGGTTATCTGTTCGCACTCAAGAAGATCATCCACCAGTATCCCCATTGCTGGAGATGTAAGACCCCCATCCTGTTCCGCGCGACCGACCAGTGGTTCTGCTCCGTGGACGACTTCAAGGACAAGGCTGTCGACGCGATCAATACCGTCGAGTGGATCCCTGCCTGGGGCAAGGATCGTATCACCGCGATGGTGCGCGACAGAAAAGACTGGTGTATCTCCCGTCAGCGCAAGTGGGGCGTGCCGATCCCGATCTTCTACTGCAAGGATTGCGGCGAGCCCTACGTCAATAAAGAAGCGATGCTCGCGGTAGCCGATCTCTTCGGCAAGGAAGGCTCCAACGCGTGGCTGACTAAGGACGCGTCCGAGATCCTGCCCGAGGGTACTAAGTGCCCCAAGTGCGGCGGTACCGACTTCGATAAGGAAAAGGACATCATGGACGTATGGTTTGACAGCGGCTCTTCCTGGCGCGCTGTCTGCAAGCGCCGTCCGTATCTGGGCGCTCCCGTCGATCTCTATCTTGAGGGCAACGACCAGTACCGCGGTTGGTTTCAGAGCTCTCTGCTGACCTCTGTCGCGACTCAGGGCGTCGCTCCCTACCGCACCGTCCTGACCCACGGTATGATCCTCGATATGGAACGCCGCAAGATGTCTAAATCGCTGGGCAACGGTATCAGCCCGCAGGAGGTCATGAAGCAGTACGGCGCCGACGTGCTCCGTCTGTGGGTCGCTTCCTCCGACTACCAGTCCGATATCAGCATTTCGCGCGATATCCTGAAGCAGATGTCTGAAGCGTACCGCAAGATCCGCAACACCGCCCGCTATATCCTCGGTAACCTGAGTGACTTCGATCCCGAAAAGGATATGGTAGCGGCTGACGATCTGACTCCCATCGACAAGTGGACGATCGTCAAGCTCAACGAGCTGATCGAAAAGTGCCTCGGCGCTTACGACAAGTTCGAGTTCCATCAGGTCTATCATTCGATCCACAAGTTCTGCGTCGTCGATATGTCTAACTTCTATCTCGACGTACTCAAGGACAGATTATATACCGAAAAGGCTGACTCCAAACAGCGCCGCGCCGCTCAGACGGCGATGTATCTCATTCTCGATGCGCTCACCCGTATGCTCGCTCCTATCCTGGCATACACTGCTGACGAGATCTGGAGATACCTGCCGCACCGCGCCGCCGACGACAAGGAGAATATTCTCTACAACGAGATGCCCAAGACCGTCGATATCACTGTCGGCGACGACTTCATCGCTGCATGGGATCGTATCCATGAGCTGCGCGACACCGTCAAGAAGTCCCTCGAGGTCGTTATCAAGGATAAGGTCGTCAAGACCTCTCTCGAGACCTGCGTGACCCTCAGGGCGAGCGGTGAAGAATACGACTTCATCGAGAAGGTCCTCCCCGAGCTGAAAGCGGTATTCATCGTTTCCGACGTCAAGCTCGAAAAGGCGGACGGCGAGCTGACCGTAGAGGTCGCAAAGGCAGAGGGCGAGAAGTGCGAGCGCTGCTGGGCATATTCCACCACCGTCGGCTGTGACGCCGACCACCCCACGCTCTGCGCGCGCTGTGCCGCGATCCTGAAAGCGTAATCACTGTTGCAGAAAACGAGGAATAAGTTTCTGTCCTGTTGATAGGAAAACGCCGTTGTAGGGACGAGCATTGCTCGTCCGCGCGGCAGTGGCGTTGTTGATTCTATTGATGGTTTTCGAGAACAGAAACGTTCGTCATAACGGACGGTCGATGACCGTCCCTACAGATAACATAATCTAATCATATGCGGTGTATCACACGGTACACCGCATTGTACTATCGAATAGTCATTGCGAAGGCGTCAGCCTGTGGCAATCTCAACCTTATTCCCTCTCAACCGTATTGAATTGGACGTGAAACTATGCTCATCATTTATATTTCCATCATCGTGATCCTGCCGATCCTCGCGCAGTGTATCCGCACCTTGATCGAAACGAACGTCAAGCCCGAGGGCTTTGTCACCGTCATTCCGGGCGTGTTCTCTCTGACCTATTCCGAGAACCGCGGCGTCGCGTTCGGACTCTTTCAGGACGGCACGGTATTCTTTGCCATCACGACCTCTGTCGTGATCATTCTCTTCTCTATACTTCTTTTTAAGAATTATAAAAAGAGCAAATTATTCTCTGTCGCCGCCGCGCTGATCATCGGCGGAGGACTGGGCAACCTCTTTGAGCGCATCGTGCTGGGCTATGTTGTTGATTACCTCAGCCTGTCGTTCTTCCCGCCGATCTGCAACTTTGCCGATTACTGTATCACGGCGGGTACTGTCTGCCTGATCGTCTATCTGCTGTTCTTCTCCGACTTCATGAAGAACGATAAGAAGAAAGAGAAGCTCGATGAACAGGCTTGATCTTACCGTAGAAGCGGCGGATCAGGGCGTTCGTATCGACAAGTACCTTTCCGATCATATCGACGATCTGAGCCGATCTGCCGCGACAAAGCTGATCGACGACGGCATGGTGACGGTAGGGGAGAAGGCGGTCAAGAAGAACTACAAGACCGCCGTCGGCGACCGTATTACCGTCCTGATCGACGACCCTCAGCCCGTGGATATCACCCCTGAGGATATCCCCCTCGATATCGTCTATGAGGACGCGCACCTGCTCGTGGTCAATAAGCCCAAGGGAATGGTGGTGCACCCTGCTCCGGGCAACTACAGCGGTACGCTGGTCAACGCTTTGATGTACCGTTGCGGCGACGAGCTGTCGGGTATCAACGGCGAGCTGCGCCCCGGTATCGTCCACCGTATCGACAAGAACACCAGCGGACTGTTGGCGGTCGCGAAGTCCGATATCGCTCACGCGGGGCTGAGCGAGCAGATCAAGGCGCACAGCTTCACGCGCGAGTACCTCGCCATCTGCTACGGCAACATCAAGGAGGACGAGCGCACCGTTGACGCGCCCATCGGACGGCACAAGACCGACCGCAAGAAAATGTGCGTGACACAGCTCAATTCCAAGCCCGCCGTGACCCATATCAAGGTGCTCGAGCGCTACAGCGGCTTCACCTATATCCTCTGCCGTTTGGAGACAGGCAGAACGCACCAGATCCGCGTCCACCTCGCAAGCATCGGACACCCCATCGCGGGCGACGATGTGTACGGCCCGTCCAAGGTCATTACGGAGCTCGGCGGTCAATGCCTGCACGCCTACAAGCTCGGCTTTGTCCACCCCGTGACGGGAGCGTATATGGAGTTCACCGCCGACCCACCCGAGAGCTTTGTCAGGTTCAGAGAGAAGCTGAGAAGCGCTCATTGAAAAATGAATATGATCATGATATGAAGTGAAATGAGATGAAAAGCCAACGGCGTTTATCATTATCATTTCATTTTCATTTTCTTTATCTTTTATTTTTTTCTTTCTCTTTATCTTTCTCTTAGTGCCTTTTGTGACAAAAGTAAACTGTATCCTATAAAATGGACACGTTCCCTTTCTAGAATTCCGAAATTCGGACACCGATTTTACTCGACACCCCCGTTTTTCGGACACGGATATTTATCAAAAACCCCATTTTATGGACACGGTCTGTTAAAAGCCTT
>CADBYC010000003.1:99858-152865 GCA_902798755.1 uncultured Ruminococcus sp. | reverse complement strand
CGCTGTACTCGGTAGGCATATCCGGTTGGTATGCCTTGACCTCGTGCCGCAACTCCTCCTCTCCCCACAACGCGAGGCGTTGTAGGGACCCCGGAAGTGGCAGGCGACAGCCTGCCTGCGCTCTCCGCCTTGCTCTGCAAAATAATCTGCTAATATCTGTTTTAAGTTTTTTATTGCTACTTAGTATAAAAGGGGATATCATGATTCACCATTTTCGTGACAGACAGACCCTTTTCTTATCCTCATTGTCATTAATTATCCGAAACGTCCTCAAAGAGGGCGTTTTTCTTTGTGATTTCCCCTGCTTTTTTGTAAAAAAGGTTGTAATTTAGTAAACCGTATGTTAAAATATTTAAGAATAGGGTCGGTAGCACTGCTTATATCTGTGCAAAGTAGCCAATCCGATGAAAAAAATAAATATGACAGGAGTTGAAATTATGGCAAGAGTTTCCGGTGTGCTCATGCCCATCACCTCTTTACCTTCGCCGTACGGAATCGGTACGATCGGTAAAGAGGCGAGAAAATTCGCTGATTTTCTCAAAGCCGCCGGTCAGTCCGTATGGCAGATTCTGCCCGTCGGTCCGACCAGCTACGGCGACAGCCCCTACCAGAGCTTCTCTACTTATGCGGGCAACCCTTACATGATCGACCTTGACACACTGATCGCGGAGGGTCTGCTGACCAAAGCCGAGATCGACCAGTTCTACTGGGGCAACAACGCGGAGGAGATCGACTACGGCGCGATCTACTACAGCCGCTTTGAGGTGCTCAAGATCGCCTATGAAAAGTCCAAAGAGGGCGATCAGAAGGCGTTTAACTCCTTTAAGAGAAAGAACTCCAAGTGGATCAAGGACTATGCCCTGTACATGGCTGTCAAGAAGTATTTCGGCAACAAGGCTTGGCCCGAGTGGGACGACGAGGAGATCCGCGTCCGCGATGAAAAGGCGATCGCGCGCTATACCCGCAAGTTCCGCAAGGAGATCGATTTCTGGAAATGGGTCCAGTTCAAGTTCTATGAGCAGTGGGAGGACTTCCGCGCTTACGTCAACGGCTTGGGCATCAAGATCTTAGGCGATATGCCGATCTACGTCGCGATGGACTCCGCCGATACCTGGGCAAACCCCGAGGTGTTCTGGCTGGACGAGAACCTCGAGCCCGTCTGCGTCGCAGGCTGCCCGCCCGATTATTTCTCCGAGACCGGTCAGTTGTGGGGCAACCCGCTGTACGACTGGGACTACCTTGAAGAGACCGGCTATGAGTGGTGGATGGGACGCATCGCCGCTGCCGACAAACTCTTTGACATCACCCGTATCGACCATTTCCGTGCGTTTGATACCTACTACGCGATCCCGTTCGGCGCTGAGAACGCTATCGACGGCGAGTGGATCGACGGCCCCGGCATCGACTTCTTCAACGTCATGCGCGAGACCTTAGGCGATATCCAGATCGTCGCTGAGGATCTGGGCGAGCTCTTTGACAGCGTCAAGGAGCTGCTTGAGGAGAGCGGCTATCCGGGCATGAAGGTGCTGGAGTTCGCTTTTGCCGACGACGACGAAAACGACTTTTTGCCGCATAACTATACCGAGAACTGCGTCGTATACACAGGCACTCACGATAACGACACCATTCTCGGCTGGTACAGTCAGGCGGAAGGCTGGGAGAAAGAGCACTGCAACCAGTATATGGCGAAGTACGTCGGCATGAAGTTCGGCGACGAGGTCAACTGGAAGTTTATTGAAGCAGCTTATAAAAGCGTTGCCAACTACGCGATCATCCAGATGCAGGATATCTTAGGTCTGGGGAGCGAGGCAAGGATCAACGTCCCCTCTACCCTCGGTAACAACTGGGTATGGCGTATCAAGGACGGCGCTTTGAATAAAGATTTGGCCGACAGGCTGAAGAATTTAGCAATCACATATCATCGTTTGGAGGAAAAATAAAATGAGCATTACTATGGATCAGATCACTGCTATATCGAAAAGTGCGTATTGCAAAAAGCCGAAGGCTCTGACCACCGAGCAGCTTCACCTTGTCATCGGTAAGGCTGTCATGGGTGAGATCGCCGACAACTGGCGCAAGAGCAAGAAAAAGCATGAGGAAGGCAGAAGAGCTTACTACTTCTCCGCCGAGTTCCTGATGGGCAGAATGTTCTACAACAACCTGTACTGCATGGGTATCCTCGACGAGGTCAAGGACCTGCTCAAGAGCAAGGGCATCGACATTAACCAGTTTGAGGACATCGAGGACGCCGCTCTCGGTAACGGCGGTCTGGGTCGTCTTGCCGCCTGCTTCCTTGACTCCGCCGCGACTCAGGAAGTCCCGCTCGACGGCTATGGCATCTTCTATCGTTACGGTCTGTTCAAGCAGCTGATCAAGGACGGCTGGCAGGTAGAGGTCGCCGACGATTGGCTCAAGTACGCCGATCCGTGGAGCATCCGCCGCGTCGATCAGGCTCAGATCGTCAAGTTCGCCGACAGCACCGTTGTCGCTGTTCCTTACGATATGGCGATCATCGGCTACGGCACCAAGAACGTCAACACCCTGCGCCTGTGGCAGGCGGAGCCTGTGGAAGACTTTGACTTTATCGCGTTCAACGAGGGCAGATATGACGACGCCGTCAAGAACAAGAACAACTGCGAGAACATCTCTAAGGTTCTCTATCCCAACGACAACAGCTACGAGGGCAAGATCCTGCGCTTAAAGCAGCAGTATTTCTTCTCCTCCGCTTCTCTGCAGGATATCATCCGCAGATATAAGATGAAGTACGGCACCGACTTCTCACATTTTGCTGAGATGACCACCATCCAGCTCAACGATACCCATCCTGTCGTATCCATCCCCGAGCTGATCCGTCTGCTGGGTAACGAGGGCGTTGATTTTGATCAGGCGTTCGATATCGCTCAGAAGACCTTCAACTACACCAACCACACCGTTATGGCTGAGGCTCTCGAGAAGTGGGATACCGGTCTGATGAAGATGATCATTCCCGAGGTATACGCTATCATCGAGCGTATCAACGACCGCGAGTGGCACGACCTCAAGTATAAGGGCGTAGAAGAGCACAACATCAACGCGATGGGCATCATCCGCGACGGCAAAGTCCATATGGCAAGACTTGCGATGTACGTATCCTCCTATGTCAACGGCGTTGCGTGGATCCACACCGAGATCCTCAAGAACGACGTTCTCAAGGAATGGTACTGGGTATATCCCGAGCGCTTCCAGAACAAGACCAACGGTATCACTCAGCGCCGCTGGCTGGGTCTGTGCAACCCCGAGCTCGCCTCCTTCATCACCGACCGTATCGGCGCGGGCTGGCTCAAGGATATGAGCAAGATGGAGAAGCTCGACGCTCACATCAATCCCGACGCTGTCAAGGAATTCAACAAGATCAAATACGCGAAGAAGAAGCAGCTTGCTGCCTATATCAAGAAGATGGACGGCGTTGAGATCAACCCGAAGTTCATCTTCGATATCCAGGTCAAGCGTCTGCACGAGTACAAGAGACAGCTCCTCAACGCCTTCTCCATCATGTGGATCTACTTCCGCATCAAGAGCGGTCAGCTGCCCAACTTCCAGCCGACCTGCTTCATCTTCGGCGCTAAGGCTGCTCCCGGCTATAAGAGAGCGAAAGCCATCATCAAGTATATCAACGAGATCGCGAACCTCGTCAATAACGATCCCGACACCAAGGATAAGCTCCAGGTCGTATTCGTCTCTAACTACAACGTTTCTTACGCAGAGAAGCTGGTCGTAGCGGCGGATATCTCCGAGCAGACCTCCACCGCGGGCACTGAGGCTTCCGGTACCGGCAACATGAAGTTCATGTTCAACGGCGCTGTCACCCTCGGCACCTACGACGGCGCGAATGTTGAGATCGCTCAGCAGGCAGGCGAAGAGAACGAGTACATCTTCGGCGGCAGAGTCGAGGATATCGAGCGCCTGAAGAAGGAAGGCTACGACGCGAGAGCGCTGTATAACAGTAACCCGATGATCAAGCGCGTCGTAGACACCTTGATCGACGGTACCTTCAGCGACGGCGGCGCTCAGGGCGAGGGCTCCTTCGCAGAGCTGCACAACGCGCTCATCAACGGCACCAACTGGCACCACGCCGACCATTACTTCCTGCTCTATGATCTGCAGGATTATGTCGCGAAGAAGCTGCAGGCGAACAACGACTACAAGGATCGTATCGCCTTCGGTACCAAGTGCCTCAAGAACATAGCGCACTGCGGCACCTTCAGCTCCGACCGCACCATCCTCCAGTACGCGGAAGAGATCTGGAAAGTAAAATAATCACGCGCGCGTGTTTGTTCCGCCTTTTGCGAACGACATCTTGACTGACGCTCCCTGAACGGCGGGTCAAGAACAGATCCTTTCAATTGTCATTGCGAACCGTCAACTGACGGCGTGGCAATCTCGACTGAATAAAAACCGAACTGCCCCGAGCGATCGGGGCAGTTTTTGTATATAAAGATATGTGTCGCCGAATGCAAAGCAGCTCAACAATTTGTAGGGTACAGCGCTTGCGATGTACCGAAACCTTTCCGTCAAACGCCGTTTACCGTAAAGCAAATCAACACAGCCGTAGGGACGACCATTGGTCGTCCGTTACCTTACCTGCTTATGCTGTTTACATGCGAAGCAGATGAACAATTTGTAGGGTACGGCGCTTGCGACGTACCGAAACCTTTCCATCAAACGCCGTTTACCGTAAAGAAAATCAACACAGCCGTAGGGACGACCATTGGTCGTCCGTTACCTTGACGACCATTGGTCGTCCGTTACCTTACCTGCTTATGCTGTTTACATGCAAAGCAGATGAACAATTTGTAGGGTACGGCGCTTGCGACGTACCGAAACCCTTCCGATAAACGTCGCTTACCGTGAAGCAGATCATCTACTCCGATGATTGGGGCAGTTTTTGCATCTATCAGCGTATATTTCTGAAAAGCCCTTGACTTTTACCCTGCGTCAAAGTGTAATATAAGGGAGAAATCAGGTGATTGTATGAAAATCAAAACGGTATGTGAGCGCACGGGGCTGTCCGACAGAGCGATACGGTTATATATCGAAAACGGACTGCTCGCGCCCGATAAAACCGAAAACTATACAGGCAGGCGTTCCTTTGACTTCTCCGAGGACAGTACGCATAGCTTTTCGGTCGGAGCGTTTGAGTTCATAAAGGATTGGCATGAGGTCAAAGATTTTTACTGGGAAAACCCTCCGTTTGACGAAAATACGGATATTACGTTCAAGGATAACGGAACGATCACATTAAAGGATAAGACCTATACCTATGACGGCAAGGAGGTCACCGAACCGCCCGAGCCGTCGCTGTAGGCTATGAACGCAGAAAACGCCCTTTCTCTCGGAGGGGCGTTGTTAATGATCAGCCTTCCCCTTGAGGGGAAGGTAGGCTTTTCGACGTTCAAACGTCGAAAAGGTCGGATGAGGTGGAAACGTTTCCGTTTTATGTCGAATATTGATGGAACTGAAAGGCTTTCACCTCATCCGTCTCGCTCAGTCGCTCGACACCTTCCCCTCAAGGGGAAGGCTTTTTATATCACATAGTTATCCGCGGTCTCGGTGCGGGTCAGGTCGGCGATCGTGATACCGTCGAAGTACCTGTTGGTCATGTCGTAGAAGCCCTTCCACATCTGCAGGGTGCGGCATTCCGCGGCGCGCTCGCAGGGCTCTGCTTCAGGCGAGAGACAGGCGACGGGGGCGAGGTCGCCCTCGGTCAGGCGCAGTACCTCGCCGACGGTGTATTTCTCAGGCGCGCGGGTCAGCTTATAGCCGCCGCCCTTGCCGTGTACGCCCTCGATCAGCTTCGCCTTGGTGAGGGTCGGGAGGATTCGCTCAAGGTATTTTAACGAGATCTCCTGTCTTGCGGCGACGTCCTTCATCGGGATGTAAGCGCCGTTGTTGTGCTCTGCAAGGTCGATCAATACGCGCAGGGCGTAGCGGCCTCTGGTAGATACCATCATGATTATCACCCTTCTTTTATCAACGGTCATTGCGAGGGCATAGGCTCCTTTTTCTAAGGGAGCTGGCGCACAGCGCCTGAGGGTTCCCCGCGGCAATCTCAACCGATTAAAATCAATACTATTATACTACAAACACGGTAGGTAAATCAAGTATATCTTTTACACTTTACACTTTTTCTTTTTTCATATATAATAAGCCCATATTCTAAAAACGGTCATTGCGAGGTTGAACAATAATCAACCTCGCAATCTCAACCGAATTCTGATAATCGAGGGTAATATGAAAGCATTGATCGCAATGAGCGGCGGCGTGGATTCGTCCGTCGCGGCTCTGTTGATGCAGGAGCACGAGCGCATCGGCTGTACGATGCGCCTGTTCGATAAAGAAGACGACGATGACCCCAAGTCCTGCTGTTCCTTAAAAGAGGTCGAGGACGCGCGCGCGGTGTGCTACCGTATCGGGATCCCGTTCTATGTGTTCAACTTTACCGATGATTTTGAAGAGAAGATCATCGGCAAATTTGTGGACAGCTACCGTCGGGGGATCACGCCCAATCCCTGTATCGACTGTAACCGCTATATGAAGTTCGACAAGCTGCTTGTCCGTGCGCGTGAGCTGTCGTGCGACTTGGTAGTGACGGGGCATTATGCCCGCGTGGAGGAAGAAAACGGAAAGTTCCTGCTGAAAAAGGCGCTCGATCCCGCAAAGGATCAGAGCTATGTGCTCTATTCGCTCACGCAGGAGCAGTTAAAGCATATCCGCTTCCCGCTCGGCGGACTGAGCAAGGACGAGGTGCGGCGTATCGCGGCGGAGCACGGCTTTGTCAACGCCAACAAGCCCGACAGCCAGGATATCTGCTTTGTGCCCGACGGCGATTACGCGGGCTTTATCGAAGCAAAATGCGGCGCGATGCCGACGGGCGACTTTGTGACCCTCGACGGAGAGGTGCTCGGTCAGCATAAGGGTATCTCGCATTACACCATCGGTCAGCGCAAGCACCTTGGTATCAGCGTCGGCGCGCCGATCTACGTGGTGAAGATCAACGCCGAAGAGAACACCGTAGTGCTCGGGGACGAAAGCAACCTGTTCAGCACCGTCGCGCAGGTGAGCGACTTCAATTGGATCTCGGGAGAAGAGCCGACGGCTCCCGTGCGGTGTAAGGCAAAGACCCGCTATCGCCAGAAGGAACAGCCCGCCACTGCCTGCGTGAACGGCGACGGCACCGTGACCGTGATCTTTGACGAGCCGATCCGCGCGATCACCCCCGGTCAGGCATGCGTGCTGTACGACGATGATATCGTCCTCGGCGGCGGTGTGATACAACAGGCTCCCTTTGGTAAAGGGAGCTCCCGCGGGAGCGGGTGAGGGATTGTATAAATGGAGCAAAGCGACCAACTGATTAATTCGTATTTGACGTGAAACATGTATCCCCTACAAGTAAACGCCCTGCGATTCTTGATCGCAAGGCGTTTTTTGATACCCTATTTATTTCCCCGCATACGCTTCTTGATATCCGCCTTATCAAACGCGACGGCGATCAGAATGAAGATCAGCGCCGAGGCGACTGCCTGTATTGCGTTCTCGGGCATTTTCCAGAGGGCGGTGACCAGCGCCGAGTGGAAGCTGTCGCCCGCCAAGAGCTGACGGATCAGCTTAGAGATCGAGTAGCCGATCACCGTCACGAGCCCCGAGGGAATGGTCATCAGCGCGTTGCGCTTAGTCAGGAGCTTGTCGCCCTTCGCGCTGAAGAAAACGGCGTTGAGCGCTTTGATGATGATAGTGTAGATGATGGTCTCGGGATAGACCAGCAGGTCGGCGATACCGCCGCCGATGGCGGACGCCGCGACGGCGAACGGCAGGGGCAGGAAGCTCGCCGTCAGATAGATCATCGAGTCGCCGAGGTGGACGTAGCCGCCTGTGGGGGTCTTGATCTGGACAAAAGCGGTCATGACCGCGATCATCGCCGCAAACATTGCCGCGATGACGATATGGAGGGTATGCGCCGAATGTTTGGTTTTCATATACTTTCCTTCTTCCTGATGGAAACGAGTCGTTTCCCATAAAGTAAAAAGCGGCTTCGAAATCACCCGAAGCCGCTGTGCGTTGACCTTAATCTTGGAACAGGGGAGTGGAGAGGTAGCGGTCGCCCGTATCAGGCAGAAGAACGACAATGTTCTTGCCCGCGTTCTCAGGGCGTTTCGCCAGCTCGATCGCCGCGTATGCTGCCGCACCGGAGGAGATACCGACCAGCACGCCTTCGCTCTTGCCGATCAGCTTTCCTGCCGCGAAGGCGTCGTCATTCTCTACGGCGATGACCTCGTCGTAAACGGCGGTGTTCAGCACGTCGGGGACAAAGCCCGCGCCGATACCCTGTATCTTATGCGCGCCTGCCTCGCCCTTGCTCAGCACGGGAGAAGAAGCAGGCTCTACAGCTACGATCTTGACGTCGGGATTTTTACTTTTCAGATATTCGCCTACGCCGGTGACGGTGCCGCCTGTGCCTACGCCCGCGACAAAGATATCGACCTTGCCGTCGGTGTCCTCATAGATCTCGGGGCCGGTGGTCGCGACATGCGCGGCGGGGTTGGCGGGATTGACGAACTGACCGGGAATGAACGCGCCTTCGATCTCCTTTGCGAGCTCGTCGGCCTTGGCGATCGCGCCCTTCATGCCCTTCGCGCCTTCGGTGAGCACCAGCTCAGCGCCGTAAGCCTTCATCAGCTGTCTGCGCTCAACGCTCATGGTCTCGGGCATGACGATGATGATGCGGTAGCCTCGTGCTGCCGCCACAGCCGCCAGACCGATACCGGTGTTGCCGGAGGTCGGCTCGATGATGACGGAGCCCTCTTTCAGCAGTCCTTTAGCCTCCGCGTCGTCGATCATCGCCTTGGCGATACGATCTTTGACAGAGCCTGCGGGATTGAAGTATTCGAGCTTTGCGAGGATCTTCGCGCCCAGGTTCAGGTTCTTTTCGATTTGGGTCAGTTCAAGCAGCGGGGTCTTGCCGATCAGCTGATCGGCGGAAGTGAATATCTTAGACATGATGTTTCTCCTTATTATATAGTATCGTTTTTTGTTTGTAAAGCCTCTCGTCGGGGCTTTTCCGAGTTATTCTTATGAACGGCGTTTGATCATTTTTGATCGGTTTCGGGCATTAAGCTCCGACATCGAAAGCCTGTCGAATACATTCTATCACCTTCTGTACTTTGTTTCAACCTACCTATCAAGTAGGATAGTTGTATTATAGCGAGTAAAATGCTGTTTGTCAACACTTTTTTGAAAAATATTCATTTTGCGAAAAATCGGACGGGCTTGCGGACGTATATTTGGTGACCATTTACTTGACAATAATGGGTAGAAGTGCTAAAATATCCTACAGTAAGATATGTTATCGTAAAGAGTGGGTCTTGACGGACCCGCTCTTTGTTATTGTTACAGAGCATATCGACATTGAAAGGATGTGATAACGTGGCGAACAGCAAAGGGAAAAACACCGTGTCTGTTGTGGAAGAAATCGCCGCTCCGATCGCCGAGAGCCTCTCGCTTCGGATCTGGGACGTGCGGTATCTTAAAGAAGGCTCCCAGTGGTATCTGAGGGTGTTCATCGACAAGGACGGCGGCGTGGACATCAACGACTGCGAGAACATGTCCCGCGCGCTGGACGAACCGCTCGACAAGGCGGACCCCATCGACGGCGAGTATATCCTCGAGGTCAGCTCCCCCGGTATCGAGCGTGAGCTTGTCCGCCCCGCGCATTTTGAAGAATTCATCGGCGCGGATATCATGGTCAAGATGATCCGACCGCTCGAAGGCATCGGCAAGGAATTCAAAGGCGTTCTGACAGCCTACGAGGACGGCATGGTGACCATCACCGACCACAGCGGCGAGAACACCGTCACGATCAATAAAAAGGACGCGGCTTATATCAAGCTGGACGACTTTGATTAAATAAAGCCTCCCTTTGGTAAAGGGAGGTGGGTTCGCGTTAAGCGAACTCGGAGGGATTGCATGATTTGATTGAGCGTAGCGAGAAACATATAATCCCTTAGTCGCAATTAATTATCATTTTATATAGAAAGGTCTGATTTGGAAAAATGGCTAGCAACAAAGAACTTTTCGAGGCGTTAAGACTCCTTGAAAAAGAAAAAGGAATCCCCGTTGAGTATATGATCACCCAGATCAAAAAAGCGATCGTTACCGCTTGCAGAAACCTGTACGGCGGCAACGAAAACGTTGAGATCAAGATGGATCCCGAGAAGAACACCTTCTCCGTCAAGCTGTTAAAGACGGTCGTCGAAGAGGTCGAGGACGAAAACTTTGAGATCTCTCTCGAGGACGCGACGGTCATCAGCAAACGCGCCGCTGTCGGCAAAGAGGTCGGTATCCCGCTCGAGCCCAAGCAGTTCGGTCGCATCGCGGTCCAGACCGCGCGTTCCGTTATCCGTCAGGGTATCCGCGACGGTGAGAAGGATCAGATGCTGGTCGAGTTCCAGTCTAAGGCGCAGGAGATCGCGACAGCGACCGTCGAGCGCGTCGATCCCGTGACAGGCAACGCGACCCTGAAATTCGGTAACGCCGTTACCGTACTGCCCAAGTCCGAGCAGATCGAGGGCGACGTCCTCCGCGAGGGCGGCACTATCAAGGTTTATGTCGCGGGCGTCAAGGAGACCGAGCGCGGACCGAGAGCGGTCATCTCCCGTACCCACCCCGATTTTGTCAAGAGATTGTTTGAGAAGGAAGTCCCCGAGATCTACGACGGTATCGTGGAGATCAAGTCCATCTCCCGCGAGGCAGGCTCCCGCACAAAGATGGCGGTTTATTCCGAGGACGAAGAGATCGACGCAGTCGGCGCGTGTATCGGTACCCGCGGCGCGAGAGTCAACTCCATCGTAGATGAGCTCGGCGGCGAGAAGATCGATATCGTACCCTACAGCGACGATCCCGAGAAGTTCATCGCCGCGGCGCTCTCTCCCGCTAACGTCGTAAAGGTAGAGCTTGCCGAGGACGGCACCAAGGCATGCAAGGCGACTGTCCCCGACGGCCAGCTCTCTCTGGCGATCGGCAACAAGGGTCAGAACGTCAGATTGGCGGCTAAGCTGACCAATTACAAGATAGATATTCGTCCCGAGTCAGGCTTCTGGGGCGAGGATGAAGAAGACGACAAGGATACTGAGTAATTAGGAGAATCCATATGGCAGAGCGAAAAATACCGCTTAGAAAATGTATCGGCTGCAATGAGATGAAAGACAAGCGCGAGCTGGTGCGTATCGTCCGCAATAAGGAAGGCGAGATATCCGTTGACCTTACCGGCAAAAAGCCCGGCCGCGGCGCGTATATATGTAAGAGTATCGACTGCCTGAACAAAGTGCAGAAGGCAAAACGGCTCGAACGCGCCTTTTCAACAGCGATCGAGGGTGAGATCTACGACACCCTGAGGAGTGATCTGAGTGAATAACGACCGATTGCTGAGCTTTCTCGGCTTATGCAAGCGCGCGGGCTGTTTGATCTCGGGCGCCGAGACCATCACCAAAGCGGTCAGAGAGGGTAAAGCCCTGTTGGTGCTCTACGCGTCCGACGTTTCCGACAACAGCCTAAAAGGCGTTGTCAAAGCGGCTGAGGACGGCGGCGTGACCGCAAAGGAGCTGCCCCGTACAAAGGAAGAGCTCAGCTTCGCGCTCGGAAAGCACTGCGGTATCGTCTGTACGACAGACAAAGGCTTTGCCGACAAGATTCTTACCATGATCGATTAAGGAGGAATTACCATGGCTATTATGATTAAATATAAAGTCAAAGAGGTGGCCACTGACCTTGACGTCACGACAAAAGAGGTCATCACCGTGCTTAAAGAGAAGCTCGGTGTGGATAAAAAGACTATGACCGCCCTGAATGAGGATGAACTGAACTACATCTTCGATTATTTCACACAGAAGAACGCCGTTTCCGATCTGTCCGCTTACTTTGCGGTACGCGACAAGGCGATCAAGCAGCAGGAGGAAGAAGCGGCGAAGCGCAAAGAAGAAGAGAAAAAGCGCAGAGAAGAAGAAAAGGATAAGCTGCGTCCCGAGTCCGCTAAGAAGAGCGGCAAGGAGCAGACCAAGCCCGAACAGCCCAAGAAAGAAAAGGTCGACAAAATCGCTGAGATCGATCTGAAATCCGAGATCAAGAGTAAGCGCGGTACGGGCCGTATCGTCGATACGGGCGCCGCGGAGGTCAACGTAGACCGTTACAACCAGAAGTATGACGATCTGGCGCTTGATAAGGTCAAGAACGAGAACAACATGTCCTCGAAGAAGCAGAAGATCAACCAGCGCTCTAAGCAGAAGAACCGCCGTTCTGCAAAGCGCGAGACCGAGCGCGAGCGTATGGCGCGTATCGAGAAGGAGCGCAAGGCTAAGAAGATGACCGTCCTGATCCCCGAGGAGATCTCCATCGGCGATCTGGCGCTCAGACTCAAGGCGACTGTCGCCGAGGTCGTCAAGAAGGCGTTCCTGATGGGTACGATGGTCACTGCGAACGATGTAGTCGATTTCGACACCGCGTCCCTGATCGCGATGGAATTCCACGCGAAGGTCGAGAAGGAAGTCGTCGTCACCATCGAAGAGAGGATCATCGACGACAGCGAGGACGCTGACGAAAATCTTGTCGACCGCGCTCCGGTCGTCGTCGTCATGGGTCACGTCGACCACGGTAAGACCTCTCTGCTCGACTATATCCGCAACGCGCACGTCACCGCGACTGAGGCGGGCGGTATCACCCAGCATATCGGCGCCTATCGCGTCAATATCAACGACCGCGACATCACCTTCCTCGACACCCCCGGTCATGAGGCGTTCACCACCATGCGAGCACGCGGCGCTCAGGTCACGGATATCGCGATCTTAGTCGTAGCGGCTGACGACGGTATCATGCCCCAGACCGTTGAAGCGATCAACCATGCGAAGGCGGCGGGCGTATCCGTCATCGTCGCAATCAATAAAATGGATAAGCCGGGCGCAAATCCCGAGCAGGTCAAGCAGCAGCTCACCGAGTATGAGCTGATCCCCGAGGAGTGGGGCGGCGATACGCCCTGCGTGCCCGTATCCGCCAAGACCGGTATGGGTATCGACGATCTTCTCGAGATGGTTCTGCTGGTCGCGGATATGAAGGAGCTCAAGGCGAATCCCGACCGCGCCGCAAAGGGCACGGTCATCGAGGCGCGTCTGGATAAGGGCAGAGGCCCGATCGCTTCTATCCTCGTCCAGAACGGCACCCTGCACACCGGCGACATCGTCGTCGCGGGTATGGCGGTAGGTCACGTCCGCGCGATGACCGATGACAAGGGTCGCCGCGTCGAGAGCGCAGGCCCCTCTATCCCCGTTGAGATCACAGGTCTGGACGACGTTCCCACCGGCGGCGATACCTTCAACGCCGTCACCGACGAGCGTCTGGCGCGTGAGCTGGTCGAGCAGCGCAAGCACGAGAAGAAGGAAGCGGAGTTCAACGCCCGTACCAAGGTCACTCTCGACAACCTCTTCGATCAGATGAAGCTCGGCGAGGTCAAGGAGCTCAAGATCATCGTCAAGGCTGACGTTCAGGGTTCTGTCGAAGCGGTTCGCCAGAGTCTTGAGAAGCTCTCCAACGAAGAAGTCCGCGTCAATATCATTCACGGTGCTGTCGGCGCTGTCAATGAGTCTGACGTCATGCTTGCGAACGCTTCCAACGCGATCATCGTCGGCTTCAACGTCCGTCCCGACGCGACCGCTCAGGCAAACGCTGAGCGCGACGGCGTAGATATGCGTATGTACCGCGTCATCTACGACTGCATCGAAGAGATCGAGAGCGCGATGAAGGGTATGCTGGCTCCCAAGACCAGAGAAGTCATCCTCGGTACCGCCGAGGTCCGCAACGTTATCCGTATCAAGTCCGTCGGCAATATCGCGGGCTGTTATGTCAAGAGCGGTAAGATCCAGCGCGGCGCGGGCGTTCGCGTCGTACGCGACGGTATCATCATTGCCGACGACAATATCGGTTCGCTCCAGCGCTTCAAGGACAGCGTCAAGGAAGTCAATGAAGGCTACGAGTGCGGTATCGGTCTTGAGAAGTACAACGATATCAAAGAAGGCGACATTTTCGAGGTATTCACCATCGAAGAATATCGTGAGGACTAATATAGAATTTGTCATTGCGAGATTCTCCCTTTGGTAAAGGGAGGCTTGCCTCGCAATGACGCTGAGGTAACATTACTATGGCTAATCATAAATTAGGCAGGATAACCGAGGACGTCAAGCGCGAGCTGACGGCGATCTTCCGTGAGCTCAAGGATCCGAGGGTGAACGCGTGCTTTCTGTCGATCGTGCGCGTAGAGGTCACAAATGACCTTTCCTACTGCACGGTTTACGTCAGCGCGCTGGAGGGTCTCGACGCGGCAAAGGCGGCGGTCAAGGGGCTCAAAAGCGCGGCGGGCTTTATCCGCAGAGAACTGGGACACCGACTCCGTCTGCGCCATGTGCCTGAGCTGATCTTCACCCCCACCGATTCTATCGAATACAGCGCGGAGATCTCGCGTATCCTGAACAGCTTGGATATTCCCAAAGATGAGGAGGGCTCTGATGAGGGAGATAACGCTTGACGAGGCGGCATTGCTGCTCTCAGAGCACGACAATTTTAAAATACTGACCCACAGCTATCCCGACGGCGACTGTCTCGGCAGCGGCTACGCGCTGGCGTTCATTCTGCGCAAGCTCGGCAAAAAAGCCAACGTAGCCGTCGACGGCAAGCTCCCCTCAAAATTCACCTACCTTGTGAAAAATTATGAGGAACAGGATTTTGAGCCCGAGTATATCGTCAGCGTGGACGTCGCCGCGCCCACCCTTTTGGGTGAGAGCGTGATGGAAGGTGTAGATCATATCGATCTGTGTATCGATCACCACGGCACCAACTCGCTCACAGCGGATAATCGCTATGTCGACAGCACGGCTGCCGCGGCGGCTGAGATCATCTTTCAGCTTACCGAGCTGTTGAACGTCGGCTTGGACGATGATATCGCCGGCGGTATCTATACGGGTATCTCTACCGATACGGGCTGCTTTGTTTATACCAACACCACCCCGCGCACACATCAGATCGCGGCAGCGGTCATGTCCTACTGCGACTGGCGCATGATCAACAGCATCAACTTTGTGATCAAGAGCCGCGCGAAGGTCAAGATGGAGCGCATGATCTACAAGACCATGGAGTTCTATGCCGGCGGCAAGTGCGCGATCGTCTACACCACCCTCGCCATGTGCGAGGCGATGGGAGCGGGCGACGACGAGATGGAAGGCCTCGCCAACATTCCGCGCCGTATCGAGGGCGTGGAGATGGGCATTACCATGCGCGAAAAGGCAGGCGGCGTATTCAAGGTCTCCGTCCGCACAAACGACGATGTCGACGCGGCAGAATTCTGCAAGCAGTTTGGCGGCGGCGGTCACCCCGCGGCTTCCGGCTGCTCTATCGAGGGCGACCTCGAAACGGTGAAAAAGCAGTTGATCGACGCGGCGGAGGAATATCTCAGATGAACGGAGTCGTTCTGATCTATAAGGAAAAGGAGTTCACCTCCTTTGACGTTGTCGCTGTCGTGCGCAAGCTGATCGGTCAGAAAAAGGTCGGTCATACGGGTACGCTCGACCCTAACGCGACGGGCGTACTGCCGGTGCTGCTCGGCACGGCGACAAAGGCGCAGGATATCATTCCGTGTCACGACAAGCGTTACCGCGCGGATTTTCGCTTCGGTATCGCGACCGATACGCTCGATATCTGGGGCGAGGTCACGGAGGAAAAGCCGTCAAATATATCTTGCGAAGAAGTAGAAAAGGCTCTTGAATCCTTTCGGGGACAGATCGAACAGCTTCCGCCGATGTACTCCGCCGTCAGTATCGACGGCAAGCGGCTCTATCAGTATGCCCGCGAGGGCAAAGAGGTGGAGCGCCGTCCCCGGACGGTGACGGTCTATGAGCTGGAGCTTTTGTCCTATGACACACGCTCCCAGAGCGGCGCGCTGTATATCTACTGCTCTAACGGCACCTATATCCGCACGATCATCGACGATCTGGCGCGGTCATTGGGCACGGTCGGCGTGATGACGGATCTGACTCGTTTTGAAGCCTGCGGCTATAAGCTCGAGGATTGTATCAGGCTCGGCGAGCTGAAAGAAATGATCGATAATAACGATTTCAGCTTTCTGCACAGCGTCGAGAGCATCTTCATGAGCTATGACGCGCTGGAGGTCAGCGACAAGCAGGCGCATCGCTTTGTCAACGGCAACCCGCTGGATATCTCCCGCACATCCCTGCGCGACCATGCCGAGGACAAAAAAATATACCGCGTGAAGGACAGACAAGGCAACTTCCTTTCACTCGGTATCGTCGACGGCGACAGCTTGAAATTATATAAGCATTTTTGAGAGGCTCCCTTTGGTAAAGGGAGCCTCTCTACTTCAGATTTTCATCCACAGGATAAGACGTCAGGAAGCGCACCGAGCGCTCGATGGCGTCTTTGCTGTTTTTGTAGTCGCCGCCCGCGTTGCGGTAGTCAAACATGGTGGTGAAGTGGGTGACGTCGTCATACAGCGTGTCCATGTAGCCCTTAGAGAGCTTGTTGGTCACTCTGAAGAATTCCTGCGCCGTTTGCTTGTCCATCGCCTTTTTGTTGAAGCTCGAGGTGACGAGGGCGTAGTGGTCAAGACAGATGAAGTCCTGCGCGGCGTACTGCCTGCGGAAGTCGCTGTCCGCGCCGAACTGGACGTAGACAGTCGCGAGCAGGTGCAGGATATCGTGCTCGATACGGTCGCAGACATAGCAGGTATGCGCGTTCTCTCGGATGGCGGCGAGATTCTTCTTGTCAGGCGCGTCGGTCTCCTTTTTCGGGAACGCCTTCTTCCTCAGCTCGTCGATATGCGTTTGCAGGAGCAGGGCGTTTGACAGGCGGGGACCGTTGTTGACCATCATCGAGAAATGGCGGTGACAGAAGCCGACCTTGTTGGTCTGTACGCGCACGTCGGGCGCCATCATCGCCGCGCCTGTGATGTACTCGGTGTACTGTTCCTCAAGCATCCGGTACATACGGCAGATCGGACAGCCCTCAGTCTGAGCAAAAAGGTCGCTGATCGGAATGGTGGTGATATTGGGCTTCATAATTATCCTCCTTCATCATTGGCAAGCGCATTTTCTGAACCGATAAATTTAAAAATATTATAGCATATTGATTCGGAATATGGTATACTGTTTTTGTATTTTTTTGATAATGGGAACACTATGGGAATTATTTTTGAGAATATCACCGATCTTGACCTGCGCGAGACGCTTGACTGCGGCCAGTGCTTTCGATGGAGCGAGCAGTCTGACGGCAGCTTCCGCGGTATCATCCGCGGGAGGTTTGCACAGGTAAGGATGGACGGCAACGATCTGTTTTTAGACGGCGCTGAGGAATCCGACCGCATGATGTGGCGGGATTACTTTGACCTTGATCTTGATTACGGAAAGGTCAAAAGGGAGCTTTCCGCACTCCATCCCGTGTTGGCTCAGGCGGCGCGGTTCGCTCCGGGGATACGGATACTGAACCAGGAGCCGTTTGAAGCACTGATCAGCTTCATCATCTCACAGAACAACAATATCAAGCGGATCGCGGGTATCGTCGATCGGCTGTGCGAAAACTTCGGACAGGAGATCAAAGCGGGAAGGTTCGCTTTTCCGACCGCTGAGCGTTTGGCTTCTTTATCCCTCGATGATCTCGCGCCGATCCGCGCGGGATTCCGCCACCGCTATATCATCGACGCCGCGCAAAAGGTCGCTGACGGTACGGTGGATTTAGAAAGCCTTCGGTATCTGCCGTATGATGAGGCGCGAGCGGAATTGATGAAGATCACGGGCGTAGGCGTGAAGGTCGCCGACTGCGTTCTGCTCTACGGGCTTCACCGTCTGGACGGCTTTCCGCTGGACGTATGGATGAAGCGCGCGATGGCGGCGCTGTTCCCTGATTTGACCCCAAAAGATTTCGGGCAATACGCAGGCATCGCCCAGCAATATATTTTCCATTATTCTCGCATGCACCCCGAATTGTTTGATAACTGATACAGGAGGAATTTATGAAGATCATATTTATCTTAGCGATCCTGTCGCTGTTGGTTTTCACCGTCACGAGTATCCTGAAAGAGCGCAAATTTACCAAGCCCGTGCGGCTGATTTCCTGCGGTGCGACGGTAGTATGCTCGCTGGTCACGGCGATCGCCTCATCGTCCCTGCGTTCGCTGTCGATCGGACTTGTCATATTCACTGCGCTGAGCTTTCTGCTGAGCATCTTTTATGATCGGTTCAAGAAAGACAGCGTGCAAGCGTTCGTCAAGTATATGGGCAAGGCGATACTGGTCGTCTTACTGCTCGAGGCGGTCTGCTTCAACTTCAACAGCTACCATTTGTTCAAGGGCGGCTATGAAGAAACGCCGTTGCAGCTGAGCACGGCGACCGTGACAGGCTTTTCACAGAGCGGCGACAGCTATCTCTCTAACGGCGAGAGCGCGACGGTCGAGTTCCCCGTATTGGATCAGAAGGTCGGCGTGATCAAGCTCGACCTCAAGAGCACGGCATATAAAACGGATTACTCCATCGACTTTGCCGACGAGACCAACGCTTCCTACTATATGCGCTCGGGCCTTGTCACAGGCTCGGTGTTCAACGATATCGAACAGACAAAGTACGTCGTCTGTGATTTTTCGGGCAAGGTCAGCAAGCTCAAGATCAATCTGACCAACCTCAAGGACAACACCGTGACCCTCAGCGGGGTGACCCTCAACGCGGATTATCCGACCCATTTCTCTTACCTGCGGTTCCTGCTGATCCTGCTCGGCGTCGCCTTTGTCTGGCTGTTCAAGCGCAGTGTGAAGTTCAGAGCACCCTTAGGCGATCAGCTGAAAAACGCGAAGTCCGTCACCGCGATCATCGTCATCATCGTGGTGCTGATCTCCCTGCTCCTTTCCTCCGTCGGGTTGGATCCCAAGACGGATTTCAACGGAACGACAGGCAACCAGATCACACAGGAGCTGGTCGATTCCTTCGAAGCGGGACAGGTCGAGCTCAAGGACAAGCCCGGGTCCGACCTGCTGAATATGCAGAACCCCTACGACTGGTCGGCGCGTGTGGAACAGAACGTCAACGCGAAGTGGGATCATGTTTTGTATAACGGCAAGTACTATTCCTACTACGGTATCGGTCCCGTCATTCTCATATATCTGCCGTATCACCTGATCACAGGGCATTATCTGGCGAGTCTGCCGGGCGTGGTGCTGTTCAATACGCTGGCGCTGATCTTCCTCGGCATGACCTTCTACGTCCTGATGAAGAAGTTCTTCAAGGATATCCCGCTGTCGATGTACACGGCGGCGCTGATCATGATTTATGCCTCCTGCGGCGTATGGTACTGCACGGTGATGGCGAACTTCTATGAGATCGCGCAGAGCTCCGGCTTCTGCTTTACGATACTGGGCGCTTATTTCCTCGTGTCCTCCAACGTCGTCGGCTCGGATAAGGAAAATGTCAAGCCTGTCTGCGCGGCATTATCCTCGCTGTTTTTGGCGATCGCCGTGACCTGCCGTCCGACGACAGCCGTCTGGTGCGTTGTCGCGGTGGCGTTCATTGTCGCGGGCGTGTTGAAGCTCAGACGCACCAACAATGAATCGTCATTGCGAGGTTCTTCCAAGAACCGCGGCAATCTCAACCGATCAAAAAAATCTGCAATCATCATTTATCTTGTCGCGGCGCTTTTGCCGTTCGTCGTGATCGGCGGCGCACAAATGCTGTATAATCACGCGCGCTTCGGTTCGTTTACCGATTTCGGTATCGCCTATTCGCTGACCATCAACGACTTTACCCATACCGAGTTCCATACCCAGCTTTCCGCGATCGGCTTCTTTGACTATCTTTTCGCGCCGCCGTCCTTCTCGGGCGAGTTCCCCTATGTACAGACGACGCTCTCCAAGCTCGGCGTGAACGGCTACTATTTTGAAGCCACCAACAACGGCGCGGGTCTGCTCTATCGCGCCCTGCCGATGTTCTTCCTCTTTGCTTCTCCCTTCGCGCTGAAGTATGTCGATAAGGAAAAGCGCGGCATCGCGGCGGTGCTGTTCAGCGCGGCGGTCCTGGTCGCTCCGTGTATCATCATCGCCTCTATCTGGGAGTCGGGCTACGGCACGCGCTATATGATGGACTTTGCGTGGCAGATGCTGACGGGCGCGTTCTTTGTGATGTTCCTGTTCTACCGCAACCTCAGGGGTAAGGACGCAAAGCGCATCTACGAGCATATCCTGCTGATCATGATGTTTGCCTGCCTGTTCATCAACATGGGGCTGGTCTACTCCTACTGGTATCCCGGCAATTATGTCGGCGGCCATGAGGCGGCATTCGAGAAATTCGGCAGAATGTTCTCGATGTTCAACACTTAATTGTTTACATTTTTCGGTTGAAATTCCCTTTCGACTGTGCTATATTGTTGGCATTGATAACCACGAGAAGGTGTATGAATGAAGAAAGAAACAAAACGCAAGCTCATTGAGTGGCTGATCTCCTTTGCGGTCACTTTGGTTCTGCTCGGGCTGGTCGTCGCGGGACTGTACTGGTACATGAGCATGACGCGTATGGAGCTTGATATGAAAGCGGTGTGGATTGGCAACGCTGTCGGCGGCATTATCATGCTGTTGATCGTGCACCATTTTGTCAAAAAGCCGAAAGAAGATCCGTATCAATAGGAGAAAAGCGCTTCTGCAAAGAGGCGCTTTTTCATTTTCATTCGTCATTGCGAAGCTCCCTGACTGTTGAGTCAGGGAACTGTGGCAATCCCAATCGGAGATTAGTATGAAACCAAAACGGTCTTTCATGTGTGTATAAAGTGAAGGGGGGAACAACATGGGCAGTAAGCTGTACGCGGGACTGAGCTACGAGCAGGTTGTGCGCAAGTATGCCCAAAACGTTTCCTCCGCCTGTATGATGCGCCTGCAAAACTGGGCGGACGCCGAGGATTGTTTCCAGAATACCTTTTTGAAGCTGTATCAAAAATCCCCCGATTTCAAGAATGAGAACCACCTCAAGGCGTGGCTTCTGAGAGTGGCGATCAACGAGTGCAAGAACTGTATCCGCGACAATCGGCGCCATCTGCCCCTCGACTCGGCGCTGAATCTCCCCGCCCCGTCCTCTGAGGATGACGCCGATCTGTCGTGGGCGCTGTTAAAGCTCGAGGGCGACTATCGCGAGGTCGTCTACCTGTATTATGTCGAGCGCATGAAGGTCAGGGAGATCGTCGAGATCCTCGGCAAGAATCAGAATACGGTGAAAACGCTGCTCTCCCGCGGCAGAGAGAAGCTCAGGAAGATTTACGGAGGTGACGCAGATGAAAGAGTTTAACTTCGACGCCCTGCGGAATCTCCCTGTCCCCGAAAAGTGGATCGAGAGCGCTCTCGCTATCCCCGAAGAGGAGGAGAAAAAGCCCGCCGTTATCCCGTTTTGGCGCAAGCCGCGGTCCATCGCTATGGCGGCGAGCCTGATGCTGGTCACCGCGCTGAGTATCGCGCTGTACCTGAGTATGGGGAATAAGCCCCCTGTTACCGTCAAGCCCAATTCTAAGCCATCGGCGACCGAGATCATCTGGTCGACCGATGAAAACGGCGAGACCGTCGCGACAGAGGTCGTCATCATTCCCGATCCCGATGAACAGCAGAACGCCACTCAGCCCACAGAGAAAAAGTCGCCTGTCGCTCAGTTCTTCGAGCGTATCTTCGGCGGTACGGATCCTACCGCCCCGACTCCTTCTCCGACAGAGAGCGGCAGGAGATCGCCGAATCAAAAGCCCGCACCGACCGAAAAGGGAAAGTCGTCCCCGACGGCAAAGGATACCCCGACAGAGAAAAGCGATTTGCCTGCTGTCCCGACCGACCCGCCTTATTCTACCACCGCCCCGACGGAAATAATCATCGAGGAACCTCCGACCGTAACGCCGTGGGAATATCCGACGACGTCACCGACCGAGAGCGGCGGGGTCATCCCCCACGGTCCCGGCGGGTGGGATGTGACAGAGGCGCCGTGGGATCCCGACGCGACCGAGCCGACGCCCAAGCCTACTCAACCTAAGCCGACCCAAAGCAAATACAAGGATTCGGTCAGGATCTCGGCTTCCGTTTACTCCATATCGAAGATCAATCAGGATGGCGGCGCCGTTTACTGCCGCATCTATGATGATAACGGTAATGTATACGGCGACGGCGATCTGTATTCCGACCAGCACCTTGCGACCTTGACCCTGACCTTTGACGGCGGCAGCCTTTCCTACAGCCCGCGCGATCACGGCATTTTACCCGAGGACGGATATTATCACTTTGAATTCTATACCCGAGCGGGCAGAAGTCTTTCCAAGGGCAACGCCTATCTCAGCGCGGAATAAAAGAATATTGATTTTATTCAAAATAGTCATTGCGAAGCCCCTTTAGGGGCTGTGGCAATCTCAACCGATAAAAAAGGAGGAATCAACATGAAAAAGGCAGTGAGTATCTTCTTGGTATGTGTTCTGCTGATCCTGGCGCTCACCGCGACCGTCAATGCCCGGATCATCAATCAGGAGCCGCAGCAATTCGTCAGTGAAGCGATCGCGCAGGCGGAGACTGAGTCAGGCGAAGCCATATCCACCAACCGCGTATACTTCAAAATGCCCGATATCGACAACTGGTACTGCGACTACAGCGTGTATGAGGGCAAGTACTACGCTTCGATCTACTGGTGGGACAGCAAGTATATCAATCCCGAGTACTATCCCGGCTACCGTACCTCGATCGACGATTATGAGCAGGGCGTCTATTATGCGGATATCCCCGACGATATAGCTTACGTGATCTTGAACAACGGTTACTATCCGCGAAAAGAGCCGGTTTCGAGTGATCCGATGTTTGTAGATTCATACGATCTCTATGTCGAGGGCGCATGGGAGGGCGAATTTGATACGCTTCCCGAGGGCTCTCCGAGCGAAGAGGGTATGGACGGCTGTATCTTCGTGTATAATCCCGATACTGTCACAGAGACGATTTACACACAACATCCCCTGTACCGGTTCGATCCCTACATCTACTACGGCAACGGATGCTACGGCAGTTACGCTAAGACGAGCGATAACTTTGTATCGGTCGAAGAAAACTGCCTGAATCCCGATCACTTCGACGAGAGCGGCAACCATATCGGCGGCGCGCATCTCAAAGCCCCGGTCGCACCCGAAAAGCCTCTTGTCGATCACTCTCTCGACGGCTACTACTTCGTTTCTTCCATCGAGCCGAATACCGTCCGCTCCGAGAACAAGCTCTATCCGACTTCTGTCGATGGCGAATATTACCGCTATCGCTTTATCGACAAAGAGACCCGCTTCAAGATCGTCCACTATATCGACGGAGAAAAGGTGAGCGACTGCGAGCAGTATCCCGCCGACGGCTGGTACAATGAGAACGGCTCGATCAATAACTATCCCTCGAGCGATGAGTATACCGTGTGGTTCCGCCCCGACGGCAAGGGTGACAGCAGCTTCCCCTGACGGATATATGAAAGCAGTCAAAAACGATATAGCGCCTACCGAAGAGCCTTGGGAGCAATCGACCGAGCCGCCCAAATCGGATCTGTACAAAGCGGCGTTCGAGCAGCAATATGTCGATCAGAACACAGATTGGTTCAATTATAAAGAGCTGTACTATCATACCGACAAAACCGGCGAGACCGACTGGGCGCTTGTTTACGCGTATCTTCCGATGACAAGTCCGATCGAGCTGACCACGATCGTCGGCAACCGTGTGCTTTCTCCGGGCACTCAATATGACCCGTTCAGAGCGTGCTACGGTATCTATGACGTGAAAGAAGACAAATTCATCGACGCGGGTTCTGCTTCGGCAAAGAGCTATGACGGCTTTTTCAAGGTCTTTGACGAGATCGGCGGCGGCAGACTGATCGGCGATATCGACCGCGATAACGATCTTTCGGTCATTGACGCTACACTGCTCCAGCGGTGCGACCTGAAGCTCCGCGATTACCCAGAGGACGACGTTTTCTCCGTTACCTATGAGTGGGGCAAGTCCCGCTATTACTCCGACTTCAACCGAGACGGCGGGCGCGATATCCTCGACGTGACCGCCCTCCAGCGCTATCTGATCAGCGAATAGAAATACTGATATTCATTAAAAATTCAACATTTATCGCATAGAATCCCATCTTCAAACGACAAAAGGCGCTCAAGCAAACACTTGAGCGCCTTCATCATTTTGATTGATTCAATAGTCATTGCGAAGCCCCTTTAGGGGCTGTGGCAATCTCAACCGATAAAAAAGCATCATTCCCTGCTGCTTGCAGCGAGAGAGCCTTTAGGGGAGGATTTATCCTCTTGGGCGGGAAAGTATATTATTTGATTTTTCTTGCTTCGATGTAGTAGCGCTTGTCGTGCGCGTGACCCATCGAGAAGGTCTTGCGGGGGAGAGAGCCGTCCGCGGTGATCGCGGGGAACAGCTCGTCCTTGCCCATGCCCTCAAAGATGAAGCCGAGCGTGCCCTCCTGCTTGCACAGGTTCTCGACGACCTCCTCGCCGTGGATATAGTCGATCTTAGTTTCGGGGTGATCCTTCATGTAGCTGTCGATAAAGGTCTGCAGCGTGCCGACAGGCAGCTTCGCGGTCGCCTTGACCTCCAGCTCGCCGTCCGCGTCGGGTGTGATACAGCGGAAGGTCTGGCGGATGCCGCTGCCGTGAGCGTCGGTGTGGGCGGAGAACTTCTCGATAAAGTCCTCGGCGTCCACATTGAACAGCACGCGGTAGATCGGCTCGAATTCGATACTCTCGTCGTGGATATTGACCACCTCGACCAGCGCGTAGCGGGCGAGGGGATTCTTGCTCTGATTATAACATTCCTTCGCGGTAGCAAGGCTGTGGTTGCCGTCGCCGACAGCGAACAGGAGCTTGTCGTCCTTATCGGCGATCAGCGCTTCCAGCGCGTCCTGCACCTGTCCGATCACATTCTCGGGCAGGAAGTAGCCGTCGATATGACCGCCGTTTTTCATCAGCTCAAAGCCGTAAGCCTGCTCAAAATCAGCCTTCTTGTCGGAGAGCGGCTCGATAACGGAGCGGGTGGGGTCGTCGATCAGCAGCAGGATATGCGGCATTTCGAGGGGAGCATCCTTGCGGATCTGTACGCGCGGAGGGATACGCTCGAGTACGGTCGCCTCGGTCGCGCGGATCGCGGAGGTTGCGCCCTTGCGGTAGTCGTAATCCTCAAGGTCGATGATACCGACGATACCTTTGCGCAGGGTGTTGTTCGACTCGCGCTCGACGTAGATCATGCTGTTCTCATGCACGTCGAATACGCCGCCGTCGAGGTATTTCTGCATATTTTCATTGATCGCGCTGATACGCTCGCTGTTGTCGTCGGAAAGATAGATCTCGGGCAGGATGATGTGCAGCGCTGAGGGCTTGTCGCCGACGGCGGCTTCAACGTCGTGCCAGTAATCGGGCTCGCTGGTGTACTGGTCGCACGCGACGACCGCCCAGGTCTCAAAATCCTTCTTGGGCAGCAGGATATCCGCGGGGTTAAAATGCTTCATAAATATCAACTCCAATGTCGGCTTTTGCCGTATATACGGCTGATCTGACCGATTTTTTTACAGAATACCATGATTTTTGCTCTTTGACAATAACTATTGCGAAATTTCGTGAATCATGCTAATATATGCTTTGGTGATGGTATTGAGTAAGTACAAATTGATAATGAGCGATCTCGATAATACGCTTTTGCCGATCTACACACAGGACGAATTTGTACAGATCTGGTTCCGCGATATCTCCAAGGTTTTCCGTGCTTACGGGCTCGATCCCGTGAAAGCGGCGAGCGGCGTGAATCAGGGGATCCGCGCGATGCTGTACAACGACGGCAGCAGGAAAAATATCGAGGTCTTTTATGATGAGGTCGAGAAGATCTGCGGCTATACCCGCGAGCAGATCGAGCCGCCGACCTTAGAATATTATACAACGACATTTGAGAACGTATATGATATCACGCTCCCGAACCCCTTTGCGGTGCGTATCGCCGAGCTCATGCGGGAGAAGGCAAAGTACGCCGTCATCGCGACGATGCCCGTCTTTACGATTGAGGCGGTGGCGATGCGCATGGGCTGGGTTGGGCTCAAGCCTGAGATGTTCGACCTTGTCACGACCGCGCACACCAGCAGCTATTGCAAGCCGAACCCGCAGTATTTTCAGGAGATTCTCGACCGCTTCGGCACAAAGCCCGAGGAGGCGCTGATGATCGGCAACGACGTCCGCGAGGATATGTACCCGTGCAAAGAACTGGGCGTGGATACCTTCCTCGTGACGAACCACATCATCACGCACGGTCTGCCCCACGACGATTTCCGTCAGGGTAGGTATGAGGAACTGGTAGCATTTTTAGAACAACTATAAAAGAAAACGACCTGACGTCGCCGTCGGGTCGTTTTTTGTCAGTAGTATTCATCTTCTGCCCAGTGAGCAGGATTATTGTCGATGTAGGTATATATATCACGATAATCACGCTCTGTACGAATCACATGATCGTAGAACCGAGTTTGCCATATAGAATATCCAATATGCTTGGTAATAACGCCCTTTAGTTGTTGGACGACGCGCGCTACCGTAGGGACGAGCATTGCTCGTCCGTCGTCGCAGTAGAGAAAAAGCAGCAGATGGACATGATTCGGCATGATGACGAAATTGTCTACATGAACAGAAGGATATACATTTTCGATATTCTTGATGGCTTCCTCTGTAATGTGACCGTATTTTGTCAAAATGATATCAGGCGGACGACCGATGGTCGTCCCTACGGAAACGCTTGATAACAGCGGTTTCCTGTCCTTGGTACAAAACGTGAGAAAATACGCACCGTTTGAATTGTAATCAAATTCCGGCATACGAATCTGCTTGCGTGTTGGACGATAGAAGTTATCCATTATTCAACATTCCGCAGCTTCTTGATATCCACCTCTTGCGAGCGGTAATCCGTAATGTAGTCGAGCGCCTCGTCGGGAGTATCGGCGACAAAGATCAAGCCCATGGTAGAAGCGGTCAGGAAGTTGTTCTCAATGCTGTGGCGCATCATCATGAGCATGGAATCGTAGTAACCCGCCGTATTGAGGATAACAAGCGGCTTGTCGGTGCGGGCGAGCTGTTTCAGGGTCAGAATCTCAAAGAATTCCTCAAAGGTGCCGATCCCGCCGGGCGTGACGATGAATGCCCCGCTCATGTCCTCCATCTTCTGCTTGCGCTGGCGCATGGTCTCGGTATAGATGACCTCGTCGGAATGCGGATAGAGAACGCCGTCGATATTGAAGAAGGACGGAGCGATACCGATGATATGTGCGCCGCTGTCATGAGCGCCGCGCGCCACCGCTCCCATCATGCCGCCGTTCCCGCCGCCGAAGACCAAGCCGTGACCGCGTTTCGCGAGCTTCAGACCAAGGTCGTAGCCCGCGTCGGTAAATTTTGCGTCAATACTTTTGCTTGCCGCTCCGTATACACATATGTTCATATTGATAGTATCCTTTCAGGGGTGTTTGCGTTTATGCGCTCTGCTCAAACTGGCTGTTGTACAGATCAGCGTAGAAGCCGCCCTCGGCGAGCAGTTCCTCATGTGTGCCCGAGCCGATGATATCGCCGTCCTTGAGGACGAGGATCAGGTCGGAGTTCTTGATCGTCGAGAGTCGGTGAGCGATGACAAAGCTCGTTCTGCCCTCGGTCAGACCGTCCATCGCCCTCTGGATGATGCGCTCGGTACGGGTATCGACGGAGGAGGTCGCCTCGTCAAGGATCAGCAAGGGCGCGTTCTCGATCATCGCGCGGGCGATGGTGAGCTGCTGCTTCTGACCTGCCGACAGGCTCGCCTTGTCGTCGAGCACAGTGTCATAGCCGTGGGGGAGGGTGTGGATAAAGTGGTGGATTCCTACCGCCTTACAGGCGCGTTCGAGCTGTTCGTCGGTGACGTTCTTCTTGCTGTAGACAAGGTTCTCGCGTACCGTGCCCTCAAAGAGCCACGTGTCCTGCAAGACCATGCAGAACAGGTCGTGCACGTTCTCTCTGGTCAGCTCGTCGATCGGAACGTCGTCAATGAAGATACGCCCCGCGTTGAGCTCATAAAAGCGCATGAGCAGGTTGACGATCGTGGTCTTGCCCGCGCCGGTCGGTCCGACGATGGCTACCTTCTGACCTGCCTTGATATCAACAGAAAAGTCCTTGATGATGATCTTGTCGGGATTGTAGCCGAAGCGGACGTGGTCAAAGCGCACATGACCCTTGACCGAGTCGAGGCGGCGGGTCTTGCCGCTCTCGTCGGAGAGCTCCTCTTCATCGAGGTACTCAAAGACGCGGTCAGCCGCCGCGGCAGTGCTCTGCATACTCGAGAAGCTCTGCGCGAGCTGCTGCAGAGGCTGGGTGAACAGTCGTACATAAATGGTGAACTCGATGATAACGCCGAAGGTGATGACGGCGTCCTTGACCAAGAGCGCGCCGACGACGAATACGGCGACAAAGCCGAGGTTGCCGATAAAGGTCATCAGCGGCTGCATCACGCCCGAAAGCGCGGTGGATTTGAAAACGCTGTCGCGCAGGTGGCGGTTGATGCGGCTGAATTCCTCTTTGCTTTCCTTTTCGTAGTTATACGCCTTGACGATATTGTGACCCGAGTAGATCTCTTCGACATGGCCGTTGATCGCGCCGAGGTGGCGCTGCTGACGGTTGAAGTGGAGCTGTGAGCGCTTCATGATCACGGACATCAAAAAGAAGCCGAGTATAGAAGCGACGATCGCGGTCAGCGCTAAGATCCAGTTGGTGATGAACATCATAACGGCAGAGCCGATGAACAGCGCGATGGAGGTGATGAACTGAGCGATACTGAGGTTCAGCGTGCGCTCGATGGTGTCTATATCGTTGGTGATACGGCTGAGGATATCGCCGAAGGAGGTCGAGTCAAAGTATTTGAGGGGCATGCGGTTGGTCTTGTCGGAGATATCCGTGCGCATGCGGTTGCTGATGGTCGGCGCGACAGTCGCCATGATGAAGTGCTGTAAGAAGTTCATCAGCCAGCTGATACCGTAGAGGATCAGTAGGAAGGTGACGGTAGCGGTGACGGCGTCGAGGTCGATCGAGCCCGTCACGCCCGCGGTGATCAGGTCGGTGATCTTCTGGATCTGCTTGGGACCGATCAGTGAGATGACCGTGCCGATCACGGCGCACAGCATCGCGATGACGATAGCGACCATCTGGGGCTTTGCGTAAGAGAGCAGGTTTTTCCAAGAAGCGCCGAAGTTATCGGAGCTTTCGGTGATGACGCCCCTGGGACCGCCCATGCCCTTTTGCGCCTGAGGGCGCTTGGAGTCAGCTCCGATCAGGGTCTCGCGGCTCTTCTTGATATATTGCTTTTGAGAGGTGTTTTTCTCAGACATTATTGAGTTCCTCCTCTCCGAGCTGTGACAAGCCGATCTCGTGGTAGACCGGGCAGGTTTTCAGCAGTTCTTTATGCTTGCCGATACCGACGATCTTGCCCTCGTCGAGGACGATGATCCGGTCGGCGTCCTTGATCGTGCCGATACGCTGGGCGACGATGATGTTCGTCGTGCCCGCTGTTTGCTTTTTCAGCTCATTCCTGAGCTGTCGGTCGGTCTTATAGTCGAGCGCCGAGAAAGAGTCGTCAAAGATCAGGATCTCGGGATCGCGGCAGATGGCGCGCGCGATACAGACGCGCTGCTTCTGACCGCCGCTGAGGTTCGAGCCGCCCTGAGCGACAGGGTGCTCATATCCTTCGGGATAGTTTTCGATGACGTCCTTCGCCTGCGCGATCTCGACGGCGCGGGCGACGTCCTCCTGCGTGTAGCCCTCGCTGCCGTTGTCGCCCATCGCGACGTTGGTGTTGATAGTGCCCGCGAAGAGGACAGCTCTCTGGGGTACGTAGCCGATCTTGTTATGGAGCTGTTCAAGGGTGTAGTCCTTGACGTTCACGCCGTCCACCAGCACCTCGCCCTCGGTCGCGTCATAGAAGCGGGGGATCAGGTTGATCATCGTGCTTTTGCCGCAGCCCGTAGAGCCGATGATGGCGACGGTCTCGCCCTTTTTCGCCGAAAAGCTGATGTTTTCGAGGACATAGTCCGCCGCGTCGGGATATTTGAAGCTGACGTTTTTGAATTCGATCTCGCCCTCAAGGTCGGTATGCTCAACGCCCTTGCCGTCCGCGACAGAGGACTTGGTGTCGATGACCTCGTTGATACGCTTCGCGGCGATCAGCGAGCGCGGCCCCATGATGAAGATCATGTTCAGCATCATGAACGCCATAATGACCATCAAAGCGTACTGCGAGAATACGGTCATATCGAGGAAAAGAGGACCTTTGTCCTGAAGCGGCGCTCCGTCGATCAGGTAGGCGCCGATCCAGTAGACGATCAGCGAAAGTCCGTTCATGATCAGCAGCATCGACGGCATCATGATCGACATGATGCGGTGCGCTTTCATATTGTTTTGGGTGATATCGGTATTGGCCTGTTCAAATTTGTCCTTCTGATACTGCTCGGCGTTGTACGCGCGCACAACGCGCAGACCCGTGAGGTTCTCGCGGGTGATGCGGTTGATGTTGTCCGTGAGCAGCTGGATACGTTTGAACAGCGGATGCGCAAAGATAAAGCAGAAGCCGAGGATCAGTATGACCAGCCCGACGGCGATCGCCGCCGAGATCGTCCATTCCGAGCTTTTGTCGGCGATCTTGGTGATCGCCAGCACCGCCATCAGCGGTGCGCGGACGATGACGAACAGACCGAATACGATGATGGTCTGCACCTGTGTGATATCGTTGGTGGAGCGGGTGATCAGCGAAGCGGTGGAAAAGCGGTTGATCTCCGCCATCGAGAAGCCCTCGACCGCGTTATATAGCTTTGCGCGGACGTTGAAGGAGTAGTTCGCGGCGAGAAAGCCCGAGATGATCGTGACCAGCACGCTGACGATCAGGCTCGCTAAAGCGCACAGCAGCATTTTGCCGCCCGCCCACAGCAGGTCGCCGATCGACGAGTTAGGGGTGATGAGCAGCTCGGTGATGTCTTTCATGTAGTCGGGCATCAGCAGCTCGAGCCATACCGACAGCGCGATCAGCACGACCGCGCCCGCGGTTGCGAACCAGTCGCGCTTGGTGAAATGGCGCATGATAGATTTCATAGGCATACCTTCTTATAAAAAACAATTAATATATATGGGATTATCAACATATTTTATCACACACTTTTTTGTTATGCAATAGAAAAACGCCGTAAACAGTGACGAAACGAAGAATTTTGAAGCGGAGTATTTCGTATCGAAACATCTTTACGGATTTGCGAACGACAGAGAGGAATTGTTCCTGTATGATGAATCAACCCCCTCTCCCTTTTGCAATTTTCACGAAAATTTGTTAAAATCCGATTCATAATACGGCACTTTAAAGCGGTGTTTTTCTTGACTAATCCGCTTACATATAGTAAAATATTAGTTACGTAAATTCGGCGCTTGCAGGATTGCGGGTCTTTTCCTGCAAAAATGCGGCGCGAAGTATACGGCATACCGCTGAAAATGCTTTTTTGACGGTGTGCGGTATCAGAAAGGAGACGTAGAACAAAATGGAATTATATCTTGTAATTGCTATTTTCGTCGGCTCGATCTTAGCGCTGGCTTTCGCTCTGATCATGGCTAAGCGCGTGATGAGCTTTGACGAAGGTACAGACAGGATGAAGAAGATTTCCGCTTCGATCCGTTCGGGCGCGAACGCGTATCTGAAAAGACAGTACACCATCGTACTGATTTTCTTTGTCGTCATGTTCGTGATCCTGGGCGCGATGGCGATCTTCGGACTGCTGACCCCCTATGTGCCCTTCGCCTTTATCACGGGCGGCTTCTTTTCGGGTCTGTCGGGCTTTGTCGGCATGAAGATCGCGACGGCGGCTAACGCGCGTACCGCGAACGCTTGCCGTACCGGACTGAACAAGGGTCTGAGAGTTGCTTTCTCGGCGGGCTCCGTCATGGGCTTCACCGTCGTAGGTCTGGGACTTCTCGACATCTCGATTTGGTTCACTCTGTTGAAATTTGTATTCAAGCTTGACGCGGCGGGCATCACCTCCGCAATGCTGACCTTCGGTATGGGCGCGTCCTCTATGGCGCTGTTCGCCCGTGTCGGCGGCGGTATCTTCACCAAGGCTGCCGACGTCGGCGCCGACCTCGTCGGTAAAGTCGAAGCCGGTATCCCCGAGGACGACCCCCGCAACCCCGCTGTTATCGCTGATAACGTCGGCGACAACGTCGGCGACGTAGCGGGCATGGGCGCTGACCTGTACGAGAGCTATGTCGGCTCCGTTATCTCCTGCGCTGCCTTAGGCGTTGCCGCATTCTCCGGCAATGACGGCATGCAGTTCAAGGCGATGGCGATCCCGATGATCATGGCGGCGCTTGGTATCCTGTGCTCCATCATCGGCACCTTCTTTGTACGCACCGGCGAAAAGACCGAGCAGAAGCTCCTCTTAAAGGCGCTTTCCCGCGGTACCAACCTCGCGGCGATCCTGATCGCTGTCGCGGCGTTCCCGCTGATCTACTTCATCCTCGGCGCTGAGCATTGGACGCTGTATTTCGCCGTCCTCGCCGGCTTGATCGCGGGTGTACTGATCGGTAAATCCACCGAGTATTTCACTTCCGATACCTATAAGCCCACCAAGAACTTAGCCTCTAAATCCGAGACCGGCTCCGCCACCATCATCATCGGCGGCTTAGGTCTGGGTATGCTTTCTACCGCTCTGCCGATCGTTATCGTCGGTATCGCGGTCTTAGTGGCGTTCTTTGTATCCGGCGGTACGCTCCAGGCTCCTCAGATGGGTCTGTACGGCATCGCTCTGGCGGCTGTCGGTATGCTGTCCACGCTGGGTATCACCCTCGCGACCGACGCGTACGGTCCTGTGGCGGACAACGCGGGCGGTATCGCTGAGATGAGCGGTCTTGATCCCGAGGTTCGTGAGCGTACAGACGCGCTGGATTCTCTGGGCAACACCACCGCTGCTACCGGTAAGGGCTTTGCGATCGGTTCCGCGGCGCTGACCGCGCTCGCGCTGATCGCTTCCTATATCGACAAGGTCCAGACCATGAGCCCCGATATCAACTACGATAGCTTCAGCGTCATGAACCCGCTGGTTCTGATCGGTCTGTTCATCGGCGCTTGCCTGCCCTTTGTCTTTGCGGCGCTCACCATGGACGCCGTCGGCAGAGCGGCTCAGAGCGTTGTTATCGAGGTTCGCCGTCAGTTCAAGAAGATCACCGGCCTGATGGAGGGCAAGGCTGATCCCGATTACGCGAAGTGCGTCGATATGTGCTCGCGTTCTTCTCTGAAAGAGATGATCCTGCCCACCGTTATTGCGATCGTTGTCCCGATCGTTGTCGGTCTGGTGCTGGGCTTCTACGGCGTTGTCGGTATGCTCGCGGGCGCTACCGCCTCGGGCTTCCTCATGGCGATCTTCATGTCTAACTCCGGCGGTGCGTGGGATAACGCTAAGAAGTACATCGAAGCGGGCAACCACGGCGGCAAGGGCTCCGATCAGCACAAGGCGGCTGTTGTCGGCGACACCGTAGGCGATCCCTTCAAGGACACCTCGGGTCCGTCCATCAACATCCTGATCAAGCTGCTGTCGATGGTATCCATCGTATTCGCTGCGCTGGTCGTTCAGGTCCACCTTTTCGGTTGATCGTAATATAATATTTTCAAGAGCAGGTGCAAAATGTACCTGCTCTTTTTCTGCCTTAAATTTGTTCGAACACTTTTCTGAAAATTTTCTCATAATTCCGAAAGGAAATTATAAATAATTCTCCTGCGGAAGTTACAATATATAGTGATTTTCGGTTATTTTTCTCCAAAATATATTAAAAATCGCTTTATTTTTCAAAGGGAATTAACGGTTACAAAGTGACATTATTTTTATTCAAAAAGGAATTAACCGTTAACAAACTGATATGAAAATTGAGCACCTGTAACTGGTATTTTCGGGGGTTCTCTGTTACAATATAATTGTAGGAAATAAAACAACTGTTCGAATAAATGAAGGAGATGATTGTATGAAGATCAACGTAAAAGGAGAACACGTATCTGAAAATATTATCAATATGTATGTCACCGAGCTTGTCAAAGCTCACCCCGACAAGCATATCAGCGCTGTGGATATCATTGTGGACGGAGATAAGATGAAGGTCCGCATGATGCACGATCTCGACCGTACCGCTTGAAGTGAGAGCTCAGAAGAGATTGAGCATAAAGAAGAGCAATGAGAGTATTGACCTCCTATAGCGATAGATAAGATGAAACCGCCGCTTTCCCACAGCGGCGGTTTTTCCGTACACAAATAATTATACTAATCCTTAATAAAAACCTATGCTCCTTGACAGGCGCCAGCCTGTCTGCGTCTCCCGTCGCGCTATCCGAAATATATCACTAATATCTGATTAAATCTTTTTATCAAGGATTAGTATTAGTATAATACGAAAGGCGCTGTGAAAAAACGCAGTCATTGCGAGGGCTTTAGCCCGTGGCAATCCCACAAAGCCAAGATAGTACCTTGGGAAATTGCTACGTCAATTGCTCCTCACAATACCGACGGCTTGTTTTTTCGCAGCGCCTTTTATCTTATGATCGGTTATTGTATCTCCCAGGTCGCGCCGTCCTTGCTGTCCTTGATGACGATGCCCTTTGCGAGCAGCTCGTCGCGGATGCGGTCGGCTTCCGCCCAGTTTTTCTCGGCTTTTGCCGTCGCGCGGGCAGCGATGTTTTTCTCTACCCACTCTTTGGACAGACCCTTTTCCTCAAGGGCTTTGAGCTGTAATGCCGCTTTCTCGGCTTCCGCGGCAGCCGCCTTCTGCAGCTCTCTGTCAGCCGCTTCAAGCAGACCGAGCGACAGAACGCGGTCAAAGTCGGCGATCAGATAACGCTTTGTCGCGTCGTCGATCTTGCCCTTGAGCACGTCGTACAGCGCGGTGATCGCGAGCGAGGTGTTCAGGTCGTTGTCGAGCGCCGCCTTGAATTTGTCCTGATACGGCTTTGCGGCGTCGAGATCAGGCTCGCCGTCCTTGCTCAGCTTCATGATCTTATTGACCAGCTTATTATACGCCTGTACGGTATTGTCGAGGTTCTCAAAGGAGAATACCAGCGGCTTGCGATAATGCGACTGCAGGCAGAAGAAGCGATAGGCGAGGGGGTCATATCCCTTTTCTTCGAGCAAAGATACGGTCAAAAAGCCGCCCTTACTCTTGCTCATCTTGCCGCGCTTGTCGAGCAGGTGGAGCACATGGAACCAGTAGGGGCACCACTGATGACCGAGGTAGGCTTCACTCTGCGCGATCTCGTTGGTATGATGGGGGAACGCGTTATCGATACCGCCGCAGTGGATGTCGAGGTACTCGCCCGCATGTTTGATGGAGATCGCGGAGCACTCGATATGCCAGCCCGGATAGCCCAGACCCCACGGGGATTCCCATTTCAGCGCCTGATCCTCAAACTTGCTCTGCGTGAACCACAGAACAAAGTCGTTTTTGTTGCGCTTGTTGTTGTCCTCTGTGACGTCGTCGCGCACGCCGACCTGCAGTTCGTCCTCGTTCATATTGCCGAAGACATAGTAATTGTCGAGCTTTGAGGTGTCGAAATAGACGTTGCCGCCCGCAAGATACGCGTAGCCCTTGTCGAGCAGGGTCTGTACCATCTCGATGAATTCAGGGATACAGTTGGTGGCGGGCTCGATCACGTCGGGCTTTTTGATATTGAGCTTCTCAGCGTCGGAGAAAAACGCGTCGGTGTAGAACTTCGCGATATCCATAACGCTCTTGTGCTCGCGCTTTGCGCCCGCGAGCATTTTGTCCTCGCCTGTGTCCGCGTCGGAGCTGAGGTGACCTACGTCGGTGATGTTCATCACGCGCAGGACGTCGTAGCCCGCGTAGCGGAAAAATTTCTCGAGCACATCTTCCATGATATAGGTGCGCAGGTTGCCGATATGAGCGTAGTGGTAGACGGTCGGACCGCAGGTGTACATCTTGACCTTGCCCTCCTCGTGAGGGATAAATTCCTGACGCGTGCCGCCGAGTGTGTTATATAAAATCATCTTTGACTTCCTTTCCATATAATAGGCTCCCTTTCCTAAGGGAGCTGTCACCGAACGGTGACTGAGGGATTGTATCAATTGACCGAGCGTCAGCGAGATACTATTTCTTAACTTAATGATTATTGCCTTTTCTAAGTGAGCTGTTGAATGGCGGGTAGCTCTCTTATTCTGTGTTACCTTTTGATGTCGCAGCCAATTCGACTGCCTGACTGACGGTTTTCTCCAGATATTGCACCTGCGCGCCGAGCTGCTGGATCTCGTTATGCATACGACAGAGCTCCTGAGCAACGGGATCGGAGTAGTGGATCTGGTCGAGCAGATCGGGACGAACGCCGTTGATGCGCACGACCCGCGCGGGTACGCCGACAGCGGTACAGTTGGGCGGTATCTCGGTGAGTACCACCGCGCCCGCCGCGATGCGGGAGTTGTCGCCGACCTTGAACGGACCGAGCACCTTCGCGCCCGAGCCCACCATGACGTTGTCGCCGAGGGTAGGATGGCGTTTGCCCTGATCCTTTCCCGTGCCGCCGAGGGTCACGTTCTGGTAGATCAGGCAGTTCTCACCGATGACGGTGGTCTCGCCGATGACAACGCCCATGCCGTGGTCGATCACCAGCCCCTTGCCGATGGTCGCGCCGGGATGGATCTCCACGCCCGTCTTGTGGCGGGCGCGCTGGCTGAGCCATCGGGCGATGAATTTCATGTTGTGCGTCTGAAACCAGTGTGCGCGGCGGTATTTGCGAACGGCTTTATAGCCTGAGTAGAGGAAGAAGACCTCCAGCTTATTGCGAGCCGCCGGGTCGCGCTCCATGACCGCGCCGAGGTCGGCTTTTAATGTGTCGAACATTGAATCAATCCTTAATCTGCGGATAACGGATATATTAAACGGGTGCGGGTCCTGCCTTTCCCCGTTCTCTGTTCTCCTTTATCCGATATTCAAAATAAAAAGGCACTGCCATCCATAGGGACGACAGTGCCGTGGTTCCACCCAAATTCAGCGCAAAAGCGCTCTTACAGAGTTCAAAAAACTCCTGCCCTTAACGCGGGCTGACGCGCGGACATTTCCTTCCGCAAGCTCACAGGCGCATTTCACTGAACTTTCGCTAAGACGGCTTCCAGCCTTTGCCGTCCTCTCTGTTAGCGTCCGTAAAGCTACTTTTCCTGTTCAAAGCCTTTACATATCTATCACATTATATACGATTGCTTTTGATTTTGCAACTGTTTTTTGAAGAGGATCACATATCGCTGATAACTTCCTTGTTATCAACAAGGTATTTTACGCCCGAGATCACAGTGATGACCGCGACGATCCATAACAGCACCTGACCGATGATGTTAAAGATATTATAGATGTTGAACAAGTCATAATACAGCGAATTGCTGTTGAGCATGATCTTCACGACATTGTATTCAGACATCGGCAGTACCTTACCGATCAGGGAAAGGGAGATGATATCCATCGCGGTCTGCATCAGGAAGATCGCGACGATAGCGACGATCTGGGTCACGGTCTTGACCTTGCCCCACATATTGGCGGCGATGACCTTGCCCTTCGCGGCGGCGACCAGCCGTACGGATGTGACGGTGAATTCGCGGAAGATGATGATGATCAGCGGGATCGCGCCGCACAGCCCGAGCTTGACGAAGCACACGAGTACCGAGATCACGAGGATCTTATCCGCAAGCGGGTCGGCGAATTTGCCGAAGTCGGTGATCAGGTTATCTCTGCGTGCGATCCTGCCGTCCAGAGCGTCGGTGATGGCGGCGACTCCGAACAGCACTCCCGCCACAGTGAAGTGGAACGGAAAGTCGATCAGGATCACGGCGATCACCGCTGGAACCAGCAGGATCCGCAGCAGCGTCAATTTATTTGGCAGATTCATTTTTTTCATAGGCATGCCTTTCATGATAGCAGGGGAGGGGCTTTCTCCTGCCCTGCCAATTGCTTTAGTGATTATTCCGCCATCTCGCCCGTCAGATCGCAGTCGATATGGTCGCTGATATGGACGCGGACGATCTCGCCGGGGCGCGGCTTGCGCTCGGGAGCAGTGAAGAACACGTTCGGATCGACCTCGGGCGCGTCAAACGCGGAGCGGCCGAAGAAGCATTCGGCATAGCGGTCAAAGCCGTCGACCAGCACGTCGATGTCCTTGCCGATCTGCGATTCGCACCAGTTGTCGATGATCAGCGCCTCTTGCTCCGTGATGATCTCGGCGCGTCGGTTTTTGATCTCCTCATCGATCTGATCTTCCATCAAGGCGGCGGGGGTGTCCTCCTCCTGAGAGTAGGCAAAGCACCCGAGCCGCTCAAACTTTGTCTGTCGCACAAAGTCGCTCAGCTCTTCAAAATCCTCCTCCGTCTCGCCCGGGAAGCCCGCGATCAGGGTGGTGCGCAGTACAACGCCGGGGATCTTCTCGCGGATATGCTCCACAAGCTCCAACAGGCTTTCCTTATCGCCGCGGCGGTTCATCGCGCGCAGCACCTTGCCGCTGCAATGCTGGAGCGGCAGGTCGATATATTTGACGATCTTATTCTCTTCGCGGATCGTGTCGAGCAGCTCGTCGGTAATGCGGTCGGGATAGCAGTACAGCACGCGGATCCATTCAAGGCCGTCGATCTTGCACAGCTTCCTGAGCAGCTCTGCGAGCTTCAGCTCGCCGTAGAGATCCTCGCCGTAGCGGGTGGTATCCTGTGCGATGACGTTGATCTCCTTAACGCCGTTATAGACAAGGCGCTCCGCTTCTTTGATGATGTTCTCCATCTCTCTCGAGCGGAAGCGGCCGCGGATCAGCGGGATGGCGCAGTAGGTACAGCAGTTGTCACAGCCGTCGGCAATCTTCAGATACGCCCAGTGCTGTTCGGTGCTCTGCACCCTGCCGCCCTCCATGGGCAGAAGCATTTTATCGGGGAAGTCCTCTACCTTTTCGCCGTCAAGAGCGTTTTGAACGACCTTCGCGATATCAGCGTTTTTGCCGATGCCGATGACCGCGTCTACTTCGCTCAGCTCCTTCATGATCTCGCTGTTGTAGCGCTGAGCAAGACAGCCTGTGACGATGATCGCCTTGATCTTGCCTTCTTTTTTCAGCTGTGCAAGCTCTAAGATCTCGTCGATGCTTTCCTGCTTGGCGCTCTCGATGAAGCCGCAGGTGTTGACGATGACAGCGTCCGCCATCGCGGGGTCTTCCTTTAGCTGAAAGCCCGCTTGATTCAATTGAAACATCATCATTTCGGCGTCCACGCGGTTCTTCGCGCAGCCGAGAGATACGATTCCGACACTTGGCATAGTTAGTATTCCTCTGTTTCTGTATATTCACTGAGAACGCTTTTTATGTCCGACCGGCTAAAGCCCAGCCGCGACAAAGCGTTGACACATCGGCGCTGTCCCTTCTCGTCCGAGAGGGAGCGCGCGTATTTTTTCTCGATAATCGTGCGGATCTGTTCTTTCTCGTCGATGAACAGCTCGCTTACCACCTCGTCGATCAGGTCGCGGTCGATGCCCTTTTCATACAGCTTTTGGCGAACGCCGCGTTCCGACAGGTGCTTGAGGTTGACGAGGTCGGCGGCATAATGCCGCGCGTATCGACCGTCGTCGAGCAGCCCCAATTCCTCCAGACGGTCTGCCGTTGCCGTGCAAACGTCCTCGGGATAATCTTTTTTGAGCTTTGTGATCAGATCCTTGCGCGAGTGATCGCGGTAGCCGATCAGCCACAGCGCCTTGTCCTTACAGCGCTTGCGGTCGGATGCCTGTATACACTCGTGCAGTTCTTCGTCGTCGATCTCGCGTCCGACGTCAAAGCGGCAGGCGAGCAGGGTCTCGGCGTCGAGCTTCATCGCGAACTCACCGTCGATATAAAGCGCCGAGAGCCCCTTTTTACGGGGCTCAATAGCAGTGATCATCATGATAGTTTTCTACCTGATTGGTTTAATCAGTATCAGTCCTCAACAAGAATGTCGATCTTGGAGGTTTTCTTTTTCTTGTCCGCTGCGGGAGCCGGCGCGGGTGCGGGCTCAGCCTTTGCGACAGGAGTCGCCGCGGCTTTCGCGGTCTTTTTGGGACGGGTGCTGAGCTTGTCAACGTTTTCCCACAGCTTTGCTTCGATCTCATTGCGCAGACGGTCGTCGTTCTTGAGCAGCTCCTTGACGTTGTCGCGACCCTGACCCAGACGGGTCTCGCCGTAGTAGAACCACGCGCCGCTCTTTTGCATGACGTCCGCCTTGACCGCGAGGTCGATCAGCTCGCCTACGCGGCTGATGCCTTCGCCGTACATGATATCGAATTCCGCTTCCTTGAAGGGGGGAGCGATCTTGTTCTTGACGACCTTCGCTCTCGTGCGTGAACCGACCATTTCGCCGTTGACCTTGAGGGTCTCGATACGGCGGATGTCGATACGCACAGAGGAGTAGAACTTCAGCGCTCTGCCGCCCGTGGTGACCTCGGGGTTGCCGTAGATCACGCCGACCTTCTCACGCAGCTGGTTGATGAAGATCGCCACGCAGTTAGACTTGTTGATCGCGCCGGCGAGCTTTCTGAGCGCCTGCGACATCAGTCGAGCCTGTAAGCCGACGTGGCTGTCACCCATCTCACCCTCGATCTCCGCCTTGGGCACAAGCGCCGCGACCGAGTCGATGACGATGACGTCGATCGCGCCGGAGCGGATCAGCGCCTCGGCGATCTCCAGCGCGTCCTCGCCGGTATCCGGCTGAGAAACGAGCAGGCTGTCTACGTCAACGCCCAGCGCCGCCGCGTAGACGGGGTCGAGCGCGTGCTCTACGTCGATGAAGGCGACGTTACCGCCGTTCTTCTGACCCTCTGCGATGCAGTGCAGGGACAGGGTGGTCTTACCCGAGCTTTCGGGTCCGTAGATCTCGACGATCCTGCCTCTGGGCAGACCGCCGATACCGAGCGCGATATCAAGGCTCAGAGAGCCTGTCGAAATATGCTCGACGTTCATATGTGAGTTCTGACCGAGCTTCATGACGGCGCCCTTGCCGAACTGTTTTTCGATTTGTGATAATGCTGTTTCCAGAGCCTTGTTCTTATCCAGAGCCATGGTGATTCTCTCCTTTGGTTTCTGTTTTGATCGTCATTGCGCGGCGATCGCGACCGAATTTATATTTGATAATATTATAGCATATATGTTTGAAATAATCAAGCGATTTTCGAACAAAATTTCTATCCATTAGCCTCCCTTTTCTAAGGGAGGTGGGTCGGAACTTGTTCCGACTCGGAGGGTTGCCGTGCAGAGCGTTTCCGTTTTTTGCTTTGTGACGATATGTTAGTTTTTTAACCTCAGCCACCGTAACGCAAGCGTTCGGCGACAGCTCCCTTACGAGAGGGCGTCTTTATATATTGCCGTTACCGCCCTCGTGATCCCCTGTATATCGGGCGTACCTTTGATATCGGTATAGCCCGCTGAGCGGAGCATCTCAGCGATGGTTTCATATTGCCCCTCGCCGATCTCAAAGGCGATACAGCCGCCGTTTTTCAGCTTGCGCGTCCACAGACGAATGATCATTTCGTAGAAGACATAGCCGTCCTCTCCGCCGTCCAAAGCCATCTTCGGCTCATACTGTACTTCGCTTTGAAGCGCAGCGATCTCGTCGGAGCGGATATAGGGAGGATTGGACACGATCATGTCGAGCGAGCTGTCGTCAAAGGCGCTGAAGCAATCCGAAAGATCGGCATGGATCGCTTTGACCGACGACTGATTCAGCGCGATATTCTCTTGCAGATAAGCGTATGCTTCTTCGCTTTTCTCAACAGCAAATACCGTTGCCCCGCTGAGTTCCTTTTCCAGCGTGACGGCGATAATTCCCGAGCCCGCACATAGATCGACGACGACGGGACGGGAGAAGCCTTGCGCGCGCTTCAACGCTTCGCATACGACGACTTCCGTATCGTCCCGCGGGATCAATACGCCTTCGCCGACCTTGTAGTCGCGCCCCATAAAGCTCCAACAGCCGAGCACATACTGGATCGGCTCGCCGTCGGCTCTCCTGCGCGCCATCTGCATCGCCCTGTCACAAAATCGAGCGGGAATATCATCTTCCCGCAGGATCAGCTGTGTGTGATTACAGCCTAAGACCGCGCACAGGATCTCCGCGGTATCGCCGTCGGGATTATCAGCGCCCGCGCGGGTGAGCAGACCTTTCAGCGCGTTAGTGAGCGCAGGAACAGTCATTGACGATATCCGAGCCGTCGTCGGGGATGACGGCCTTCATAGCTTCGATCGCGCATTCGATCATTTCGTCCTCGGGCTCCTTGGTAGTGATGCGCTGCGCCCACAGTCCGGGGGTCGCGAGGATACGGGTGAGTTTATTGTCATGCTTGCCGCACAGCTTGATGAATTCATAGCCGAGACCGACCATGATCGGCAGGAGCAGCAAACGGAATACCGGGTTGAGTAGCTTCACGCCGAAGGGCGCTACGGGGATGAACAAGCCTACAAAAATGCTCACGAGCAAGGTCACTACGAGGAACGAGGTGCCGCAGCGGGGGTGGAAACGGGTCTGCTTGCGGACGTTCTCGACGGTGAGCTCCTCGTCGTTTTCATAGCAGAAGATGGTCTTGTGCTCCGCGCCGTGATATTTGAATACGCGCTTCATATCGTTCATCTGCGATACGAGCAGCATATAGCCGATGAACAGCGCGATCTTCAGCACGCCGCAGAAAGCGGATTTGACGATCTGTCCCGCGACGGTGTAGGTTTCTGCCTGCGTAGCGGGATCGACGGTCTTGAACATCCCGCCCAAGGTCCAGTCAAAGAGAGCGGCAGGCAGAAAGACGAAAAGTCCCAGCGCCAGCGCAATGCCTAAAACGGAGGCGATGACCATGACGACGTTCATCAGCTTGTCGCCCAGCTTTTCATCGAGCCATTTCTCGAACTTGGAGGGTTCTTCCTCCTCGACCAGTCCCGCTTCCATCGCTTTGTCGGCGGAGAGTCCGAGCGCCTTGTAGCTCAGGCGCATACTGTCGATCATGCCCGCGAGTCCGCGGATCAGCGGCAGCTTCCAGAACTTCGCCTTGAACAGCGGCTTGACCTGTATATCCTCGGTGTAGATGGTGTCCTGATCGACCCTGCACGCGACGGTAGTGCGCTTGGGTCCGCGCATCATGATGCCTTCGATCAGGGCGGAGCCGCCGATCGAGGTGATGCGCTTCTGTTGTTTCATGTCCTGTTTTTTCATATAATACCTTCTTTGTAATTGAGGAGATTACGGGGTGGGATTCATCCCGCCGAGCGGCTGGCTGTCGTCGTCCAGCGCCGCGGCTTCGTTGAAGATCGGGATGGTGATGGTGACGGTGGTACCGACCTCGGGCGAGCTTTCAAGCTCGAGCGTACCTTTATGCATTTTGATGATCTCGTCGGCTACCGCCAGTCCGATGCCGGAGCCGTTGATCTTCTGATTCGCTTTATAGAATTTATCCTTGACCTTCGGCAGGTCCTCGGGGTCGATGCCGCAGCCGTTGTCGGCGACGACGACCTTGATGGTATGCTCCTTAAAGTCCTGATAGACCTGTACGCCGATCATACCGCCCTCCGGCGTGTATTTCAGCGCGTTGTCGATGACGTTGAGGAACACCTGCTTTAGTCGGTTGCGGTCGCCGTAGATGATGGGCATATCCTCGGGGTCGTCATATAAGAGGTGCTTGCCCTCGGAGAGCGCGCGTTCCTTGAGCATATAGACCGCTTCGTCGATCTCGGCGAGGATATCCATGCGCTCCATCTGCATGGTCAGTCTGCCGCTCTGGAGCTTGGAGAAATCGAGCAGCTCCTCGACCAGCGAGGTCAGGCGGGTGCTTTCCTTGACGATGACGCTCATGCCCTTTTCCATCGTCACGCGATCGGGCACGCCGTACTGCATGGTCTCCGCCCAGCCCTTGATCGCGGTCAGGGGGGTACGCAGCTCGTGCGATACGCGGGAGATAAAGTCGTTCTTGAGCTTTTCGTTGGCGTCAAGCTCTTTTGCCATGTCGTTGATCGTGTCGCTCAGGTCGCCGATCTCGTCGTCATACATCTTGTCGACCTTTGCGGTAAAGTCGCCCTGCGCGATCCTCTGAGCGGTCTCGGTCATATCGCGTACGGGTCTGACGATCGAACGGATAAAATAGTAGCCCGAAAGCGCGACGACCGCAATGATCAGTAGTCCTACCGCGGACGCGATCAGCGTGTAGATCAGTATTTTGTGATTGGCGTTTCTCAGGGAGGACACATAGCGCACAGCGCCCAGCTCCGTTCCCTGTGTACTGCGGATCACTCTCGTGACCGCCATGATCCGCTCGCCCGCGTCGGAGCGGCCTGTATAACGGGAGTAGCCGTTTTCGTTCTTCACGGCGTCCGCGTAATCGGGAGCGGTCTCGTCATTCGGCACAAAGCCCGTAGAGGTCATCACGACGCGCCCCGAGGCGTTGAGCACCTGTAATTCGACCTCGTTCTTGTAGCTGATATCCGCGGCGTACGCGGACGCAGTGTCGATGAAGGTTTCGGTGCTGTCCGAAACTCCTTCGGGGAAGACAGCCTCCAGCTCTCTGCTGTGGCTGATCAGCGCGTTCTCCGCCGACGAATAGCAAAGCGAGCGCACAGCAACGGACAGAGATATGACGATCAGGACGATGATCGCCAATACCACGCCGAACGTGTTGATCAGCCATCGCCTGTAGATTCCCTTGAACATTACTGTCACCCCCCTTTGTCGCTCGTTATACTCGCTGATAGTTTTGATTTCTTAAACTGAAAACTGAAAATTGAAAATTGAAAATTGAAAATTGAATAATAAAGGTTACTCGCTTCGCTCAAACAATCAGTTGGGTGAGGGCACAGCCCTCCCGCTATTCTTCATTCTTCAATCTTAAGTATTCATTATTCACTGATTTGCCCTTGGCAAATCACACGGTGTCCCACTTATAGCCCAGACCCCATACGGTCACGATATACTTGGGGTTAGAGGGCTCGTCCTCGACCTTCATACGCAGACGGCGGATGTTAACGTCGACGATCTTTTCCTCGCCGACATACGCCTCGCCCCATACGTGGTTGAGGATATCGGTACGGTCAAGCGCTACGCCGGGATTAGAGAAGAAGTACTCCATGATCTGGAACTCGACCTGGGTCAGCTCGATCATCTTGCCGTTCTTCATCAAAGCGCGGTTTCTCAGGTTCAGGGTGAAGATACCGCTCTGCAGCTCTTCCTTGAAGTTGTTCTCGTTCTTCTGTTCAGAGAGAGATACTCTGCGGTACAGCGAGTCGACGCGCGCGGTCAGCTCAGAGGGGGAGAAGGGCTTGGTGATATAGTCGTCAGCGCCGAGCATAAGCCCCGTGACCTTATCCATCTCCTGGGTGCGCGCGGACAGCATGATGATGCCGATGCCGGAATTTCTGTTTCTCAGCTCCTTGCATACCTGCAGGCCGTCGATACCGGGCATCATGATGTCGAGGATCGCGACGTCAAAGTCGCCGTTATGCTCCTCATACTTTTCGAGCGCCATCTCGCCGCAGTCTGCTTCTACTACGTCATAGCCCGCTCTTCTGAGGTTGATCACCACAAAATCGCGGATCGCAGCTTCGTCTTCGCATACCAGAATCTTTTTCATACTAATAACCTCCGTTCGGGATTGTTTTATCTTGCGTTATGATGTTCTATTTCGTCAGCTTTCAGTAACCTGCCCGTCAAAACCACGGTTCGGATACCTATAGTCAGGTTAAGAGAAAGCTGTTTGTTACGTCGTCGTGAGAGAGGGTAGAGCCCTCGCTGAGAATGTAGGTGTAGGTGTAGGCGGTCGTGTCGATCAGCTTTGCTTCTGCCGTCAGGCTGCTGTCAAAGCTGTTTTTCTCATACCGCTTGACGGTCAAGAGCTCCTTGCCGATGATCGGCTCGCTGCCCTTGTAGCTGAGCATATACAGTGTGACCGCGTTGTCGGCTGTGTACCGCGCGGTGAGCGAGGACAGCGCCCCCGCGTCGAATTTCAGCATAAAGCCTAATTTGTCGCACAGAACGCCGTGCTGTGTATAGGACAGCGCCATCGTTTCGGGGTCGTAGTTGCACCAGTGTACCAGGTTGCATACTGTTTCAACATCTTCGTCCTTGGTGTGCTCCGAAAGATTGCACATCGGTATCTCTATGATACCGTCGTCGTTGATGTCCGTACAGCGGACGGTGGAGGAACGCACGCTCTGACTGTAGCTGTTGTTCAGAAACAGCGGATTGACCAGCATATGCGCCGCCAGATCGTAGTATAAAAGCTGGGTGGTGTAGTCGCCGTTCTCCAGCACTCCGTCGGCGATCGCTCCGCTGATCCCGTCGCTGATCTTTCCGAAGCGCAGATCGACATAGGACTGAACGTCCGAGTCAACGTCGCAGGCGGACTTTTCGCTGAAGCCGCCGTCGCCGTATGCCAGCAAGATTGCTTTCGCCGCTGTCTTGCCCTCGGCGGGCTTCATCAGAAGGATATCGGCAGAGGCGTTGTCGTCAAAATCTCCGACCGTGTAATCCGTGAAGCCTTCGGCGACCGATAGGCTGTTGAGCCCGTCGCCGAGGAGATAGGCTTGCAGCGCGGGAGCGGAAGAGCCGTGATCAAAGCTGACGATGATATCCTGTGTGCCGTCGGAGTTGATGTCCGCGAAGCTGAGCTTGTAGACGTTGGCGGAGTACAGATCGGCACTGCCGTAAAGGGTGTAGTCATCGCCCTGCCTGACGGCTGTCAGCATACGGGGAGAGCCGTCCGCGGCGCGATACAGCGCGACGGCTTCTTCTACGTCATCGCCGTTAATATCGTGCTGGATGATGCCGCTTTTGAATTCGCCCGACTCAGGATAGATCAGGGTGTAGGAGCCTTTCGCGTCCTTCTCGATCATGTTCTGCACCTGGGCGCGGTTGCCGCCCGCTTTCGGCGGGGCGAGTATATCGGGATCGTTCAGACTCAGGGAGGTACAGCCGGACAGCAGCGCGGCCGCCGCGAGCGCGGCAGCAAACAGTCGCTGTAGTTTCATGCTCTTGCCTCCTTACGGTCAGTGGTTGATTGAAAAATATCTCAGTTCAGGAAAGCGTTGCTTCCAGATACTTGATCGGGATACCCTCGTCCGTGAACATTTGCTCATGCTCGGTGACGATGTTTCCCGTAATGTCGCTGTTGTGCAGGTCGCGAGTGATGTAACGGATATGATAGTGAGATTCCTCGAAGTAACCCACGCTGTCCTCAAACAGCTCGTCGTCGTCGGTCTTGAAGTAGATGACCGCGTCCTTTGTGAGAAAGTCACGGTACATATTGAGCTTTCTCGGATAGGTCAGCCTGCGCTTTTGGTGCTTCAGGCGCGGCCAAGGATTGCAGAAGTTGATGTACATCACGGCGATGCCGTCCTGTGCGGAAAACGCCTTGTCGATCATCTCGACGTTACAGCGTACCAGCGCGACGTTATCGGGGCTGCTTTTGCCCGCTTCTGCAAAGATACGTTCAACGTTCCTGCGCCCGACTCCCAGCATGTCGCTTTTGATATCCACGGCGATGTAGTTGGTGTCGGGATTTTTCAGCGCCTTTTCGGCGATGAAGGTGCATTTGCCGCACCCGATCTCCAGCTCGATAGGCTTATCGTTGCCGAAGAATTCCTTCCACCTGCCGCGATACTGCTCGGGGTCGTTGATATAGTAGCGGCACTCGGAGAGCTCCGGCTCCGCCCATTTCTTCTTTCTGATTCGCATAGCTCTTTCAATATCCGATCCTCATGTGATAACAGAAAATCCGACAAGGGAAAGGAATCAGCGGAACTCGAATACCCCTAATTACCCACACTATCACATGATATAGTTATAAACACTACAACATTATAACAAAGGCTTGTGTTTTTTGCAATCTTTTTTTACATATATATGGCGATATTTTTATCGTTTTCCGCTAAAATTTACAAACTGTTAAAAGTGATGACAATTATATTTCTTTTTTGACAAAATAATAAAAGCGCGTTCACAAAGAACACGCTTTAATACCGGTTTCTAAGTAAGCACTGATTAATTACTATGTCATTGCGAGGGCTTTAGCCCGCGGCAATCCCATAAAGAGGAGCTCCGACGGTTCGCACTCTCTCGATCGAAAAAGTGAAACCGTTGAAAAGGAGGACGCTGTCAAACCGCTCGGTAAGGGCAGACCGACGCTTGGCTGATGATGAATTCCGCTTCGGGAAAACGGGCGGAGAATTGCTCTCTCAGCGGCGCGATCACAACGTCCTCGGTCGGGAAATGCCCCGCGTCAAAGGCGGCGATACCGTGCTGTACCGCATAGAGATACTGGTGGTGCTTCATCTCGCCTGTCACAAAGGCGTCAAAGCCGTATTTTGCGGCGAGCTCAACGCCCTCTCCGCCGCCGCCTGACGATACCGCGACGCGGGTGATCTTGCCCTCGGTAAAACGCACCGACGGAGCGTCCAGCCGCTCTTTGATAAAGGCGGCGAATCCCTGCGCCGTACAGGGCGTTTCAGGTTCGCCGACAAGCAGGAAGTCCTCGGGGTATAATACGGCGTTTTTCAGCCCCAGCGCGTTGCCCAAGGCGGTGTTCACGCCCCCTTCTGCACGGTCAAGATCGGTGTGCAGACATAAGGCGGCGATATCATGCTTTGCCAAAAGATATTCTGCCGTGTCGGGGCGCAGTGCGCTCAGCGGCGAGAAGATGACGGGGTGGTGGCTGATGATCAGCTGTGCGCCGAGATCGAGCGCTTCTTCTACGACGGCGGGGGTAATGTCCAGCGCCAGCAAAGCGCGGTCGATCTCCATGCTTGGCGAGCCGACCAGCAGGCCGACATTGTCCCACTCTTCGGCAGTGTCAAAGGGCGCGATCTTGTCGGCAAATTCAATGAGTTCATTCAGCTTCACGGATACTTTCCTCCAGTTGTTTGACAAGGGGCAAAAGCGCGGGATCGCCCTTGCTTTTGTTGCGGTAATTATGCAGAACGCGGCTGAGAAAGCCGCGGCTGTTCTCATCGGTCAGATCGAGCTTTCCGACGACGGCGGTGTAGAGGTCGCACGGCGTTTTTTTACCGATAAAGCGAGCGGAAATAACGGTGTAGTACTTGCCCTCGTCGAGGGTCGCTTCCTGTCGGTCGATGACAAAACCGTTCTCATACAGCCACAGGACCAGATCCTCGTGATGGGTCATCGGCTGGAGCACAAAGTGTTTGTCTGTATCTTGAAAGGACGGAGCGGCAGAGAGGATATCGCGGATCAGCTCGCCGCCCATGCCCGCGATCACCACGTCGTCGACTTCGTCGGCGGATACCTCTTTCAGCCCGTCGGACAAACGCGTTTGTATTTTTTTTGATAATCCGAACCTTGTGATATTTTCCTCAGCGGATCGCAGGGGCAGAGGGTTGATGTCGCAGGCGAGCGCCGAGGGGATCTTTCCGTTCCTGCACAGCTCGATCGGCAGATAGCCGTGATCGGTCCCGATATCCGCAAGGCGGCTGCCTTCGCGCACAAAATCAGCGCAAAGCGACAGCCGCCCCTGTGGTTTTAATATTGACATTACGCGCCTACAGCCTTGTTCAGCGCCGCGACCAGCGCGTCGGGATCCGCGCCGTGTACCATGCAGGCTTCCTCAATGCTCTCGCCGCGGGAAGCGGGACAGCCCAGGCAGTGCATGCCCATCTGTAAGAACAGGGGAGCGGTAGCGGGGAATTTATCCAGAACGTCGCCGATGATGGATTCTTTGGTGATCATAGTATTACCTCCGTTGTTATGATTTGTTTTATGTATGCGATTATAACACAGTGTTGTGAAAAAGACAAGTACGGCACAATTAAAATGTTTCACGTGAAACATTTGTTCTAAACACGCGCACTGTTTCGCCTGTATTGCCGCCCTGCGTATAGAAAAACAGCGTTCCCTTTACAGGAACGCTGTAAGCAATTTTACTTTATTCATCAGCATTTGCCGCTTCTTCGGCCTCTTTGCGCTTCGCAAAGCATTCGCTGCAATAGTAATCCTTGCCTTCCATCGGCTTAAATGGGATCTTTGCTTCGCCGCCACAATCTGCGCACACAGTAATGTGCATCTCACGATTAGCCCTGATTGCATTCTTACGAGCGATGCGGCAGTCTTTCCACAGTCCTTGCAACGGAGAATCTTGTCTTCGTACATAGCGTGTACCTCACTTTTTGGTATATATTTTACCCCGCGGCGGAGTTGCACCGTCTGATTTCTCTTCGGGGTGTATTACCTAGAAAGCTTTTGACGTATACGGGTCTGTGCATTGTCAACTGATTTTAGGGGAATGTCCAGCCGCTTTGCTATTTCCTTGTACGAATAGCCGGAAAGGTGCAATATTGCTACTTTGTACTCGAGGGGAGAGAGGCTGTCTTTGAGGACGCGGTGCAGGCTGTCGATGTAATCCTTTGTCTCGACGATCTCGGGTAAGGAAGTAACGGTCGGATCAAAGGCGGACTCTGCGTCGTCCTCTAACGATATCATATTGCGGGCGGGAACAGCGCTCTGACGCGCACAGGAGCGCAGCATCGTGCGGTAGCGGTTCTCGACGCAAAGAACGAGGTAGTTTTTGAAGCTCATTCCCTTTTGCGCATCAAAGCTGCGGCACGCCGACAGCAGAGCGACCATGCCCTCCTGGATCATGTCGCTGTCGTCTGTATCCGACGAGATACCGCGGTATTTTTTCGCAACTGTAGAGATCAGCCCGAGATATCGCGATACGATCACTTCGAATGCTTCATCATCACCCGAGAGAAAAGATTTGATCAATTCTTCATCGGAGAGTTGATTCTTACAACCGGCAGCATTGTCGTTCAGGATATAGCACCTCACAATATTTTATCTGTCTAAATTGTAATAAATATGCCGCCAAAAGTCAACAGGTTTTTTAAAATCAATGCAATCAAAAAATGACAAATGATTCACGACGAAAAGGTTTTGTGAATATTCACCAGTATTTTTGCATGATGATGGTTTACAACCGTCAAAAAGTGTGTTATAATGCGGATAGTGGTTCGAACATAAAAGCGATTTTGCTCCGAAAACAGCATTGGAAAATGTATCAAGCGAGGAGATAAATCGAGGAAAAATACGTCAATCATTTAACGATTTATATTTGGAAAGGGCGTGTGATAATGGTCGTAAAATGTCTTAGTCTCGGACTGTTCGGAATGAGTACTTACGGGATCGAGATCGAAGCGGATCTGAGCCGCGGGATCGCCGCTTTTGATATCGTCGGATTACCCGACGCCGCTGTCAAGGAGAGCCGCGACCGCGTGCGTTCTGCGATGAAAAACTGCGGATTTGAATTTCCGAATTCACGTCTGATCATCAACCTTGCGCCCGCGGATATCAAGAAGGAAGGCCCGCTGTACGACCTGCCGATATTGATGACCGTGCTGAAGGCGACGCGGCAGATCAGCGCCAATACGGATGACAGTGCGTTCATCGGCGAGCTGTCCTTGTCGGGTGAATTGCGCGGGATCAACGGCGTACTTCCTATGGCGATCGCGGCACGTGAGCTGGGGCTGAAAAAGCTCTATGTCCCTGCGGTGAACGCGAACGAAGGCGCGGTGGTGGACGGGTTGGAGGTTTACCCCGTCAAGCACGTTTTTGAGCTGATCGACCACCTCGCTGGCCGCAGACAAATAGAGCCTGCTGTGTTTGAAAACAGCGACAGCGTGCCGGACAGTGCGCTGGACTTCTCTCAGGTGAAGGGACAGGCGGAGGCGAAACGCGCGATGGAGATCGCCGCGGCGGGCGGACACAACGTCCTGCTGATCGGATCACCCGGCGCGGGCAAAAGCATGCTCGCTAAACGCGTGGTGACGATCCTGCCTGAGATGACCTTTGACGAAACGATCGAAACGACGAAGATACACTCTATCGCGGGCACCTTGCAAAAGGGCTCGGGGCTGGTGACCATGCGCCCGTTTCGCTCGCCGCACCATACCATCACGCGCGTGGGCATGACCGGCGGCGGGACCAATCCAAAGCCCGGCGAGATCTCGCTGGCGCATAACGGCGTTCTGTTTCTTGATGAGCTGCCTGAATTCCCCCGAAACGTATTAGAGGTACTGCGGCAGCCGCTCGAGGACGGCGTGGTGTCGATCGCACGCGCTCACGGCACCTATACTTATCCCTCCGAATTCATGCTGATCGCCGCGATGAATCCCTGTCCCTGCGGCTACTATAATCACCCGAAAAAGACCTGCTCCTGCTCGGACACGGCGGTGCATAAATACCTCAACCGCGTGTCGGGACCGCTGCTCGACCGCATTGATATCCATATCGAGGTACCGCCTGTCGAATACGACGATCTGACCGCGAAAAGCGGAGAGGAAAAGTCCGCCGATATCCGCGCCCGCGTCAACGCGGCGCGCGCAATCCAAACGGAGCGTTTCAAGGGGACGAAAACCAACTGCAACGCCCATATCGAAGCGGCGATGTTTGAGGAAGTTTGCGTGATGGACGACAAGGCGAACCGCATGCTCAAGGCGGCGTTCGATAAGCTGGGCATGACCGCCCGCGCCTACGACCGCATCATGAAGGTCGCGCGGACGATCGCCGATCTCGACCAAAGCGAAGTGATCCGCTCAGCGCACATCAGCGAAGCGATCCAGTACCGCTCACTCGACAGAAAATACTGGCATGAGTAAGACAGTATCTTGATATAATATTATTGACAGACAAAAGCGCTATCAGATCGATATCCGTTTGAAGAAGGTCATTTGAATGGAACGAATAAAAGGCAGAGTGCGGCTCTGCCTTTTTTATGTGATACTAATCCTTAATAAAAACCTATATCATCTATTGCGCTATATTTCGTATAGCTTTGTTGTCGTCGTCGTTCGCTGTACTCGGTAGGCATATCCGG
>CADBYC010000003.1:0-99806 GCA_902798755.1 uncultured Ruminococcus sp. | reverse complement strand
CCCCGGAAGTGACAGGCGCCAGCCTGTCTGCGTCTCCCGTCGCGCTATCCGAAATATATCACTAATATCTGATTAAATCTTTTTATCAAGGATTAGTATGAACGCAAAAATCGGGAAGAGCGTAAAAATACGCGAATCGATTACAAAATAATTACATAAAAGAATTATAATTATAGAAAATGCGTACAGTCGGCAAGCATAAAAACATACAGATTCACTAAAAAATATTACAAATCATTATTTCGGTTGACTTTATCGGTCCTTTGTATTATCTTATGTATAAGCATAATTAGGCGCAATGCCCGAAAATGCGCTTGTTTTGAATCATACACGGCGTTGCCGTGCGACTTATATTGCGAAAAACAGAACCAAATATACTCAGTTTTAGGAAGTGTACAGATTTGGAAAATATCATTATCAACGGCGGAAAGCCTTTATTCGGTGAAGTCACCGTCAGCGGCGCGAAAAACGCCGCCGTAGCGATCATCCCTGCCGTCGTGCTTTGCGACGAGCCATGCCGGATCGAAAATATCCCGAACATCTCCGACGTCACCCTGATCGCCAACATCCTGCAGGATATGGGCGCGATGGTGCGCCGCGTGGATAAGAATACGCTGGATATCGACCCCAGACCGATCAACACCTATGAAGCGACCCATGACGCGGTGCGCGGTATGCGCGCGTCGTACTATCTGCTGGGCGCTCTGCTCGGCCGTTTCCATAACGCGAAGGTCGCCCTGCCCGGCGGCTGTAACTTCGGTGTTCGTCCGATCGACCAGCATCTGAAGGGCTTCGCGCTGATGGGCGCGGAGAACGAGCTGGTCAACGGCGCTGTGATCGAGAGCAGGACGAATGGCTCCTTCCATGGCGCGAGAGTTTATTTTGACACCGTATCCGTCGGCTCTACCATCAATCTGATGCTCGCGGCTGTTAAGGCTGAGGGTCAGACGATCCTTGAGAACGCCGCCAAAGAGCCGCACATCGTCGATCTGGCGAACTTCCTCAACTCTATGGGCGCGAACATCCGCGGCGCCGGTACCGACGTTATCAAGATCCGCGGCGTGGAGTATCTGCACGGCGTGACCTATTCCATCATTCCCGACCAGATCGAGGCGGGCACCTACATGGCTGCCGCCGCCGCGACCAGAGGCAGGATCACGATCCGCAATATCACGCCGAAGCACCTCGAGTCTATCAGCTCAAAGCTCATGGAAATGGGCTGTGAGATCGAAGAATATGATGAAGCGGTCATCATCGACGCGACCAAGCGTCCGCTGAACCGCGTCAATATCAAGACGATGCCGCACCCCGGCTTCCCGACCGACTGCCAGCCGCAGTTTGTCGCGCTGCTGTCGACCGTGAAGGGCACCTCCATCGTCAACGAAAGCGTATGGGATAACCGTTATCAGTACGTCAGCGAGCTGGTTCGCATGGGTGCGAAGATCTCTGTCGAGGGCAGACTCGCCATCATCGAGGGCGGCACACTGACAGGCGCTCCCGTCAAGGCGACCGACCTGCGCGCGGGCGCGGCGATGGTGATCGCCGGACTGGTCGCCGAGGGCACGACGACGATCTCGAACATCAAGTATATCGAAAGAGGATATTCGGACGTGGTGACGAAGTTCCAGTCGCTTGGCGCGGATATCAAAAAATCCTATATCCCCGATCCTTCGGACGTATTAACAACAGCGTAATTTAAAGCCACCTGCGGGTGGCTTTTTTGGTGAAGGGTGAATAGTGAATGGTGATGGGTGGGCTGCGTCCACACCCTAATCATAGTTTTCTTATGAAGGGATTAAACGTCAATGGCAAAAATCGTACCGCTCTTTTCTTCGAGCAAAGGCAATTCTTATTATATACAGGGCAACGGCTCCGCAATCCTGATCGACGCGGGGCGTAACCTCAAACAACTCGAGCTGGCGATGGCGGAAAACGACCTCTCTATGCGCGACGTGCAGGCGATCTTCGTGACCCATGAGCACAGCGATCATATCAGCGCGCTGAAGGTGTTGTTGAAGCGCTATCCGATCCCGCTGTACGCCTCGCGCGGAACGCTGGAATATCTGGCGCGATATGACAAGGTGCCGCCGACGGCGCGGCTGCGCGTGATCGAGGATATCGTCGAGACGGGCGACTTTCGCGTAGAGCGCGTCGAGACCTCTCACGACGCCGCAGAGCCCTGCGGCTACTTTATCACCACCCCGGACGGACGTCGCATGAGCGTTGTGACCGATACGGGATATCTGACGGAGAACGCAAGGCTGGCGATCTCGCGCTCACACTTGGCGGTAGTGGAATCAAACCACGATCTCGATATGCTCAAGGAGGGCGCGTATCCCTACATACTCAAACAGCGTATCCTGTCCGACAACGGACACCTGAGCAACGCGGCGTGCGCCGAGGCGCTGCCCGACTTTGTCGGCGCAGGTTTGACGCGGATCATTCTCGGACACCTCAGCGAGGAGAACAACACCCCGCACCTCGCGCTGAACGAGTCGATCGATTCGCTGGGTCGCGCTGGAATGGTCATCAATACCGACTATACGCTGGACGTCGCGCCTGTCGTGACGAACGGCAGATCGATTTATTTTTGAATGATTCGGTTGAGATTGCCACATCGTCGTCGCGCGCCGTATTCGAAAGGCATATCCGGTTGGTATGCCTTGACTTCATGTGGCGGCGCCTCCTCTCCCCAACACGTCGGGACGTGTCGGGGACCCCTTTGAAAGCCCTCGCAATGACGATTTATGAGAGGATTATTATGCTGAGTATCAATATCATCTGCGTCGGCAGGCTCAAGGAAAGCTATCTGCGCGGCGCGGTCGACGAATACAGCAAGCGAATGAAAACGCTGTGCAAGCTGAATATCATCGAGCTGAACGAGGAACGCGTGGGCGATGATCCGTCCGACGCGGAGATCGCGCGCACCATCACTGCGGAGAGCGAGCGGATCATGCAGAAGATCGGCAAGGGCGATTATGTGATCGCGATGTGCGTTGAGGGCAAATACATCAGCTCAGAGGAGCTGAGCGACCGTATCGAAAGTATCAGCATGACGCACAGCACGATCGATCTGATCATCGGCGGAAGCTGGGGGCTCAGCGACGCGTTGAAAAAGAGAGCCGATTTCAAGCTGAGCATGGGGAAGATGACCTTTCCGCATCAGCTGTGCAGGGTGATGCTGCTCGAGCAGATCTACCGCGCGTTCCAGATATCAAAAGGAACGAAGTATCATAAATAATGAGGATTGCTATGAAAACGCAGATCATCAAACTTGACATCAATGACTTTGAGAAATGCGGCAATATCTGGGATATGCAGCGGCAGAGCAATCTTGCGAAGCAGTTTTATCGCGAAATGCGCGACGGCAACAGGACGACTTACGTCTATACGATCGACGGTACGTTTATCGGCGAGATATCTGTGGTAAAAGACGCTGATGACGCTGATTATACGATCCCTGAAAAGAGGCTGTATGTATCTCGCCTGATCGTCAAAGAAGGATACAGAAGACAGGGCATCGGCAGAAAGCTGGTTTCTTTCATTATGGAAGAAGCAAAAGCACAGGGATATAGCGAGCTGTCTATCGGTGTGGACTTAGATAATTATCCGGCATTGAAGTTATATATCGATCAGGGATTTGATAAAGTGGTATTTATCGGCGAGGATAGGTACGGGAAATTCGTAAAGCTATTGAATATTTTGCGATAGTAATTGACAAATGCATAAAATGGATTATAATATAATTACAAGGAGCTATCCGATAGACGGTTAACCCTAAAGATTGTTGTTAAGAGAAACAACCGCCCTTAGTGCAGATGGGCGGTTATTTCTTTATGGATAAAACGATGCACAGTATTATCACCAAAGTGATAATCGTTGCGTACTCCATACGTATCACCCTCTTTTCAGATTCCCTGTTGGGTTTCTATGTGAACAGAGGGTCACAGTCCCTCTGTTATGACTATTGTCAGGAGAGGGTTAACCGCCTACCGTGTCAGGATAACTCCTTGCACGAGTAGTTTAACAATCATAGTAATGAAAGTAAACATTTATTACAATATCGTAATGGCAGATTTCAAAAAATTCGTTTTTCAATAGGAGGCAAAGTATGGCTTTTGACGGCATCATGATGACGATGGTGCGGCGCGAGATGAGCGGCGTGCTGATCGGCTCGCGCGTGAATCAGATCTATCAGCCCGCCCGTGACGAGCTGGTGTTTGCCTTTCGCACGCAACAGGGGACGAAGAAGGTCTTGATCCGTCTGTCCGATTCTCCCCGCGTCCATATCTCCTCCTGCTCGATCGAGAATCCGCCTGTCCCGCCGATGCTGTGCATGCTGCTGCGAAAGCGGCTGGGCGGCGCGAGACTCAGCGATATCACACAACCGAAGAACGAGCGTGTGCTGTGTCTGCATTTTGAAGCGCTCAACGAGATCGGCGACCGCGAGAAGCTGAAGCTGTATATCGAGATCATGGGCAGGTACTCCAACGCTGTGCTGACCGACGGCGAGGACAGGGTCATCGATACCGTGAGAAGGATCGATTTCTCTGTATCGGAGGAGCGCGTCCTGTTGCCGAAGATGCCGTATGAGCTGCCGCGGATGCAGGACAAGCTGTGTATCGAGGAAAATGAGCCTGAAACGATATGCGAGCGGATCGATATGCTCGGCGGCGACGACCGCGCGGCGTTGAATACCATTCAGGGTATCTCTCCGATGATCGCGCGGGAGATCTGTTATCGTGCCGAGAAGGACAGTATGCTTGAACAGGTCAGCGCGCTGAAAAGGCTCGTGGAAGAGGGCAAGGGTGAGCCGACCCTGATCTACAGAGAGGACGGCTCGCCGATGGACTTTGCCTTTATGGATATCCGTCAGTACGAGGGCGCTTTGACCGTCAGGCGGTTCGAGACGTTCGGGGAATTGCTTGACACCTTTTTCTCCGATCGCGACCGACTCGCGAGAATGAAGGCAAGATCCGCCGATATCGGCAAGCTGCTGAATAACGGTATCGACCGACTGTCACGCAAGATCAATCTGCAAAGAGCCGACCTGAAGAAATGCGCCGACCGCGAACAGCTGCGTATCAAGGGCGACCTGTTACAAGCGAATTTGTACCGTATCGAGCGCGGCGCGACCTCGGTCACGGTCGAGAATTTCTATGACGAGAACAACGCGACGGTCACGATCAGGCTCGATCCCACCGTCAGCCCCGCGATGAACGCCCAGCGGTGTTATAAAGAATACAACAAGGCAAAGACCCGCGAGGTCATGCTCACGGAGCAGATACAAAAGGCGACCGAGGAGCTCGCCTACCTCGAGAGCGTTCAGGAAATGCTGAGCAGGTGCGAGAGCGAGGCGGAGTTGTCCGCGATCCGCGAGGAGCTGCGGGAGCAGGGCTTCATCAAAACGCAGAAGTGTACTGCAAAGCGCAAGGATAAGCCCCTGCCGCCGATCGAGTATGAAAGCTCCGACGGCTTTCGAATACTGGTCGGGCGCAATAATAAGCAGAACGATCAGCTTACCCTGCGCACGGCGAACAAAAACGATCTATGGCTGCACACCAAGGAGATCCACGGCAGTCATGTGATCATCGTCGCAGACGGGAAGGAGATCTCAGACACCGCGATCATGGAAGCGGCGCGTATCGCCGCCATGCACAGCAAGGGCAAGGACAGCGCGCAGGTGCCCGTCGACTATACGCGCGTCAAGAATGTCAGTAAGCCAAACGGCGCCCTGCCGGGCAAGGTGATCTACGTCAATTACAACACCGTTTATGTGACGCCGGGGATACCTTCGTAAAATACAGGAGAAAAACATGACACAAGATTGTTGTTTTACAGAGGGGAAAAACTGGTTCCGATATCGAGCCGCCGCGATCATCGTTGAGGGAGGCTGCGTTCTTTTGGCCGGAAATGAAAAGGAAGATTATCTATATTCCGTGGGCGGAGGCGTCCATCACGGTGAAACAGCGAGAGAGGCTGTTTTGCGCGAAGTGTTGGAGGAAACAGGCGTAAAGTATGAGATCGACCGTCTGGCTGTTATCCATGAAAACTTTTGGAACGGGGACGGGGCTTATGACAAGGGCTTGTCTTGTCATGAGATATCTCTGTACTTTTTGATGAAGCCGCGCGGGACACAGGAGCTGCACAGCGACAGCTATACACACTTTAATGATAAAGAGAGCATGGTTTGGATTCCGATAGACGAGTTAAATAGCCATCGATTTTATCCCACGTTCTTGAAGGATTACCTCGATACGAAGCACGACGCGGTCGAGCATATCATAACCGATGAAAGAATGGCGGGATCGTAACAAGGTTTTAGTGATTTTATATGCACAAAATGGGGAAGTATTGTATACTTTGCCGATTTTGTGCATTTTTCTTTTGCGGAAAATATTTGACAAATTCTTTTAGTATTATTATCGTAGGGTAATTTGAGAAAGGCCCTGTGATACTAACCTCAAATATATTCCTTTTATCTAATCTTATTTTTGAGATCGGTATGAAGCGTATAAACACAATAATGAAAACTGGAGTTCAAAATGAGTGTGTTGAGTTTATTTAAAGTGCTCGGCGGCTTGGGTCTGTTCTTCCTCGGCATGAAGTACATGGGCGAGGGCTTGGAGCTCGCCGCCGGCAACAAGCTGCGTACGCTGCTTGAAAAAATCACCTCGAACAAGTTCCTCGGTATGCTGGTCGGCTTAGTGGTGACGGCGGTGATCCAAAGCTCGTCGGCGACCGACGCGATGGTGGTAGGCTTTACCAACGCGGGCTTGATGGAGCTCGCGCAGACGGTCGGTATCCTCTTTGGCGCAAAGATCGGTACGTGCGTAACGTCCGTTCTGCTGTCGTTCGATATCAAGAGCATCGTGCCGCTGTTCATCTTCCTCGGCGTTATCGTGATGATGTTCGTCAAGAAGAACAACTATAAGTACTACGGTCAGATCTTAGCGGGCTTTGGTATCCTCTTCTTCGGCATGGACATGATGTCCGGCGCCTTGAAGAGCCTGAATGAGACCGGTCTGATCGACAATATCCTCTCAAGCGTCAACAATCCGTTTATCGGTATCCTGCTCGGCACGGCGGTCACTGCCGTGATCCAGAGCTCGTCCGCCTCTGTCGGTATCCTGATGGCGCTCGCCTCCGCGGGAGCGATCAACGTGGATCAGGCGATCTTCATCGTATTCGGTATGAACCTCGGCGCGACGATGCCGGCGTTCCTGTCCGCGGCGGGCGCAAAGCGCAACGCAAAGCAGGTAGCGATCCTGAACATGCTGATCACCCTGTCCGGCGTGATCATCATGACTCCGATCACGATGCTCCTCCCCGTAGCGGACACGATCGAAAAGCTCCTGCCGGGAACTGCCGCCGCGCAGATCTCAGCCGCTCATATCTTCTTCAATGTGGCGATGACAGTGATCCTGCTGCCGTTCTCCGGCTTGCTGGTGAAGCTGACTCAGAAGATCCTGCCCTATCATGAGGATCCCGAAAAGGACAAGATGGCGGTGGAGTTCATCGACAACCGTATCCTGACCACCCCTCCCATGGCTGTCTTGCAGTGTGAGAAGGAGGTCGCCAGACTCAGCCGTCTGGTGCAGAAGAACTATAACAGAGCGATGATCGCGTTCTTTGACAGGGACAAGGATTCGATCGACAAGGTGATCGAGAGAGAGAAGGTCATCGACTATCTCTCCAAGGAGATCACGGATTATATCGTCAAGATCAACGCGCTTGACGTAGAAGCGCATGACCACCAGGTCGTCGCCGCGATGTACTCGGCGATCCAGGACTTAGAGCGTATCGGCGACCATGCCGAGAATATCGTCGAATACGCGCGCACCGTCATTGACGAGAATCAGAAATTCTCCGATACGGCGATCGCGGAAATGCATGATATCAGCGACAAGTGCCGCAGTCTGATGGAGCTGAGCTTCGCGATGTTCAACGCGCAGGGCGGCTCTCCCGAGCTGATCGAGCGGATCATCAAGGCCGAGGACGACGTGGACGACTGCAAGGACGATTACAAGCAGAATCATATCCGCCGTATGGACGCGGGCGAGTGCGACGCTGTGGCGGGCACTACCTTCCTGAATATGCTGATCGATATCGAGCGTATCGGCGACCACGCGATCAACGTGGCGTTCGCGATCCCGAACCGCCAGAAGGCGGTTATCGCAGACCCCGTATAAAAAACAATATAAAAAATCAACCGACAGCAGGCAGACGCTTACTGTCGGTTTTTTCATTTAGGTAGACAATGATCAATTCGAGTTGCGTGCTCAGCCGATAGGCATGAATCAATCAGCGGCTACTTAATTTTTAAGGTTTTGAGATAGGCTTTTTGTTCGTCGGTGATACGGTAGCTCTCGACCGCCTTTTGAATGGTTTTGTTATGCACCCATTTGTCGAGCCTGTGATTTTCGATATAGGGGAGGATCGCTTCATACTGCTTGGCGAGCGCCGTCGCGAAGTACCACGCCTGCATCATCATGACGTAGTATTCGTCGTTATGTACCGCGGCGACCATTGCGGGGCAGCGGTCGTCAAAGCGGTCGTCGAGGAAGTAGTTCATCAGGCAGAGGATACCGTATCGAATGGTGTAGGGGTGATCGCTTGAAAGCCAGCTCTCGATATACGGCAAAAGGCGCAAGGGGTCGCGGTCAAAGGCTTTGAAGCGCATGGAGTCGGTCAGCGCCCAGCTGTTGAGATAGGGGAGAAGGCGCTCGGCTTCTGCTATGGCTCTGTCAAAATCTTTGAGATAGCCGATGATGAAGCTGTGGAGCTGGTACTCCTCGAAATAAGCATGAGGGAGTATGGCGACAAAGTCGGTCGCTTCTTCGGTATCTTTCAGCTCCTTGGCAAGATTCCTGAGAGCGGGGATCCGCACGCCGATGATCGTATCGGGATCGACAGAGGGATTGAGCTTGACGGAGCCTGACTGATAGCCTTTGTCCTGCAAGGCAAACAGCCGTTTTTGGATATCGGTCATATTACAGCCCTATTTTCAGGAAATCGTGCGCGGCGGTGGCTGCCTGAGCGCCGTCGGAGCAGGCGGTGACGATCTGGCGCAGGGACTTTTGTCTGGTGTCGCCCGCGGCAAAGAGTCCGGGCGTTTTGGTGCGCATCTCGCCGTCGGTGATGATATAGCCGTTGTTATCCAGCTCGGCAAGCTCGGAGAAAAGGTCGTTGTCGGGGATCAGACCGATGGCTTCGAACACGCCGTTGACTTCGATATCGCTCATTTCTCCGCTGTCGACGTTCTTGACTGTCAGCGCGTTGACGACGAAATCCCCCTTGATCTCGACGGGGATATGGCGCGGCATCAGGCGGATATTGTCGATCTTTTCGAGCTGATCCATATAGCTTTTGGTAGCAGTGGGGTAATCGCGGCGGAAGATCAGATAGACCTCCTCGCAGAGATTGGAAAGGTAGATCGCGTCGCCGAGGGCTGAGTTGCCCGCGCCGATGACAGCGGTCTTTTTCTTGCGGAAGAAACCGCCGTCGCATACCGCGCACCAGCTCACGCCGCGACCGCGGAGCTTGTCCTCGCCCGGAATGCCTAATTCTCTGCGGCGCACGCCGTTGGCGATGATGACGGCTTTTGACTGATAGCTGTCGGAGTCGGTGGCGACGGTGAAGATATCGTTCTCTTTCTTGAGTCCCGTTACGTCAGCCGAGCGGCTCTCTACGCCGAGGGCGTCGACCTGCGCCTTGATGTCGGCGGCAAGCTGAAAGCCTTCGATCTCTTTATAAGACGGGTAGTTCTCGATCTTCGCGGTCAGGGCGGCTTGTCCGCCGAAGCCCGCCTTTTCGATGATAAGCGCAGACAGTCCCGAGCGGGCGGCGTAGATGGCGGCGGTCATGCCCGCGACGCCTCCGCCGATGATGATAAGGTCGTACATAGTCATGCTCCTTTCTGTATATACAATAGGGGAGGTTTTGCGCCTCCCCCGATTGTGATTGATGATTGCGTTTTGCTGTATTAATCAGCGTTGAATTTGAAGTAGTTCTTGATGGCGGCAAAGGATTTGTCGGACACGACATGCTCCATACGGCAGGCGTCCTCTGACGCTGTTTCTTCGTCAACGCCCATTTCCATCAGCATTTTAGTCAGGTATTTGTGACGGTCATAGATCTTTTCGGCTACCTCTCTGCCGGTTTCGGTCAGGCTCAGACCGCCGCCGTCGCCGACTTCGACAAATCCGCCGTTGCGCAGCAGTCCGATCGCGCGGCTGACAGAGGGCTTGGAGAAGCCCATGTGCTCGCCGACGTCGATCGCGCGGACAAAACTCTTTTTCTGCGATAGTATCAATATTGTTTCCAGATACATTTCGCCGGATTCCTGTAATTTCATGAGAAATCCCTCCATTCTGAAAGTAGTTTAACATATTAAAATGTAAAAAGCAATGACTGAAATGTGAATTGCGTTTCGAAATAAAGCAATCAACAGTCGAATCATATATTGAAAGCGCCCTGCGGCTCTGCCGAACCGCGGGGCGTTATCTATCATACTATCTTATCTGTTGCCGCTGTCGTCATCGTCATCATCGCGGTTATCGTCGATGATGTCGGCGATGATCTCGCGTTCGTCCATATGGTACTTCACGCCGCGGATCTCCTGATAATCCTCGTGACCCTTGCCCGCGAGCACGATGATATCGCCCGCCTCGGCGTTCTCGATACAGTAGCGGATCGCGTCGATACGGTTGGGAATGACGACGTACTTGCCGTCGGTCTTGTCGAGACCGACCTTGATATCGGCGATGATTTCCATGACGTCCTCAAAGCGGCTGTTGTCCTCGGTGACGACGGACAGGTCGGACAGCTTGCCGCTGACCTCGCCCATCTCAAAGCGGCGGCTCTTCGGGCGGTTGCCGCCCGCGCCGAACATGGTGATCAGGCGGTGGGGCTTATACTCGCGCAGGGTGGACAGGACGTTCTCCATCGACACGGCGTTGTGCGCGTAGTCGATGAGCATGGTGTAGTTGCCGGGAACGGGAACGACCTCGACTCTGCCCTTGACCTTGACGGATCTCAGTCCGTCGAGGATATTCTTGTCGGTGATATCAAAGTGACGGCATACCGCGATAGCGGCGAGCGCGTTGTATACGGAGAAGCGGCCGGGGATCGCGACGTCTACGCTCAGCTCCTTGACGCCGGTGGTCTTGAAATGTACGCCGATGAAGCCGCGTTTGGCGACCAGCTCGTCACCGTGGGCGACGAGCTCGGCATTCTCACTGTAGCCGTAGGTCTCGATCTCGCAGGTGTGTCCTTCTGTCACGCCTGAGGCGTTCTCGTCGTCGATATTGATGATACCGATCTTGCAGCGCTTGAACAGCAGGGACTTGCAGGCGAGGTACTCCGCCATGTCCTTGTGCTCGCTGTCGCCGATGTGGTCGCTCGAGAAGTTGGTGAAGATACCGTAGTCGAAGAGGATACCGTCAGTGCGGTGCCATTTCAGACCCAATGACGACGCTTCGATGACCATTGCCTTGCAGCCCTCGTTCACCATGCGGCGCATTGCCTGCTGGATCTCGTAGCTCTCGGGAGTGGTGTTGTTGGTCTTGTAGATCTGATTGTCGATCAGGATACCGAGGGTGCCGATGGTGCCGGTCTTGATGCCCGCGTTCTCTAAGATCGAGCGGATCATGGCGACGGTCGTGGTCTTGCCCTTGGTGCCGGTGACGGCGATGGTGGTCAGCTCCTCGGCGGGTCTGCCGAAGAACTCGACGGACATCAGCGCGAGAGTCGCGCGCGCGTCCTTGACGCGGACGACGGTGACGCCGTCATAGGCGATGCCCTCGTCCTCGACGATCAGCGCCTTTGCGCCGCGCTCAACGGCGTCGGGAATGAACTTGTGACCGTCGACGTTGTAGCCCTTGAGGGCGACGAACGAGCAGCCCTTGACGACCTTGCGGCTGTCGTAGATGACGTCCTTGATGTTGACGTCGAGCGAACCGGAATCAAGCGTATATTCGCATTTTTGCAGTAAATCAATCAGTTTCATCGTGAACCTCCGTACAGAAAGGATATAAAAATACCTATATATTATACATAGAAAAGGGCGGTTGTGTCAATGCGTCTTTTCGTCGGAAATCGGGGCTTTTAGTAAAAATATACGAAAAATAACGAAATCTTCGGCACGGCGGCACTTTAATTCTGAGTCGGAAAAATAAACCTGCCATACGACATCAGAATAGCCTGTTCTTGAAAAGGAAAGTTGACAACTTGCACAAACGCCTTATCGTTAAAATCCATAAAATGCGGCGAAGCCATTTATGCAAAATAACCATAAATGAAAAAATCCATTGACAAAACGACTAAAAGAGAGCGTCAAAATTAATCTTTTAGATAAAAAGTACAAAAGGAGTTGAAATCACCTATGTACATATGGTAAAATTTATACAGTGATTAGGTGCGCCGGTCCGGATTCTCGGTGCAACCTATCCAAAAAAATATTTTTGGAAAGAAGGAATTCAAAATGAAAAAGATTCTTGCGTTGTTACTTGCAGTTCTGATGCTGGCTTCCGTACTCGTAGCCTGCAACGGCGGCAATACTAACAACAACAACTCCGGCAATGCCGGCAACACCAGCAACAGCGACCCGTTCTACGGCGAGGATAACATCTCCCTGCTCGTATGGGCTCCCGACGCAATCGTTTCTCTGACCAAGGAACTGTGCAACGACTTTATCGCTCAGTATCCTGACAAGACCATCACCATCGACGTTCAGGCTCAGGCTGAGTCCGAGGCTGCTACTCAGGCGATGAACGACCTCGACAAGGCTGCCGACGTATTCGGTTTCGCTTGCGACCAGCTGACCAAGCTCGTACAGGCTAAGGCGCTGGCTCCCGTAGTCGATGATTATCTCGAGGACGTCAAGTCCCGCAACACCGATTTCTCCGTAAGCGTTGCAACCAAGGAAAACACTGTATACGCTTATCCCGAGACCGGTGAGAACGGCCTCTATCTCGTATACGACAAGTCTGTCGTAACCGACGAAGACGCTAAGACCCTCGAAGGCGTACTGGCAGCTTGCCAGAAGGCCGGCAGAAAGTTCATCTTCAACGTAGGCGACGGCTTCTCCGGCGGCGCGATCCCCTTCACCGGCGGTATGTCCCTGACCGGTCTGACCGAGGATGGCACTCAGATCTTCAACGACTATAACAAGGACGAAGTCCTCGATTCCATGGAAGCTTTCTCCGCTCTGTTCCATCAGTACAGCGACACCTTCATGGACGCTGCTCCCGCTCGTATCGCTTCCGGTATGGATCCTGCTGAGTTGACCGTAGGCGCAGGCTTTGACGGTTCTTGGGACACCCCCGGCGTCACCAAGGCTCTGGGCGACAACTTCGGCGCTGCTAAGCTCCCCACCATCAACATCAAGGGCACCGACAAGCAGATCTACTGCTTCAACGGCGGTAAGCTCATCGGCGTTAACTCTCACTCCAAGTTCCCCGAGGCTTCTCAGGTTCTGGCTAACTACCTGACTCAGGCTGCTGCTCAGACCAAGAGAATGGAATCCAACGGCTGGCTGCCCTCCAACAAAGAGGTCCAGGAATCTGACGCTGTTAAGAACAGCCCCGCTCTGAACGCTCTGAGCGAGCAGACCCAGTTCTCCGTTCCGATGACCGACGTAGCCGCTACCTTCTGGACTCCTATCGGCACCATGTGCGCCGCTCTGTACAAGGCTGACGATAACAGCAGAGAAGCTCTCTCCGCTGAGTTTGACAAGGCAATGGCCAACGTTCTCGACGAATAATTTCGTTTTGATTACCCGCACAACAGTGCAAAGGTAAGTTTACTACTTATGATCTAAGGTCGGGCGGCTGAAATGCCGCCCGACTCAGACAGTTATCATACTGTATCTAACCGGGCGTCTGTGGATACAGTAACACCACAGACGCAAAACTCATTTTGGGAGTTGAACTGATGAAATATATTGATTATGTGCAGCTCAACCCATTCCAGAAATTGGGATATAATCTCAAAAACTTCTTTGTCAATCTTCCCGCGAACTGCGGTAAGGTATTCAAAGCAATCGGCAACTTCTTCAAAAAGATCTTTGTCGGTATCGGAAAAGGCTTTGCGGGTTATTTCACCAGATTCGTCAAGGGTGACTGGGCTACCAAATTATCTTACATTATCATGGGCTTTGGCAATATCGTCAAAGGCCAGATCATCAAGGGATTGATCTTCCTTGCTACAGAAGTTTTCTTCATTTTATATATGGTCGGTTTCGGTTGGGATAAGATACACAACCTCGGTTTCTTTAACAACGGAACCATCGGTTTCAATGAAGAAGGTTACGGAATTAACCCCGTAACGGGTCGTCCCGGTCGTATCGAAGGCGACGACTCCATGAAATTACTCCTGTACGGAGTATTGACGCTTGTTATCATCGCTGTTTTCCTCGCGATCTATATTGCAAGCACCAAATCTGCTTATAAAGCGCAGCAGACGAAAGCTGCCGGCGAGAAGCTGCCCGGCTTCTTTGCTGAGATTAAGGAGTTCTTTGACAGCAAGTTCCACGTAACGCTGCTGGCGTTCCCGACTCTTACCATCTCTATCTTCACCATTCTGCCGCTTCTGTTCATGATCCTTATCGCGTTCACGAACTATGACCACAGCCACATCGGTAAGCTGTTCTCATGGGTCGGTTTTGAGACCTTTGGTAAGGTATTCTCCAACACCGGCGGCGCTAACATGGGCTACACCTTCGGCGTACTTGTCAGATGGACGCTGATCTGGGCGGTTCTCGCGACCGTACTGAACTATATCCTCGGTATGGTTGTTGCTCTTATGATCAATAAGAAGGGCATCAAGCTCAAGGCCTTATGGAGAACCCTGTTTGTTGTTACCGTTGCGGTACCTCAGTTCGTATCCCTGCTGCTCATGAGCCAGATGCTCGACGTAAACGGCGGCGCGATCAACGTACTGCTGCATGATGTGCTTCACTGGACACCGCAGTATATCGACTTCCTCGGCGGCGATCCGTGGGTAGCTCGTCTGACGGTCATTATCGTCAACATCTGGGTCGGTATTCCGTATACCATCCTGATCACCTCGGGTATTCTGATGAATATCCCCGCGGATCTGTACGAAAGCGCTACCATCGACGGCGCGGGCCCTGTCAAATCTTTCTTCAAGATCACACTGCCCTATATGCTGTTCGTTACCACACCTTATCTTATCACCAGCTTCGTCGGCAACATCAACAACTTCAATGTTATCTACCTGTTGACTTCGAATCTGCAGAACTCCAATGACCTTTATCAGGCAGGCTACACTGACCTGCTCGTTACATGGCTGTTCAAGCTGACCATGAACTCGCAGGACTACAACTACGCCGCCGCTATCGGTATCTTGGTATTCATCGTCTGCGCGACTGTATCGCTCTTGACGTTCAACCTTACCAAGTCCGCTAAGAACGAGGAGGAATTCTCATGATTAAAAGTTATAAATTACGCAGATTCCTTTCGAATACCTTTATTTATGTCCTCCTCGCTGTATTGGGTCTGATCTGGATTTCTCCTCTGGTATATCTCGTCCTCCACTCCTTCCGTGATGAAGGTCTGGCGTACGTTTCTTACCTGATCCCTAAAAAGCTGTCGTTCCAGAACTATATCAATCTGTTTACTGTTACCGCCAAGAGCTCGGTAAACTTCCCCAGATGGTTCCTGAACACCTTTATCGTAGCTATTTTCAGCTGCATCATCTCTACTCTTGCCGTTATGATGGTCTCTTACGCGTTCAGCCGTCTGAGATTCAAGGCAAGAAAGCCCCTGATCAATATCGGCATGATCCTCGGTATGTTCCCCGGCTTCATGACCATGATCGCTATCTATTATCTGTTAAAGGCTATGGGTCTCCTTGAACTGCCTCTCGTAGCGCTGATCATCTGCTATTCAGCCGGCGCGGGACTTGGTTATCAGATCAGTAAAGGTTTCTTCGATACGATACCAAGAGCCTTGGATGAGGCCGCGACCATAGACGGCGCGACCCGTAACCAGATCTTCTGGAAGATCATCCTCCCGATGTCTAAGCCGATCCTTGTTTACACCGTTTTGACCTCGTTCATCGGTCCGTGGACAGACTTCATTCTGGCTAAGATCATCGTCGGTAGAGATATTCCTAACTATACGGTTGCAATCGGTCTGCAGATGTTGCTCGACAACGACCATGTTGTCAACAACTTCAAGAACTTCCTTGCAGGTTCCGTTGTCGTAGCTGTTCCGATTACCACTCTGTTCCTGATCATGCAGAGATATTACGTAGAAGGCGTTACCGCCGGCGGCGTAAAGGGCTAATCACTTTTCAATTGCAAAGGGCGGAGTTTTCTCCGCCCTTTTGTGATAGGCGAGAATTCGTAGGGACGACCATTGGTCATCCGAATGATAACAAGACAATTAATACACGATACAGGACAGCACCGAAACGGTTCTGTCCCCGGACGGGCAATGCTCGTCCCTACAATAATAAAGGAGAGCTTATGAAAAAAATCCTTTCCCTTCTTTTGGCAGTATGTATGATCGCCTCCCTGCTGGCGGCATGCGGCGGATCATCTAATCCTGTAGACAAAAATAAAGCAGAGGCTTCGACCGATAAATACCGCAGCTACTATCAGGTGTGGATCGGCTCGTTCTGCGATTCAAACGGCGACCAGATCGGCGATCTGCCCGGTCTGATCTCCAAGCTCGATTATATCAACGACGGCGACCCGAACGCCGGCAACGACCTCGGTGCGGACGGTATCTGGCTGTCGCCGATGATGCCCTCTAAGTCTTATCATAAATACAACGTCCGCGATTACTTTGAGATCGATCCCGATTTCGGTACGCTCGCTGACTTTGATACCCTGATCAAAGAGGCGCATAACCGCGGTATCCGCGTCATCATCGACCTGGTGCTCAACCACAGCGGCGACGATCACGAGTTCTTCCTCAAGGCATGTGACGAGCTCAGAGAGGGTAAAGAGGACGGCTATGCCCGCTATTATAATGTATCGAAGGAGTCGAACGAGACCTACAACCGCCCGATCTCCGGCTCTGACTATTATTATGAGGGTCCCTTCTCGACCGATATGCCCGACTGGAATCTGAGCTACGAGGGCACCCGCGAGTATTTTGAAGAAGTCGCGAAGTTTTGGCTTGAAAAGGGCGTTGACGGCTTCCGTCTTGACGCGGTCAAATATTTTGAAGATAAGAACACCGACGCGGTAGAATTCCTCAAATGGTTCTACACCATGGCGCAGAAGTACAATCCCGACGTGTATATGGTCGGAGAGGACTGGGATGACGCGGGCAATGTTTATGACATGTATGAGAGCGGGATCGACAGCCTGTTCAACTTCAAGTTTGCCAACTCCGGCGGCGAGTGGATGGTCGCAAGCCACGGCATGACCGCCGACGCGCTGGGCAAGCTGAAAAAATATGATGACAACATCAAAAAGCGTAATGAAAACGCGATCAACGCCAACTTCCTCACGAACCACGACATGGTACGCGCGTATAATATGCTCGACGAGGATGATTATAAGATGGCGGCGGCGCTGTATATGCTCGCGCCCGGCAACACCTTCACCTACTATGGTGAGGAGATCGCGATCGAAGCACCCAACACCAGCAACGACGCGTCCTATCGCACGGCGATGATCTGGGACAACGAGAATCTGCCCGATATCGAGGTGCCCGGCGTCGCGGAGGTCGTGAAAAACGAGCTCGGCGGCGTGGAACAGCAGCTCAAGGATGAGCATAGTATGCTCAACACCTACCGCAGACTGATCAAGCTGCGCCAGCAGAATCCTGAGATCGCGCGCGGCGACATCGAGGAGGTACTCGACCTCGGCGATAACAACGTCGGCGGAATGATCATCAACTATGACGGCTCGCGCGTCATCGTTATCCACAATACCACCGATGAAGCAAAGGAGCTGACCATCGATATGATCAGTAATCCCGAGCTGCGCGGCTGGTCGTACGCCGACCTCGCGGCAGAGCCGAACAAGGAAACGCCCAAGCTCAGCGGAACAAAGCTGACCCTGCCCGCCCGTACTTCGGTTGTATTGAAAGAGGTCAAGTGATATTGACCGTTAATGCAAATAACAAGCGCCCGATCGTAATGGTCGGGCGCTGTCTTTGTGTATAATACGGATCCTTGATAAAAACCTTTATCATTTGTTGCGGTGAATCCCGCATAGCTTTGATGAGCTTTAGTATAAAGAACCGCAGGACGCCCTGCGGTTTATGTTTGTTGTTATCCTACGAAAGCTTTGATGTCTGAAATGACCTTTTCACGGCACATGTCCTGAAGGATCTCGTGACGATAACCCTCGTAAATGCGGATATCGACGTTCGCACCGGCGGCTTTGAGCATATCGTAGACCTTTTTAACTCCTGCGCCGTGCTCGCCGACGGGGTCCTCGCCACCTGCAACCAACAGGATCGGCTTTTTCTTGTTGATATTATCGAACCAGCTTTTGTCGTTGCTGTATTTATTCAGGCGCACCAGATCCTGCATGGCGGATACGGTGAACCGGTAAGTACAGAAGGGATCGACGCGGTATTTGTCGCGGTTCTCCTTATTGACGGAAAGCCATGCGTAGGGATCGTTCTCGTTTTCCAGACCTTTATTATAGCTGCCGAACGCCATGGAGTAGATGAAGTTGGAATAGCCGCGGCTGCCCTTGAAGGATTTGATCATGCCCGCCAGCGCAATGCCCGCGCCCGCGGCGGGGTTGGGTCCGCCTGTGCCCATGACGATCAGCTTGTCGTAGTGGTCGTACTTTGCCGCGGTAAGGCGCACGATAAAGGAGCCCATGCTGTGACCCATGAGGATAAAGGGGAGCTTTTCGCCGTGCATGGCTTTGCGGATCTCGTTGCCGAAAACAAACACGTCGTCTACAAGGAATTTCCAGCCGTCCTTATCCGCGATGAAGCCGAGCTCGCGCTCGTTGACAGCCGTTTTGCCGTGACCTAAGTGGTCGTAGCCAAAGGTGATGTAGCCCGCTTCCGCCATCTCGCGCATGAAGCTGTCATATCTGCCGATATACTCCGTCATGCCGTGGACAACGTGGAACAGCCCCTTGGGACTGCCCTCGGGGATATAGATCTTGCCTTTGAGCTGATGTTTTTTGTCGGAAGAGAGAACTTCCTTATCAATGACTTTTACCATGATTTCCTCCGCCTTTGGTATTAAAATGATTTCGGACAGGTTTTTGCCTGTATTGTGATTGAAAATGAAATGATCATTCTGAACGCAGCGCGGTAACGGGATCGCTCTTAGCCGCCTTGCGCGAGGGGATGATGCCGCCGATGAGCGTGAGCACGATACTCAGCAGGATCAGGATACCTGCCGCCGCGGGGGGCAGGATCGCGTTGATGTTCTCCTGCTCGGTCAGAGCGTGCAGAATGAGGTTCGCGGGTATGATCAGCAGTTCTGTCACACCGATACCGATCACGCCAGCCAACGCGCCGATGATGAAGGTCTCGGCGTTGAATACCTGAGAGATGTTGCGCTTGGACGCGCCGATCGCGCGGAGAATACCGATCTCCTTTTTGCGCTCGAGAACGCTGATATAGGTGATGACGCCGATCATGATCGACGATACGATCAGTGAGATCGCGACGAAAGCGATCAGGACATAGCTGATGGCGTCGATGATCGTGGTGACAGAGCCCATCAAAGCGTCGACGAGATCGGTGTATTCGATCACCTTGTCGTCCTCACCCGCCGCTTTCATGCGGGCGTTATAATCGCTGATGAGCTGTTTGATATGTGTTTTGCTGTCAAAATCCTTGGGATAGATGGTGATGGTCGAGGGCTTGGAGAGGTCGGCGTAGCCTAACTTTTTGAGGTTGCCGTCAAAGGTGGACTTGTTGGTGTTGAACAGAGAGACCATCAGATCCTTGAGTTCCTCGGCGCTCATCTTCGTTTTGAAAAGATCGGCGAACGCGTTGGGGTCGAAGTCAAAGGCACTGAGCAGATCGGAAGAAAGAGAAGAGGTCAGCGACGACATGCCCGCTTGAAGCGCAGAGGTTATCTGACCGCTGACGGCGTTCATGATTCCTGCCATCACATTGCCCAGCTGGGAGGAGATAACGTCGGAGTACTTGGACATGCTTTTCTCCAGACCTGAAGCGTCGACCGCCTCGCCGACAAGGGAGGTGATCAATGAGCTTGCTTCGTCGGTCGAAAGATAATCGGTGAAGGATTTAAGCAGATAGGAAGCCGAGGGAAGGGCGTTTTCATCGGCATACGCCTCATAGCCCGCGACGACCGCGGCGGCGAGGGAGTTGATCTCCTCATCGGTGGGAGAAAGGCTCCTGAGCTTTTCGCGCAGGGTCTCGGCACCGTCCTGCAGGATCTTTTTCGCGTCCTCGGACTGAACATATTCATTGATATGGGAGTAATCGTCTTTTTCAAAGCTGTGCTTTTCGAGCCACGATGCGTAGCCGCCGATGTAGCTCTCGGCGATGGCGGCGATATCTTCTTCTTTGATGATATCGTCGCTGTGACGGTTCACATAATCCGTGAGCTGTTGGCGGAGCAGGTCTTTCGCTTCGTCGGTATTCAAATACTGCCGCAGGGCGGAGGGGAGGGAGGAGAGATCCGCCCGCTGATCGTCCTTCGCGTATTCCTGATAGCCGCTGAGGAGCTTTGAGAACAGCTCGTTCATCTGCTCGGCGGTGACGTTGAACTTAATTCCGCTGAGCAATTCGGCGATATCCTTTTCGCTCAGCTGGGGCATCATTTTGCTGAGGTCATCTGCGGAAAAGACAGAGCTCATGTCCATATCGGACAGATCCATACTGCTCAGATCGAGACCCGACAGATCCATTTTTGACAGATCCATGCCGTTTGAGTCAAAGCTGAACGCCTTGTCGAGCGCGTCGCTGTCCACGGAGAACAGGGAGCTCATGTCCATATTTTTTTCGGTGGAATCATCATCAAACGACTTGCCTGTAAAGACGTCGGTATCGGGATCCTTGAGCTGAGCCTTGACGATGTCCGACTGAGCGGCAAGCTCGATGACGTGGTTGGTCAGCGAGGAATGGTAGCCGATGCCGATCATGTTGCCGGTGGTGGTCGTATTGTCGACCAGCTGAGCGACGCCGACGACCTTCAGGCTCTCGCTTTGATCGAGCAGTTTTTTCAGGTACTTGGTGTCGGTGCTGTGATCGGTCCAGACACTGTAGTCCTTGTCGTAGGTATAGAAATCCGCGACGGAAGCGATCTTGAATTCTGTTCCCAGAAAATCATCATAGCTGTAATGTCCCAACTCGGAGACGTCGTTGACGCTCTCGCCCTGTGAGAAGGCGTCGATCATTTTTGTCAGTTCTTTGGGATCTTTTAGTCCCATGATATACAGAACGAGGTCGGAGACGCGTCCGTTGGAGGTCAGCGTAACGATACATTCGTTGTGGTTTTCGGGCCATTTACCGGCTTTCAGGTCAAAGCTCTTTTGATACACTTCGTCTTTTTCGGGCATGACGAAGAAGCTGTTGGTATTGGAAAACGCGGAAAACAGACCGTTGGTGCTGGATTCGGAGCCGCCGAAGCCGAGAGGCGCGAAGGTGGTGCTGGGGTTGACCTGTCTGAAGCTGCCGTCGCTGTCCTCCTTGTAGATGCGCGGGGTGATATTGTAGTCGTACTCGATGGTCTGCACGTGGTCGTTGATGTCACATTCATCGCTCTCGAAATAGGCTTTGAGCGATTTCAGGTCGTTGGTGTTCATGCCTGAGATGATATTCGTTACGGTGCGCCATTCTTCGACGACCTTTTCGTCGGGGGTCGCTTCGGTCGCCTTTGCTGACGAGGACATGCCGCCCGCAAACATCGACACCATGCTGAAGCTGGTATCGGTGATCTGCAAAGGATAATCCTGCAGGCTGCCTTCCTCTACGCTGCGGATATATTCATTCGCGCCGTTGGACATCGCCAGGATCATCGCGATACCGATGATACCGATAGAGCCCGCGAACGCGACCAAGATAGTACGCGCCTTTTTCGTCCACAGGTTGTTGAAGGACAGCGCCATCGAGGTGAGCAGGGACATCGAAGATTTGCCAAGGTTCTTGTGAACTGCCTCGGTCTCTGCGGGGGTGTAGGGGTCGGAATCCGAGGTGATCTCGCCGTCCTTGAGGGTGACGATACGCGTGGCGTATTGCTCGGCAAGCTCGGGGTTGTGGGTGACCATCACGACGAGGCGGTCTTGAGCGACTTCCTTGAGCAGATCCATGACCTGGATACTGGTGTCGCTGTCGAGAGCGCCCGTCGGCTCGTCCGCAAGCAGGATATCGGGGTCGTTGACCAAGGCGCGGGCGATGGCGACGCGCTGCATCTGACCGCCCGAAAGCTGAGAGGGCTTCTTGTGGATATGCTCGGAGAGCCCGACCTTTTCCAAGGCTTCGGTGGCGCGGGCAGTACGATCGCCCGCACTGATACCGCTGATGGTGAGCGCCAGCTCGACGTTTTTCAGAACGGTCTGGTGGGGGATCAGGTTATAGCTCTGGAACACGAAGCCTACGGTATGGTTGCGGTAGGAGTCCCAGTCGCGGTCGGAATACTGCTTTGTGCTGATACCGTTGATGATCAGATCGCCATCGTCGTAGCGATCGAGTCCGCCGATGATATTCAGCAGGGTGGTTTTTCCGGAGCCGCTCTGTCCGAGAATAGCGACAAACTCATTGTCGCGCAGGCTGAGCGACACGCCCTTGAGCGCCGCCTGAATCAGCGATCCTGTTTTATAAACCTTTTTGATGCCTTTGATTTGAAGCATTGATCAATCTCCTCAGTCGATGATAGTGGGTGCGGATGATTTTTATATATTATAAGTATTATATATCTATAGTACATTATGGTACATTTTTATAGCCTACATTATAAGAGAATTTGAATTCATTGTAAATAAATTTAACGAAAGAGTAATCGCAGATTACAAAATCGGAATCAAAAAAGAGCTCCCCGCAGGAAGCTCTTGATCTTATACTAATCCTTAATAAAAACCTTTATCATCTATTGCGCTATATTTCGTATAGCTTTGTTGGGCTCCTTGACAGGCGCCAGCCTGTCAAGGAGCCCGTCGCGCTATCCGAAATATATCACTAATATCTGATTAAATCTTTTTATCAAGGATTAGTATTATTCTTTGTTTTCTACCAAATTTTTTGCCAGTTCGTAGATACGGCGGCAGGAATCCTTATGGACAAAGCGGCGGCAGCTCTCGCGCATTTCGTCGAGCTTGGTATCGCTTTTCAGCAGGTCGCCGACCGTCTGAGCGGCTGTCTCGCTGCTTTCCATGATCACGCCGATATTGTTCTCGACCAATAATGCGGCGTTCTGTTCCTCCTGGCCGGGATAAGCCTTGAACACGACCATCGGCAGCGCGGCGGCGATGCTCTCAGAAGTGGTCAGACCGCCGGGCTTTGTGACGATCAGGTCGCTGGCGTGCATATAGTCGTCGACGTTGTCGATGAAGAAGAACAGCTTGGTCGGCTTGCGGTTCTCGATCTTGTGACGGAAGGTGCGGGTCAGTATGTCGATGACCTGCTCGCTCTGGTCGTACATGTAGCGCAGGACGCTGTCCTCGCCGACCCAGCTGAGGAATTCCGGCTCTTCATCGGTGACGATCTCATCTTCATCGTGGAGCAGCTTGTCAAACGCGTCGTACAGCTTTTGGTTGCGGCCGGTGATGACGATGATCTGGTAGTCGGCGTCGATGGTGAGCAGGTTTTCGTAGATCTCAAGGATATCGGTCACGCCGAAGCTGCCCGCCATGATCAGCACGGTACGCTTGTCGGGGTCGAAGCCGAGTTCGTTGAGGACTTCTTCGCGCGTTCTGCCGTTGCCCTCATAGAAGCGGTCGAAGATGGGATGGCCGTAATCAAAGATGCGGTCGCTCTCGATCTCGTACTCTGTGGAGAGGATCTCTTTCGCCTGCGCGGAGGCGGTGACATACGCGTTGATGCCGTTCGCGATATAGGTGCGGTGGGGGAGGAAGTCGGTCACGATGCTGATCAGCGGCATGGTGTATCCGAATTGCTCCTTCATATAACCTAAGATCGCTCCCGCGAACGGGTGACAGCTGATAATGACGTCGGGCATGTATTCGTCGATCACGGGCTTGAGGCGCTTGGCGCACTGCTGATAGAGGAAGGTGACCGTATCCGACAGCGGCGACTTTTTATCGGAGTTCTTGTAAATCTTACCGAAAAGGCTCGGCGTCAGGGTCACCAGCGCCTTGTAGCCTTTGACGACCGTAAAGTTGAGGACGGAGGAGCATTCCTCGATCGCGTCGATGATGCGGACGTCCGACTCGGGGTCATGGGTGTTGATATATGATTTCAGTGCGTTGGACGCGCGGTTATGTCCGCCTCCCGTGGAAGCGGTCAGGATCATTGTTTTCATACGCTTCACCTTTCTGAAAAAGTGTTCACTGATATTATAACTCAATTCTATCGGTACTGCAACAGGTATTTATCAAATTATTCGCATGATTAGAGCGCTGTAAAACCGCGGTCAAATGCCGCTTTATCAAAAATCAATAAATTAACCGACCGCAGGGGTAGTAAATATCGTCGTATTTTTATTTCATAATTCTTTTACAGATTATTAATCATTTTCAGATTCGTTATTATATACTTGATTATCATAGGAGCAGTGGGAGAAATACAGATTTACTGCGGCTCCGCTGATGATTTTCAAACGAGTTGTGATTTTACAAACCAGCTTTACAGATATATATATTCCGACAGGGGAAGTGAAAGGTATGGCGAAAAATAACTCCAACACCATGGAGTTGGATTCCATTCTGGCTGAGGCGCGCAACCGCAAGAGCGGCTCCTCTGCGCAGAAGGCTCCCGCTCGCGGCGGCAAGGGCGGCTCGTCCGCACAGAAGGCGCCCGCTCGCAACGGTCAGGCTCCTGCCCGCAAGGCGGCTCCCGCCAAGCAGCAGCGCAGCTTCAACGATGATTTCATCGTGACTGACGATTATGATATGCCCGCCAAGAAAAAGGCGAACGGCGGCAAGAAGCCCGCAAGCTCCAAAAAGAAAAAGAAAACCGGTCTGATCGTCGCGATCTGTATCATCAGCATCCTGCTGGTAGCCGCGGCGGGCGGACTGACGCTCTATCTGTTCTCCGGCTCAGGTACAGGTCCCGACAGTACCTTTTCCGATAACGTCTACGTCAACGGCAAGTCGCTCAAGGATATGACGATGGGACAAGCCAAGGCGCTGATGAAGGGCGTTGAGGACGAGATGGCGAACGGCATCAAGATCGACGTCAAAGCCGGCGACAAGACCTATAATTATACCAAAGACGATTTCAAATACTCCTTTGATACGGACAAGGTGCTGAGCGAAGCAAAGGCCTATTCCGAGGAGAAGGGCATCAAGACCGAGGATAAGAACTACGAGATCAAGATGACGGTCGAGGACACCACCTGCTCCGACATCATCACGAAGATCGCGGGCGATATCAAGACTGAGGCGAAGGACGCCAAGGTCACCGATTTTGACCCCTCCGCGGACTCGATGTTCACCTTTGAGGACGAGACCAAGGGCACCTCTCTTGATGAAGAGACCAGCCTGAACGCGCTCAAGACCTTTATCAACGGCGGCAACATCAGCGGAACGGTCGACGCGACTGTCAAGGAGGTCGATCCCGAGATCACCGCGAGCTACCTCAAGGAGAACATCAAGAAGCTCTCGTCTTTCTCGACGATCTCGACCAACAACTCCAACGGTAACGAGAACATGCGTGTTTCTCTGGCGGCATGCAACGGCTCCATCATCGAGCCGGGCGCGACGTGGTCGTTCAACGATCATACCGGCAACTCCAATCTTGAGTCCAACGGCTACAAGCCCGCGGGCGTTATCGTAGAGGGTCGCAGCGAGACCGGCGTCGGCGGCGGTATCTGCCAGTCCTCCACCACTATCTACAACGCCGCTATCCTGTGCGGTATGGACGTTGTCGAGCGTGAGTGCCACTATTATAAATCGGTATATGTCGACGCGGGCCGCGACGCGACCGTTGACTACGGCAATATCGACCTCAAGGTCAACAACCCCTTCAAGTATCAGCTGTTCATGAAGTGCTGGATGGACGGCACCGAGCTGAACTGCGAGATGTGGGGCTTGGAGAATCCGAAGTTTGACGAGATCGAGATCTCGACCACTTCTCCGACCTACTTCGACCGCGGCTACAAGGTCTATACCAGCCGTACCTATTATAAGGACGGCAAGGAGGTCGATTCCGACGACCTGCCCTCCTCCACCTACTATACCTCGGCTCCTTCTTCGGGCGGTTCCTCGGGCGGCGGCTCGAGCAATGACGACGATGACAGCTCCGACAGCGGCGATTCTTCCTCTGCCGGCGATACCTCGGGCGGCGACAGCTCCGGCGGCGAGTCGGGCGGCGACACCTCGGGCGGAGAATCCGGCGGCGGTGAGTCGGGCGGTGAATCCGGCGGCGAATCAGGCGGCGAGTCCGGCGGTGGATCGGGCGGCGGAGAATCCGGCGAAGGCGCGTAAACTGTATACATTTTATCCCCCTGTCAGCGCAGGGGGATTTTTTGCTGTAATGAAGAATGAAACGTCGTCGTAGGGACGAGCATTGCTCGTCCGGCATTGCAGATGCTTTTTTTCTCTATCTGAGGTCTCCACCTGATTCTGCGCCCGTCATTCTCGGACGTATCGTTCCAACACGATCCAATACATACATTCCTAAATGATTCCGAAAAGCCGTCAGGCGCAAATGAAATGAATCTCGGCTTCAGCCGCACCCGCAGGGTGATGAAATCAATCTGATCTAATCTATCCTGACCTATACTTACCTAATCTAACCTCGGTTGCCAATTGGTTGCCATTTGGTTGCCATTTGGTTGCCAAATGCCCTATGAGATTCTAAGTAAGCACCGATTAATTACTATGTCATTGCGAGGGCTTTAGCCCGTGGCAATCCCACAAAGTAGGAATCCGACGTTTCAGTCTCTGTTTGTGGGATTCCCACGGTCGCTTAGTCGCTCCAACGGAATGACAACTAAAATGCAAACTGTATTAATCAGTATTTACCTTACCTAACCTATCCTATCCTATCCTGAGTATACATGACTGCGTATACATTTTGTATACATTATATAATCGTAGGATTCCCTGTTTGTTGAGGAGTTGTCCAAATCTTTGATTTGGCTTACAACTCCCATGCAACAGCGCCGGGGGAGCGTAGCGATTGGCTAAGCGCCACTGCAGGGATTGCCACGGTCGCTTGGTCGCTCCCTCGCAATGACTGCGGGGTTGAGGAACGCGCAGATCGAGAATGAAACGTCGTCGTAGGGACGAGCATTGCTCGTCCGGCATTGCAGATGCTTTTTTTCTCTATCTGAGGTCTCCGCCTGATTCTGCGCCCGTCATTCTCGGACGACCAATGGTCGTCCCTACGGAAGCGTGGGATTCTTTGTTTGTGGGATTGCCACGGGCTAAAGCCCTCGCAATGACTGCGAGGGGAAGGCAACCCTCCGCCCTTCGGGCACCTCCCTGAGGATTGCGGAGGCTTGGGGGAACAGAAATGCCTGTGGTTGGTGATTATTACCCAAACATTTTCGATGTTTCTTAGCCGAATCGCTTGATGGTTCGTGAAAATGAACAATCTAAAATAACCGTTTTAGGGCAATATGCACAAGGGTTTTGGCGCATTGACAAATTTGGCAAAAACTCTGAAAAAAAGTTCCATTTGCGAAATTAATTATTGAATATTCAAATAATTTATGCTATGATTAAGATACGCAATAAAATTATTATAAGGAGGATATTATGAGAAAGTTTATTAGCGTAATCTTAGCTCTCATGTTGGTCTTATCCACGACCGTCGTAGCGTTCTCCGCTTACAATGTTGTAGACGCTGACGCTCCTTCGCTGGAAGATGCGATAACGACTGATTATGAGGGCGGCACCGCAAAAGTTTATTTCATGATGCCCAACGGCAAAAACGGCCCCGTAGCTGACGACGACGTGTATGTACACGTTCCCGAGAAGCTCGATCCCGATACCGGTGAAGTCGTTGAGGAAGCTCACGATGATCTCGTCATCGAAGCAGGCGGCAAGGCTCCGTCCTGGTACAACGAGTTCAACGAAGGCGCAGACGGCAACCACTATGCAGGTATCTACTGGTGGGACGCTCCCGCTTCCCCCGCTGCATGGCCGGGCTACAAGATGGAGATCGACGACGTTGATAACTAAGGCCGCGCAGACGATCGATAACAACATGGAAGGCGGTTATGAAGGCGACTATGAGACCCTGTGGGGCGATACCTACAATGAGTTCGACTTCGATGGTTGTATCTATGTTATCGACCCCAATCAGGTTGACATCAATGCCTTCTCCGGCAAGCAGACCTGCGGCGGTAACTGGTACTTCTACTATGGCAACGGCTGCTATGGCAGCTACAGAACCGACGCAGAAGAGTTTACCTCTGTTGAGGACTGCTGCCTGAACCCCGACCACTTTAACGAAGCGGGCGAGCACGTAGGCTACCACGAGGACGAGCCCACTCCGACCGAGGCTCCGACAGAAGCTCCCGGGCCCACCGAGGCTCCTGTTCCTACAGAAGCTCCCACCGAGGCTCCTGTTCCGACTGAGGCTTCCACCGAGGCTCCGATCCCGACTGAGGCTCCTGTTCCCACAGAAGAGCCCACTCCTGCCGATTCTTATATCGTAGCAGGTAACGCTAAGAATATCTTTGGCACTGAATGGAACGGCAACGACGCCAACAACACCATGGAAGAGGCCGGCGGTATGTTCGCTAAGTCCTACACCGTCACTGACGCGATGAAGGAAGTCCAGCTCAAGGTCGTCAAGAACGGCACTACCTGGATTGGCGATGAGACCGGCAACAACGTCACCTTTGACCTCACCGGCGCAGGCACCTTCACTGTATACTGCGACGGCGAAAAGGCATGGGTAGAAGGCGACATCGTCTCCTTCAACGACGGTCTGGATGTTCAGTCCGTAACCGCAGTTGGTAACGGTCTCGCAGACGGCAGCGGCTGGCTGAACAACATCGAGTGGAATCCCGCTGCTGCGGCGAACCACATGACTGAGGTTTCCGACGGCGTTTATGAGATCGAGTTCACACTCGGCGAGTATGACACCACTGATCCTGAGTTCAAGTTCGCAGTCAACGACGCTTGGACCCACAACTTCGGTCTGGCTGAGGGCGGCACCTTCGAGAACGGCGTAGAGACCGACGCGACCTACAACGGTGCTACCAACCTCAAGATCACAGGTCTGACCGCGGGCACCGTCATCAAGGCGCAGCTCGACCTGTCCGGCTTTGATTTCGCAACCAAGACCGGCGCGAAGATGACCATTACCTGGACTGCTGCCGCAGAGCCTACCGAGGCTCCGGCTCCGACCGAGGCTCCCACTGAGGCTCCGACCGAGGCTGCTACCGAGCCCGCTCCCGCACTCAAGCCCAACACCTATTATCTGTACGGCACCATCGAATCCATGAACCAGAACTGGAGCCTTGATCCCGCTCTCGAGCTGACCGAGGTAGAAGACGGTCTGTACAAGATCGAGGGCATCGCTCTCAAGAAGGCTGAGCTCGGCGTTGACCAGTTCGGCAACCCCATCAAGAATTCCGATCCTGCAGGTCCCGAGATCATCGGCGACAACTTCAAGGTCGTTAAGTCCTCAAAGAGAGGCACTTCCGTTTCTTACTACTATCCCGACGGCGTAGAGAACAACCGTACCGTAGCTGAGGACGGCATTTACACCATCTACTTCCGTCCCAACGGCGACGGCAATCCCGAAGAGGGTTGGATCAAGGTTTATGTTGAGACCGATCCCGAGGGTAACCCCGCAGCTCACGGCGCGACCGTAGGCGGCTATATGTACAAGTTCGAGAAGACCGCCGATTATGTACCTCCCACTGAGGCTCCTGTTCCGACCGAAGCTCCCGTACCCACCGAGGCTCCGATCCCGACTGAGGCTCCCACTGAGGCTCCTGTTCCGACCGAGGCTCCTGTTCCGACCGAGGCTCCTGTTCCGACCGAGGCTCCTGTTCCGACCGAGCCTGTTGTCGGCGATACTTATATCGTAGCAGGTAACGCTGCCGATATCTTCGGTACTTCCTGGAACGGCAACGACGCTAACAACTCCATGGAGTATGCTAACGACGTATGGTATAAGGAATACACCGTTTCCGGTGCGATGACCGACGTCCAGCTCAAGGCTGTCAAGAACGGCACTACCTGGATCGGCGACGAGACCGGCAACAACGTCACCTTTAACCTCACCGACGCGGGTACCTTCACCGTATACTGCGACGGCGAAAAGACTTGGGTAGAGGGCGATATCGTCGAACCCATCGGCGGTCTGGATGTTCAGTCCGTAACCGCAGTTGGTAACGGTACCGCAGACGGCAGCGGCTGGCTGAACAACATCACATGGGATCCGGCTGCTGAAGCTAACCATATGTCAAAGGTTATGGACGGCGTTTACGTTATCACTTATACTCTTGGCGAGTATGATCCCAGCGACGTAGAGTTCAAGTTTGCGATCAATGACGCATGGACCCACAACTTCGGTCTGGGCGACAACGGCGTTTTCGAGAACGGCGTAGAGACCGACGCGATCTACAACGGTTCCCAGAACCTCAAGATCACCGGTCTGACCGCAGGCACCACCATCAAGATGGAGCTCAACCTGATCAACTTCGACTTTGACACCAAGACCGGCGCTAAGATGACCATCACCTGGGGCGAAGAGGTTCCCTCGTACATCCTCGGCGACGCGAACGGCGACGGTGAAGTTAATTCGATCGACGCTACTTTGATCCAGCGTTATGACGCTCAGATGATCAGCTATGTCATTCCCGAGGCTGCTGACGTAAACGGCGACGGCGAAGTCGATATCCTTGACGTGACACTTATCCAGCGTTATCTCGCGGGCATGACTGTCAAGTATCCGATCGGCAACCCTTCGAACGCTGAATAATATCTGATCACTTTACATCATAATATGTAAGCTCCGGCATAATATGTAAGCTCCGGCTCCCCTTGCTTCGGCGAGGGGAGCTTTTTTTAATTAGGAATTAGGAGTGAAATTTAAAGTTGAAAGTGGAAAGTGGAAAGTTGAGGGAGGGCTTTGCCCTCACCCGATTTGTATATGTATAGTAAGCGCTGATTAATTACGATGTCATTGCGAGGGCTTTGGAAATCGCGCAGATCGAAAATGAAACGCCGTCGTAGGGACGAGCATTGCTCGTCCGGCATGGCAGACGCTTTTTTCCTCTATCTAAGGTTTCCGTCTGATTCTGCGCCCGTCATTCTCGGACGACCAATGGTCGTCCCTACGGAAGCGTGGGATTCCCTATTTGGGGGATTGCCACGGTCGCTTAGTCGCTCCCTCGCAATGACTGCGGTGGGAAGGCTTGCGGTTCGGGAGGGGCGAGAACCTCCCCTACAGAATAGCCTTCGCAATGACTGCGGGTGTGGGGAAGGCTTGGGGAGATTGTGCAAAGTATGGCGCACCTAATTTTGTTACCAAAAAAGAGGGTTAATCTTTGTGCGATTTAACGAAAACTGATTGACAACAAAAAATATTTTGCCGTAATTCACAAAAAAATATTGAATCCTTAGGATTTATATGATAAGATAAAGATGCATAATAGCATAATAAATGCTTAGGAGGATTAACAATGAAAAAGGTAATCAGTTTATTATTGGTTGCGACCTTGCTTACTGCTATGCTTGCTGTTTCCTTCAACGCGTTATCCGTCTCTGACGTTGACGACGAGGGCGCCCCCTACGTTCCGTCCTTCAAAGAGGGTATCGCGGCGTATGAAGAGGAAAATGAGATGGAGCCCGGCTCCCTCCCGACCCAGCGCATCTATTTCATGATGCCGAACGGCAAGAACGGTTCTGCGGCGACCGACGACGTTTATGTGCACGTTCCCGAGAAGATCGATGAAGAAACCGGCGAGGTTGTTGAAGAAGCTCACGATGATCTCGTGATCAAAAAAGGCGAAAAAACTCCTTCCTGGTATAACGAGAACAATATTCTCGACGGCAAGCACTATGCCGGCGTATACTGGTGGGGCGGACCCGCTGAGGTAGACTGCAAGTGGTGCGGCTATCGCATGGAGATCGAGGACTATGAGCAGGGCATCTACTATGCCGATATTCCTTACGATCCCGATGACCCCACTGCTTCTGTTGCTGTCGCGATCTTCAACAACGGCGTTGACGGCGGTACCGATACTTCCAAGCCCATCTACTATCAGGCGGCTCAGACCATCGACACCAACGTCGAGGGCGCTTTCCCGGATGACTATGAGACAACTCCGTACGGCTCTCCCGATCCGTGGAACTTTGATCACTGTATCTATATCATCAACCCCAACCGAGTTTCCATCAACCCCTTGAGCCAGAAGCAGACCTGCGGCGCCGATTGGTATGTTTACTACGGCAACGGCTGCTACGGCGTAGAGTATAAAGAGGGTATCGGCGAAGATTCCGAGTATCCCGACGGCACCCCCGGCTGGTCTGACAATGTAGCCGAAATCTGCATGAACCCCGATCACTTCAAGGACGGCGTTCACGTAGGTTATCAGCCCGATGTAGACGATCCCACTGAGGCTCCCAAGCCTACCGAGGCTCCTAAGCCCACCGAGCCCGCTCCGACCGAGCATGTTCACAGCCCTGCCGCCGCAGTCGCGGAGAACGTTAAGGCTGCTACCTGTACCGCGGAAGGCTCCTACGACGAGGTAGTATACTGTCTCGAGTGCAGCGAGGAGATCTCCCGCACCCATAAGACCATCGACAAGATCGCTCACAACCTGACCTATGTTCCCGCTGTCGCGGCTACCGAGGAGGCTGAGGGCGTTAAGGCGCATTATGTCTGCTCCGAATGTAACAAGCTGTTCTCCGACGCTGCCGGCACCATCGAAGTCACTGCGGCTGATCTGGTGATCCCGAAGCTCGACCATCAGCACACCCTCAAGTTCAAGCCCGGCAAAAAGGCTACCACTACCGCTGACGGCTGGAAGTCCTACTTCTACTGCACCGAGTGCGGCAAGTACTTCAACAACAACAAGGGTGAGATGGAACTGACATGGGATCAGATCGTGATCCCGAAGATCGTTCCGACCGAGCCTCCGACAGAAGCTCCCAAGCCTACCGAGGCACCGACCGATCCGCCCAAGCCCACCGAGGCACCGACTGATCCGCCCAAGCCCACCGAGGCTCCGACAGAAGCTCCCAAGCCCACCGAACCGCCCGTACCCGCTGAGCTCCTTGGCGACGTAAACGGCAACGGCACGGTAGATTCTGTTGACGCTACGCTGATCCAGCGCGTTGACGCAGGCATCATCTCGGCTACCGCCGATATGATCAAGCGCGGCGACGTAGACGGCGACGGTCAGCTGACGATCCTTGACGCGACCTTTATCCAGCGCTATCTGATCGGCATCAAGGTTTCTTACCCGATCAATGAAGCGATCAAGTGATCGTTGACCGAACGCTGTTATAATCGTTTCAGACAAACCAAAAACTATCCGCTCCTTCTGTTTTCAGAGGGAGCGGTTTTGTCATTATACACAAAACTGAAGCCAAAATCTCTATATCGAAAAAAATATAAATCGTTGAAGTCTGAAAAAATATGTGCTAAAATATTATTGCTATCATTATGTCCATGAAAAGTATCGGCAGAAGAGGATCGGCTGACGCTTGCAATATGGCGACATAATATATCCGTATCAATATTCTTTACAGGAGGATTTTAACATGTTCAAAAAATTGTTATCAGTGCTTTTGGCAGTGATGATGGTCGTATCCGTCATGGCAGTCGGCGTTGTGAATACCGCCGCGGCTACCAGCGACACTTTCACGCCCGAAGCCAACAAGCTCTATTTTGACACCGAAGGCACCGGCTGGGAAATGGGCACCAGGAACAAGGTCGCGTTCCATATCTTCGGCGGCGATCTTGAGAACGGTCTCGCATGGGGCGCATCCAAGTCGATCGGCACCGCTACCGAAGGTCAGCCCGGCGTATTCGAGATCGATCCTGTAGGTGGTAAACAGGGCTATACCCTCAACCCCGGTGTGCAATACAAGATCATCTTTGTCCGTACCGAAGGAAAGAACTGGACCAACCAGACTTATGATCTGCTCTTCACCACCGATTGCCTCGGTCATATCGCCTACTGCGACGGTACCGAGTATGAGAATCCCGTAGACAGCTCCAAAAAGACGCTGGCTGCATTCTGGAAGGATATGGACGCTACCGAGGTCGGTCCCGTGCTCCAGATCTCTTCGATCGGTAACGTCGTCGGCACCTGCCCCGAAGAGGGCAAGACTCCGGCGTCTATCTTCACCGACTTTTTGACTGTCGTTGACAGCGTCACCGGCACCACCACCTATGTCAACGCTAAAAAATATGTTGTCGAGCCCGGCACCAAGACCGATCAGCAGCTGATCGACGATATCGGCACGGGCTTAGGTCTGACCAAGCAGCAGGTTTACGACGCGTTCACCAACAACAGCGTTGAGACCACTTGGGATTATACCGTATCTACCCTGCCCGGCGAGGTAGTTCCCGCCCACACCCATACGCCCGGCGAGCCGGTACAAGAGAACGTCGTTCCCGCTTCCTGCAAGGCAGAAGGCTCTTATGATGAGGTGGTATACTGCACCGGCTGTAACGAGGAGCTCTCCCGCGAACATAAGACCATCGACAAGCTCGCGCATACTCCCAGCGAGGCGGTACAGGAGAACGTAGTTCCCGCTTCCTGCAAGGCAGAAGGCTCTTATGATGAGGTTGTATACTGTTCTGAGTGCAACGAGGAGCTCTCCCGCGAGCACAAGACCATCGACAAGCTCCTGCATAATCCCGGCGCACCGAGGCAGGAGAATTTTGTTCCCGCTTCCTGCAAGGCAGAAGGCTCTTACGACGAGGTTGTATACTGTTCTGAGTGCAACGAGGAGCTCTCTCGCGAGCATAAGACTATCGACAAGCTCGCGCATACGCCCGGCGAGCCGGTACAGGAGAATGTTGATCCCGCTTCCTGCTCCGCGGAAGGCTCTTATGAAGAGGTCGTCTACTGCACCGAGTGCGGCGAAAAGCTCTCCCAAACCCACAAGACCATCGACAAGCTCGCCCATACTCCCGGCGAGCCGGTACAGGAGAATGTAACGGTCACCCACGATAAGACTACCTATGACGAGGTTGTTTACTGCACCGAATGTCATGCAGAGATCAGCCATGCTCCCGTTGAGCTCCCGATCATCACCCATACCCTGACCTATGTTCCCGAGGTTCCCGCTACCGAGCAGGCTGAGGGCACCAAGGCTCACTATACCTGCTCCGGCTGCGATAAGCTCTTTGCGGACGCTGCCGGTACCGTAGAAGTCACCGCGGCTTCTCTGATCATTCCGAAGCTCGACCATGTCCATACTCCCGACGAGCCGGTACAGGAGAATTTTGTTCCCGCTTCCTGCAAGGCAGAAGGCTCCTATGACGTGGTTGTTTACTGCACCTCTTGTCATGCTGAGATTTCCCGCGAGCACAAGATCATCGATAAGCTCGCGCATACGCCCGGCGAGCCGGTACAGGAGAATGTTGTACCCGCTTCCTGCAAGGCGGAAGGCTCTTATGATCTGGTCGTCTACTGCACCGAGTGTCAGGCTGAGCTCTCTCGCGAGCACAAGACCATCGACAAGCTCGCGCATACGCCCGGCGAGCCGGTACAGGAGAATGTTGTACCCGCTTCCTGCAAGGCAGAAGGCTCTTATGACGAGGTCGTATACTGCACCGAGTGCGGCGCTGAGATTTCCCGCGAGCACAAGACCATTGATATGACGAAGCATACCATCAAGATCAAGTCCGGCAAGGCGGCAACCACCGAGGCTGACGGTTGGAAGACCCACTTCTACTGCACCGAGTGCGGCAAGCTCTTTACCACTGCTGCCGGCACTACTGAGACCACTTGGGAAAATGTCAGAATCCCGAGGATCGTTACAGGCAAGCTCGGCGACGTTGACTGCGACGGCGAGGTCACCGTTCTCGACGTGACCTACCTCCAGCGTGTACTTGCAGGAGCAAAGGATAGGGACGCTACCGTTGTGAAGCTCGGCGACGTAGACGGCGACGGCGATCTTTCCTCGATAGACGTCACCAAGCTCCAGCGCTGGCTCTTAGGTCTGAATCAGGATCTGAAGATCGGCACGGACGTTTGATCCCTGTCGGTATCGAATAACTGAATGATTATCGCTCCCTCTGGTTTTCAGGGGGAGCGGTTTTGTTATGAACACTGAAAAACGAAGAAATAATAATGGAAAAGCAACCGAAAATACGCCCTTTAAAACCACGGATAGGATCATTTCCGTCACCCTTACGAAAGCACAAGCACGCGGCGGCTGTGCATTTTAATTCAGCATTTTTGTAATTCTTTTGTCATAATATACAAAACTGAGTCGAAAATCTTTATTAAAAAATCATCAATTATCGTTGAATAATCAAAAATAATATGTTAAAATTATATTGTCTGAAAATATATCCCGAGGAGGATTAACATGAAAAAGATTATCAGCATCATGATGGTTCTTGCCATGGTTCTAACTTTGCTTACTGTCGGCATAACCACCACAAGCGCCGCTGAAACGGCGACCATCACCATCTACGGCATTGACGGAACGACTGAGGTCAAAGAAGTCAACGTAGGTGAAGAATTTACCGTTTATTCCACACTGAACGTCTCTGCCTCTGTTACTAACGGTATGATCGGTTCGATCCAGGGTACACAGACCTATACTTCCGACGTCCTTTCTCTGGTTGACGAAGTATCGGGACAGTACGGTGAGTTTGTAGACCCCGTAAAAGTATTCCCCGTGACCGGCGACAATACGATCGCTAACGGCGCGCAGGCAGGCAAGATCGTCTACAACGCATCTGCTCCCGCCATCAACAACGGCTTCAAGTTTGATTCCGACTCTTCTCTGCTGATCGTTACTACCTATAAGGCAACCAAGGCAGGCACCGCCGAAGTCAAGAACGCTTTGAAAAACCTCGCGGCTGCCGATGCCGATCTGACCAGACTCGTCTTTGAGGGCAAGGCTCAGGAGGGCAAGACCATCGCCGGTAAAGCCAGCTTCGATGATCCTACTCCCGCGATCGATCATGCAGAAGTACGCCTGCACAGCCTTGATGGCAGTGTTGAGACAAGGAGCTTCAATATCGGCGATACCTTCACCGCTTACACGTTCCTCAACGCGTCTTCCGTCAACGGCGGCGATATGGCTTCCGTCAACGGTACCCAGCGCTACACTTCTTCTGTCCTGCAGCTTACCAACGCTGTTGACGCGGATGGATATATTAAAAATACCAGCACTGTGTTCCCCGTAATGAAGGATTCCGCTATCGGCATCGCGAAGAACGCCGGCGTTATCAAGTACGCGGGTTCTTCCACAGCCGGATTCAAGTTTGATTCTGACAGCAGCCTGCTGATCGTCACTACCTATAAGGTTACGGCGAACGGTTATGCCGATATCACCAACAAGCTGAATACGCTGGCGGCGAATGATGAAGATATCACCCGTATCGTATTCAACGGCGAGACCCAGACCGGCAAGAGCTACAGCATGCCCGCCTCCTTCTCCTCTGACGTTCCTGTTCCGACCGAGCCTCCCACACAGCCTGAGAGCGACAAGCTGAAGGTCACCATCGTCAATCCCGACAACACCACTGTTGTCAAGGAATTCAGCAAGGGCGAGACCTTTACCGTATATACTGTCCTCAACGCAGGCGCCAAGATCGCCAGCGTAGAAGGCACCCAGGTCTATCCCACCGCTTCTCTCCAGCTGACCGACGCGGTCAACGGCGAGTATAACGAGATCACCAACAAGACTGCGATGTTCCCGATCCTCGGTGACGAGGCATTTGCCGCAGCTAACAACGGCAAGATCAAGTTCAACGCGACCAGAGGCACCATCGACGGCGGTTATGCGTTCAATACCGATACCTCTAAGCTGATCGTCACCAACTACAAGGTTCTTGCTACCGGTACTGCTACCATCAAGACCACCCTCAGAACCCTGATCAAGGACGACGCTGACGCGACCAAGATCGTTTACAACAACGCGACACAGTCCGGTCAGACCTACTCCATGCCCGGTTCCTTTACCGATCCCGGCGCTCCCGAGCCGACCGAGCCCCCCGTAAAGCCTACCGATCCTCCCACACCGACCGATCCGCCTACACCGACCGAGCCCAGCAACAAGGCTACCGTAACCATCTACGCGATCGACGGCACCCCCAAGACCAAGACCTTTAACATCGGCGACACCTTCACGGTATATACCACTCTGAATGTTCCCGCCGCGGATCCCGCAGGTATTGCTTCCATCAACGCGGAGCAGTCCTTCACAAAGGAGATCCTGCAGCCTCAGGACGAGGTCGACGAACTCAGCGTAGTTGTCGATAACGAGGCGATGTTCCCGATCTTGGGCAACGCGACCGTTGCGAAGATCGACACCGAATTAGGCGTTACCAAGTTCAACGCATCTACCCCGCAGGTCAACAAGGGCTTCAAGCTCATCACCGACGAATCTCTGCTGATCGTGAGCAACTACAAGGTTACCGCTGCCGGTAACGCGGAGATCAGAAACAGCCTGGTCACTCTGGCGATCGCTGATAAGGACCTCACTCAGGTCGTCAGAAAGGGCGAGTTACAGCCCGGCTTCACCCTCGGCGGCATCGCTTCCTTCTATAAGCCCGGCGAGCCCGAGCCCACAGAGCCTCCGACAGAAGCTCCCACTGAGCCTCCTGTAAAGCCGACCGAGCCTCAGCCAGATCAGAAAGCTAATGTAACCATCTACGGTATCGACGGCACCTCTGAGGTCAAGACCTTTAATGTTGGCGATACCTTCACCGTATACACCACTCTCAATGCTGCTACCGCAGCTCCCGGCGGCGTTGCTTCCATCAGCGGCTCCCAGACCTATACCAAGAGCATCCTGCAGTCTACCGACGCAGTTGACAATGATTATGTTGTTACCGATAACGAGACAGTATTCCCGATCCTCGGAGATGCTGCTGTCGCGAAGATCTATGACGGTCTGAACAAATTCAACGCTTCTACTCCGCAGATCAACAAGGGCTTCAAGTTCGACAGCGACAATGCTCTGCTGGCTGTAACCAGCTACAAGGTCACTGCTGCAGGCGACGCAGAGATCAGAACCACTCTGGATATGCTGGCTTCTGCTGACGCTGATCTTACCGTTATCGTCAGAAAAGGCGAGTTACAGCCCGGCTTCTCCATCGACGGTAGCGCATCCTTCACAAAGCCCGGCGAGACCCAGCCGACAGAAGCTCCCGAGACCTATCTGCTCGGCGATACTGATAACAACAATAAGGTTGTGACGCGTGACATTTCTCTTATCCAGCGTTATGATGCAAAAATGCCTCTTCCCGAAGGGGTTGATGCAACCATCGCACAGAGAAACGGCGATGTTAACAGAGACGGTAAGTTAAATATTATTGACGCTACCTTTATTCAGCGTTATCTTGCAAAACTGAGTGTCAGTTATCCGATCAATGAGTATGTGACGGTAGAGTAATTATACTCACGCAGTAAGCATATTCCGATCAAGTACAATCAACTCCCCCATCTGCAGATGATGGGGGAGTTTTGTGCTTTTATACGCGAAATCTTTTGAACGATGCCTCTAATGTAGGGTAATATGACAGGGAGGATATATGAAGAACTTAGTCTGAGCGTAATTGCATTATTTCTAATATGATTTGCTTATTTTTAATATGATTTGTTTGAGAGCTATAGACAAATATCGAATTTTTATGTATGATGAACGAAGAACCACGAGAGGCGGTGAGGGCTTGAAGCGGATAGCAGCTTTGACGATTATTCTGCTGTTGATATTCTTTGGGATCCCCTGTGCGGCGGACAGCGGCTTCTACTGTGAGTATTCGCCGAAGACCGAGAAAAGCAACGTGTTTTATATTGATATTTACAGCACGGTTGACACAAGCGCCGCGGTGATGGAGTTAGGCTTTGACGAGAGCTTTGCTGAGTTTCGTGAGGTAAGCGCCGCGGAGAAATCCACTTCCGTGCGTTCGGCAAAGGAGAATGGAGCAGTAAAGATCGCCTTGGCGGACAGCGGAGCAATCAAAGGCAAGCTGTGCCGAGTCGCGTTCAAAGCCCTTCAGGCAGGAACCTGCACCTTTGATCTGCATATCGCTCAGGCGGCGGACAGCGAGCCTAAGCTGATGGGCGCTTTCCCGGATTCCTCTATCGAGGTGAAGCTCGGAAAGGACGATGTCGCAGCGGGCTCTTCTTCAACAGCGTCGACTAAGGCGTCCTCAAAAACAGATAAAAACGGATCATCTTCAAGATCCTACCTTAATGAAGCCTCCGATTCGGACGTCTATGTCGATCCTGCCACGGGTGAAGTCATAGATCTGCGGAAAAACCACGCCGTGAAATACATTTTGATCGGCGCGGGTATCGTCGTCTTATTTGCCGCGCTGATCTATGCAGGCGTTCTGATCGGACGGAAAACGGCTGAAAAGAAAAAGAAGTCTGTGTCGGAAGAACCAAACGAAAGCGAGGTCGCAGAGGAGCCAAGCGAGAGTGAAGCCGCAGAAGAACCAACAGAAAATGAAGAAACCGAACAAGGATAACGACCGCCGTGATTGATTCATGGCGGTTTGTTGGTAATGATACACTTTTATCATAATACAGAATTGAGGAATAAATGACGATCATTCACCGGCACATATAGTTGCAGATTTTCCGCTACTTGCATTTTAGAGGTCAGTATGATACTATTAACCTGTTAAAGTGTGTGTTGAAGGAGGTCGCTTATGATCAATGTAAATCAACAGGCGCTCCTTGAACTGATCAAGGCGTCACTGTTTGAGACGAAACCGTCTTTTTCCTCTGGCGTTGACTGGGACGCGGTACTGCAAGAGGCGAAGGATCAGGCGGTGGTCGCGCTGGCGGCTCCTGCTGTTCCGAAAAAAGAAGCTGCGAAATGGCAGACCTCTGTCGCGAGAAACACAGCTAACTTTTTGAATCTGCTGAATGAACAGACAAAGCAGATCCGGCTTTTCGAGGCCGCGGGGATCCCTCTCGTGATCCTCAAAGGCTTTGCCGCGGCGATGTATTATCCCGCTCCCCTCAGACGCGCAATGGGGGATATCGACTTTTTGGTGCCCCCTGAATATTTTGAGAGCGCGCGTTCTTTGATGGATGAGAATGGATATGCTTTTAACTCGGATCACGGTACGGATCGGGACTACAGCTATACGATACGCGGTGTTGTGCTGGAGCTTCATCATCGTTACAGTGACGAGAAATGGGATATCGACCCGTTGATTTTGGAGAGCTTTCCTGATATCTCAACCCGTGAAGTGTTCAATCATCATTTTCCTGTTTTGCCCGAGATGATCAATGGGCTGGTCCTGCTTGATCATGTGCGCCATCACTTACAGGGCGGTCTCGGTATCCGTCAGATCATCGACTGGATGATGTTCGTCCACGCGAATCTGAACGATGAAAGCTGGGAAACCGGCTTTGCACAGCTCGCGCGGGGAGCAGGGCTTGAAACGCTTGCTGTGACGATGACGAGTATGTGCAAGAAGTGGTTCGGACTGACCGATCCCATTACATGGTGTGATCCTGCCGATGAAGATACAGCACAGGAATTGCTCGAAGCCGTTTTTGATTACGGAGATTTTGGCAGTAAGCTGACGGAGGAAATTCAGCCGGCGGAGTATATCACGATCAGCGCCCGTCGAATGGGACTGTTTCGATATCTGCAGGCAAGAGGGGAACAGAATTGGACGAAAAGTCAGGAGCACCCTTTCCTGCGGCGTTTTGCGTGGCTGTATCAGATATTCCGTTATATCAAGCGCGGGTTGTCAGCGGTTTTCCACGGCGAACCGATCGCAAAGGGTATGTCCTCAGGTACGGAAAAGTTTGATTTCCTCGAGCGTCTCGGGCTGAACCGATGATGAATTTTTTGTAAACTTATGATCCATTCATTTTTTCATCAAATATATGTTGCAGACCTGTCTACGATCATGATAATCATGGTCATTTTATTGATTGCATGGTCGGTTTTCGGCGCGCTTCTTTATAAAAGGATGCGGCTGATCGGACTGATCGTTTCGATCGCGTATACGGCGATCATTCTGTACGCGACGGTATTCTCGCGCGGCGAGTCGAGTCTCGGGCATGATTTCATTCCCTTTTCTTCTTTTCAAAGGGCGATCGAACAGCCTGAATTCTATCGCTCTATGCTGATGAATACTTTTTTATTTGAGCCGCTTGGCTTAGCGTTGCCGTTTGTTTTGAAAGGAAATACGGCGAAAAGGGTACTGCTGGCGATCATGATCGGCTTTGCGTTGTCTTTTGCAGTTGAGATGATACAATATTTCTTTGCGTTAGGAATGGCGGAAGCAGATGATGTAATCTGCAATACGGTAGGCACGGCGATCGGCAGCATGTCCTATTTGCTGACCTTGCTATGGCGCAAGCTGTTTCTGAAATCCGAAAAAGGAGGAAAGCCTGATGAATAATGTTCAAGCTCTGCTGTTGCAGATCGTCGGAGGCGCTTTGTTCGGCAGGGATATGCCCGCTGTTGACGAGCAGTACATCGAACCGCTGTTGAAGGAAAGCAAATCTCAGGCGGTCTATTCTCTCCTGTTTAATACGCTTGAAAGTCAGATAAAGAGTGTGCTCAGCGGTGAAAAGGCTGAGCAATACAGTGAAATGAATCTGATGCACGCGATAGCCTGCACACGCAATTTTGACGAGCACGGAGAACTGCATGAGCTGATGACTTCTTGTCAGATCCCTTATGTCGTGATCAAAGGCTTGGCGTCAGCGATGTACTATCCCGAGCCTTCACTGCGCAATATGGGCGATGTAGATTTTTTGGTAGACCCGTCCGATATGACGAGAGCGGGGGAGGTACTGGAGCAGGCAGGCTTTGCGATCGATCACGGCGATGAGGACGACGGTATCCATGTCGCCTACACCCGTCCTCCCATGAGCATCTGGGAAATGCACCGAAGCGTGAACGGAGTGCCCTCGGGAGAGATCGGCAAACTGATAGAAGCGGAGGTAGGCCGAACGATCGAGACAGCAGTGGAAAAGACCTGTGACGGCGTCCTTTGCCGTGTGCCCGACCGATTCCATCACGGGTTGATCATGTTGCTGCATACCGCTTCTCACCTGACGAGCGAAGGAGTGGGACTCAGACACCTTTGCGATTGGGTGGTATTTGTGTCCGACTTGAGTGACGCGGAGTTTCGTGAGATCTTTGAAAAGAAGCTCAAGGAATTCGGACTCTGGAAATTCGCGCAGGTTCTTACCTTGCTGGGGATCAAATATCTCGGTGCTCCGAAGCGGGTCTGGGCGATCGAGGCGATCGAGCGCAAAGAAGTAAGCTCTGAACAGCTTGAGAGCTTGATGAACGATATCTTAAGCGGCGGAAACTTCGGTTTTAAGGATATGAACCGCTATCGTGAGATCAAGTATATCTCCGACCGCGGCGAGCGTACTGTCAGCTCCGACGGCATCATCAAGCAGGGCTTCAGGACGCTGAACAAGAAAGTTATTGAGGACTACAAAGCAATCGATAAACACCGATTTCTGTTGCCGATCGGCTATCTTGCCGAGGGAGGTAAGTATATCGGCTTGCTGATAACGGGCAGGCGCAAATCCTCGGGGACAAAGCAGATGCTCAAAGAAGCCGCGCAAAGGAAAAAGGTCTACAGCAGTTTGCGATTGTTTGAAAAATAAACATTGGTTGGTGCAAGGCTCTCGATCATGCGTCGGGAGCTTTCGATTTTATCGGCATGATATCCATAAAACTGTGAATACTAATGTATGACATTGATTAAGGAGTATTCACATGAGAAATAAAGATGGTAATCTGATATTCGAGAATGTGCCATATATTGCGAGCTGTGCCGCTGTAGTCGGCAAGAAAGAGGGAGAAGGTCCTCTGCGCGACTATTTTGACCGTATCATTCACGACAGCTATGTCGGCAAGGAAACTTTTGAGAAGGCGGAAAGCGAGCTGATGAACACTGCCGTTCGGGTCGCACTGAATAAAGGGGACTTTACGCAGGAGCAGATCGACTTTGCCTGCTGCGGCGATCTGCTGAATCAATGCGTGGCGAGCAGCTTTGCGATGCGATCTTATCATATCCCTTACGCGGGCGTATACGGGGCGTGCTCTACCATGGCGCTGTCGATGATTCTGTCCGCTATCGCAATCGAAAGCGGTGCGGCAAAGCGCGCGGTCTGCGCCGCGTCTTCCCATTACTGCACGGCAGAGCGCCAGTATCGCTTCCCACTCGAATATGGCTCTCAGCGGCCCCCGACAGCCCAGTGGACCGTTACCGGATCGGGGGCGTGTGTGTTAGAAAGCGGAGACGGTAAGAGTATTCCCGAAGATCCTCGATCACATATTTCGCGAAAACCGTATCTCCATTCCGCACGTCTCGGTAGGATCATCGACTTTCAGATCACCGATCAGAACAATATGGGCGCCGCTATGGCACCTGCTGTTGTCAAGTTGGGAACAATTCGGGATTCCTCAATAATGGCTTAGATAAGCCATATTTTGATGATTAAATTTTTGTATATCCGAGAAATATTGACAAGAATAGTCAAAATATCTTATAATTCGATCAAAGAGGCGATGAAATGGGAGAGAAACCAAAATTATTTGATCTAATAAAAGTGAATGAGCCGATTTTTATTGAAGACATTATCAAGATGTATCCAACCCGTTCCCGGCAATGGATTGACCATGAGTTAAGTGAGTTGACGGCGTCAGGACAATTAGTAAGATACGCGACTGGGATATATTACCGTCCAAGAAAAAATCGGGAAAGTATTTCAGAGCTTGACGTAAGTAAAGTTATTAGGGAGAAGTACATAGAGCGGGACGGCAAAGTTTTTGGATATGTTTCGGGTGATAAATTATTAAAGGTTTTAGGTCTGATAAATTGTGAACCTGATGTGATGATTATAGTTACCAACAAAGAAAAATCCAGAGGCAGGAAAGTGAGACTGGGTGATAAGGAGATTTACCTAATAAAGCCTCCGACAGAAATCTCAGCGGTTAATGTAGCTGTTCTTCGCTTCTTAGAAGCTGTGAGATTGATCAATATCAGCGATCGAAATAAATGGACAATAAACAGACTTGAAGATTATATTAGAAAATATAATGTTACCTTCTCGGCTGTCCATCAGTATTGTATTTACTTCCCGGACTCAGTATCAAAAAAGATTTTAGGAACAAGCCTGATCCAAGCATTAATCAGTAAAGAGCGATATGGTTGATAAGTACCAAGCGCCGAATAGAGTGAAAAATTGTTTTTTGAGTTCTGTAAGAAGATGCTAACTTTATCCATTTGTATAAGATTTGAGAGGATTTGAAACTTCAAAGAGTTGCATAGTATCATAAACTATTTCCTTTGCTTCGACATATGTGATAATGGTTTACCATATCCAAAAAAGAGTTCGAGATGTTAGCGCTTCCAAATGCCAAATAATAACGATCATGAAAAAGAGTCGATGGGTTATCCCGTCGGCTTTCTTTCGATACGCAATGCAAAATCCAGAAGCAAGATATTCAATTATATTTATATTTAGATGTAATATTATATCTTTCGAGAAGTAGTTTTTCTTTGATTAACATATCGTTTTCTGAGCAGTGCTTTCTAAAGAAAGCACTAATATGGAAGAAAAAGTATCTGTCTCTGGATCATTATATAGTCTCATTTTCACAAAGCTATTATCAGGATGTTGTTAAAAGAAGCATAAAGTTTCATATGAAGATATATATTTTCGAAACAAGAGTATATATTTTCGAAAATCGGTTGCATATTTTCGAAAATAAAGTTATAATAATATATACATATTTTTGGAGGAATAGAAATGGATGGAATGATATCGGCAAAAGAAGCAGCCGGTAAGTGGAAACTTACAAGCACCCGAGTAGCTCAAATGTGTCGTAATGGTGAAATACCCGGCGCCATAAAAGGCAAAAAAGAATGGCTTATTCCAATTAATGCGGTAAAACCTATGGATAAGCGTCGAAAAAAACAGCCTGAGGGAGATATACACTTTGGCACTTTGCTTCCGCTTCCTATCGGTATTTCGGAATATCGTCTTGCGTCAACTCAGTACTACTATATTGATAAGACTATGTTGATAAAAGATTTTCTGGATGAGCGTCCTAAGGTATCGTTGTTCACCCGCCCGCGGCGCTTTGGAAAAACTCTGAATATGGATATGCTACGTGTGTTTTTTGAATTAAGCGATGAGGATACATCCATATTTTTTCAAGATAAAAAAATATGGAACTGTGGAGAACAGTACCGTTCTTATCAGGGAAAGTTTCCTGTTATTTATGTGTCCTTTAAAGACATCAAGTTCGATAACTGGGAAGACACATTTGAAATGCTGAAAGCGACGATCGCAAATGAATTTGATAGGCATCATGAATTGATTGATTCCCCAAAATGCAGTGAGAGCGATAAAAGGTATTATCAAGACGCGGTTGATCAAAAGCTGGATAAGGTGGGCTTATCCAGATCTTTTGATGTTTTGTCCCGTATGCTTTCAAAGCATTACGGCGAAAATGTTATTATCATCATAGATGAATATGATGTTCCGATCCAGCAGGGTCACTCGAAGAATTTTTATGATCAAGTCATAGATTTTATGAGAAATCTATTTTCTGGTGGATTGAAGGATAACAGTTATTTGGCATATGGCTTCTTGACAGGAATTCTTCGTGTAGCAAAGGAAAGTATTTTCAGTGGATTAAATAATTTGGTAACCAATTCTGTGATCGATGATAAATACAGTCAATACTTTGGGTTTACTCGGAAAGAGGTTGAAGCAATGGCTGAATACTATTATGCATCGGACAAAATAAAAGAGATCGGCGAATGGTATGATGGTTATCGTTTTGGAGATACAGAGATTTTTAATCCATGGTCGGTAATTAATTATTTTGGTAATCGCTGTAAGCCCAAACCTTTTTGGCAGTCAACCGGAAGCAATGATATCATTTCCGAAGTGATTGGGAACGCAGATGAAGAGATATATGAAAGATTGGAGCAACTGTTACAAGGTGAAAAATTCACTGCGTTGATTGATACCGGAGTAATATATCCTCAGATAAAAAACAATCCTTCTACTATTTACAGTTTTTTGTTAGTGGCGGGTTACTTAAAAGCAGAAAACGCGGATATTTCTCCTAACGGCGATTATATGTGCGAGGTATCACTGCCTAATAAGGAGATCAAGACTGTATATAACAAGGAGATTTTGCAAAAGCTGGAAGGATTTGTGAGTCAGTCTACCGCAACAGGAATTCAAGAGGCTATTTATACGAATGATATCGTAAAACTTCAAAAGCATATAAGAAATCTATTGCTGCAATCTGCCAGCTGTTATGATACAACCAAAGAACTGTTTTTTCATGGACTATTACTCGGTATTTGCGCGATGTTTGACGATCAATACTATGTATCTTCAAACAGAGAATCAGGGGAAGGAAGGTTTGACATTCAGTTAGAGCCGAAGGAAGCAAAGCGTCCCGGAATATTATTTGAGCTAAAGCATGAGAAGGATTGCGAATCGCTAAGTTTAAATTCACTTGCTCAGGAGGCATTGAATCAAATCAATACTCGTGGATATGATACTGAAATGCATAGAAGAGGTGTTGAAACTATCGTTAAATACGGGGTAGCTTTCAGCGGAAAGAACGTTGAGATATGTATGGGATAGGTCTGATATTATTCATTGGGTATATAGAAGAATAATCATTTGAGATTTTTTGGAGTGGTTATAATTTCAGGTTTCTTTGATTATCATATCGTTTTCTGAGCAGTACTTTTGTATGGATTATTATCTTGAACACATAAAATACAGAGAAAATGGAAAATATTGGGACAACAAGAGCACCTGCTGTTGTCAAGTTGGGAACAATTCGGGATTTTCAATGACAATAAATTAAACAGCCTTGTTGACAAAGTGTATTTTTTAGGGTATCATTTATATTGAAAAGTGTAGTATAATACCTCAAAAATATATTGAAAAGTGTGATTGCCATGTTATATCGCAAAATCGAAGCATTTATCGAGACTCATTTGCGCTCTGATTCCGACAAGATATTAGTGATTGACGGCGCACGTCAGATCGGAAAGACTTTTATCATCAATCATGTCGGCAAGAAGCTCTTTGAGAATTATATCGAGCTGAACTTTGTCGAGGATTATGAAGGCGACCGTCTGTTTGAAAACGTTAGGACGGTCGACGACTTTTATCTTCAGGTCAGCATGATCGCGGGAGAAAGGATGAAAGAGAAGGAAAATACGCTGATTTTCCTCGATGAGATCCAGCAGTATCCTCAGCTCCTTACGTTGCTCAAATTCCTGCGTGCGGATAATCGCTATAACTATATTGCGAGTGGTTCTATGTTGGGCGTATCGCTGAAAAAGACTACGTCTATCCCGATCGGCAGTATTCTGCGAAAAAGGATGTACCCGCTGGATTTTGAAGAATTCTTGATTGCCAATGGATTCAACGCTACGGCGATCGAGATTCTGAGAAAAAAGTATCTGGCAAATGAGAGTTTGGACGAGAATACTCACAATCGTGTTCTGGATCTATTCAAGAAATATCTGTTGATAGGCGGCTTGCCTGATTCGGTCAACAGCTTCCTCGAAAGTAAAAACATTGCCAATGTCCGAGCGATCCAAAGTGACATTCATGACTTTTATGTCGCTGACGCAGCAAAGTATGAGGAAGAGAATTACCGAAAACTGAAAATTCAACGTATTTATGAAATGATTCCATTAAATCTGGAAAACAAGAAAAAGCGTGTTGTGTTCAAGGATATCGAGGATAAGAAAGGCAAGCGCTATACGGATTATCAGGATGAGTTTGAATATCTGATCTCCGCAGGCGTGGCATTAGATGTTAAGGCGGTTTCCAATCCAAAATTTCCACTGATCGAGTCCGAGAATAAAAACTTACTCAAGCTCTATTTGAACGACGTCGGTTTGTTGACAAACATTTTGTATCGATACAATATCCGCGCGGTGCTGGATAATGAGAAAAGCATCAACCTCGGCACGGTATATGAATCTGTTGTGGCACAGGAATTACGCGCTCATGGATTTGATTTGCGCTACTACGACAATCGCAAGAAGGGCGAAATCGATTATGTCGTCGATGATTATGATGCTTTATCGTTACTGCCTATCGAGGTAAAATCCGGGAAGGATTATCAAGTCCACAGCGCTTTGAATGCGTTGCTCTCCAACGAAGATTATAATATCCGAAAGGCAATTGTATTCTCAAATACCAGAGAAATATCCCAAAAAGAAAAAATATACTATCTGCCGATTTACTATGTGATGTTCTTAAAACCGAATGACAGTGAGGGCTTGCTGTGATGATGACAGCAAGGCGCTGTCTCACCGAGCAACATGATAAAAACCGGTCATTTTACAGTTTGCGATGATTGATTCCGATAGAGAATCAGATAGAAGGAAAAGTGACTGATAGCATTCATAGCACATTGACAGTATAGACAAGTATTATCAAATATGATAACATCATGAAACGAGGTGATTGCTATGCCGGATGACCTCGATGCGTACGCTAAGACAAGGACTACGCCTTATTGTATTTCCTTTGAGGATGTATGCAGAGCGATCATGGGAAGTAAACAAAAGACACAGCTGAGACGGTTGGTGAATTTCACCTTTACCAGACACCCGTCGATCAATCTGCCCGAGGGGCGCTTGCAGGCGATCGAATATCATATCAAAAAAAGAGCTCGGGAGTTGTTGGCGATTCCAAACGCAAAATAATAACGATCATGAAAAAGTCGATGGGGTATCCTGTCGGCTTTTCTGCTAATATGCAATGCGAATCCAGATTAATGAAATTCAAATATATTTAGATTGTAATAAATTGTTCGATTTATTAAAAGAGAAAACACAATACACGATGTGTGTTTTGTTATTAAAATGATGAGGAATATAATATGGAAATCTTGCGGAATATTTTCAAATAATTTTGCGTAATTTTATTGATTAATTCTGCGGAATGAAGTATAATGTTAACAGTATGACAAATGTGAGGTTAACTATGAGCATTGCAAACAAGGAAAAGTATAAGCCCAGAATGATCGACTCTCGCGTAGAACAATATTTGACTGCCGTTGGAGCTGTTTGTGTAGAAGGGCCGAAATGGTGCGGGAAGACGTGGACATCTTCCTATCACTGTAACAGTGAATATCTGATTGGGGACCCTGCAAATAACTTTCAAAACAGACAACTGGCGGAGATAGCTCCGGCAACCATTTTGGAAGGAGCGACACCTCGCCTGATCGATGAATGGCAAGAGGTTCCATCGATTTGGGATGCAGTACGATATGCTGTCGATCAGAGAGCGAAAAGCGCTCAATTTATACTGACCGGCTCATCTACACCGAAAAGGAAAGGTATTTTACACAGCGGTGCAGGAAGAATCAGCAAATTGCGTATGCGTACGATGTCACTGTATGAGTCGGGGGATTCTTCCGGTCAGGTATCGCTTGAAGCGCTTTGTCGAGGAGAACTTTCTCCGTGCTTAACAGGTGATGTAGATATTAAGCAACTGATATACTATGTGGTTAGAGGCGGATGGCCCGGGAATATCGATGTCAGCAGAGAAAATGCTGATATACTGCCGAAGTCGTATATCAGCGCGATACTAGATGACGATATTCAAAGGTTGGATAGTACAAAGTATAACAAGCATAAAATAAGGTTGTTGTTAAGATCGCTTGCCCGTAACGAAAGTACAACAGCAACGAATAGTCGTTTATTGAGAGATATTCAGGAAACAGATGATGAGATAATCGACAGGGATACGATCGCAACCTACTTGGATGTGTTTGATCGATTGTTTCTGACGGATAATCTCTTGCCTTTCTCGGAAAATATTCGTTCTTCTGTCAGAGTTAAGCAAGCAGAGAAAAGACATTTTTGTGATCCTGCTCTTGCTTGTGCGCTGTTAAATGCCAATCAAGAGCGGCTTTTGAATGATCTGCACACATTTGGTTTTTTATTTGAAGCACTGTGTGAAAGAGATCTGAGGATCTATGCAGAAACTTTTGGTGCAAAAGCATTTCACTATCAGGACTATCAGAGTCGCGAGATCGACACAGTAATTGAACTGAGTGACGGGAACTGGTGTGCCTTTGAAATCAAGCTCGGCGCTAATCAGATCGATGATGCAGCAGCTAATTTGATCAAAATCGAGAACGATATCGCTAAAGATCCCAAAGGGGTACCTCCTAAGGTATTATGTGTGATTTGCGGAATGGCAACAGCTGCTTACCGACGTCCTGATGGAGTATTCGTAGTACCGATAACAGCGTTAAAGAACTGATTGTTCCGGATTCTTTGTTTTTGTGTACTATGGAAAGGGTTTTCAAACAAGTGCAGCGGTGATGGCAGATTAGTAATAATTTTTATGGAAAGATAGAACGAGTATGAATAGTATTAGAAATAAAGAAGCAAGTGATAGAGTAGAATATAATGCAAAGTCATCTAGATTTATTTAAGAAATTAATGCTGGTTATGCGCAATATTTTGCATCATTTTCTAAAACGAGTTATAATATATCGCTTGTAAACGGAGAACTGATTCCTGCTGAAGTGAAGAGCGGGGAGCATGTCGATTCAAAGAGCCTTAGGGAATATGTTCGGCTCTTTGAGCCCGCATATTCAGTCAGAATCTCCGCATAGAAATTCGGTTTTGAGAACGACATAAAATCTGCTCCGCTGTATGCTGCTTTTTGCGTTCAGTCAAAGCGATAATACTTTCAACCGCAATAAAGATTATTAATTGATTTATATTGATTAGAAGAAGTGCAATCTGGCAACAATTGACACAATTTGATAATAGGGACGAAAAAGAGCGAGGGAAATTATGAAGGTAACCAAATATTTGCGAAAGGCGTTAGCAGCTCAATCAAGTCAGAGCATAGAACTGAATGACGATTCACTGCTTATTACCGATATGAATCATATCGCAACCGGAGAAGGCTTTGAAGATTACTATGAAAAACTGTTGAAGGACAGCGAAAAACACCGGTCTGATAAGGAACTCCCCACAAGAGAATATGAAATACTGATTGCATTAAAGAACTTGTTATCTCCTTATGAAGAAGGTGTTAGCGATTCGCAGAAGCCGAGAGAGTTGACTTGCGTATTCTTTGTTCCCGCAAAGCTCTGTGAAGGAGGAATCCTTGCCAAAAACGAGGGAAAACTCCCGTGGTTTGTAAGAGAATATATGGAACCGATGATAGAGGCGGAGTTGAGTATCGGTAAAGCAGAGGATGTAGACGTTTTTCTTTCACAAACAGCGGCGGAACGCCGAAAAATCGAGAGTTGGAACGATTATTGGGACTATATCTGTTTAATGTATCAAACGGTGACTCATGAGGATATCTCAAGCTTGGCAGTCCCAAATGACGCTGTGCTTAAGTTTGATAAGAGATGTTACATGATCAATGACACTACCGTTGTTGCTTCTCAGCATATTCTAAAACTCTATGACGCTATTCTGACTCAACATAGTATAAATGAGCTGCCCTTATATAGACGTTTTACAGCTCTTGGTGAGGCGACTGGTCGCCCGCTGACAGATGATCCGCTGAAAGCAATGTTGAATCATTCCGGTCAAATGGGCAACCGCTATCCTCTGGCGGAGTCGCAGCGCGAATCGCTTGATCATTTGAATCTTTTAGCAGACGGAGAGATACTGGCTGTCAGCGGACCTCCGGGAACAGGTAAAACAACGCTTTTACAATCTGTTGTCGCGGATTGTGTCACAAAGCGCGCATTAATGAAAGCAGAGGCGCCGATCATCGTTGCGTCATCAACCAATAATCAGGCTGTAACAAATATAATCGATTCCTTTTCTCAGCCAAGGTCTACCGATCCATCCGGTCTGGAATTAAGATGGGTCACGGCGGCCGACAGCTTGGCAACCTATTTCCCTTCCTCTTCTAAAAAAGGACAATCGAAGAAGTATCAGATTGATACTGATATGATCAATACAATAAATCAGGAAGATGTTCGAAAAGAGTCAAAGGAGAAGATGCTATGTTGTTGTGAAGCATTTTTCGGACATTGTTTGACTGATATTGCAGAATGCAGGGATGCGGTTTATCACGAGCTGACTAAGAGTGAAAGCTTGAAACGTCGTTTTCTCAACAAGCACGCCGATATTATGAGAGCGACAAACGGTCTTTTCGTAAAGGACTATCTTTATCAGAACGCTCAGGAAATACATGCTATTGAGAATAAAAAGCAGGAGATCGACGCTCTCCGGGTAGCGGCTTTGAATAAGCGACAGAGCCTGTGCCTGCGCATGGAAGAGTGGGAGAAGAGTTTTCAATCGCAGGTTTCCTGGTATATCCGTATGTTCGGTTTTGTCCCATCTTTTAACAGAAAGATCATCCGCTGGACGCAGGCGTTTAAAACGGAGAGCGAAATCACAGAAGCTTCGTCAGCGCATACAACAAAGGATATGTTGGCCTTTTATCAAAACCGAATCCAAGCTACAGACAGTCGGATCAAAGAATTACAAGAAAAGAGTTTAAACTTTGACGTTCAGATCAAAGGGCTTAATGATCGAGCAAAGGAAACGGAATCTTTGTTGAACGAAGCTGTTATGATCGGCAATGAGATAATCGAAGCGTCAGGATGCGTTCATCCTAAAAAAGATGGGAAAGAAGTATCAATCAACGCTTTCATCAGTGAATCAACAACTAAAGAAATAAACGAGTATTTAGATGTTTCTTTAAGGTGGCGGTCGTTTTGGCTGGCGATTCATTATTATGAATGTGTTTGGCTGGAAGAGGAGCCGATCAAAGAGACAGATATTTGGAAGACGACCTATCCGGTGTTGACAAAAAAGTATCGCCAATTGTCAATGCTGTCACCGTGTTTTGTAATGACATTCTATATGCTGCCGTCAAAAATGAAAATGTATAACGATCGTTATTTGATGAACTATATCGATTTGTTGATCGTTGATGAGGCGGGACAAACATCACCGGAGGTTGCTGCGGCGTCATTTGCGCTGGCAAAGAAAGCGATCGTGGTTGGGGATGAGTTTCAGATCCCGCCGGTATGGGGGTTATGCCGTCAATTGGATATGGCGCTCGCTTTGGACTGCGGTGTGATTCAGCAACAAGAGGATTTTTCTTTACTGGAGAAACGCGGATTAAATGCCTCACAGTCCAGTGTAATGAAGCTTGCGCTCGGAGCTTGTCCCTATAGCAAAGCATATAAAGGCAATACTTATAAAGGACTGTTTCTCAGCGAGCATCGACGGTGTTACGATGAGATCATCCGATACTGCAATGATTTGGTGTATCAGAACAGGCTGGAACCGAAGCGCGGCAGCGGGTTAAAAGACACGAAACGTCCGGAAAAAATGAAGCAATACCCGATCATCGGCTGTCATGATATACCGACGCCGAACTCCGAGAAGGTCGGTTCCAGCCGAAAGAACGTGAAAGAAGCGAAAGAGATCGCACTATGGATCGCGACTCATTTCGGAGAGCTGTGTGACGCTTACGGCAATACCGACAAAAACATAAGAAAAGAAGATATCATAGCGGTCATCACTCCGTTTAAGGCGCAGGCGAATGAGATCAGAACGCAGCTGCGCAAGGCTTTTGCTTTTCAGACGGTTCCGGTAACCGTCGGTACGGTCCATACGTTTCAAGGTGCAGAACGAAATATTATTATCTTTTCCACTACATACGGAGCAAATGAAAGCGGTTTTTTCATTGACAACCATACGGAATTAATGAATGTTGCCGTTTCTCGAGCAAAGGATGCGTTCTGGGTGTTTGGCAGCTTTGACTGCCTGCAAAACGGCAGCTCTGCTTCTGCTAAGGGATTGCTATGCCGTTATGTTCAAGATAACCGGTTTTAGGCACTGTAAGTTAGGAGGGAAGTGTTATGCTGATATTTGACGACGTCATGGAGCCGGGCGTGGAGCTCGTTTTGAAAAGAGGCCGCTTGGTCCCGGATTATCTGGATATCAAAGAGATCAAGCGAATGAATCTTGAAGATCATGTGGATCCCACAGCCTTACAAAGCGAAACAGCCTATGTATATGATCAAAATCTTTATCTCACAGATATTCAGGGCAATATCGCGTTTATTGATTGCTATTTGTGCCGTGTATCACCCACAAAACCACTCAGACTATCTCATCCGGAGTACCGTAAAGCAGGGTCAAAGGATAGAGACGCAGGTCATTTTGGTCTGTCCCTCGGTCAGCATCCGAGCATTGCGATGGAACAGGATAGGACGATGAATCGGTACGGAGTCTGGCGGATATTCGAACGGTATTGGGCAGAACTGCTTGACAGCGATTTATCTGTTCATCTGATCGGCGTGTTCGCAGACGGTGACGGAGGCACCTACAGTCCGTTCTGGTGCATCCGCGAAGAAATCGATGACGAGGTCAGCGAATATGTATTTACAAACGATGATATGCAGTAAAACAATATTATTGCAACCGTAATAATTTAGTAATCTTGCAAGTTTGCGTTGGGGATATCGTTTTCAAGATTATCCCGCGCAAGGTCGGAGTCGATTCCTTTGTACACCTTGGGGATCGGCTTAATGTGACCGATAGGTTGTATTAACAGCAAACCCTCCGAAGACGAAAAATGTGTTCTTTGAGTTGACATACAATAAATCCCTCGATAAAGAGAAAAATCTTTATCGAGGGATTTATTAATGATTTTATTATAGTATTGATTATAGAAGCCCTGAGAAAAAATGTCACAGCTTCTGCGCAGCATATCAGCATAATATGTATAGGCAGATATATTGAATAGTTCCAACATTTGCTGAATCAGATCACGATCCGAATAAACAGTTATGTCGGTATTTGTGTTCAACCATTGAAGCGCTTGGTGATTATGTCTGCTCAACTCAATGCCTGTTTGTTTATGATAGACAAAAATTGAAATCAGCGATACTGAGTATGCGGACTATCATCTGATTGCTTTCATATAGTTTAGAGATAAAATCGGCGTCCAGCATGGCACATCTTTTGTCTTGTTCCATAATGCGCCTCACTCTTCAAAGTCCCAGATGTTATTGTCTTCCAAAAATTGAATATCTTCTTCGATTCTTTGCTTCGGAAGGCATCCTGCTTCCATATTATCCTGAATCAATGAATGTAGTGTACCGATATCCGCTATATCTTCGGTACGCTTTTGCCAGCGTAAAGCGGTGTTTTGTCTTCTCATAGAATGTTTCTGATTGTCGACGGACCCTTTTTCGAGAAGATAATCGGCTCGTTTTGCGTCTATTATTTTTTCTTCATATAAACGTAAGACCATCGCCTTAAACGGGATTGCAAACACATCCATTAATCGGATAACATCGTCCAAATCGAATTCCTTTTGACCAAGATCATATATTTCTATTTGTTCAGTGATCGCGCTTTTAGGAGCAAGCAACAGTGCGGAAAAGGCGTTAGCTTCATTGTCTTCGTTTTTAGCTGTTTCTTCATCCATATTATCAGCGGTAAGAAAAGAACCGCTTAACGGCAAAGAGTCGTCGGAATCTGAAACATAACGCCATATATGATACAATTCATGACCTGCGGCAAAAATTTGTTTGCAGATAGGGAGATATGAGTTTATCACAGTAAAGATTTTTCCTTCTCTGACACAGGTAAAGGCGCAAAAATCCTCATCGTATACCGGAAGACGAAACAACTCTATATGCTTTCCGTTTCTCTTGGCATAATTACGCACAATAATAAATATATCGTCTTGTATGATGTTGTTCCCGTTATAAGATGTATTGAATTCACCGACATACCGTCTTAATTTCTGAAAGCGGTCGGGATTTATTTGAAAAAGACTGTTCTCAAGTACTTTGTTCATTACAGACTGCTCCGTTCTGTCATTCCTATGATATAACTATCGTGCACACGCGCATGAAACAAATACATATCAATCAGTTTATCGGCAATTTCGATTCCATCTTTTGCATTTTGTGTCTTAACCTGTCCCATAAATGCACGAACAACATTTGTTTCGATTGGCTGCTCCGGCAGCTTAACAAGGCTTTCCATACTCACATTACAGAAGTCTGCTATTCTTTTTAGCTCAAGTGCGTTGATTGAACGTGAACCGGAAAGCATATTGCTGACTATTTGCTTAGAAAAGCCGAGAGCCTCGGCAAGCTCGGATTGCTTCTTTCCAACCGCTTTTAGTGCGTTGCTGATGTTCTTGGCAACGATGATATTCATGTCAATCATATTTAGCACCTCCTTCTATAATTTATTATATTGTTAAATGCGGCTTGTGTCAATATATCATTTACTAAAGTTAAGATTTTATTCAATTTAGTAAATGAATAATTTACTAATATTAGATGGCGACATAAAAGCCGAAATCAAGATATATAATCCGGAGATCGATCAATCAAAGACTGAATTCATGAGCGGAATGAATATTAAAGAATTAACTGAGATTCACAGAAGAACTCAAGGCGCGATACGCTCGCGTTTGAAGAAAGAGGATTTGATTGACGAATCTTGATTAGCTGAGCAGCAACAAATAGATAAACACTTTATGCAGCAAGAAAAATAATCTAACGTAGGATGAGATTTCTATTTATTGACGATGTGTAAATCACATAAATCCAAAGCTGTATATAAATCCGAAGGATTCATCTCTACAAATTTGATTAACGTTATAATAACTAAGTGTAAAAAATCAATCAGTGAAGAAATATAATCAGGATAAACAAGTTTCATAAGCACTATTTATCCAATAACCAGTCGATTGCATTTTTTACAAGAATCCCTTCGTAATTACCAAGGGACAGACGATCGAGAGTGAGGATCGTTTTAGGATAATTATCAGAGATGGATTTTAAGGGGGATATTTCACGATCAAAGGTTGATTCATCTACCATTGACGCTGTGACCTGATAGTATTCTGTCTGGTCGCTCTTTTTTGCGACAAAGTCAACTTCTGCAGACCCGACTTTGCCGACATTCACTGAATATCCTCTGCGGAGCAACTCTAAACACACAAGGTTTTCTAGAGAGAATCCAAGATCATATCTGCTTCGCGACAGCAAATGTCGTCTGATTCCCAGGTCGACGATATAATACTTGCAATTCTGTTTTAAAAGATTCTTTCCAAACACGTCGTATCGCTCTATCGGGTAAAACACATATGGTTCTACTAAAGCTTCAACATAATCAGCGACCGTATTCTGGGAAATAGGTCTGACGTTTGAGCTGATATAGTTAGCAATGCTTTTTATGGAAACAGGACTGCCGATAGAATTTGCCAAGAATTTCGAAATGTTCCTGAGAAGAGTGGTATCGGTTACTTTTCGCTTATTCGGGTCGCGCTCTTTTCGTTGTTGACGAAGCTCGATATCTTTAATTATTATGGTGTTGTATATCCCTTCCAGGTAGATGTCTGCTTTTTCCGACACAGGATCTAAAGAAGCAATATACGGAAGAGAACCAAAACGCATATATTCTGCAAATAATGATTCTTTATCATTTCCGCTCACTAATTCACAGTACTCAGCAAACGATAAAGGAAGCATATTGATCTCTACGTACCTGCCGGACAGCAGTGTCGCTAACTCACCGGATAGTAAGTATGCGTTTGAGCCTGTGATATAAATATCAGTGTTTTCTTTAAGGTACAAACTATCGACCGCCCTCTGATAATCAGAAACAGCTTGTATTTCATCAAGAAAGATATAGTTCATCTTATCGGGAACGAGTCTGTCACAGATGTATTGATAAAGCTTTTTATAATCCAGAAGGTTTTCAAATTCTATATCTTCAAAATTGATGAAGATGATTTGTTCAGGAAGTATTCCGGAAGATTCCAGATGATCTCGAAACATTTGTAAAAGAGTAGACTTGCCACAACGCCTCAGCCCGGTAATGACTTTAATTACCTTTTCATCTTTCCATTGTTTGAGTTGATTTAAGTATTCTCTTCGTTGTACCACTAGCGCTTTTCCTTTCTTTCTATAATAAAATCATTATAAAATATTATCTATCAAAAGTCAATTGAATATTCCGATTTCGGAACAAAAAGAAGCATTTGACATTAGTTATTCCGAAAACGATGCAAATATTTGAAAATGGAGAGGATGCTATATCCGAAGCATTGGAAAAAACCGGAGGATATAATACCGCCTGCTGTTGTCAAGTTGGAAACAAAAAATAATCGACTATAATGTAAAAACAGTTATAGATCAGTTTGCTCTCATTTTTTTGGGGGCGCGCTCTTTCTGCTGCTGAAGTTTGATATGGATGATAATTTCATATACTATGTTTATCCGATTATGTTAACAACTTTGTTTAAGAATTACTTTGCTAATTGCACAAGAAACAGATGTGTTTTTCTCTAGGACAAATGTTGTCTAATTATAGAGAATATAATCGAATCATGATAAAATTATAAAAACAAATAGTTTTAGGAGAGAAAAATGGCAAAGATCAAGATTTCAAAAGATGCAGGTGTGTTGTTTATCAAATGCAGAGGGGATTCGTTTGTACTTGATAGAATCCCGAATTATATTATCAATAATCAATTTCCGAAGGATGATCCATTTATAAATTCAATTTGTTATTATAACAACGTATCTGTCTATTTGGATTTATCCAAAATCGAGAGCTTTACCAGCTGTAATAAACAAATAACCCTTGAAGAGTACGGCAAGACTGTCGAAAAGCATATAATCATAACAGTAGAGCTTGGAAAAGAGGATGTCATCAATCTGCAATATATTTTGATATTGGAGGAATACTTTAGAACAAATAGTATTAATGCGTTCTTAATCCTTCATAACGAGGTTGATATTAATATATATTTTAAGATTTCACAGTATTTCTTTACAAATCGCACGACCCTATATGACTATATATTTATCAAGGATGCAGATGGAATAAGAAATCTACCTTCACAATATAATGATTTTTTGCCGGGAGAGATTCTGCCGTTTTTCAGAGTCGATGAGGATTTTTACCGCTCTTGTTATGATTCCTTTCATTTTAATGAAGAAATATACGACAAAATTGGATATAACAGAAAAATGATTCTAACTGTTCTGTCCGACTTTGGATACTCCCCTGCAAAAATAAATTTGTATTTTTGTATATATAGCTATTTGACGCGTTTAAGGGGTTATGAAAAGGTGATAGATTTCATTAGGCTTCAGCACGATACCCCGCTTTTGGCAATGCTTCTATTTGGCGCCGTAGTCACCAAAAAGCAATCAGATAGCTTTGATTACGGATTGGTCTTTGAAAGCTGTCTTGATTACGCGCTGAGCCTTGAACAGATCGTTGAGAACACTTTCTTCTATGCCTCTGACGGTGTTTTATCTTTCAGGATCCATAAGGGCGATTCCAAAGCGCTGATTGACGTTATGAAACCCGATCAGCGCAATTCGGCTGCCGGATTCTTTATAGAAGTCACACTGGTTGATTATTGTCCGAACGGAACAATAGTTTCTAATTTTATTGATTTGGCCGATGAAAACAGAAAGCCGGAATTGAAGAGTGAGCTTGACTCCCCCAATGCGCTTGAGAGGATTTTGACACCCAATATCAGTAATACAATAGATGAGTATTTTAATAATCCGAAAATGATTATTGAACACTACGGTTTGCAGACCTTGCATCTTATGGCAAAAAAAACGGAGGCGCTGTTTTGCCTGAAAAACAAGCAATATTTTTATTCTGATACACAAAATCCTTCTTTCAAACCTCAGGCGGCGGAGAATTATCACTATGCACAGGGAACTTTTTACAGACTGGTCATTCCGATACGTGAACAAGTTTCTAAGTCTGTATATACCGGAATCAGTAAAAATAATTATAATTTTTCGTATTTGGACTTTGGCGCATGTTCTTTGAAGATCGACTATAGTCAATTTGACCTGCCGGATAACAGGCAGGAGAAAAGCGACAGGATCAATCAACTGACGCGGCTTTTGACGGATAACTATGAAGAGGGAAAAATCCTGTGCCTCAGCGCTTTAACCATCAAGCGGAGAATTGAAGTGGAATACTTAATCAAGGCGGTTCTCTCTTTTTTAAGCAAGCGGGATCAAACTTTCGAAGCAGAGAAGTCTACCTGTGTTGCAATCACCGAGTTCCAAAACATGGGGCTGTTGAAGACGGCGCTCAGGTTGATTGCGCTGTGTTATACATACAGGGGAGAGAACACGACGTTTCTTCAAAACGAACTGTTCTTATGCAATCTCGACTGCAGCGCTGAAATCTTTATTTCAGGGAAAAAGTACGACGATATACTGAAGAATCTTGTAAGCCAACTGGTGTTTGGGGCTATCAACGATGAAATCTTTGATGAGCTGAATACATCTGTTTCCACGCTGGAACGGAATGTGGCTGAAGAGGACGAAGGAGAGACACGATGAATATACAAAAGTTTAAAATGCTCGACTGCGGTCCAAGAAAAATTTGGCAAACGGAATTGACCCGTATATTAACCAGAGATATCCATAAGGTGGATTTGGGATGTCATGTGAACAGCACTCATGTAAAAGTGGGAGATGTACATCTCGGAGAGTTTTTTGAAGCACAGTTTTTATTCGGAAACGCGTATTGGATATCTATTTTTTCAAATTCCTTGGCGAAGGATATATCAGATGTTATATCGGACAAGTCTGAAAAAATTCTGATGATAGGATATGAAACCTACATCGAGCCTGTAATGATAAAGACAAAAGATATCATGGAAGAAGCTAAGTTCACAGATGTGGATTACTGCATTTACGAGGGACCCAAGCACACTACGTCGGACTATATGACCAAGGAAAGGCTGAGAAAGTGCAGCATTCTGCCCTTGTCAGAGTACGACAGATTTGTTTTTGTCTGCGGAATATCCTCAACTCTGAGTACATATAACAAAATATTTGATCGGTTATTTAACGATATGTATGACAAAAAGAACGAGCAGGGAGAACGTTTTGGTAGATTAGCAGAAGAGTTGAAAAAAGAGTATGACAATATTTACAGTGAAGATGAAAAAGAGAAAATACTGAAGAAACGGATTCAGAAATGGATTTTGGAACGTTCTCTTTTTTATTCTGTCATCCAGGTTTTGCCTAATGAGTTCCTTTCGGGTAACGTTGTGTATGATCTCGATGACGGAAAAGTCCTGGAGCATCAGAGCGCAGAGCGGCTGCTTACTCGAAAGGGCGGATCTGAAGAGATGCGCATAGAAGCAAAATATCTCATATGCGTTTATTGCGAATGGCAAAATGCCTCTGACTGTAAATGGTGTTATCAACAGGAGCATGAAAGACCGATTATCGGGACCAATGAAACATCGGTGATCCCGATCCAAATGATCGAAGGCGATCTGAGCAAAGAAAAAAAAGACGATCAAGACGCTGAAAAAAGGGATGACGCTGAAAAAATAGATTTTTTCGAGCGTGACGCCGATCATCATTTTGTTTTCAGCGAGTATTTATACTACAACCATATAACGCGCGACGGGAATCATTATCAGTATTATATCAGAACGAACGCGCTGTTAAACAGAATCCTGTCTGATGAAAGATTATCCAAAAAGTTTGGTCAGTATTGTCAAACAATCCGTGACAGACTTATTAAGAAGGACGAGGAGAGAATCGACGTTATCATAGCTCCGACTCACTACAGCAACGAGCGGTTTTTTAACATGATCAGCACGGAAGTATTTGAATCGCAATGCGAGATCATTACGCTTAATCCAAAAAATGAATTCCGTTCCAATTTCGAGAGCAAATATTCTAACTATTCTTATATCATAAATCCGTTAAAGAATCTGCAGGCGGAAACGAATATCTATTTTCACTATGTTGATGACGAATTGATACTGGGCAATTCTTTTTACAGGGCAAAGTCTTTTGTCACCTCTTTGATCAGACGTTTAGACATCAAAGTTGCAAGAAAGAATATACATTTATTTGAATCGGTTATTATCTTGCTTAACAGAAATTCGTCAGCCTCTAAATACAATTATGTAAGCGACGCAGATAGATTTTTCTCATTTATTGATATTAACGTTCCTTCTCTCAGAAACTACGGAGATTCTTGTCATCTGTGCGGTAAAAAAGCACAGGCAACACGTTTAAAGAAAAAATCAGCGTTTTTATCCATGGAGGAGCATTGGGCTGAGAGAGAGCGTTATCATATTATAAAAAACCTTGAGGGCGCGAAAGAAGTCTTTTTAAAGCAATCAGATGATATCCAGGAACGGCATATCAGAAGGTTTTACTGTGAGAATCAGATGTATAAAAGACTGAGTCACGAATGGTCAGATCCCAATAAGATCTATCGGATCATTTTGGACTGTATTTCATCAGAGCTGAACCCGTTAAAAGGGGATTTACAGTACGAATATATCTATTCTTTTATCATCGTTTTGTCCAGACCGTTTTTGTACTATCGGGAAAACGTAAAGAAAGCCATTCACGCAATTCTGCTGTATATGCTGGAAATCCTGAAAAAAGACTACAGGATACAGCCCAAATCACTGATCAGATTATTAAAAGATATCAATGGGATCGACCACAACAAGGCGTTTATCATTATTCAAGACATGAAGGATATAGCATTAAAGTCGAGGCAAGATGAGCATATTTTTTATTTGTATTTGATATTGCTTAAACGTATTTGTGAGATCGAGTCTAATTATTTTATTAAGTTTAAAAATATCGCGTTCGCTTTTGATTTTGTTGAAAAGATCAATGTCACAGAAGGCGAAAAGAAACAATTTAAAATGATGCTCAGAAGCTCGATCATAAAAATCACCGGAGGATTGAGCGGCTACAGAAAGGCAGTCAGACTTGATAACGAGATTTTACGGTCCGGTATTTTAAGCAGCGCTAACGAAAAAGACCGGGAGCTGAAAGAGTTTGTCAAATCTGTTTTTCTTGACAATTTGCATGTAATAACCGAAAAAAAGGATATTACCCAAAAAGACAGTCACCCATTCCCAAGTTCTTTCCAAGATATCTTTGACGAAATCACAAATAACGAGAAAGTTTTCTTAATTGCAAAGGTAAGCAGCACGGGAGAAAGATTTATTATCGACCAAGACGGGCGAAGCACTTTTCAGCAGAATGAAAAGATACTGGATCAGTCATATATGGTTGACAGTGACAACGACTTTAAAGACGGCGGTGATTTCTTCAGCGTCCAGGTTTGCAAAATCGGATACGGAAACTTAGATTCTGTATATATGATCGTAAATCATCTCTCTCAGGAAAGCGAAATCGACAGATTACTTTTGCTGAGAAAGCTTCTTCTGTACCGGTATGATATAGCGGAGCAAATCAAAATCGAAGCGCGGTCCGGTGTGCTTTATAAGATGTATCAAGAGGAGAATTGGGTGAAGATTTTATCTGAGCCTAAGGCGATCTCTCACGGCAACAGCGAGGACATTATCGAGAGTATCAGTTCTCTTGAGAAAATCTATCATTTGTCTTCTAAGGCAGATGTTCCCAACGGGATCTATTCTGAGATAACGCTTCTCGCCAACAAACTGATTTCATTTATGCATTGCAGTCGTGTAGCGAACGATATGGGTTTTGAATATAAGTTTCAGAGCATGTTGGATATTACTTATGTAAAGGATATTTCAAAATCAGGGACGCTAAGCCCTGATACCTTAAAAATGAGTGATAGTGACATTGATTTTTCCGACAGTTCTGATGAATTAGCACCAACTTATAATCAGCTTCAGGATTTTATACCGAGATTTGAATACTATCTTACTTCCATACGGGGACAGTATCAGCCCGACGGAAACAACATCGAGTGTGATACAGGCGTTTTGCATAGCGGTCAAAATGTGAAAAAGATCCTCAGTCTTGCAATAGATTCAACAGGTTCCAGCTGGATCTCTATCGCGCTGATCCATATTCTGGTACAGAATGCGATAGAGCACGGAGAGAAAGATGATCCTGTAAAGATAAGGTTTGAGGCAGGAGAAAACGCAATACATCTCAAGGTCGTGAATAAGAAAAAGTCCGTGGAAACGCATCAAAATAACAGTCGGCGCATTACACAGTTAGCGATGGAGCATACTATCAACAACAGGTATGCGAGGATGGACTTTAAAGAAGACGAAGGGAATCCGAAGAACTACGTTTCAACGATATATAATTATTTTATGGGGGAATAAAATTGAAATACTATATTATCATCATAGATAATAACAAAACAAAAGCTATTACGATGAAAGCGCTGATCCAAAAGTATTCACAGCAATATATGCAGGATAGTAAGAAAGAGATAAAGGTTGGCGGGTACTATGGATTCACAGTGGAAGATGCAGATGTAACAGCTGCTTCTGACCGGTTGATAGCTTTGCTGAAGGATTTGTTTACGAAGAGCGATACGGATCATGTAGAGCTGCTGATCGACTTTTTATTGACGAAAGCCGAAGAAGACGACTTGAGAAAAATTTCCGATCAGCTTACGGATGACAGCGTTTCAAATTCTCGGATCGCGTCCGGGATCGAGGTCGCCAACAAGATTTTGGATCGGTTAAATAACGAGCGAGAACGAATCTCCATTACTTTCATGTCCAGCTGGTATGATATTAAGGCGGTAACAGATATCAGAGATTATAACGGTATAAAGAATAATCTAAATTGGAAAACCGGAGAGGAAATATATTGTATCTATAATCCGATCGACAAAAATGGAAAATATGTCAATAGAGTTCTTCTCTCTCCTCAATATGAGGAAAAAGACGAATTGGGAATATTGTGTAAGATTGTGTTCAGAGACTTAATAAAGAAATCGGAGAATAAAAAATGAATGAGGAATTTTTAAAATATGATATCATATGCAAGATCCTCAATGATACTGTTAAAGACGCAAAAAAAATCGCGCCGAGGACAGGTAAAAAGTTTTTTTATCATTATACAAGCATCGCCGGCTTTTTACTGATGATGAAAGATATTAGAGATAAGAAGTGCTATTTGTTTCCCGGTAATACACAGTATCAAAACGATGCTAATGAACTATTTGAAGGAGAAAAATTCATAGGCGCTTACATAGAACAAAAAAATACACGTGATCAGACGAAACAGCTTTTGGAGAAGTCGCTGAATCATTTTTCTAAAAATGTATACATTGCCTGCTTTTCATCAGATCGTGATATGCTCGAACAGTGGAAGTATTACGGAAAAAATTGCGGTCTATCCATAGGCTTTGATTTCAATGAGTGCGAGGGCTTTTGGAAGAAAGACGCTAAGATATCCGATGACGAGGTCTATACCAGGAAAGTGGAGATCGATACAGATGCTATTACTTCTCTGATAACAAATGATGATGAATTGGATTTTTCTGATGCAGATATTCCGATGACTATTTCCTATTCACAGAAAACACGAAAAGGTAATAATCTGCGGCCTATCGAAGTATTGTACACGGATGATGAGAAGAGAAAAGCCCTGGAGTATATTATTAAAGGGTATGACAATGATATCAAGAAGTTGGGACTGATCGATTCAGATAAATCTAAAGAGATATATTATAACAATATCATCGCCTCTTTTATCCCTATTTGTAAGAATAATTATTTTGCGCATGAAAAGGAATCGCGGCTGCTATTCTTTCCCACGAACGATACGCCCATGCTCTACAGAGAAAAGGGAAGCAGAATACTTCCGTATTTTAAATGTACGATCGTCAACAAGGATAAAGACAAATTGCCGATAAAATCTGTTACTGTTGGTCCCGGCGCAAATCAAAACCTTGTATTTAACGCAGTGATAAATATGATCGAGGGAACGGAATCGGGGCGGTTCTACTCTGAAACGATCTGCGAAAAAAGCTTGAAGAAGATCCTTGGAAAATAGAGGATATATCAGTCTTGGAGAACGATTATCCCGAGCGGTTATTCTGCACAACGAAGATAAGCGAAGATAATATCGAAGAAAAGATATTGGTTTACCGTTCTGTCAATGGAGTGTTGATTTATAAATCAACGATTCCTTTCCGCGACTGACGCCGAAATTCATCGGGAGTGACACAATCTCACTTGTTTACGTAAGAAAGCATTGTGAAAATCTGACCTTCCGCCTGAGCGATATCCGAAAGAGATATATCTGATTTCATATACGACTTAGCTATGAAAGTGTTTATATTGATATCCATGATTTATACCTCCATATGTTGGTTAGTTGTTGTGCTTAGTCTTAGATTCAAGTAAAACTAAATTAATATTTATTAGGATCAGCCTTTGACCATTGCTCTTCTGAGCCGGTTGAAGGCTGACATTAATAATGATGTCGGTGATCATCGATAACTGATTACCTCCATAACCGGGCTGAAACAGCAAGATATTTGTAAGTACGGCTTTTCATTGCTAATAGTGTTTATATTTAGAGCTCAATTATTATAATTCACTTTATTCTTTCAAAAAATGCAGTTTTGAAAATACGGTGTCTGGACGAATACTATGATTTCATGTGTGATTGGATCAGAGTGATTAAGACAGGTGAGGACTTTGAAGCGAACAGCGGTATAGATGATTGTCTTACGGATGGCATTCATCGTGATTCCCTGTACGGCGGAGAGCGGTTTTTTGTGAGTATATGCTGAAAGCCAAGAGAAGTTCTGTGTTCTATATTGACGTCAGCGGTTCTGACGAGATCTGATTCGCGGTGATGGAGCTGAGCTCTGATGATACTTTCGCCGAGTATTGCGAGATGAGTTCTGTCAGCAATTCTGCTTCCGTTCGCGCTGTTTGTGACGGCGGGCGTGAGAAGAGCGCTTTTTGCGATCGTTGTGCTGCGCTGGGCAAGATTTGCCGTGTCGCGTTCAAGGCGATTCAGTCGGATACCAGTTTATTTACTCTGCATATTCCCCAAGCGGCTGACAGTGAGTCGAAAAAGCTGACCGGCTTTTCTGATTATTCATTAGGTGTGAAGCTCGCGAAGGATGACATGGCTGCGCCGCCAACCTCGACGAAAGCATCTTCTGCTTTCTTAGACAAAAGTTCATCTTTCTCACGTTCTTCTCTCAGCGTTAGATCAGATATCGAAGAGGATAAAGAAACTTTGGGTAGCGGAGTTTTTTTACTTGCGCAATAAGGACGATCATGCTTTGACCTATGTCCTGATCGGGACGGGTTCGGTTGTCTTGATTGCGACATCGATTCTGATTAAATTACTGCAAATCACCATTGGCGGGATTATTGAGGATTTTGCCGCTCTCGTCAAAACGGAAACCGTGACAGGCTCAGTTTCAGGAGTGTTCGGCGTTGTTCCATTTCAACGCGTAGCCGAGGTGTGGACAGCGCTTCTTTGAGATCGTCAACAGGTTCTTTGTCGCTTGACAAACTCATTGAGAGTGGTTAGGCTTGACCGCTCTCGTACTCGCGTAGCAACTATCCTCTTGCGAAAACCATCCTCGATAGCAATTTGTCAACTTTTTATTAAATTTTTGTATTATAACTATTACAAATAAAACCTCCTGCCACGATTACGCAGGAGGTTTTGTAGATATGGTAAAAAAAACGGGTTAGTTGCCGAGTCGTTTATATATAAGCTTTGCTTTTTGAGGCGATAGCTCAGCCTGTTCCGCGAAGTTGAGCCAACTCGCTGTTGCTGTTTGTATCTGATCGATACATTCCTTTGCTGTAGATCTCTTGATCCCCGCCTTTTCTGCTACGGAGATAAGATCGTCAATAGTTATTTCATCAGCTTTACCGTTGATCAGCATTTGATGGGCGCTGACCCAAATGCTGTCTTTTTTGTAGGAATAAGTCAAATCAAAAGCCGGAGCGAGCGACCATTCACCTGCCTTGTTCATGAGGAAGGCGATGTTTTTTGTGTGATCATCATAGTTTTTGGCGAATTCATTGAATACCATACGTTTGTATAGCTGGATAAAATCATCGTGTGACAGACGCAGCTTTTGCATTACGTTGAAAGCGTCTTCATAAGAATACAAACGGGGCGAATTAAAGTCCATGTGTGCAAGGGCGCACAGACTTTGCATATGCAACTTTTCGCCTTTTTTACCTATACGATCAAACCTTTTTGTGATGAAATGCGCATTCCTGTTTTCGTGATAAAGAAGGCTTTCGTTCATTTCTATTCCGGCAGAGATTGCCATGAGATAGTATGCGTATTCAATTTTTGTGTATTCTTTGCTGTCAGCTTCGGGATCTTTATCTCGGTTGTTCTCGATATTATCAAATTTTAACAGCCAGTACTCATAGCCCTCACCCGCGTTTACCTGTCCTGATCGAACATCTTTTGTGTTCCGATTCCAGGCAATCAGTGTCTTTGCTCTTGCGCCGCCAACCGAAGAACTGCTTTGCATCAGTTGGGCAATCATTTTATCACCCTGAGAGATATGAATACTTTCTTTGTTTGATAGTATCTCAGAAGCCAGCTTAGTCAAGGCGCTGATGTTGAGCGGTTCACTTGCGTCAAAAAGATCCTCGGATGGTTCGTATTCTAATGCGCCCATTCCTCTTTTGCCTGTATAACAGAGTTTTTCCAACGGAGTCAAGGAATCCTCATTCTTTCCGGCGCTTTTCAGGTATCTTTTAATGACAATGTTACCGAATCGATCGGGAAGGGAATCGGCGACCAACCCCGGTAATCCGCTGAATGTTTCCTCAGATAAGCTTGGAAATGAATACGTCATATCGGATAACGGCATCATGATCGGAGATGTCTCTATACCGCTCTCAAGAAAAGAATCATCATATTGAAAGCCTATGATGCCGTTGCTCTGCCTATGAAGGTAGCCTATCGGCGTTCCCCAAAGAACAACCTTGACAGTTTGTACAGACATTATTCATCCTCACCCCATTTCCATTTTTTCTTATGTGTATTGTGTGATGCTTTTGCGTGCTTGACTCGTACCCTTTCCCGTTTACCTGCATAAATAGCTTTATAATCGGGCTGGACCTCCGCAATAAGCAGGTCCAGATTGCTTGACATTTTCAAGCCGTTCAAAACTTTGATATAATTAGAAATTTTGGAATCTTCGCCGCTTTCGATTCGCACCAAAGTGCTTAATGAAATGCCGCAACGTCGAGCGAACTGTGCCTGAGTTAAGTTCAGCTTTATGCGCTGTTGTTTGATCCTTGTGCCAAGTTCTGCGAGAATCACTTGTTCATTTTCAAATCCACTGATTTTCATAGCTTTCTCCAAAAATATAACTTGTCAAATTTGCATTTTTATAATATCATATTATTTATTGTTTGTCAAATATGACATATTATTTTTTGGAACATTTCTTTGATCCTGAAAATAGTGTTTATTATGATAGGAAATGCCCTCAGATAAAGTGTTGGCGAAAAACCATGCTTCTATCTGAGGGCTTTTTATAGTTTGGTCATATTAAGAAACGATTACAATCGTGCTTATGATAGATTACAGCTTGCTATACCGATACACATTCCTGATATTCGCCGCAAAGTACTTTCCATGTGAGGGGGCTGACATCAACTGTCGGTAGACAACCTCAGGGACGTTGTAGTAACAGTACAGTTGTCCGCCGTGAAACCGAATATATAAGATACCGTTTTCATACCCTACCGCTGAAAGATTGCTTGAGCTGACGGGGATCATATTCATAAAGATCTTCCTTTCAAGTAGTAATGTTGCTATGAAATGTGAAACACGTTTAGTCAAATTATACGAAAAGGCGTTCACATGTTTGTTAACATAGCTGTCGAAAAATCTGGTATAATATGGAAATAAAGGTTACAGGTATTTATTATAGATATATTTGGTAAAATAAGTCCAATCTTCATCGGTGATTTGGCATTCTTTCGCCAACCGCAGCGCGTCCTTCGCGTAATCGTTACTGCATATATAACCGATGATATCATCAGGGGTGTCCTGATGATACTTCTCCTGTGCGGCAAGATACAGCAGCGTTTGAGTATCTTTCTTATTCAGGTGAAGCACCTCTGAGATTTTTAACAGCAGCTCACGCTTTGGCGGCTTGCGCTTTCCGGATTCAAAATAAGAGGCATAAACGGGAGAAATGCTCAGCAGAGCGGCAAAGTTTCTTTGCGAAAGCGAAGCCTCTTCTCTTTTTGCTTTAACGAAGTCTCCGAAAGTCATTTTTTCACCTCAGATTTTCCAATATATACCTATTATAAGTGGTCGGTTTTGAGGTGTTTTAACCTTTCTTGTCGCAATATTCGACAGGTTTCGACTACTTTTTGTCGGTTTTTGTCCGTTTTTGTCCGTTTTGGCTATAAATTCCCGAATCTTTTCTACTGTCAGGAGGGTGATAAAACATGGAAATGAAAAAGACCTTTATCGTTGTTGAGGATGAAGAATACATCTGCGATCAATATCGCCTGCAGGTCGAGGATCATGAAAATCTATATTTGATCGGAACCACCAATAACGCGCCGGACGCTGTGGATATGGTGAAGGAGTATACACCCGACGCGGTCGTGCTGGATATCGAGTTGAACCAGGGGAACGGCGACGGATTCACATTCTTAGATGATATCAAGGAAACTTGCGTCGGAAAGAAGCCCTTGATCATCGTTGTTACCAATCTTATTTCCTCGCTTATACATAGCCGTATACACGAAAAGGGCGGCGACTATATCATCACTAAATCCAAACCTGATTACAGTGTTGAGATGGTACTGAATACCATCGACTCTCTGGTGTCGGTCGACTCGCTTGATAAAAGCCGCCAAGCGGAGCTTGCAAAAATCATGGCAAAGCAAGAGTATTCAATGCGGTTGAAGAAAAAGATCGCGGTGGAGATGGAAAAGCTTGGTATGAAGCCCAGCCTGAAAGGAGCAAGGTATCTCAAAGACGCGATCGAGATGAACGTCGAAAAGCGCAGGGATAATACCAAAGCCGAGCTGTCGGAAAAGTATTCCGTCACCGCGGATAGCATCGAAAAAGCGATGCGCCACGCAATCGAGGTGACATGGAACAACGATCCCGCGATCCTGCTGTTTCACTATACGTCTCCAATTGATCCCAAACGCGGATCGCCTTCACCCTCTGAGTTCGTTTTTCACTATGTCGATAAAATCAAAAGAGAATTGTGATCAAGATTCATATATTATAAAAGAGAGCAGGCATATCCGCTTGCTCTCTTTCGTTATATATCATCACTTTTGTGACGAATTAATAAGTGTTGCGTAAGATTCGCCGCATGGCGATAAAAACGGACATTAACCGAGAAAAACTCTCCCCATAATTCACTCAGAAATTTTCCCGTTTTATTGTACCTTTGTGTTAAAGAAATTTAACGCAAAGGAGGGGAAATCATGAGCTGGTGGGAATATCTGCTCTGGTTTTTGAATAGAAACCATTAATTACTTAGAAAAGCGGTTTAATACCGCTTTTTTTATTTCTCATAATATGGTATAATATAGTATAATTAATAAAACCATTGTTGAGGAATAATTTGTTATGATGGATCTAAATAATTCAGTATTACCTTTTATAGAAAAAGATCTAGTACTTATTACGACCTATGTTTGTGCTTTATATTTTTATATCAAGTATAATAATCTAAAAGTATCAAAGTTAATTTGGCTTTGTATGTGTTTATTTGTACTGTTATTATCTTCTTCATGTGTGCTTTTTGGCGGGTATGATTCTTTAGTAATAAAAATTATCTTTATTAGTATTGAATGCGTATCTTTAATAGCGATAAACAAAAAATCACAACTTTTAAGTATTCCTATAGCTATTATTTCTGTGAGTTTTTCATATTGTTTAGAATATATAAGTGTAATTATTATAACTCTTGTTTTATACATTTTTGGTTTTACTAGTGCAAATATTGTTACTACTATTATTACTTGTTTGATTCAATTTTTTCTTTGTATATTGTTTACTCGTATAAACAGATTAAAAAAGGCTTTTTCATATTTAAAAAAAGAAGAACACTTTGGAGCAGGATTGCTAATATCTGGTTATATACTATTTTTCAGTTTATCTATCTCCATAGAAGGCTGGGTACAAAACACATTAATCTCTGTTGTATTATTCTGTATTCCTTTAGTATTCATAGGTTTGATTCTTTGGATTCGTAGTATTGTAAAGCGGTATTACAAGAACAAATTACAGGATAGGATGGACGAATACACACAGAAAGAAATGGAGGATAAGGACAAGCGTATTGAGCGGCTGGAAGCCGAGGTCACTGCTCTTGCGAAGCAGGTCCATCGTGACAATCATCTGATGACATCGGTAGACCGTTCCGTGCAAGAGCTTGCCGCATGTGACTCCGCTGAACAGAGGGAACAGATCATCGGAGAGATACATACGCTGTATCTTGAGCGCAATGATTCGATCGTAAAGGAACAGCAGAAGAATAAGATCCTTCCGTCAACAGGCTTTGCGCTGATCGACAGCTCGCTGAGCGAGTTGTATGTCAAAGCCGCCGCGCGTGGGATCAGCTTTGATCTGACGGTGAGCGACGAACCGTATTATCTGGTTAACAACGTCATCAGCCAGACCGATTTGCAAACACTGCTTTGCGATCATATCAAGGACGCGATCATCGCCGTTGAGTCTGCGGGTATCACTGACGGCAGAATTCTTGTGACGATCGAAAAGAAAGACAGTATCTTTGAGATCACTATCCGTGATAACGGTGTGGATTTTGAAGCGGATACGCTGGCGAGGATCGGCAAGGAGCAGGTGACTACACACGCTGACGACGGCGGTTCGGGTATCGGCTTCATGACGACATTTGAAACGCTTCATAAGACAAAAGGCAGCCTGATCATTACGGAATACGAGCAAAAGACGCCCTTCTCCAAATCCGTAGCTTTCGTATTCGACGGATTGAACCGTTTTGTCATTTCGACCTATCGGAAAGAGGAATTGGAAAAGGGAATTGATCGGGATGATCTCTTGATTCTATAATTATATCATTTCTTGAATGATAGATATACTATTTATCCGACTTCTGTAATGCAAAAGCGGAATCGGATAATATGTTACAGAAAACAGAATATGTTATTTGCAATAGAACGCGCAGCTGAACTATAATTGCTTTTTGTTTAGCTGCGCGTTTGTTGTTTATCATGTGCAAACAAAGGATTATTGAGTAAGATATCCGGTTTTTAGATAATATGTTTTTCAATAGTATTGGGTTCTGTCAAGAATCTGTTATGTGCAATTTTATTTCAGATCGCCGTTAGCGGGGTTATCGAGGACTTTGCCGTTCTCGTCAAAACGCGAGCCGTGACAGGCGCAGTCCCATGAGTGTTCAGCGCTGTTCCATTTCAACGCGCAGCCGAGGTGCGGACAACGCTTCTTTGAGATGGTCAACAGATTTTTTGTCGCTTCGAATCCGTTGACTAATAGCTGCGGTTTGAGAATACTTCTTGACGGGTCGAATACATCGGCACAGTCGTTTTGTTTTCCAAGGATCCTATCCGTGAGTATCATTGCTGCGGTCATAGCACCGGTCATGCCCCACTTGTTGAAGCCGCTGGCGACATAAAGATGATGGGTGCGCTTTGAATATTGACCGATATACGGGATGTCGTCAAGACTTATACAGTCCTGCGCTGCCCAGCGGTATTGTTCAGTCGAATGAGGATAAACCCTTTTGGCGAATTCGCGCAGTTCATTCCAATTGCCGCCCTTGTGACCTGTGCGGTGACCTCCTCCTCCGAGCAAAAGCAGATCACTGTGGATGCGAAAGGATAAACCTGTGCGACATTCGTCAACATACATACCGTTGACATCCTGTGCGTTGTTGAGTGCAATGACATAGGAGCGGTGCTGATAGAGCTTGAGAAAATAACTGCCGTGCTTGTTGATGAACGGGAAATGTGTGGTTACGACCACGTGGTTTGCGTTGATAGTACCTTGATCGGTGATCGCTGTGTTGCCGATCATTTCACGGACGAAGGTGTGCTCGTAGATGATTAATCCTTTGGCGACAACGGAAAGGAATTTCAGCGGATGGAATTGCGCTTGACGTGGGAATTTCACCGCACCCATCGTTTTGATGGGAATATTGGGATTTTCACACAGTTCTGCTTGATACCCGATCCGATGTAAGGCTTCCATTTCATCATCCAGCTTTTTGCGGTTGTTGGTACTGTAAACGTAGTTATCTTTTTCTTCGTAATAGCAGTCGATCGATCGGCATAGTGCGGCATACTGTTCAAACGCTCTTTTATTAGCGGTCAAGTATTGCTGAGCCGCATACGTACCATAGCTCTTTAGAATTTGATGGTAATTCAGACCGTGCTGATAGGTTATTTTCGCGGTGGTGTTCTGCGTTGTTCCTGAGCAGATCGTATTCTTTTCAACAAGCACATACTTTACGCCAGCTTGGTGCAGATAGTACGCGGTCAGAATTCCTGCGATTCCTCCGCCGATGATCAGTACGTCGGTATGGATATCCTTATTTAATTGCGGAAAGCGCGGGAGTTGCACTGTGTTTTGCCATACAGATTTCATTTGCTACCATCCTTCATAGGGAACAGGGTCAGTTGATTCTCGTCATAGCAGATGCCGAGGAATATTTCCTTGGCTTTATTATATCCCTGCTTTTTCAGCTCTTTTTGGAGCCAGTCATCATTCAGCCCTTTTCGTTTGAGATTATCATACATTACTCTGCCGTCCATGATGATCTCCGTACCGATGTGTTCGGGCTTGGGATTCAGCTCCATGTCCTCTGGGTTCAGCGGACGTTTGGCGCTTTTCGGAAGGATCGACAGCTTACCGTTGTATTCAAAGACAGCAGTCTGAATATCGTTCAGATTGAAGTAACCCTCCTGACGGCATAGGAGCAGAAATTCGCTCAGTTCGAGCTTTGCCTTTTTCATGTTCTCACGGTACAGCTTGCCGTCGTTCAGTATGATGGTGGGTGTACCATTGATGAATTTCCGGCTTCTCGCGAATCTGCGCGTGATGATACTCAGAGTCACCGTGATCGAACCGAATACGATCATGGAAATGGTCGGTTTCCACCATGGCTTGTCCAAGGTGGTCGCCAGCTCCGCGGCGATTGAGCCGATGGTGATGCCCGTGATGTAGTCGAAGAATTCCAGCTGCGCGACCTGCTTATGCCCGATGACTTTTGCAATGATGAACAGGATCACCGCTGAGAACAGCGATGCGAGAACGACTTGCAGGACTTCCATCATAGATCCCGCAAGTCCGCGTCAGGGATATCGTTCTCTAGATTATCCCGCGCAAGGTCGGTGTTGATCTCCTTATAAACCTCGGAGATCGGCTTTTCGTGCGTGTGAGGTGTCGTGTGGTACACCTTTTGAGCGGGAGCTTCTGTCCCCGCAATGATGGGGTTGACCTTTTCCTTTCCGTGCTTTGCCTTTCCCTGAATCTCGGGAACAGCCGCCTGTTCGTTGCGGGGCTTGGTATGCATTCGTTCTTCTCTTTTCATTCCTTGTTTTGCCATAGTTTCACCTCATGCTTAGTGTGACCGATAGGTCGCATTTTATTCCGAATCAGTAGGTAATATATACAAATTTCAAATAAAAAGCTTAAATAAGATGTTAGCGGAGAATTTCGTAGAACGCGGCGGAGGGCGCAGGCAGGCTGGCGACTGTCAAGTCCGACAACAAAGTGATACGGAATTCTCCGCAACAGATGTTAAAGGGTTTTATTTGAATTTAGTATTAGTTCGGATCCTGCGCCGTGGAACGCCGGACGACTGCCGCTCTAAAGCAGCTCCCTCAACCGAATCGTTTTTAAACCTGAAACTGTCGTGCCTTCATTAGTATATTAAATCTCTGCTTCTGTCCATTCTTTCATTGCAGCACACTCGGCAGAAATAGAAAAAAGTGTGCAAGCTGTTTTTCTAACTTACACACTTTATTTTACATAATCCCGGAGGCTGTCTTTTTGCCTGAATCCCGTTTTATGACACTCTGTAACGACCTTGTAAAAAGGTATTTTTATCAATCAACAGATTCGTCTTTGTATGGTATCTTAAAATAATCCAAAACTACTTTGAATCGATCCTGTGCTGTCAGGCAGGTATCCCTTAAATAACCGCGTTCGTCTTTCCAGTTTTTCAGACCTCGATAATAGAACATCTTCAAATCATCAGATATGATAAATGGGACGATCCCATTCCTCAGACACTCCTTGAACAGAATCAGTCTGCCCACTCTTCCGTTGCCGTCCTGAAATGGATGGATCGATTCAAATCGATAATGAAAATCCAGCAGATCGTCAAAGCTCTTCTCCTTGAAATTGTTGTAATCTGCAATCAACGCTTTCATCTCTTTGGCAACATTCTCGGGAGCGGTCGTGTCTTTACCGCTAACCTCATTTGGAACCTTCTTATAATCACCCACAGCAAACCAATCGAGTCTCGAATCTGTTGTTCCGCTTTTCAGTACCATATGAAGCTGCTTGATAAAGCTCTCGCTCAGCGCATAGGTTGCACTGTCGATTATCATATCGATACACTTGAAGTGATTTGCCGTTTCAACGATATCATCGACCTTTACGGACTCTGTGATCCCGATGGTGTTGGTTTCAAAGATATACCGCGTCTGATCATGCGTCAGTCGACTGCCCTCGATATGATTGGAATTGTATGTCAAATCTATCTGAATCTTATGATAGATCCCGCCGTGAAGCTTTGCTTTTTTTTCCGCTTTCAAAAAAGAAAGCAAATCATGAGATTCATCTTTATGCTTATTGGCTCTCTCAGGTTTGACGGCGGTTTCGGGGACGTTCCAGGTCTTGCCTGTAAGAAAAGCATCCGGAATCCTTCCGTTTGCGCAATAATTCCTTACGCTTCTTTCTGAGATTCCCCAACGCTTTGCGGCTTCCGCTACTGAGATATACTTCATACGCTCGACCTTCTGACAATGAGTTCTTTATGGATAGTATACTACATTATCGGCAAAAAAATCAATATTTCTGTCATTGAAAAGCATATGTTTTTGCCGATAGCGGAAAGATTTTTTATACTATTTACAAGTTGGAGGCGTAGGTCAGATCTTCCAACTTCGTGTTATGACGAAAATCTCTGCAGTAGATCCCGCCGCATTTAATTGTGCAGTGTGAATATTTGCTTCTCGGAATCGGGTTGAGAAAACATATTTGCTTGAACTCTTCAAATATCTCCATTGAAGTACAGAATTTTCGGCGGAGCATTGACGAACATATATTCTATATGCTATAATCAAATCAGAAAATTCGGACGGTGATGATATGATCGGGGAAAAGTTTCAGGTATTGGAAAGCGTATTTGGATATCGGACCTTTCGCGAGGGACAGGAAGAGATCGTCGACGCGTTGCTATCAAAAAAGGATGTGCTGGCGATCATGCCGACAGGCGCGGGAAAATCCTTGTGTTATCAGATACCCGCATTGATGCTCAGCGGTGTGACCTTGGTGATCTCACCGCTCATTTCATTGATGAAGGATCAGGTCAACGCATTGACCGCACAAGGGGTGAAGGCTGCGTATTTGAACCGTTCGCTGACGGACGCGCAGTTCGATAAGGCGCTGTCCAATATGGCACAGGGAAGCTACAAAATCATCTATGTCGCTCCCGAAAGATTGAACACAGGAATATTTGTGAGAGTTGCAAGGCAGTTGCCGATCTCGCTGATCGCTGTGGATGAAGCGCATTGCGTGTCGCAATGGGGACAGGATTTTCGTCCAAGCTATCTGAATATCACTGAGTTTATCGAGAAATTGCCGACTCGTCCTACCATCGGCGCCTTCACCGCGACGGCGACGCCGGAAGTCAAGCAGGATATCAAGCGGATCCTCCGATTAAATTCGCCCGCTGAGGTGACGACCGGTTTTGACAGACCGAATCTGTTTTTCTCCGTTATTCGGCCGAGCAGTAAGCCGCAGGAGCTGCTTCGGTTGGTGAGAGAGCGAACAGGGGAGACGGGCATCATTTATTGCTCTACACGCAAACGAGTGGAAGAGGTCTGCAAATCACTTTGTGATAAAGGCTTCTCAGCCACGCGATACCATGCCGGGTTGGAGGATGAGGAACGCAGGAAGAATCAGGATGATTTTGTCTATGACCGCAAGCGGATCATGGTCGCGACCAATGCCTTCGGGATGGGGATCGACAAGTCGGATGTGAGATACGTCATCCATTATAATATGCCGCAGGATCTGGAGAGTTATTATCAGGAGGCGGGGCGCGCGGGACGTGACGGCGAGGACGCCGACTGCATTTTGATGTTTGGTCAGCAGGATATCGATACAGCGCGTTGGTTTATTGAGAATACGGAGCCGAATCCTGAACTGACGGATGAGCAGAACGAGGCGTTCAGAAAGAAACAGGAGGAACGCCTGAGCGTGATGATATCCTATTGTAAAACGCAAGGATGCCTCAGGGCGTATATGCTTCGCTATTTCGGCGACACGGCAAAGGACAGCTGTGATAAATGCTCAAATTGCTGTACGCGTTATCAAATGGTTGATGTGACGGTGGAGGCACAAAAGATACTGTCCTGTATCATCAGAACCGGTCAGCGGTTCGGTGCGCAGGCGATATGCGACGTCTTAAAAGGAAAGGTGACTTCGCAGGTCATCAACTTCAAATTGGACAGACAGTCTACCTATGCGATCATGGAGGATGTTAAGCCGAAGAAGATCAAGGCGCTGATCGATAATCTTGAGGAACAGGGTTATATCGAGTATGTCGGCGTCGGCAGACCGATCCTGAAGGTCACGGACGCGGGGTGGCTGGTGCTGAAAGGAAAAGCACAGGTACAGGCGAGAGAAACGCTGATAGTAAAAACATCTATGAAAAAATCAACAGATACTACTTTAGATTCAGAATTGTTTAAAGCGCTGCAGGTAGTCCGTTTGATGATAGCCATAAAGCGTGGGGTGCCCGCATTCGTAATTTTTTCGGATTCTGCGCTGCACGATATGTGCCGCAAGCTGCCTGTTACAGATGAAGAATTCCTGGCGGTCAACGGCGTTGGTGAAACAAAGCTGAGACTGTATGGAGAACAGTTTATAGCGGTCATCAAAGAATATCGTTTAAAGGATCATTGATTCCACGTTCATTATCATACAATGCAGTTATTGATTGTTTGATTTCTTTATTGGACGCCATTGATGATAAAGGCGGAAAATTGGCAGTGCTTGCAAGCGCTCTGAGTATTCTTTATGATCGGATATCTACGCTGATGGAGATTCTGGAATCACTGGACGATGAAAATGAAGAAAGCGATGAGAGTGAAGACGAGTAGGACTTGCCCTGGTCAACAAAACACTGTGTGAGTACGCTATAACAAATGAAAAAACAAAGGACACAATAAACGGAAAGGCACATCATAGCGATGTGCCTTTTCAAATGAAAAAATATCAAAAATGAGAGTGCAGAGCTTATCAGATAAATCGGATTATCAGGGCATTTAGCGCGATTAACAGGTTTGTTTATGATTATTCGTATATTGCCTACAAACCGATTCGACAAAATTCTACAAACATATGCATTTCTTTGAGAAAAAATAAAGAGTATAATGTTTTTATCATACTTAATGATCGATATGTAAAGCATATCAGTATAGATAAAGACTGTAAAAAAATAGATCCCTAGCGCATTGACAAACATATGTTCTATATGCTATAATAAAAATAGATACTGGTTTTCGGCGTAAAAGCATATTGGTTCGTTGATGAAAATGCGGAAAGGAGGAAAATGTTGAAAAATAATCCCTTAGATAACTTCAGCAGGTCAAGCGATCTTTATGCGTTTGTGCTCGAAAATTACAAATTTTTGGACTCCGTCAGTATAGGTGATTTACATAAAGCATATAATCGTTTTCAGAACGAAAAAGAAGTTGAAGAAGACGGAAAATATGTTGAGGCAATGAAAAAGCTTGACGATTTAGTCGATTATTTAGTATTTGCACATACGATAGGATTTATTGCATGGAAGCAAAATTGGCTTGATATGGCAGGAACTACAGCCGTCCCTCTACCCGTTTTTTGCCTTTGTACATTATTAAGAATTGATGCTATAATCAAGATTATTGCTTTTGACAAAGATAGGCCGCTTATATTCGAAGGTCCCATGAGTACAGATAATACATATTTTCTCTATTTACGTAAACCTCGGAGCAGCTTCTTTTCAGCTGTTTTAAATTCAGAAAAAATTTATCCGGGACGGACAACGATACAGTTTTTTAATGACTCTGTAAATAAGTATTTCAAGAATTTTGTGGTTATAAAAGAATCTTTTCTTTGCGATATGAGGCCAGTAGTGTATCGCTATTCTGGGAAAAAGACATTTACTGAATCCATCAAAATCGCTGTTGTTCCATTTTATCAATCCCCATGGTTTAGGACACATTTTAATGATGGAGCAAGGACTTTTTCAATCAGTTACAGCGATTATAAAATGAAAATCTCAAATCAGGCATACAAAAATTCTATCATCCAGGCTGATAACAATCTTGCTGACATTATTATTTTTCCTGAGTTAGCTATGAATGCTACGACTGAAGATTTTGTTAAGGATGTTTTGCTAAGTACTCCAAAATCTTTTGAGCATTTGAAGTTTTGTTTTTTGGGGAGTGCGTGGATTGATAAGAATAATATTTCTTCTCTTATGAGTTCTTCGGGAACGGTTCTGGCGAGACAAAAAAAGAAAGAACCATATTATCACTTTCACCACGATGATATTTATTATCGCGAAGATATAAAGCACGATAAGAATGTCACATTAATAGATATAGAATCTTTTGGAAGGATTGCTTACTGTATTTGTGCGGATATCAATGCGAAAGAAATCCAAAATTTGTTAGAACTAATGGAAGTGGATTTTGTATTTGTTTCTTCATATACTAAAAATACGGAAACCATGTTCACAGCTGCCGAGAGCAAAGCATGTTTGAGCGCGATGTCAACGGTTCTCTGCAATGCACGTTCCGCAAAGGATCCTCAAAAACCTGACAAACATTCGAATGGCTTTTGTATCGTGCCAAAGGCAAAAAACAAAAAGCTGTTTGCAAAGTCAGTGAGCTATATAGTAGATGACGACGATAATCATAATCAGGAAATCTTTTATTTTGATTTACATTTTGACTCTTGCAAATAAAATAAGAATATGCTATAATTATCAAATACTTCACGTATAATACACGTAAATCGATGGAGGCTGTATGAACTCGCTCACAAACTATATTGACTATAAGAACTTGGTCAATGCAAATTTAAACTATATTGAGGCTGTTTTCAACGGGTTATATAAGTATGCCGAAGATGCAATTGCAAACAACAGGGTAAATGAAGTTGTTGAGGATTTTCGGAAAATATCTAACGAATTTGAACGCATAAGAAACAGTCTGAACTTCGATGATGATTTGAATAGAAAATCTTACTTTTTTGGGAAAATTACATCACTGTCGAGTTTGGTGATCGACTTATCTAATGCGTTAGATACTGCTGCGTCTTATGAGAGCTTGTTCAAAGACTATCCAATTTTGAGACCAGTATTAAAGGAGATTTCAAAAGAGAGCGAGATTTCCGGAGCTAAATTGCGAAAACAATTAGGATTGTCCGCAAGTTCCCTAACAAATTTTATGCGTAGGATAGACAATTACAACTTAATCATTGTTCATAAGGTTGGTAGATCAAATTATTATTCACTTTCACCGAAGGGTAAAAAGGCTCTTGCTATGCCTGACAACATCAATCACCAATCGAACAGTGAAAAGTTGACGACGAAGTATATGATAATGATGTTGGATTCTATTGCGGATGAAATGCGCAATGATCAACCTAATACGATATCAGTACTGATACAGTCTTCTTTATATGAGCTAGATATAAGCGATAAGAACATTTTGAAGAATAAGGTCGATGCTGTGTTCAGATCAAGAGATGCTCATGTTAAAAACAAACTTTACAAAGCTGTGCGTATTTGGACTCAGTATACATTTGAAGCAAAAAGAGAATTGCCATATATACACGAAGAAGACAGTGATATCTATTCTTATGAAGGAACATACTAAGAGGTGAATTAAATGTTTGATATTTTGGTTAATAATGCAGATTCAACAATGACGGAACAGGAAATCGAAGAACTTTTCTACCAGTATGAAAAAGAATGTGAAACTGAACTGAATAACCTTACAGACAGGGTGAAAAATGGGGAAAGCAAGGAAGCAGTAACGGATGAAATTGAAGAAAAATGTGAGAACAAGGCTGTTGCAAGCTTTATAATTAAGAGAATGAATCGAGATCTAAAACCATTTGAGGATACTCGGTTTATAAGAGCGATGAAATTTGAGGATTTTCAGAAGAAGATGACTTATATCTTTGATAATACAGTTTTCCATTCTGAAACAAAGGATACCATAAATATGTATTTGGGGTTGGAAGAGAATAAGATAGAGCGTCTTATTAAACTTGCAAACACAATCGTACATTATTATATGATTAAGCGTTATACTCAAAACTGTTTCAGCGTAGTGCTGCGTGACAGTTTTAACTTCAAAAAGAGCTGGATAGAATTCCTTTGGCATTACTGCGAAGAAAATGAGGAGCAGATGAAGACGGTTATTACTATGAGATGCTATGAGATGCTTTTGAAAACAGAAAAAAGTATTAATAATATTTATCGTGTTTTCTCATCTATGTTAGATGAAGAAAACGATGAGCAATAATAATTTGGTATCAGCATTTGAGAACATTATTCGCGTGAGAGAAAAGTCATTTTCGCTCGCGCGATTTTGTTTATTGAAAAGTCTGTTGTCTCAATAATATATAACACTCAAAGTATTGCTGAACATTATGATTGACAATGCCATGTTTATGAGTATTCATCAATCAACTAATATTGTTGAAAATATGAGGCGGATCAATAATTTGGATTAATAATAAATAATGTATATTTTGATCAATTGGAATAGTGATATTACTCGATGCTATATTTGTAGATTCCATATGTTAAACTACTGAATAGGCTGTAAACAACTTTGTTTATGATTTGTGATGCATAACTTACAAATTGAATCGACAAGATTCTACACAGGAATGCATTTATTCGTATTATAATACAGGATATAATAGAAATGCGGTCAATGTGACGCTGTATACTGCTAATGGGGTATAGGGAGCGATAAGAAACGCTTATAGATGGTATGAAAACAGCCCATCAAGAGTTATAAGATAGTGATGATGAACCGGAGTTAGGGGTGGACGAATGAAGGTTTTTGAGACGGTTCCTGCGGATTTTTTCTCGGTGCTGGTATCGCCGAACCGAGAGATCTATGTCGACGCGCTGATGAAGCTGTATGAAATGTTCCAGGCGGAGATCAACATTCGGCTGAAAGCGTTTTTAGCCGAAGTGGAGCTTTTGCTGGAGGACAGGCAGTATGTCATGGAGGAAGGCGACGACGCGGAAGAATTTGAGTTCACTTCCTTACGCGGAAAAGCCAGACTGATCGAGCATCGTTTGGAAAAGACACGCTGGATCGAGCGCGAGTATCTTGACGGCTCTTTTACCGAGATTATTACTCCCTATCCCTACGCCATCATCGTGATGCGTATGCTGGACGAGCTGACGAGGAACGGGGCGGCTGAGTATAACTCACTGGTGTTCTCGACTTATTCGGCGCTGAACCAAGCCTATACCGACAGCCGCGACAGGATGTATGAAGCGCTTTTGATCGCGAAGAACAATACCGAAAAGCTGGATTATGAGCTGAGGACATTTTATCACGGCATACGAGGATATCTGAGGATCATTCGGGAGAACAGCGACGTGAACCGTTTGCTGCAAAACCATTTTGAAGCGTATAAGAAAGAAGCAGACCGCGTGTATCACCCGATCAAAACGATGGACTCGCTCTCCCGCTATTCGGGACCGATCTGCAATATCCTGACAGAGGTGCGTTATGACGAGGATCTTCTGCGGCAGATGACACAAAAGGCGCTGGTGACAAAGAACTATCCCGATGAAGAAGACGCGCGGGAGGATATTTTGAACACGATCGAGAAGATCGTCGATTCCTATCGAGCGATCAGACAGCTGGTGGATGAGATCGACTTGAAGCACAGCAGTCTGACGAAGCAGTCGGTCGATAAAATACGGTATGTGATGTCTGCCGACCAGAGCATCAAAGGGAAACTGGTAGAGCTGATGAAGGCTTTTGCCGAAGCAGAAGGAGAGCGGGAGACCGCAGTCACATCCATGCTGCAGGAGCACATACAGGTGAACAGGCAGGATTACATCGACAAGGGCTCCTTATGGCACAAGAATATCAGGAGCCGCCGGATCGACGCGCCGCCGATGACCTTGCCCGAAGACGGCGGCGTCGAGGAAGAAATCATGGCGGCTGTATCCGAGAAAATGAAAAACGGTTATTCCGAAGCGCGTGTGAGGTCGTTTATGGAGGATTTGTTTGCCGATGATCAAAAGCAGGTCAGCAGCGAGCATATACCCGTCGAAAATGATACGGACTATATTTTGACGCTGCTTGCGGTAGTGAGCGCTTTTAAGGGACGACGGGGATACAGCGTAAAGCTGGAAGACGGTTATATGCTGAAAGATCAGTACCGTATCCCGAGATTTGTACTGTATAAAGGGGGAAAACCGAATGTGGAGTGAGCAGTATGAAAAGCTCTCGTCGTATGAGCAGGGCGAATTTCGCCGACTCGGGAATTATCTGCTGTCACACACCTATATGGCGCGATTCGTCTATGACGCAGGAGAGGAAACGACTTTGCCGAACTCGGACTATAATACCGTGATGCGGTTGTTCGAGGTCTTTCAGGAGTATTTTGAGGTGATCGGCTGGAGATTGTCAAAGGACGATGATTTCGGTATCGTGTCTTTGATCAGCGATTATGATAACAACCGCTTTCGCCTTGACCGCTTCACCACGCTGTTTCTATATATCTGTCGTCTGATCTATGAGGAGAATCGTGAGAATGAGAACAGCTACCATGTGGTGAAAACCGATACTTCGTCGGTGGTAGAGAAGATGAAAACGCTCGGACTGCTCAAAGGCGGTAAGTCAAAGCAGAAGGAACGCATCGACGCCCAGCGAACGCTCACGCATTTTAATATCATTCAGAAGATGGAAGCCGCTCCCTGGAATGCGGACGGGAACAATATACTGATCCTGCCGACGATCTTGCACGTGATCGACAATCAAAGCATCAACGCGATGATCAGTGAGCTGGAAGAAATGCGGGTTTCGGAGGAAACAGAACATGAAGATCCTTAAAAAACTGTTGTTGATCAACTGGCATTATTTCACCCATCAGATGATCGAGTTCGAGCAACTCAATTTTATGACGGGAGTGAACGCCTCGGGAAAGTCGACGATCATCGACGCGTTGCAGATCGTATTGTTCGGCGACACTGCGGGACGGTATTTCAATAAATCCGCCAGCGGAAAAAGCGCCCGAACATTGGCGAGCTATCTGTGCGGTGAGATCAGCGACAACGCCGAGGGAGGCTTTCATTATCTGAGAGAGGGCCGCTTCACAAGCTATACGGCTGTCGAGTTTTATGACGATGAAAAACAGCGCAGCTTTGTCTTTGGCGGCGTTTACGATGTGTACTCGCCCGGAGATATCGTCACGAGGTTCTTCCGCTATTACGGCGAGATCCCCGAAAATCATTTTATCGAAAACGGTGTGCCGATGGAGATCGCGAAGCTCAGAGAGTCTTTTAAAGTTGGCGCTGTAAAAGAACCTCAATTCTTCGAATCGGGAGTCGGCTACCGCAACGAGATATACGCGATGCTCGGCGCGCTGCGGCCGAAGTTCCGCGATTTGCTCAAAAAAGCGATCGCCTTCAATCCCGATAATAATATCCGGAAGTTTATCACGGAGTTTGTCTGCGACAGCGAGCAGGCTGTCGATATAGCGCCGATGCAGGCGAATATCCGCAGTTATAAAAATCTGGAACAGACCGCGCAGGAGCTGGAGCGCAAAAAGGCGGCTTTGCAAAAGATCGCTGATACCTACAAAGAGATAGAAAAGAATAAGGAAAGCGAAAGGCTGTATACCTATCTGATCAAGCGGGCGGAAAAACAGATAGCTCAGGAAAAACGGCAATCGTTGCAAAACGATTTATCGGCAACGGAAGAAAAGCTGCGGAATACCGAGGAAAATCTCGCGTTCGATAAAGAAAACTATCAAGTGCTGTCAGACAAGCACGACAAGCTGAATTGGCAGCTCCATGAAAATCAGACCGAGCGGCGGCTCAAGGAGATCGACTCCGAGATCGCCGCAAGGACAGCGCGCATCGATCGGGCAAAGCAGGAATTCGAGAAAACGCTCGCGCGTATCCATGTAACGCAATCACGTTTTTTGCGGACAAGGAGCGACGTCCTCAGCCGCGTTGGTGAGATCGAGTCACAGGAGATCGACGACGAGATTATCAATGTCCATTTGGATAGTATGCTCACAGAGATGGAGAGGATCCCCGATCGGTTCGGTGAGATCGAAGATACCGCTCCCGAAAGTATCATCAGCTATTCCGAAAAGGAATTTCAACAGATCATCGATGAGATGGAGGCGCTGAAAGAGGACGCCACCGTACTGCACGCAAAGCTGACGGACGCTGTTCGCGCGATCAAAGAAAAGCTGAGATCCCTGAAAGAGGAACAGCAGGAATTGGAGAAGGGCAGATTTCAGTTCCCGCAGAACGCGCTGGATCTCAAACAGGCGATTCTGTCGCAGATACACGCCAAAACAGGCGATAGGGCAGAGGTGAAGCTCGTCGCAGAGGCGGCAGAAATCAAAGGCGATCGGTGGCGTAACGTGATCGAGGGGTATCTCGGCAAACAGCGATTCTATGTGATTGTTCCGCCGCGATACGTTCAGCTCGCGATCAATGTTTTGAACCGTATCAAGCGGGAGCGGAAGGTATATGATACCGGCGTGGTCGATATCGAGAAGATCATGCAGAAGCATCCTAAAGCGGAGGAAAACAGTCTGGCGCAGGAGCTTACGACCGACAACGCCTATGTGCGCGCGTTCTTGGATCGCGTTCTGGGCAGGGTACGCAAGTGTGAGTCTCCCGAACGGATCCGTGATTATCCGATCTCTGTGACTGACGAGGGTTTATTGTATCAAAACTATACGGTCCGCGCGATGAATCCCGAGTCATGGAAACGCCCCGCTATCGGACAGAGCGCGATCACGCGAAGATTGGCTCAGATCCGAGAGGAAACAGCGCAGGAAAAGAACAGGCTGAATAGGTATTCCTCGCTGAAGATCGGCGCGGAAAGCTGTAAAACGCTAAGCTGTTTCGGCTCAGGCGATGTGGAACGCTTCGGTGAAACAGCTCAGGAGTTGATCAATAGCCGTGAAGACGAAAAGGTGATCGACACGCTGAAAAGAGAAAAAGATGCGCTCGACCTGAGTAATGTGCTGTTGCTCCGACAGCAATTAGCCGATATCGAGGAGGACATGAAAGGAACGTCCCACCAGATCGAGAAATATCAGCGGTCATTAGGAGAGATCGGCAATCAGTTGGTAGCTCTGAGGGATGAGAAGATACCGCAAATCGAAAAAGAGATCTCAGAAGTATCGAATGTTCTTGGTGAAATGTTTGATGAGGAATGGGTGAATGATAACGGCGAGCCGCGCTATCTCTTTGAGTACAGCAAGAGAAAAAGCGCGCACCTGATCGCGGAGGCATTTCCCCGTGAAAAGAACAAGGCAACGAACGCGATCGACAAGTTCCGTGATATGCTTGTCACCCAGAGGACAGAGTATAACTACAGCTTTAAAGCTGGCTTTGACGTAAAGGCAGAGGATAATCATGAATATGACGACGCCCTTTGTCTGATCAGCGAAAATACTTTGCCTGATTATCTGTCCCGCATTGAAGACACGAAGCAAAAGGCGCTCGAGGAATTTCAGGAGGATTTCCTCAGTAAGCTCAGCGACAAGATACGCTCTGTAAAACACAGGATCAAAGACCTGAATCTGGCGATATCGTCCGCTTCTTTCGGCGACGATACATACAGCTTTCGGGTAGAAGCGAAAAAGGAGTATGTGCGTTTCTATAAAATGATTACCGACGAGATGCTGATGCAGGGCTATACGCTGATGACCAATCAGTTCAACGAAAAATACCGTGAAGAGATCGACGAGCTGTTCTCGATCATGACAGGCGAGGGAAATACCGCCCTCAGCCAGAGCGACTACGAAAAGAGAGTCAGCCTGTTCACCGATTACCGAACCTATCTTGAATTTGATATCGAGGTCAAGAACAAAGACGGCGAGGTACAGCGGCTGTCCCGCACGATCGACAAGAAGTCGGGCGGCGAAACACAAACGCCGTTTTATATCGCGGTACTGGCGTCCTTTGCCCAGATGTACCATATCGGAAAGGGCAGGAATCGGAGCGAGAAAACGCCGCGGCTGATCATCTTTGACGAAGCCTTTTCCAAGATGGACGGCGACCGTATCGAGAAAAGTATCATGCTGCTCCGAAAGATCGGGTTCCAGGTCATCCTGTCCACCCCGACCGAAAAGGCGGCGGATATCGCTCCGCTGGTCGACAGGACGATCGTAGTACTCAGAAGCGGCAGACATTCTCAGGTGACTTGCTTCGATAAAGAGGGATTAGGAGAGCTGTTCGATGAGTGATGTTTTAGAGAAAGCGTTGATCAATGCTTTACTGGACAAGTATGAGCGCTCAAGCGCGTATAAAAGCGGTACGGCTCCCGAGCGGCGCGTTATGCTGTCGCTTGTGGGCAACAAGAGGTCCGATTTTCCCGCGTATGATATCGAGGATTATCACAAAAGACAAGCTATCAACGAGGCTGTGACAGCATTAAGCCGACAAGGGATCATATCTTTTGAGTGGCTGAGAGGGGAAGAAAACCACATATTACAGTGCGTTTGGCTGAATTCTGACAATATCGAAGAAGCATATCGGTATGCGAATCGACCCCCCGTCAAAGAACAGATCACAGCGGTCATCCACGAACTGGATCGGGAGCGTGCGCTCATCCGCACTGAATGGATCGCTTTGTATTACGATCAAACCGTAAAATATATGCGCGAAAAGCTCCGATTTCCCGCAACCTTGCCAAAGGGCAAGACTGAGCGCAAGGCATTGTTTCAAATGCTGCGGCTGATCGACAGTGCATCAATCGTATCCGTTACGGAGCGGGTCTTTTCGGAAAAGTGTTTCGGTGATTCCAAGTATTTTGAGAATCATTTGAAGTCGATACTTCTCTCTGTTCTGCGTAAATATGTCGGCGATATGTCGGACGCGGAGCTGCTGCAATTTGTTGGTATCTCCCGTTACCCTGAGCCGCTGGAAATGCGCGGTGATATTATCGTGAACGGGAATGAGATGCGAGCTTTTGAAAAAGGATTTTGTCTGTATTCAAACGAGATCGACCAAGCGCGGATCAAGCTGCCCGCAAACATGAAAAGGCTTATCACGATCGAGAATCGCGCGAATTATTTCGCCTATCGGCAAGGTGAGGACGAACTGGCTGTGTACCACGGCGGTCAGTACAGTCCCGCGAAGAAAACGCTGTTTCTCAAACTGGCGGAAGCGCTGCCGAAAGGGTGCGCATGGTATCACTGGGGTGATATCGACTTCGGTGGATTCAGCATGCTGCTGCGTTTGCGCAGGGAGATCCTGCCCTCGGTACAGCCGTATCGGATGGAACGCGAAGAATTGATCCGATATCGTGACTTTACCCGGACATTTGCCGATGATTATGCCGAGCGGCTGCAAAGGCTGAGCAATCAAGAGGAACTCTCAGACTGCCAGGAGAGTTTAGCCTATATGCAGGAACATCGCGTGAAGCTGGAGCAGGAAGCAATGCTCTTATCAGACTGACATAACATGACAGAATATAATCCTCCGCCGCGTTACAATCATCCTGAGGTGATGAAAGTTGCGCACGGAGGATTTATTATTTGGAGAAAACAGATGGTCAAACGCCGCCTGTAAAGGCTACGCGATCAAAGCATGTCAGGCGCTGAGTTATACCGAGGAACAAATCGCGGAGCTTCTCAAAATGCTTGACTGCATGTTTTCGAATCATACGATAGAAGAAGCGGAGGAGTTTTATCGGGAATATTGAGATGAGGTTTCTTTTATCTTCTATTGGATTGACACCGATATGATAAAATAATATAATAAGCATGCAAATGTGCTGTAAATTGCAACGAGTCAAACACTTGTTAAACGGCATAAATTTATAGGATGAACAGATAGAGAGAATTCAATCGGGAGGATAACTTGAGCGAAGAAGCTGTTAAAAATCCGCATGTTATAGATAAAAGCATGAAGTATACAAAAGAAATCGATGACTTGATTTATCTTTTGGCTTGCGCGGTCAATCAAATAAAACCTGATAGCGAGCGCGTCAACAGCATGCAGTTAGAACTAATATACCGTTGGGCTCAGCTTCATTCTGTGACCGCTTTGGCGGCTTCTGCCTTGGAAAAGGCGATCGAGCTTCCCGAAGTATTTGAACAGGCGAAGAAAAAAACGATCAGAAGAATCGCTCTGTTTGATATTGAAAGAGGCCGCATTTATGCTCAGCTGAATAAAGAAAAAATCTGGCATATGTCGCTCAAGGGGATCATTTTGAAGGAATATTATCCCGCCTTTGGCTTGCGTGAGATGTCAGATAATGATATCCTGTGCGATGCCGATCGTATGGACGATATAAAGCGGATCATGGAGGCTCTCGGCTTTCAATGTACTGTCTATGATGAAAGGGTCGATGATACCTACGTCAAGGCTCCCGTTTCGTTTGAAATGCACCGCAATCTCTTTGATGAAAGAGAATCGGAGCTGTTTCATTCGTACTACAAGGATATCAAGAGCAGGTTGTTGCCCGATGACAAGGGCGATTATGAATATCGCTTTACGCCCGAAGATTTCTATCTTTATATGATCGCGCATGAGTATAAGCACTATATCTTAGGCGGTACCGGCTTGCGTTCGCTCCTGGATATTTATGTTTATTTGCAGCGGTGGAATGATAAGCTTGATTGGGAGTATATTCGCCGTGAAGCAGATAAACTGAAAATCAGCGAATTTGAAGAAAAAACGAAAGCGCTTTCGAAAGCGACTTTTTCAGGTGTTTCGCTCGGCGATACCGAAAAGGAAGAACTGATATACTATATCTCATCGGGAACCTTCGGTACGTCCGAACATGCCTTGAACAATCATATCGCGACAAAGTTATCAGGAGATGACAGCAAAAAGGCGAAGAAACAATATCTGAAGGACAGGCTGTTCATGACTCCGGAAACCATGAGAAAGAATTATCCATTTTTTTATAAGCATAAGATTTTGATTCCTTTTCTTCACATATACCGATTCCTGAGAGCGGTGTTCGTAAGGCGAAACGATGTGCTTCATGAATATCAAAAAGTAAAGGATTTCGACTATTCCGAAAAAGACTATATCAGACGAAATAGTGATTAGACATAGTATTTGTATTCGTGTATATGATAAATTTAAAGTGAAAATCGAAGTGATTGGTTCGAAGCGTAAGCGACATCGTTGATTATTTTACTGTTAAATTTCTTCGTGATCCCTTGATCTGTGGACAACAGAACGAGTATTTGACAAAAGTTAAGAAAAGCAACCGAGTTTTAACGATAGCTATACAGACAAAGAAGAACCGATAGAACAAAAATGACCGCCGTGGATTGCTTCACGGCGGTTTGTGGTTAAATAGCTGTTTTTTTGAATTTTTTTGTTATGATCTTGAAAGGAATTCTTACTGTATGGCCAAAAGGCTTTTTTGATCAAAGCGAAAAAGATTTATTTGAGGTAGTAAAGAATAAATGCAGACGGTAGTTTTTTATCTTTTGCCGATTAAAGCATATTGTAATATTGATTATGATTCAGCTGTAAAATTAAAAGAATTAATATCAAAAATAGAAAGTAATTCTGATATCTTTTTGATACCGTACTGTTTCTTTGAACCTGATAGTGGTGGAGAGACAATTTACGATAAGGAACAAAACAGTGCTCTAAAGCTGCTTGCTCAGATTATTGGCAAGTGTTCAATTGTTGACACAGAAATAGGGTCAATCAATACTGAAGATTACCACAATTGTTTCATCAGGATAGATAAGCTTGATCTCGGTGAGGAAGAAGCAGCGATTCACAACAAGGAAGAATTGCTGAAGTATTATCAGGACAGTGCTTATGAGTTGAAAACCTTTTCCGATTTGTTTGACTGGAAAAACAGGTGTTTTCCTAATCTGTTATTCACAGAGGACTCCTTTGGAAATAATCATATGGCTTTCCATAACGCTTCTGAACCCGACTATGCCAATCTTTTATCTCAGACGTTACAGTGTTTAACGGTATTGAACAACGATAGAATAGTATACCATGCTAAGGAAATCAGCGAAGCATTACCGTCGATGCAAGCTGTTTTGTCGGGGATTAGCTGTACCGGTAAGGGTGGAAATGAAACACAAAAGTATAAAAAGAAAGTGTTAGCAGTTAAGATTGATTCACAGACAGAACACACCATCCCTTGTCATCCGCACTTTAAATTGATTCGCGGAGACAGCGATTATCGAATATATTTCAGCTGGGGAAATAAAGACATTAAGGAGAACACATTCATAGTGGTTAAGGTCGGCAGTCACTGGATTGATAGCAATGATTCATCTTTATCGAAAATCATTATTGATACATAAGTATATAATAAACTACAAAATCATATATTGACAGAAAAAGCCATGATTCGGCTCAAGTCGGAATATGGCTTTAATTAATGTCTTTAGACAGTGCCGCTCCTAAGAGCGGTACAAACAACTGAATATGTCGCCCGAAATTGAGCACCGCAGCCGCGCGAATTGAGCAGTGGCGTCGGCGAAATTGCGCACTTTCGTCGCATAAAGTGCGCATAGGCGTCGGCGTGATTGAACAGTGTTAGCGCCCGGTAGAAACGACCAAATCGGGCTCAGCAAAAATCGCCAAAAACGGTTCAGAAGAAACCGCCAAACGACGATGTGTATAATCGAAATAAAACAAAGTATCTGAAAGATGACCGCCACCCTTGCGATACATCCCCCAAAAAAATAGAGAATAAGATCTGAAGCAGCTTGTTGTTTTCAAATAATGTAGATACGCTCGTTAGTGAAGCTATCACGTTTTTTGAATGAGTTAATAGTTTATGAACAGCCTCTTAATAAAACATGATAGTTTCAAAAATAATTCGAATTTAGAATATAAGAACGTAGTCGCAAATTATTTATTATTCGAAATTAGAATATTATTTTGGCGCGTATCGAACTCACGCAGTCAAAATAACGACCCAATATGAATTTGTTCACAATTTGTTTACTCATTCAAAAACCGTGCCATCATTATATCTTTTTCTTGACAATAGAAGAAATGGAATATAAAATAAAGATGTTATACTCTATATTATAAAACAGCTAAAGCCGAGAACAGTATCAATGACGCTTTAGACCTTTCATTCCGAGGCGCGAATGAAAGCTATGAGTGTGATCCGACCTGAGTTCACACGTAATCCTATTATTCTATATTTATTTAAATTTTACCTTTGGTCCTTATTGAATTAAGGCATAACAAAGGCAACATCGTTTTACAGCGATGGACGTACAAAAAAAGTAACCTTGCAACAAGGGGAAAGTGCGCCCATCGGCTTTTTACTGCCTAGGCAGTTAATACGACTCTAAAAACGCGACGGTTTCAACCTTCGCGTTTTTTTGCGCATTTTATGTTACGCAGTTTTTACAAATAAATAGATTATTGGCATGCCTGCAGGATCAAATCTGCGTAACCGCTCAATAATCACCCCTCTATTCCCAAAAGGTACAATGGAGTAAATTGCACTTTTTGAGAAAGATGGAAGCGGGTGGTTACATGAACGAGATCATGGAAATACGGCAGCAGGTCAGGCTATGCCTTTGGTCCCGAAGTCCCGCAAAGTTTTCGAGTTCTGCCTGGATTCGCTCGGTATCTCAGTTGAGAGGTCAAAGGAATTTGACTTCCCTGTTTACAGGATCACCCTGCCGTTTTTACTACCCAACAAACGTAAAAGAAAAGCTGAGCGCAACGATATTATTACCGAATCCGTCAGGGACGCTGTCAGTCAGTTTTGCAGAGGGCATCATATCATGCCTTTTGCTCACGCGACAGTCATTTTCTTGTCGCATTATCAAAACGGGAGCGTCACTATCGATAATGATAATTTGGACAGCGCGGTGATCATCAATTCTTTAAACGGCAGATTAATACGTGATGATCGACCCGAGGTATGCAATACGATGTACTACTCAAAGGTTTCGGAAAAAGCTATAACAGAAATCTTTGTCATTGACAGCGATCACGATGTTGAGTTGTTAGCATTTATCAAGTCAACGTGTCACAAATAGATGCAGCGAAGCTGTCACAAACAGAGGATATTCAGGCTTTTTGTTTGTGAGTGCTGTGATGAAAGGCAAAATCCGCTGATGATGCGGCCTGATAACAGGCAGGTCCGGTGATTTTGCGGCACCTTTTAAGGTACAATACATAAAAACATTAAACCGGTTTGCCACAAGAAACAAAATACGAAAGGAGCAACCGACATGACATTTGTTTCAAAGAACGCAGGAAATACCAAGTTCAAAGTAGATATGAGTGAGGGCAAGTACAGATCCCGCCGCGATGGTTTACTCAACATTTTATTTCATGCTTCTGAACTTCCTAATGATTTATTCGTTGAGATGAATCTTTCGTACGATTACTATAGGAAACTGATATCAGATCTTCTCCGGCTCGGGCTCATCAAGCGTGTCAGTCAAGATGGGATGGCAGGTTACCAATTAACGCTGAAGGGCAAGAATCTTACAAAAACGAAGATCAATTATTTGAAATACCGTCCCTGTGTGGAAGAAGAAACCGATCGCCATTACACTGCAAAGCGAAGAAGAAGGAAAAGGAACTTTTCTTATCTGTATGCACTGTTTGATCGTGTGGGAATAACTTATCAGGTTTATGCAAAACCTTCGATTCAGGATGTCGATGTGAACGGGGACAAGATATACTTCTATACAGCATTAGAATTCAAGCGTATGATCGGGATAGAGGCTACACCGTTTAAGGGAAGTAAGCTGCTTGGTTTTTTGATTGGGAGAGGGAAGATCGTTTCGGTTTACATGACCGATTATTCGATGCCGGTCTTTGGTAAGCATGAACAATGGATCCCCGAATATGTGCAGCGGTATTTTTCCGTTCCTCTCACCACGGCGATCATGATATGTTTTTATGACATTGCGGCAATCCATCTTTTTACCCAAATCATCGAGAGCAACAGCTATGATAAAAAGAGCGTCAATACTGCCGGGTATAAAAACTTCTATATCCTGCAGAGCGACGACAGCTTCCTGAGTCATCTGACCGATCTGTATATCGACCATACCGATACAGAGCGGAGATTGATCGAGCGGTACAGGATCGATACTTCGGATAAGGACGCTAACCACAGGACACGCTTTCTCTTCGGCACAGGTTTCATAGATGATGATCCTGTCTTGATCTGCGCGGGGAATGTGAATGCGGTTAAATTAAAATACTTTGTTCTTAACGCAGGGAAAACAAGTCGCTTGAGCTATATCTTGTGCAGGTACAGGGATCTTTCCGTGCTGCAGAAGGTCACGGAGGGCTATCCGGTCAAAGTGCTCACGATTTCGCTCTTTGATGACTAAGACGGCATATTCAGCCAACACTATTATCGAATACTCTAAAGCAGGTGATCAGATGAATGACAATGTGAATAATTGGCAAGCATTCGTTAATGTTTCGCTTCCAAATCAGGAGAACAACGAACGTCATGATAAAGACGTATCAACTGTTTTGAACCCTCGTACCATGTCGGTTGGAGATACGACCGTTCGACTCAGCTTCAACGACAGCGGGGATCTTAACACGCGCCTCGCGAACGCCTTTCAAACGATGCTGAGTTCATGATTTGAAAGATTTTCCATTTGCTATTGATGCTGAAGTGTGGTATACTTGGATCGGATTCAAGATGGTATACTACTGCTAAGCTGGGGTATGGAAACGCTCCTTCCCCTTAATGAAATATTCAGGAGGTATACCATGAGATATGATACTTACGAGAGGCCTCCGCAGGTGTTACGCACCTACAAGGCTGCTCTTTATATTCGCCTGTCCCGCGAGGACGGCGACAAGCCGGAGTCTGATTCGGTCGTCAACCAAAAGCGGATCCTCGACAACTATATTGCCGCTCAGCCTGATATCGAACCCGTCGATTACTATGTTGACGACGGTTATTCGGGCGCCAATTTTGAACGCCCCTCTTTCCTTCGTATGATGGCGGATATCTACGCGGGGAAGGTCACCTGTGTGATCGTCAAGGACAGCTCAAGATTCGGCAGAAACGCTTCTGAGAGCGGCAGATATATCGGCGAGATCTTTCCGAAGTTACAGGTTCGCTTTATCGCTGTGAATGACCTGATCGATTCGGGAAAAAGTCAAAGCATCGCAAGCGACTTCCTCAATGTTGGTTTCAGGGGATTGATGAACGAATACTATGTAGCCGCAAACTCAGAGTCGATCCGTTCAACGTTGAACATGGAGCGCAGGAAAGGTGAGTTTATCGGCTCGTTTGCCAAATACGGCTATAAAAAAGACCCGACCGACCACCACAAGCTGGTGATCGACGAGCCCTCCGCCGAGATCGTGCGGATGATCTACAGCCTTTACCTGAGCGGCGTCGGTATCCGCGGTATCGTGCGTAGGTTGAACGGGAACGGGATCCCGAATCCCTCGACATATAAGCGTATGCAGGGACTGAATTTCAAAGCCCGCACCGTCGGCGATTCAAGTCTGTGGTGCGACAAGACCGTGCGCCGTATCCTGCATGACGAGATGTACGTCGGTACGATGGTGCAGGGCAAAAACCAAAAGATCAATTACAAGAGCAAAGCGATCCGAAGCTGTGTACCCGACGAGTGGATACGGGTAGAGGGTACGCATGATCCGATCATCGACAAGGCTGATTTTGACCGTGTTCAGAAAATGCTGCAAACGGGCGTCAAGGGCGCTGTACAAAGCGGCAGTATCGACCTTTTTGCGGGGCTTCTCAAATGCGCCGACTGCGGACACGCGCTGATCAAAAAGACGAATCATAATCCCGACAAAACCTATGTTTACTATCGCTGTTCCTCACATTGTAAGTGCAAGACCGCATGCAACGCGCATACCATTCGCTACGAGCGGCTGTACTACTGCGTGCTTTACTGCCTCCAACAGATGGTGGACGCCGCGGTGAACGCTGACGAGGTACTTCGTCAGATGAAAGAGAATCAGGTAAAGGTCTCGGACGAAGGACTGAAAAAACAGCTCGAAAAGCAGGAGCAGGAATTGGAGAAAGTTCTCCGGCGCATGGCGGATCTCTATCCCGATCTAAAGGACGGCGTCATCAATACCGACCAGTATCGGATCATGAAGGAGAAGTACGAGCAGGCGCAGAGGGACTTGACCCAAAGTATCCAAAAGCTCAAAGCGTCTCTCGGTCAATCGGAGGATGATAACGTCGCAACCAACGACTTTATTGAGCATTTCAAAAAGCACGGCAATATCAAGAGCCTTACCCGCCCCATTCTCACCGAGCTGATCGACAGGATCGCAGCACACAAGGACGGCACACTGGACATCGCTTTCAACTTCTGCGACGCATTTGCTGGAATGCAGAAGCGATCAGAGAAACGATCCGCTTGAATTATCATACCGGTTAGGAGCTTTTATATTTGCCGACAATCATTGAAAGTATACTCTGATTTGTACTAACAACTCGTAGATTTGAATTTTTTAGAAGATGGCGTGTATATATCTAAAACTATAATCGGAAACGCGTCATACAAAATAGGTTAAATGTATGATATTAGTCGATTTTTAGCGAATATTGATGTATAATAATAGCGAAACAAAAGATAGGAGGAGTTATTAATGTATCAGTCAGAGGAAAAAGACTGGAAAGTGTTTCGTGAGAAGCTGCCCGAATGGCAGGAAGCGTATATGGAGCGGCTGATCAAGGAATATGCCGAACTGCTCAGCAGCGATAAAGCGGCGTCCGAAAAATTCTGGTCGCTCGACAAGCGTATTCGCGCGGACAGACAGAGCTTTGGCGTTCGTGTCAATGAGGAAAGCGGCTCAAAACTGAAAAACATTCTGACCGGCTTGATAATCGAACATGTCATTTCATTAGAAGATTTGCAGGATTTCAGCGAGGAGCTTCGGGAATCTACAAGCCAGTGGATTCAAACGTATTGCAAAAACTTAGCAGAATAAACGTAAAATAGGCTCGTGTCATTTCGCTTTAGAGCTATTCCGGAAAAGTTGTGTTTTACAGTATCGATTTGGCACTTCCACATCTGATGTGGAAGTGGATTTGCTGGTTAGAAAAGTTTCATTGGATATGATTGCGTTTTCATTAGTACAAGAATGTTTAACAGAATTGCAAAGAAGATTCTGCGTATTCATCTATACAATAGAAAAAGATACATATATCTGCTATAATACGATTCGGCAGCTTCCCATGGTAGGAGCTGCCGAATTTATTTTATAGGAGTCTTGCAAATAAAAGTCAAGCCCTAAAATGAAAAAAGATGAGATTGTTTTGGTTGACAAAAATCAAGGCATAGCAAATAAGCCGAAGAACTCGGT
>CADBYC010000002.1:67636-102604 GCA_902798755.1 uncultured Ruminococcus sp. | reverse complement strand
CGGCGGTACCCAGACATGGGCAGAGAACCTCGACCTGATGTTCACCTTCCGCGGTATTCCGTGTCTGTATTACGGCGGTGAGGTAGAGTTCCAGAAGGGTTGCCGTATCGATGAAGGCCCCAACATCTCTCTGGCGAACTCCGGCCGTGCGTACTTCGGCGATTATCTGGAAGGCTCCGTCAACACCACTGACTTCTCGCAGTACAGCAACGCGACCGGTAAGAGGGTCAGTACACCACCAACAGCAACTATGTCAGCGGTAACATGGCGTACATCAGACGCTACACCGGCAACTACAACGGCAAGAATGTCGACTCCCTCGCTTGTGTATCCGTCACAGACGGCGCTACCTTCAAGAATATCCCCAACGGTACCTATGTTGACGCTGTCACCGGTACCAAGAAGACCGTTAGCAACGGTACGCTGAGCGTAGAATCCACCGGTAAGGGCAATATGCGCGTTTACGTCCTGCAGAACAGTAGTTCTACCGTGACCGGCGCTGTAGGTCCCTCCGGCCAGACCTACCTCAAGTAATTGGCTTATAAGAGTTGCGATCAACTCAACTGAATCACAAATCGGCTCCCCTTTTCATAAGGGGAGCTTTTGTCTTGTTGATGAAAACTGAAGAATGAAAACTGAATACTGGATACTGGATATTACTATTTCATACTACGGTTGCGTGTAATTAATCGTAAAAAAAGCGCCTTGCCGCCTTTACTTTGACTATTGGTTGTGATATAATACTACAGAATAGGGAATTTTATCCTTGAATTGTTTCTGAAAGGAATATGAAAAGATGAAAGCAAACATTTATCGCTCCGTCACCTGCGGAGATTTGAGAGAGAATCATATAGGGGAGGAAGTCCGTCTTGCCGGTTGGGTGGAGAATATCCGTGACCACGGCGGCGTAATGTTCCTCGATATCCGCGACCAGTACGGCGTGACCCAGGTCGTCGTACATGACGACGCGATGCTCAACGGAGTGAACCGCGAGTGCACCGTCACGATCTCCGGCAAGGTCGTCAAGCGTGACGAGGATACCATCAACAAGAAGATCGCGACAGGTATGGTAGAGGTTACCGCCGATACGCTGACGATCCTCGGCAAGTGCAAAAACAACCTGCCCTTCGAGGTCGTTTCTTCCACCGCGACCAACGAGGATACCCGCCTGAGATACCGTTTCCTCGATCTGCGTAATCCGAAGGTACACAATAACATTCTTCTGCGCTCTCAGGTCATCACCTTCCTGCGTCAGAAGATGAGCGAGATGGGCTTCATGGAGATCAATACTCCTATTCTCGGCGTTTCCTCTCCCGAGGGCGCGCGCGATTATCTGATCCCCTCGCGTAAGCATAAGGGCAAGTTCTATGCGCTGCCTCAGGCACCGCAGATCTTCAAGCAGCTTCTGATGGTCTCGGGCTTCGATAAATACTTCCAGATCGCTCCCTGCTTCCGCGATGAGGACGCGCGTGCCGACCGTTCTCCCGGCGAGTTCTATCAGCTCGACTTTGAGATGGCGTTCGCGACTCAGGAGGATGTCTTTGACACAGCGGAAGAGGTCCTGTACGAGACCTTTAAGAAGTTCACCGATAAAGAGATCAGCAAGCCGCCTTTCCGCCGTATCTCCTTTGCGGAATCTATGCTCAAGTACGGTACCGATAAACCCGACCTGCGCAACCCGCTCGAGATCGTTGAGATCTCCGATATGTTTGAGGAGACCGACTTCAAACCCTTCCTGAAAAAATGCGTCCGCTCCATCAACGTGCCCGGCGCGGCGTCCTGCTCCAAGAGCTGGTTCAAGAAGATGGAGGAGTTCGCGCTCTCCATCGGTATGAAGGGTCTGGGCTATGTCAAGGTGACCGAGGATATGAAGTTCGACGGTCCGATTGACAAGTTCCTGAAGCCCGGCGACAGGGAAGAGCTGATCGAGCGCAACGGCTCCAAGGCAGGCGACGTGATCTACTTCATCGCCGATACTGCCGCCGAAGCGCCGAAGCTCGCGGGTCAGATCCGCACCGAGGTAGCTACCCGTCTTGACCTGATCGACAAGAGCCGCTTTGATTTCTGCTTCATCGTCGATTTCCCGATGTTTGAGCAGGACGAGGAAAGCGGTCAGATCATCTTTACCCACAACCCGTTCAGTATGCCTCAGGGCGGTATGCAGGCGCTTCTCGAAAAGGATCCCTGCGACGTGCTGGCGTACCAGTACGACATCGTCTGCAACGGCGTAGAGCTTTCTTCCGGTGCTGTGCGTAACCATGACATCGACATCATGAAGAAGGCGTTCTCCATCGCGGGCTATACCGAGGACGATCTCAAAGAGAAATTCCGTTCCCTCTACACCGCGTTCCAGTACGGCGCTCCGCCTCACGCGGGTATGGCGCCCGGCGTCGACCGTATGCTGATGCTCCTGACCGAAGAAGAGAATATCCGCGAGGTCATCGCCTTCCCGATGAACTCTAATGCGCAGGACGTCATGATGGGCTCACCCGGTGAAGTCAGCGAACAGCAGTTAAGAGAAGTTCATATCAAGTTAAGATAAAAGATAAATAACATTGTCATTGCGAGGCTCCGTTAAGGAGCCGTGGCAATCCCACAAAGAGAGGAAGAAACCCTCTGATCAGTGTATTAGTGACAAGGGAATTCCCACGGTCGCTTTGCTCCCTCGGAATGACAGTAAAAAAGTTTCCGAAAGGACTAACCATTATGATTACAAGAGAAGATATCGAAAATATCGCCCTGCTCTCTAAGCTCTTTGTGGACGAGAAGGATATCGACGGTCTGACCGAAGAAATGCAGAAGATCGTCGCCTTTGCCGACACCATCAACAGCGTAGACGTCAAGACCGGCGAGTTCGATAATATCAATAACCTGTCTAACGCCTTCCGCGCCGACGAGGTCAAGGAATCCTTACCCGTCGAGGAAATCCTCAAGAACGCCCCCGAACAGGCGGAGGATCACTTCCTCGTCAGAAAGAGAGCGTGACATGGGACAGATCAAGAAAATTCATGAAATGCTGGTCAATAAGGAGATATCCTGTGTTGACCTGACAAAGAAATATTTAGAAGCTATTGAAAATTCTAATAAAGAATTAAACGCTTATATCACCGTTACGCCCGAGGTCGCTTTGGCTCAGGCTGAGGAGGTCGATCGCAAGATCGCCGCGGGACAGGAGATCGGTATGCTCGAGGGTATCCCGATGACCTTGAAGGACAATATCTCCACCAAGGGCATTGAGACCACCTGCGCGTCCAAGATCCTGACAGGCTATAAACCGATCTATGACGCGACCGTGTATGAGCTGCTCCAGAAAGAGGGCGTGGTCATGCTCGGCAAGACCAATATGGACGAGTTCGCGATGGGCTCCTCCTGTGAGACCTCTTACTATGGCGGCTCAAAGAATCCGCACAGCCTCGACCATGTCGCGGGCGGTTCTTCGGGCGGCGTCGCCTCTGCTGTCGGCGGTAATCTCGCCGTTTACGGTTTAGGCTCCGATACGGGCGGCTCTATCCGTCAGCCCGCTTCCTTCTGCGGTATCGTCGGCCTAAAGCCCACCTACGGCGCGGTATCTCGTTACGGTCTGATCGCTTATGCCAGCTCCTTCGACCAGATCGGACCGATCACCCACGACGTAGAGGACGCGGCGATCGTCTTTGACGCGATCGCAAAGTATGACGAGCGCGACTCCACCTCTCAGGGCAGCGAGCCTGCTCTGCCGACCTTGTATGATGATATCAAGGGCAAGAAGATCGGTATCGCCAACCAGTACCTCGACGGCGTTCGCGAGGACGTCAAGCAGGCTGTCCTCGACGCGGCAAAGGCGTATGAGGAGATGGGCGCCGAGATCGTCTATTTCGATTTCCCTGAGCTGAAATTCGCTCTGCCCTGCTATTATATCCTCGCGATGGCGGAGGCTTCATCCAACCTCGGTCGCTATGACGGTATCCGTTACGGCTACAAAGCCGAGCACTATAACGGTACGCACGACATGATCTGCCGTACCCGCAGCGAGGGATTTGGCAAGGAAGTCCAGCGCCGTATCCTGATGGGCACCTATGTGCTGTCCGCGGGCTACTATGACGCTTACTATAAAAAGGCGGTCAATCTGCGCGGCGCGATCGTTGAAGCGTTTGACAGAGCGTTTGAAGTATGCGACGTCATTCTTGCGCCGACCGCTCCCGTGACCGCGTTCAAGAACGGCTATCTCTTCGGCGAGGAGACTGATCAGCTCGAGGCGTATCTCTCGGATATCTGCACCGTACCGGTCAACGCGGCGGGTCTGCCTGGCGTGTCGATCCCCTGCGGCGTTGACAGTGAGGGGCTACCCATCGGCATGCAGCTGATCGGCAAGAAGTTCGACGAAAAGACCATCCTCAACCTTGCTTATCAGTATGAGCAGAAAGAGGACAAATTTATCGAAACAAAGTGGGGTGTCAAGCTGTGAAATATGAGTTAGTAGCGGGCTTTGAGACCCATGTAGAGTTACAGACCAATACGAAAATCTTCTGCTCCTGCACCACCAAGTTCGGCGGCGACCCCAACACCCATTGCTGTCCTGTCTGTATCGGCTTGCCCGGTACGCTCCCGAAGCTCAACGAGCGCGTGGTGGAGTACGCGATCATGGCGGGTCTTGCCACCAACTGCGAGATCGCCGAGATCGCCAAGATGGACAGAAAGAACTACTGCTATCCCGATCTGCCTAAGGCGTATCAGATCAGCCAGTTTGATAAGCCCCTGTGCGAGCACGGCTACATTCAGCTCTCTAACGGCAGAAAAATCCGTATTCTGCGTATCCATATCGAGGAGGACGCGGGTAAGCTGATCCACAACCACGGCGACACCTACGTTGACTACAACCGCGGCGGCGTACCGCTGATCGAGATCGTTACCGAGCCCGATTTCCGCAGTATCGACGAGGCAAAGGAGTATGTTGAAAAGCTCCAGCAGACCATGCGCTATATCGGTATTTCCGACTGCCGTATGCAGGAGGGCTCCATGCGCTGTGACGTCAATATCTCCGTTCGTCCCGAGGGCAGTGAGAAGCTCGGCACCCGTACCGAGATCAAGAACATGAACTCCATCACCAATATCGCGAAGGCGATGGAATATGAATATGAGCGCCAGGTCGATCTGATCGAAAGCGGCGGCGAGGTCGTGCAGGAAACTCTCAGATACGACGACGCGACAGGTACTACCTCTTCCATGCGTTCGAAAGAGGACGCGCATGACTATCGCTATTTCCGCGAGCCTGATCTTGTGACAATCAACGTACCGCGTGAGAGAGTAGAGGAGATCAAAGGCAGACTGCCTGAGCTGCCCGAGCAGAAATACCAGCGTTATACCGAGGAATACGGTATCCCCGAGAAGGACGCCGCCCAGCTGACGAAGTACCGCAGTATCTCTGAGTACTTTGACAAAGCGAGCGAGGGGCTGAAATCTCCGAAAACCGCCTCGAACTTCATCATCGGTCAGATCTTCCGCAGACTTGAGACCGAAGCTGACAAAGAGGCGCTGGATATCAAGACCACTCCCGAACAGCTGAATGAGCTGTGCAAGCTGCTCGAAAGCGGCAAGCTCAAGAACAATCTTGCGAAGAAAGCGCTCGACCAGATGCTCGACAGCGGCAAGCCCGTGACGGATTTCGTCAGCGAGTCCGATATGGCGGGTCTTGACGACGCGACCCTGACAGAATACTGTCAGAACGCGATAGCGTCGATGCAGGCGGCGGTCGCCGACTACAAGAGCGGCAAGGAAAAAGCGCTGATGGCAGTCTTAGGCAACGTCATGAAGCAGAGCCGCGGACGTGCTGACGCGCCGACCGTTATCGCCAAGCTGAAAGAATTGATCGGATAATATCATCAGAACATAAAAGTATCCGCCCGAGGGATTCCTCGGGCGGATTTGCTTATGTGAGTCTTATTTGTTCAGCTTTGCGTAGGTTTTGTTGACGAATTTTTCCGCGTCGACGATGAAGCGCGTGTGCCTGCCCTTGCCGATCAGACCGACATTGTCATGGACTTCGACCTCGAAGTCCAGCCGTCTGCCGTCCACAGCAACGATCCTGCTTTTGCACAGGATACTCGCGCCGATGGGGGAGGCGGCGAGGTGCTCGATATCGACCTTGGTGCCGACGGAGGTCATGCCCTCGCCGAGCAGGTCTTCGACAGCTTCGGCACAGCAGCCCTCGCACAGCGCGATCATTGCGGGCGTCGCGAAAACCCTGAGCGTACCGCTGCCCATGGAGATAGCGGTATTCTCGATCGTGACCGCGACAGATTTTTCATTTGTCAAGCCGATGGTGATCTCGGACATGATAACACTCCTTCATCAATACTTTTGATTCGCCGATAAATAACAGTAGGGTAAAAACGGATTAAGAAACACATTTGTCCCGCCGTTTATGAAACGTTAGTAACAATCAAGTTTGCAAAAGGCGGCGCGTGTCACTCGTAATCTACGACGTTGACCCAGCGCTCGAGGAAGTCCTGCTCCTCGGGCTTGCCCTTGACGCTCTGCGTGCAGGCGACGATCGGCATCCAGCGCTGTACGTACTGCTTGGCGGTGTCGGTCTTTTTACAGAAGAGGGCGAGATATTTCTCGGCGACCTCGTCCATACCCTTCAGGCAGAACAGCATATAGGTGCGCGCGGCGTCGGCAGCGGCGTTGCCCTGCGTGACATGCGACCAGTCGAGGATCGAGTAGTCCCCGCCGGGGGTGATGATGATATTGGACGGCGTGAAATCGCCGTGACAGATCTTCTTGTGGTTCTTCATCGAGTCAAGGCGCGTGTGCAGCTCATAGCGGGTGGTCGCGTCAAAGCGGCTCGCGGAGATCTTACGGTTGAATTTATCCTTGATCTTATTGAGCAGAGGCGCTTCCTTGCTGAAGATCTCTTTCTGGATATTGACAAAGAGGTCGAGATACTCGTCGAGCTTGTCGGGATTCTCTTCCATCAGCTTTGCGAGCGTTTTGCCGGGTACATACTCGGTGCGGATCGCCCATTTGCCGTCGATGATACCGACTTCAAGCAGCTTCGGGACGTTCAGTCCTGTCTCCTCGATACGCGCCTGATTCAACGCTTCATTCAGGATATCCGCTTTGCTGTAATCGCTGTCGAATACCTTGAGAACGGTGTCGCCGTCTTTATAGATGACCTTGTGGCTTCTCTCAGCCAAGATCTCATGATTCAGATTGCTCATAGTAACGCCTCCTTAAACGTCTTTATGCTCGCCGTAATAGGCGTTGAGATACATCTGCTTAATCTCGGAGATCAGCGGATAGCGCGGGTTCGCGCCCGTGCACTGGTCGTCGAACGCCTGCTCGCTCATCTCGTCGAGGGTGGAGAGGAACGCTTCCTCATCGGGGACGTAGTCGCGAATGGTCGGCATGATGCCGATCTCTTCCTTGAGGGCGGAGATCGCGGAGAGCAGGTTGTCGAGCTTTTCCTGATCGTCCTTGCCGTCGATGCCTAAGGTCTCGGCGACCTCGGCGTATCTTCTCATCGTGTGCGGGTGATCGTACTGCGGGAAGGTGCCCATCTTGGTCGGCGCTTCCTTGCTGTTGAACATCAGCACCTCGTTCATCATCAGCGCGTTCGCCACGCCGTGGGGGATATGGTGGAACGCGCCCAGCTTATGCGCCATAGAGTGCATCACACCGAGGAAGGCGTTGGCAAATGCCATACCCGCCATAGTAGCGGCGTTCGCCATCTTCTCTCTGGCTTCTTTATCGGGAACGCCTGTGACTGCACTCTTGTATGCCTTCGGCAGATATTCGAACAATACCTTCAACGCCTGCAGGGCGAGACCGTCGGTGTAGTCGGTCGCCATGATGGAGGCGTAGGCTTCCAGCGCGTGAGATACCGCGTCGATACCCGAAGCGGAGGTAAGACCCTTGGGCGCGTTCATCATCATGTCCGCGTCGACGATCGCCATATCGGGCATCAGCTCATAGTCCGCCAGCGGATACTTGATACCGCTGTTCTCGTCGGTGATGACCGCGAAGGGCGTGACCTCGGAACCTGTGCCCGAGGAGGTCGGGATCGCGATGAAGTATGCCTTGTCGCCCATGTGCGGGAAGGTGTAGACGCGCTTGCGGATGTCCATGAAGCGCATCGCCATGTCCTCAAAATCGACCTCGGGATGCTCGTACAGTACCCACATGATCTTTGCGGCGTCCATCGGAGAACCGCCGCCGACCGCAATGATGACGTCGGGCTTGAAGCTCTGCATCATCTTGGCGCCCATCTTCGCGCAGCCGAGGGTCGGATCGGGAGCGACCTCGCTGAAGGTGGTGTGCATAATGCCCATTTCGTCGAGCTTACTCTCGATCGGCTTTGTGTAGCCGTTCGCGTACAGGAAGCTGTCGGTGACGATGAAGGCTTTCTTTTTATTCATAACGGCGCCCAGCTCGTCGAGAGCGACGGGCAGACAGCCTTGCTTGACATATACCTTTTCAGGCGCTCTGAACCAAAGCATATTGTTCCTCCTCTTGGCTACGGTTTTGATGTTCAACAGGTGCTTGACGCCGACGTTCTCGTAGATCGAGTTGCCGCCCCATGAGCCGCAGCCGAGCGTCAGCGAGGGCGCAAGACGGAAGTTGTAGATGTCGCCGATACCGCCCTGTGAGGAGGGAGTGTTGACCACGATACGGCAGGTCTTCATGCGCTCCATAAACTCGTCGAGCACGTCCTTGCGGGTCAGCTCGTTGATGTAGATGGAGGAGGTGTGACCGTAGCCGCCGTCCGCGATCAGCTGTTCCGCGTTGTTGAACGCTTCTTCGATGGTGTCGAATTTATACATTGCGAGGACAGGGGAGAGCTTCTCGTGTGCGAATTCCTCGCTGAGGTCCACGCTCTGTACTTCGCCGATCAGCACTTTAGCTGTTTCGGGAACCTCAACGCCGCTGAGCTTTGCGATCTTATAAGCGCTTTGACCGACGATCTTCGCGTTCAAAGAACCGTTGATGATGATGGTCTTGCGCACCTTGTTCAGCTCGTCGGGCTTTAAGAAATAACAGCCGCGATATTCGAACTCCGCCTTGACCTTGTCGTAGATGGAAGAAGCGACGTGTACGCTCTGCTCGGACGCGCAGATCATACCGTTGTCAAAGGTCTTAGAGTGAATGATGGAGTTGACGGCGAGAATGATGTCGGCGCTCTCGTCAATGATGGCGGGGGTGTTGCCCGCGCCTACGCCGAGGGCGGGTTTGCCTGAGGAATATGCCGCCTTTACCATGCCGGGACCGCCGGTCGCGAGGATAATGTCGGCTTCTTTCATCAGGGTGTTGGTCATATCGAGAGAGGGTACGTCGATCCATGCGATGATGTCCTCGGGTGCGCCCGCTTTGACAGCCGCGTCAAGGACGATCTTTGCCGCGTCGATGGTGCTTTTCTTCGCGCGCGGGTGAGGGGAGATGATGATACCGTTGCGGGTCTTTAAAGAGATCAGGCACTTGAAGATCGCGGTCGAGGTCGGGTTGGTGGTCGGAATGACAGCCGCGACAACGCCGATCGGCTCGGCAACGCGCACGATACCCGCCGCACTGTCCTCTTCGACAACGCCGCAGGTGACGGCGTCCTTGTATGCGTTATAGATATATTCGGAGGCGTAGTTGTTCTTGATGACCTTATCCTCCACGACGCCCATGCCTGTCTCGGCTACGGCGTCCTTTGCCAGCGACAGACGCGCCTTGTTAGCCGCCAGAGCCGCCGCCTTGAAGATCGCGTCGACCTGCTCCTGGGTGTAGGAGCTGAACTTCTCCTGCGCCCTGCGGACCTCGCCGATCTTCTTTTCCAGCGCTTCCACGCTGTCTACTAAATACTTTTCTTTATCCATTTAAGATTCCTCCCATAACAGGAAAATGATTTATTGCACATTATTAAGTATAGCATATGCCAAAATCGGATTCAATTTGCATATGACACAAAGAAAACGCGGGATTTTTGATGTTTATAGACATATTGTTATTATTTTAACAAAGTCAGCGCGCTTTATTTGCTATTAGAATATTTGATATTGTTTTTACCCGTATGACTGACGTTTTCAATACCCGTGCAACAAAAAAAGCACCGCCTTTCAGCGGTGCGTAAGTGCGTGATCATTCCTCGTCGTTATCGTCGTCCTTGTGCTTGCGGTTGCTGCGAATGACGATCACTACGCCGATTAGCGTGACGACCACGCAGGCGATGGCGATGTAGCTCGATACCTGACCGAACACGCGCTCGGACAGCAACAGAGAAATGCCCATCAGCAGGATGCTGACAGCCAGCAGACCTATCAAAACGACCAGTATGGTGAAATATTTCTTTTCCATTATTTGCTCCTATCATCGAGGGCGTTGGATATATCGGCGAAGTTTTCGAGAGTCAACCTCTCGGCGCGGGCGGTTTCTTCTACCCCCGCTGCTTTCAGTATATCACGAACGGCGTTCTTGTCAAGAGATAGCGACGAAGAAAGTGAGTTCAATACGGTTTTTCTGCGTTGAGCGAACGCGCCCTTGATGACCTTGAAGAAGGTCGCTTCATTCTTGGGCTGTACGACAGGCTCATGGAGATGAAGCTGAATGACCGCCGAGTCCACCTTCGGCGCGGGCATGAAAGAGCCCGACGACACGTGGAACAGCAGCTCGGGATCGCAGTAATAGCGTACCGCGACCGTGATCGCGGAGCTGTCGCGCGTACCGGGTTCTGCACACAGCCTTACTGCCGCTTCCTTTTGCACCATGACGGTGATGGACTTGATCGGCAGCTTATCCTCGAGCAGCTTCATGATGACGGGGGAGGTGATGTAGTACGGCAGGTTGGCGCAGACGACGACGTCCATACCGCCGAATTCGTCCGTGATCAACTTATGCAGATCGAGCTCGAGCACGTCGGCGTTGACGACCTTGAGGTTGTCATACGCGCCGAGCGTTTCGCTCAGAACGGGGAGCAGGCGCTTGTCCAGCTCCACCGCGACGACCTTCCCGGCTCTCTCGAGCAGTTCCTTGGTCAGTACGCCGATACCCGGTCCAATTTCCAGTACGCCGACCCTGTCGCCCTGTACCGCCGCCTCAGCCATGCGCGGACAAACGGAGGGATTGATCAGGAAATTCTGTCCCAACACCTTGGAGAACGTGAATCCGTGACGGCTCAGGATATTTTTGACGGTGCTTATATCTGTAAGTCTTTCCATGCGAGGGTACGCAGTCCTTTCGGATATTTATTCTTGAGGTGACCGTTTACCGCCTTGCCCAGACCGAGGGTGATACCGTTGACGGTCACAACGCCCCAGCCGTTGATCCAGGTGTCGATCTCCAGCTCCTCGCCGCTGATATAGCGCGCGCAGAGGGTGTCGTCATACTCCGTGATCAGCCTGCGCTTGAATTCATAGGGGGTCAGAGAGGTGGCGAGGTTGTGGTGCGGCTCGATGCGGTTTTTCTTGAAGTCGCCGAGCTTTACGCCCGCGCGCAGGATATTCATGCCCTCCATATCGGGCAGCAGCTCGGGATCGGGCAGGTTGAGGATTCGTTCGTCGATCACGTGATAGTGACGGAAGCTGACGTTGCGCAGGATCTCGGCTACGAACTTCTCGATCTCGACGCGCTCCTCGCGGGTAGGTTCTACATAGCGGAACATTCTGCCCTTGTAGGCCTTGCCCTTTTTCTTGCGGAATTTCGCGACAAAATGCCCCTCGCCGCCGTGAAAGGGATAGACGCGGATCGCGTGGTCGAGCGTTTTGATGCCGAAGCGACAGCCCGTGTCGATCAGCTCGAATTCGGGGTGCTCTTTCAGAAAGTGCGTGACGACGCCTTCGTTCTCATCGGGGGAGAAAGTGCAGGTGGAGTAGACCATCTCTCCCTCGGGCTTGACGGCGCGAGCCGCACAGTCGAGGATCGCCTTCTGCCGCTGTGCGCAGGACAGACTGTGCTCGACCGACCATTCAAAGATCGCGTCCTTGTCCTTGCGGAACATACCCTCGCCCGAGCACGGCGCGTCGACCAGCACCTTGTCAAAATAACCCTCGAGCTTAGTACAAAGCGCTTCGGGAGTCATATTCGATACGACGGCGTTCTTGACGCCCATGCGCTCGATATTCGACAGCAGGATATGCGCTCTCGGGCGGACGATCTCATTTGCCCACAGCAGTCCCGTGCCGCTGAGGGACGCGGCGATCTGGGTGCTTTTGCCGCCCGGCGCGGCGCACAGGTCGAGCACCTTGTCGCCCGGCTGCGGGTCGAGCGCCGTCACGGCGGACATCGCAGACGGCTCCTGCACATAGAACGCGCCCGCGTGGTGCAGAGGGTGCTTGCCGAGCTTTTCGACGTCTACGTAATAGCCCGTCGGAGCAAAGGGAACCTGTTCACCCGCAAAGGGCAGAAGCGGGATCAGCTCCTCGGGGAGTATTTTCAATGTATTGACGCGGATCGCCTTATAGGCGGGCTTGTCCACCGTTTCTAAGAAGCGGTCGTAGTCCTCGCCCAAGACGGTTTTCATTCGCGCGAAATATTCGTTCATTTTCATAGGATCGCCCCTTTGTTAGTTAGGAGTCAGGAGGAAGCCTCCCTTTCCTAAGGGAGGTGGCACGAGACACGTGTGTCGCGTGCCGAAATTAGATACAGAAGCAGTTATCTGTTCCGAAGTATCAACCAACAGTCACCGCCAACAAATTGTCGGCGACAGCTCCCTGAGAATTACGGAGCCTTTCAGGTGCGGGCAAAGCCCGTCGTTAATCCCTCGTTTCTCATTCCTAATTAATTGAATCAGTAGCCTAATTCTTCACCGACGATGATGACCTTGAGCCTGTCCTTCTGGCGCTGGCGCGCGGATACGACATAGTTACAGCAGATGCGCTGGGGGCTCTTGCAGCCGTCGCACATGTAAGAGGCGTCGCGCCCTAAGGCGAGGCACTCGCCCTCCTTGGCGCAGTAGGTCTCACAGCCCAGTCGCTTGGTGTTCCTCGGCGCGGCGACGGTTTTCAGGCGCATGACCGCTTCGTCCAGATCCTTGACGATCTTGTTGTACCCGCAGATAAAGACGACCTGCTTAGGACCGTACAGGATCGCGGAGACGCGGTTGGAGTTGCCGTCCACGTTGTACAGCAAGCCGCTCTCGGTGACGGCGTTCGCGCTGGTCAGATAGGTGTCGGCAAAATACGCCTTGCGGTAGATCTCCTCGATCTCCTCGGGCGTCTGCGCCTTGGAGCGGTCGAGATAGTTGTAGTCGCCGCTGTTAAGCATTTCGGTCACGCCGCACTCGCCGAGCGTCACGGAGCCGCCGTGGGTGACGGTCTCGCCCTCTTTCATCAGCGTTTTCAGCAGCGGTACGACCTCTTCCTTGGTCTCGACGTAGTACGCCGCCATATTGTGCGCCTGTAAGCGCTCCATCGTTTTGTCGATTCGTTTCATCATGTTTTCTTCCATTTTCTATACCTCCGTGTGTATGCACATGAAAAGCCGTGCGTTATAGTACATTATAACACACGGCTGACTTTATATGCAACTATAAATCGACAAAAGGCACGCCTAAATATTCGGCGATGCTCTGCGCAAGGTTCCGACCGATCGCGCCGATGTTCTCCTGTATCCATTCCGCGTCGGCGAGGTTGTCGTGGTAGGCGGTCTCGATCAGCACGGCGGGCGCTTTGGTGCGCCTGAGCTCCGCTAATGCCGCCGAGGCGACGGTCTTGACCCTGTCGGGCAGGGGGTAGATGTCGCGGTAGTTCTCGGCGATGATCTCCGCGGCGCGTTTGCCCTTAGAGCTTGTCGGGTAATAGTAAACGTCCGTCCCGCGTATCTTGCCGCTGTTCTGTTCTCCCGCGGCATTCGAATGGATCGCGAGGTGCAGATCGTAGTTCCCCGCGTTAGACTGCGAGATCGCCTGACTCAGCGTCTGGGTGGGCGTATTGCGGGCGTAGGTGATACCCGAAGCGCGCAGATACGGCTCGATCGCGTCGGCGACAAAGTTCATGTAATATTCCTCGTTGCCTCCGTTGACATAGGGATTCCATTCTTGCAATGACGGACTTAAAAATACTGACGGCATTGTCATCACTCCTCATTCTTTTGGTTAGCAAATGGTTAGCAAAACCTAACAAAATATTATGCCTGAAAACTTATTATTATTCCAATACAGAAATTTATTTTTCGTTCTTTATGGTATATTGTGTGCAACCGATTTTATCATCATTTTGCCCGCTTGATCGGGCGGAAAAGGAGGAAAAAGATATGACAAAATGGGTTTGTCCTGTATGCGGATATGTACATGAGGGAGATACTCCTCCCGAGAAGTGCCCGGTATGTAAAGTACCCGGCGAGAAGTTCAACAAGCTGAGTGATGACGCGGGCTTTGCCTGCGAGCACGTCGTCGGTATCGCGAAGGACGTTGCCGAGGATATCAAGGCTGATCTGCGCTCCAACTTTGAGGGCGAGTGCAGTGAGGTAGGTATGTACCTTGCGATGGCGAGAGTTGCGGACAGAGAGGGTTATCCCGAGGTTTCCGCCGCGTTCAACAAGTACGCTTTTGAAGAGGCTGAGCATGCCGCGAAGTTCGCGGAGCTTCTGGGCGAAGTCCTCACCGACTCCACCAAGAAGAACCTCGAGATGCGTGTAGAGGCTGAGACCGGCGCTTGCGCGGGTAAGCTCGATCTCGCAAAGCGCGCGAAGGCTGCCGACCTCGACGCGATCCATGACACCGTTCATGAGATGGCGAAGGACGAGGCGCGTCACGGCGCAGGCTTCAAGGGCTTACTCAAGAGATACTTTGGTTGATATACCTTATAATAAGCTGTTGCCCCTATCCTTTTCGGGATAGGGGTTTTTCTTATGCTGATTTTTAGATAAAACGCAGACAGTCTTCACAGTCTGATTTCGTAATGCTTCGTTGTCTTCTGTCATGTCATATTTGTCCTGTCGTCCTCATACACTGTATCAGCAAGCTATAAGGAGCGAAAAGAATGGAATATCATCTGACAAAGAAAAGCATCAATACCGTCCGCTGTGCGCTGGATACGGCGGTGGAGCAGGCGGTGGATATCGACCTGACCCTGCCCGATTACTGTCCCGATATCGAGCGGATCTTATCCTGCACCCTCATGCCGCAGATCTATATGAGCAACGTCAGCGGCGACCGACTGAGCGTAGAGGGAGGCGCCACGGTGCGGATCCTGTATCTCGACGGCAACAAGGGCTGTATGCGCTCTTACGAGTACACCCAGCCGTTTTCACAGAGTATTCCGCTCAAGGGCGACGTACCGGACTGCGCCGTATCGGTGGAAGCAAAGCCCGAGTACATGAACTGCCGCGCGCTGAGCCCGCGCAAGCTCAGCCTGCACGGCGCGTTCTCCCTGTGCGCGAAGGTGGAGGAAGCCTGCGAGTCGCCCTACTATACCTATGAGGACGGCGACGACCTGCAGGTGAAGAGCGAGCAGATCGCCGCTTCGTCGCTGTGCGGACTGTGCACAGAGAGCTTCTCCGTGCAGGAGGACGTATCCGTGAACGCGAAAAGCGGGATCAGCAGTCTGTTGACCTATCGGCTTTCGGCGCGTATCACGGAGCTGAAAACCATTCATGACAAGATCATGTTCAACGCGGACTTGAAGCTCGAGCTGATGTACCTGTGCGGTGTAGATAAGCCTGAGACCGAGTGCATGTCCTACAATATCCCGATCTCACGCGTGGTGGACTGTGAGGGCGCGTCGGAGAATAGCGTCGTTGACGGGGAGCTGAGCGTGATGAGCGCCGACGTGCGCCTTTCGGACGACGCGGCTGACGGTTCACAGCTTTTGCTGTTGGACGCAAAGCTCTGCTTTACCGCGCGGTGTTATGAGGAACAGGAGATCTCCGTGCTCTCTGACGCCTTTTCGGTCGACAGGGACGTTCAGGCGCGTGAAGAGCCGTTTTCCTGCCGAACGGGCGTGATCTGCCGCACCTATACCGACGTTGAAAAGACCAATATCGGCGTAGAGGACGAGATCGGCAAGGTCATCGACGTCCACTGCGCCAAGGTGAATACGGCGGTCGCCAATCAGGGCGGCAATACCGTTCTGAATACCAAGCTGTGCGTGGGTATCATCTATGAGAACACTGACGGCGAGATACGCTATGCCGAGCGTGACGCGGAGTTCTCCTATACGCCCGACAGAGAGGGCTGTGAGGAGATTGTCAGGAGCATGACCTGCGTCGACAGCCTGAGCTACCGCCTGACCGACAGTCGCCATATGGAACTCAGGGCGGAGCTTACGTTCCGCCTGACCCTGTGCTGTCGCAAGAGCTGTACCGTCCTGACCTCCGTTACGGCGGACGACGACGCGCCCGAGAGGGAGAAGAACGGCGCGCTGATCCTCTACTTCACCGACAGCGACGACAGCGTATGGGATATCTCCAAGCGCTTCTGCTCCCGCCCGCAGGATGTGATCGCGGAGAATGACCTGCAGGGCGACAGTATCGAGGGCGGCATGATGCTGATGATACCGACGGCGTAACAGCAAGAAGCTGTCCGCGCGATATCATAATGCGGAACGGACCCGCATAAATAATAGTATCAACAGTATCGGAGGAAAACATGGAACCAAAAAGCATTTATAAGGATATAGAGAGCCGCACGGGCGGGAATATCTATATCGGCGTGGTGGGACCCGTCCGCACGGGTAAATCCACTTTCATCAAGCGATTCATGGATACGCTCGTGGTGCCGCATATTACGGACGAGAACCTGCGCGAGCGCACCATCGACGAGCTGCCCCAGAGCGCCGCGGGGCGCACCATCATGACTACCGAGCCGAAGTTTGTGCCTGAGAACGCCGTCCCGATTACGCTCGAGGACAACGCCCGACTGAGCGTGAGGATGATCGACTGCGTGGGCTACATCGTCGAGAGCGCGATGGGCTATATCGAGGAAGACGGCGAGCGCATGGTGCGTACCCCGTGGAGCGAGAGCGAGATGTCCTTCCGCGACGCGGCGGAGCTGGGCACGAAGAAGGTCGTCACCGACCACAGTACGGTCGGCGTACTGGTCACGACCGACGGCTCGATCGGCGATATCGACAGAGAGGATTACGTAGCGGCGGAGGAACGAGTCGCCGCCGAGCTGACCGCTTCGGGCAAGCCCTTTATCATTTTGCTGAACACGACAGCGCCCGAGAGCGCTTCCGCTTCTGCGCTGGCAAATTCGCTCAGCCGCAGCTACGGCGCTCCCGCCGTCGCCGTCGACTGCGCGATGATGGACGAGAATACCGTCAAGGGGATCCTCGCGGCACTGTTGTTCGAGTTCCCGATCCGTGAGATCCACGTCGATCTGCCCGGGTGGCTCAGAGGGCTCGAGCGCGACAACTGGCTCAGGGAAGCGGTCTTTTCCTCGATTCGCGACAGTGCGAGGAACGTCTCAAAGATCCGCGAGGTGCAGGATATGACCCCCGCGCTGTGCGAGAACGAGTATATCGAATCGGCAACGCTCAGCGAGATGGATCTCGGTATCGGCAGGGCGGACGTAGCGGTACAGCTCAGCCCCGAGCTGTTCTACCGAATCCTGACCGAAAAAAGCGGTGTCAGCGTCCGCGACGACAGAGAGTTGATGGAATGTATCTGTGAATTAGCGCGCTCCAAGAGCAACTACGACCGTATCGGCAAGGCGTATGAGGACGTCCTCGAGAAGGGCTACGGCATTGTCATGCCGACGATGGAGGAGTTGAGTCTTGAAGAGCCCGAGATCGTGCGGCAGAACGGGAAGTACGGTATCCGGCTGAAAGCCTCCGCACCGTCCATCCATATGATGCGCGTGCACACCAACGCCGAGGTCACGCCGATCGTCGGCTCGGAGCAGCAGAGCGAGGAGCTGGTCAGCTATCTCTTGAAGGAGTTTGAGGAGAGCCCCGCGAAGATATGGGACAGCAATATCTTCGGCAAATCCGTCAGCGACCTTGTCAACGAGGGCTTGCACAACAAGCTCTACCGCATGCCCGAGAAGGCGCGGCTCAAGATAGGGGAGACGGTGGAGAAGATCATCAACGACGGCTGTAACGGGCTGATCTGCATTATCCTGTAGCACAAGCACGTACCGTCCTTACCACCTTGATCACGCCTGTCTGAGCGGAGCATTGATCGAGCGCCTGCCCTTACACACGTTAATGATATTTACGCCTGCGGTTCTTTCCCGATCGCGGGCGTTTTTTCTTGCTCGATTCAGAAAAAGCCTCCAAATAAAGGTTGAAATTTACCGTCGGATAGTGTATACTGTATCTTAAATTATTATGGGATAATATCGTGCCGACCTTACTGAGCTTCTGTGGCGCGATATCCCTCGCAAAGACTGGGAGGCATGAACCATGGGTGATAATTTTACTTTGTCGATTACCATCCTTCTGACGGGCTTTGCCGTAGTTTTCGCGGTGTTGCTGGTACTTATCGGCATTATCAAGCTCTACGGAACCGTCATCTTCAACATTCAGAACAAGAAGCGGATCAAGAAGGCGTCCCGCAACGCCGATCTGCCCAAGGCGCAGCGTGACGATCAGCCCGAGCCCTTACCCGCGGCGGTTGTCGAAGCAGAGCCCGAGGTGGACGACGGCGAGCTGATCGCCGTGATCTCGGCGGCGGTATATTCGATGTACCCCTCGTCCTCTGTGCGTATCAAGAGTGTACGCAAGGCAAGAAGCGGCGCGAGCGCATGGCGCAGCGCGGGAATTTCTGACAATGTCAGACCGTTTTAAGGAGGGGCTATCGTGGAAATATTGAATGGATTTTTAGAAGCCCTGAAGGGCTTATGGAACGACTCGGGCTTTACACAGCTCGCGTGGCAGAACTATGTGATGATCGCCGTGGCGTGCTTCCTCTTGTTCCTCGCGATCAAAAAGCAGTATGAACCGCTCCTGCTCCTGCCGATCGCCTTCGGCATGCTGCTCGTCAACCTTTATCCCGCCATCATGGGCGCTCCGTCTACCGAGTTGGTCGAATGCTCGGTGTATGAGGCAGCGCACCAGGGACAAGTCATCAATTACGCTGTCACAACGCTCGACGGCGTATCGTATTACAACGTACCCAGCTACGGCGGCCTGCTGTACTATCTCTATCAGGGCGTCAAGCTCGGTATCTATCCGCCCCTGATCTTCCTCGGTATCGGCTGTATGACCGACTTCGGCCCGCTGATCGCGAACCCGAAGAGCTTTATTCTCGGCGCGGCGGCACAGATCGGTATCTTCATCACCTTCATCGGCGCGATCCTCTTAGGCTTCACTCCCGCTCAGTCGGGCGCGATCGGCATCATCGGCGGCGCAGACGGTCCTACCGCGATCTATGTCACCTCTAAATTAGCTCCCGAGCTGCTCGGACCGATCGCTGTCGCGGCGTACTCCTACATGGCGCTGGTGCCCATCATCCAGCCGCCGATCATGAAGGCGCTGACCACCAAGAAAGAGCGCTCTGTCGTCATGGGTCAGCTCCGTCCCGTATCAAAGCTCGAAAAGATCATTTTCCCGATCATCGTCGTTATCATCTGCGCGATCGTCCTGCCCTCTGCGGCTCCCCTGATCGGTATGCTCATGCTCGGCAACCTCTTCAAAGAGAGCGGCGTTGTAGAGCGTATCTCTAAGACCGCTCAGAACGAGCTGATGAACATTATCACCATCTTCCTCGGCGTGACGGTCGGTGCAACCGCGACAGGTACCGTGTTCCTGCAGTGGCAGACCCTCGGTATCGTCGGTCTGGGACTGCTGGCGTTCTGCATGGGTACCGCGTGCGGCGTACTCTTCGGCAAGCTCATGTACAAGTTCTCAGGCGGCAAGGTCAACCCGCTGATCGGTTCCGCGGGCGTTTCCGCCGTACCGATGGCGGCGCGCGTCGCCAACAAGGTCGGCCAGCAGGAGGACCCCGGCAACTTCCTCTTGATGCACGCCATGGGCCCGAACGTCGCGGGCGTTATCGGTTCCGCTGTCGCGGCAGGCGTACTGCTCAGCATTTTAGGTTAATAATATAGCAAGGAGCTGTGGAGAAACACAGTCATTGCGAGGGCATAGGCTCCCTTTCCTAAGGGAGCTGGCGCACAGCGCCTGAGGGTTCCCGTGACAATCCCACAAAGCCAAGACAGAACCTTGGAAGATTGCCGCGTCAATCGCTACTCGTAATGGTGATGGTTTGTTTTTCACAGCTCCTTTTCTTTCTGAAACTACTTGAACCGTGACGAAAGCGGCGTTATAATAACAGCAGAAACACAGAACACCTACAGTCACCCTAAGGAGGTACGGACATGGATAATATGGACAAGCTCAAAGAGATCATCAACGGCGCGAAACGGATCGTCTTTTTCGGAGGCGCGGGCGTATCGACCGAAAGCGGTATCCCCGACTTCCGCTCGGCGGACGGGCTCTATCACCAGAAGTACGATTACCCGCCCGAGGAGATATTAAGCCATACCTTTTTCATGCGCAAGCCCGAGGAGTTCTTCCGCTTCTACCGCGACAAGATGCTGTGCCTGACGGCTAAACCCAACAAGGCGCATTTAAAGCTCGCGCAGTGGGAGAAAGAGGGCAAGCTGCGCTCCGTTGTGACCCAGAACATCGACGGTCTGCACCAGGCGGCGGGCAGTGTGCGCGTGCATGAGCTGCACGGCTCTGTCCTGCGCAATCACTGCATGAAGTGCGGCAAGTTCTACGGCGTAGAGAAGATCGCACAGAGCGAGGGTGTGCCGACGTGTGAGTGCGGCGGTATCATCAAGCCTGACGTCGTGCTGTATGAAGAAGCCCTGCCCGAGGATACCGTCATGCAGGCACTCGACGATATCCGCTCCGCAGACGTCCTGATCGTAGCGGGCACGTCGCTGACGGTCTATCCCGCCGCGTCCTATATCCGTTATTTCGGCGGCGATCACATGATCCTGATCAACCGTGACGCGACCCCCTATGACCACACCGCCGACCTCGTGATCCACGATAAGGTGGGAGAAGTTTTGTCGCAGCTGTGATACCGATTTGTATAAGCTCATAGATTGGGAAACAGCATGAGAGTACCCTTTATCAGAAATCAGGGCAAACTATCACTATAATTCTAAATGGGAAATAAAAGAACAGCGCTTCCGTTGGATTCGGAAACGCTGTTTTGCTATGCTCGCATAGTATTAAATGCGCGGATATGATCAGTTCGAGGGTCTTTGTGCCTTGATGGTGACCTTGTCGCCCTCCTTGTGGTCGGCGAGGACGTCGTAGATATCCTGGAAGGACGTGATCTGTTGACCGTCCAGCTCGGTGATGATATCGCCGCTCTTGAGCTTAGTGCCCGCGAGGGAGCCGCTCTCGTCGATCTCGCTGATGACGATGCCCGAGGGCGATTCGCTGTAGTAATACTCCTCTGCGGCGAGCTCGGTGCCGGTGATACCGATACGGCAGCGCCCCTTGACGTAGCCGTAGTGCATGAGGTCGCCGACGATCTCCTCAACGGTCTTGGAGGGGATAGAGAAGGTCATGTTCTCATAGTAGGTGGCGACGGTCTTGGCAGTGGTGATGCCGATGACCTGACCGTAGATGTTGCACAGCGGACCGCCCGAGTTGCCGGGGCTGATGGCGGCGTCGCTCTGGATATAGCGGACGTAGCGGTTGACGGAAAGCTCTCTGTCTACTGCCGAGACAATGCCCTTGGTCAGCGAGTTCTGGAACTTCTCGCCGCCGGGACTGCCGACCGCGATGACATCCTGACCGATCTCGATGAGGTCGGAGTCGCCGAAGCTGACCGCCTTGAGGTCCTTCGCGTCGATCTTGAGTACCGCGAGGTCCGTCCAGGTATCATAGCCGACGACCTTCGCGGGGTATTTGTCCTTGTTGTTGAGCACGATGTTGATGGCGTAAGCGCGGCTGTTGCCGATGACGTGGGCGTTGGTGATGATGTAGCCGTCCTCAGAGATGATCGTGCCCGTGCCCTGCGCGACGATATCCTTCTCGTTGTCGGTGATCTCTTCCTGATAGCACACGACGGTCACGACGCTGTCGCTGACGGTCTCATACGCGCTCTGGGTGGTGTATTTTTCATCGTCCTTATCCTTCGGGAGAGGGGAGAGGGTGATGTTCTTCGCCTTTTCATCGGGGCTGCCGACGGAGTTTTGATTGTCGTCGCTCCGCTTCTGGGTGTCGCCGTTATCCGCCTTGAGGGTGATCTCGTCCTCAACTTCGCTGTATGTCGCGCCGTTGTTGATGATACCGCCGAAGGGGTCGGAGCCGTTATTGCCGTTGCCGCCGTCGATGGAGAAGCCGTTATTATTGTTAAAATCAGACTTGGGCTGGTTCTGCTTGTTCGCGGTGCTTGCGACATACACGATGAAGCCGATCACCATCGCCGCGAGCAGAGCGCACAGGATGATGATGAACACCTTTGTGCCTGTCGGGGTCGCGGGCTTTTGCTGAACGGGCATAGGCTGCGGCTGATTCGGATAGCTCTGCGCGTAGGGGTTGGGGGAGAGCGGCATATTGTTCTGCACAGGCTGTTGAGTCGGCTGCTGCGGATAGGGAACAGACTGCTGCTGCTGTTGCGGCATATAGCTTTGCTGAGGATATACAGGCGCGCCGTACTGCGGCTGATTCATGGGCTGGGCAGGCTGCTGCGGGGACTGTGGCTGATTCATCGGCGGACGGTACGCGGGCTGCTGCGGGTATTGCTGCTGCGGATACATAGGCGCGGAGTACTGCTGTTGTGCAGGCTGCTGCATAGGCTGCTGCATAGGCTGTTGAGCAGGCTGAGCGGGCTGTACAGGGGGTACAAACGGCTGAGAGCCCTGCGCCGCGTTCTGCGGCTGTACGTTCTCAGGAGCGGGCGTATTGTCCAGCGCTTCGTACTCGTCCTCGGGACGGTACGGACGATCGGGATTGAATGGTTCCATTTTCAAATACCTTTCCTTTCCGCCTGCGCTCGGGATTGAGCGGTCGCGCAGGCTGTCAGATTGTCGTATATACTATATCGTTATATCGTTGTCGGTGAGGTCGGTTGAGAGAGCCGCTGTGGGCGGTCATTCTTCCGTCTCACTGTTGATGGTCGTTTCGATGATCTTGCTCTCGCTCTTAGGAGGAGCGGTCACGGTCTCGGTGCGGGGCAGACGGATCGTGAAGGTCGTCAGCTCGTTGACGCGCGAATCGACGTAGATATCGCCGCCGTGCAGACGCATGATGGTCTTGGCGATGAACAGCCCGAGCCCCATGCCCTTCTTGTCCATACTGCGGCTCTTGTCGGTCTTGTAGAAGCGGTCAAAGACGTAGCGGATATCTTCGGGCGGGATACCGGGACCCGTATTGCTGATCATGATGGACAGGTCGTAGCGGGTCTCCTCTACGCCGAAGTGGATCGTGCCGCCCTCGTTGGTGAACTTGACGGCGTTCTCGATCAGGTTATACACGACCTGATACATGAGGTCGGGGTCGGCGTTGACCGTGATACTGCGAAAGTCCTCGAGTCCCGCGATGTGCAGCTTTCTTGAGACGATCTTCTGCTCGTAGCTCGCGAGAATCGTGATGATCAGCGAGAACATATCGAACTTCTGACGGTTGACCTTCAGCTCGCCGCGGTCGATACGCGACAGGCTGAGCATAGAGGTGACGAGGCGCGACAGGCGCTTGACCTCGTTACTGACAATCTTCATGTAGTGGTCGTGGCGCTCGGGTGGGATCGTGCCGTCGAGCATGCCGTCGATGAAGCCCGCGATGGTGGTCATGGGAGTCTTGAGCTCATGCGACACGTTCGAGATAAAGGAGCGGCGCATGGATTCGCTGGAAGAAAGGCTGTCCGCCATGTAGTTGAAGGCGGTCGCCAGCTCTCCGATCTCGTCGTCGGAGTTGACCTTGACGCGCACGGAGAAGTCGCCGACAGCGAATTTCTTCGCGGCGCTGGACATCTGCTTTAAGGGGCGCGACATGCTGTAGGACATCGAAGCGACAAAGATGATAATGATGATCAGCATGACCACTGCCGCCGTCAGGAAGATCTGCAAAAACGTGACAGGCAGCCCTGACACGAAGGTCGCGGGGGTGGAGGCATAGCAGAACGCGAGGATCATCTCGCCGTCGTCGGTATCCATGGAGATCGGAACGCCCGCTGTGTATCTTGCCTTTGGGAAGTACCCCTCCAGCGTGCCCGCTTCAAAGAAGTCGCCCTGCGCCGTCGCGCCGAGGACGTAGGACGGCAGCTGATCGGACGCGAAGGTGTCGGCGTCCTCAGCGGAGCAGTAGGCGATCTTGCCCGTATTGTCCACGACGATGATATCCGCGTCGATGATCTCGGACATATTGACGACCGTCAGACCCACGGGGGATTCCCTGTCGATGATCAGCATATGCGCCGCGGGCAGGTAGGTAGAGGACGACTCGATGACGTCGGCGACGCGCTTGGCGTTGTCGATCAGCGAGACCTTCTTCTCCTCCTCCCAGTAGCGGTTGACGAAGATATACATCGTCACGCTCAGGGCGATGAAGCTCGTCAGCAGGATCACGATGCCGAAGATCAGATATTTCTTAAACAGCGAACGCCGCACGCGGAAGTACGGCGCTTTGTTCGTTCTCGGTTTATTCGGTTTTGCGGTTTTCTGAGTTTGATTAACCCTTTGTTTCAAACTTGTAGCCAACTCCCCAGACGGTGCGCAGCTCCCACTTGTCGGAAACGCCGTCGATTTTCTCTCTGATACGCTTGACGTGTACGTCTACGGTACGGCTGTCGCCGTAGTATTCAAAGCCCCATACCTGGTCGAGAAGCTGGTCGCGGGTAAAGACCTTGTTGGGGTTGGAGGCGAGGTGGTAGAGCAGCTCGAGCTCCTTGGGAGGGGTGTCGATCTGCTTGCCGTCAACGATCAGCTCGTAGTTCGTCAGGTTGATCACGAGCTTGTCCCAGCGGACTTCCTTGACGGCTTCTTCGTCGGAGCTTCCTGTGCGGCGCAGTACCGCGCGGATACGCGCTACGACCTCTTTGGCTTCAAAGGGCTTGACGACGTAATCGTCCGCGCCAAGCTCCAGACCGAGGATCTTGTCGAATACCTCGCCCTTGGCGGTGAGCATGATGATGGGGCAGTCGGAGGTCTTGCGGATCTCTCTGCACACCTGCCAGCCGTCCATCTTCGGCAGCATGATGTCCAGCAGGATCAGGCTGGGCTGTTCGCGGTTGAACAGCTCGATCGCCTGTTCGCCGTCGTTGGCGATGACGGTGGGGTAGCCCTCCTTCTCGATGTACAGGCGCAGCAGCTCGCAGATATTGAGATCGTCGTCTACGATCATGATTTTACGGTTAGTCATGAGATCACCTCTGGTTTCTGTTTTTATCGGTCGTTACAGCTCCCTTTTGCGGGTGCGGCAACTCAACCGATCGGGATATCTTCTTTTACATTATAATACAAATAATCACGAAATCGTGAACTTTTTATAAATTATCTATTAGATCTCGTGGTTCTTATTTCTTAAATAAATACTGATTAATGCAGTTTTCATTTTGCAGTCATTCCGAGGGAGCGACTAAGCGACCGTGGGAATCCCACAAAGAGGAAAACCGACGTTTCAGTCCCTGTTTGTTGAGGAGTTGTCCAAATCTCCGATTTGGCTAACAACTCCCATGCGACAGCGCTCCAAGAGCGTAGCGATTGGCTAAGCGCCACTGCTGGGATTGCCACGGGAACCCTCAGGCGCTGTGCGCCAGCTCCCTTAGGAAAGGGAGCCTATGCCCTCGCAATGACATAGAAATAAATCAGTGCTTACTTGATTCTTATTTCTTAGTTCGAAAAGAGGCCGCTCGCGCAGCCTCTTTCTATCACTTTGTCAGCTTGTTGTATACCTCGATAAAGGTATCGATCACATACTGCGCCTCTTCGTCCGTGATCACGGAGTTCATCGGCAGGGTCAGCTGATTCTTGTGCATATTATAGGCGTAGGGGTAGTCGATGATATCAAAGCCCTTTTGCTTGTACGCGGTCATCATCGGCAGGGGCTTGAAGTGGACGTTGCAGGTCACGCCGCGCTTTTTCATCTCGTCATAGAAGCGGTTGCGGAACGCCGCGTCCTTGCCCAAGAAGCGTACAAAGTACAGGTGACCGCTGGAGCGGTGGTCGTCGCCCTTGTGGTCGAGCACCTGGATGTCGAGGTCCTCAAACGCCTTGTTGTAGCGGGCAATCAGCTGGTGGCGGCGGCTGATCATGGTCTCGTACCGTCTGAGCTGCGCCAGTCCTATCGCGGCGAGCACGTCGGGCATGTTGCACTTGTACTGGGTGTTCACGACGTCGTATTCCCATGAAGTGCCCTTGTCCTTGGTGAAGGCGTCCTTGGTCTGACCGTGCAGGGTCATCAGCATATAATTCTTGTAGAGAATATTGCTGTCCACACCGGGGATCTCGCGCCACGTAGCTGCGCCGCCCTCGGCGGTGGTCAGGTTCTTGACCGCGTGGAAGCTGAAGTTCGTGAAGTCGGCGATGGAGCCGCACATCTTGCCGTGCCACTGCGCGCCGAACGCGTGAGCAGCGTCAGCCATGACGATGATGCGTCCGAGCGCGAGCTGGACAGGGTTCTCGGAAGCCTTGAAGAGCGGGCGCTTCTTCTCCACGATCTCAAAAATGCGGTCGTAATCACACACCACGCCTGCCAGATCAACGGGGATGATGACCTTGGCCTTGGGGGTGATGGCGGCCTCGACCTTGTCGTAATCCATCTCGTAGGAGTCCTTCTTGCAGTCAATCATGACCGGCGTCGCGCCGACATGATAGATGACAGAGGCAGAGGCGGTATAGGTGTAGGCGGGGACAATGACCTCGTCGCCGGGGCCTACGCCGAGGATACGCAGGGTCATCTCCGCACAGGCGGTCTGGCTTGACAGACACACCGCCTTCTTGGTGTTGCACATCTTAGCGATCTCCTGCTCAAAGAGCTTGGTCTTGGGACCTGTGGTGATCCAGCCTGAGCGCAGGGTATCTACGACCTCCGCGATCTCGTCTTCACCGATATCGGGAGGGGAAAAGGGTATATTCATCATAAGACATATCTCCTGTATGCGGCAAACAAGGTTCGCCCTATTTATACAGAATATATTATACACCCTTATTATGGAAATGTAAAGGAGAATTAAGAATCAATAGTAATTTGGAATGAGGAATTAGAAATGAGGAATGAGAAACAGCAGAAAGCCTCCCTTCCCTAAGGGAGGTGCCCGAAGGGCGGAGGGTTGCCGAACCTTGATACAGAAGCCGTCATCTATTCCGACGTATCAACCCTCAGTCACCTCCAACAAGTTGTCGGCGACAGCCTCCTCGCCGGAAGCGGCTCCCCCCTTGTCCTTCGGACATTCCCCCAACGGGGGCGCCTTAGGAAAGGGAGCCCATTTCCACGCTCCTAACTCCTCACTCCTAACTCCTAACTCTCAAAGCCTTAAGCACCTCGTATTTATGCTTCGTCGCCTCGCCGCCTCTTAGGTGCCGTTCCTCTTTATTGACGTTCAGCAGGGCGCGTACCTCCTTGTACAGCCCCGCGTTGAGCTTGGGCAGGACAGAGGTGAGGTCCTTATGTACGGTGGATTTGCTGATCCCGAACACGTTCGCCGTATCGCGCACGGTGGACTGATGCTCGATCATGTATTCTCCCAGCCTTATAGCGCGTTCTTCCTGTGATCCTTTCATCGGATACCTCCCGAAATAATCTTTTCCGCTTCATATGTATGAGCTCAGCGCGCGGATTATGCGGGGAGCGGCGCGCAAAAGGAAAATGGGAGATCGCCTGTCAAAATGATTGACTTTACATCGCTTTCGTACTATAATTATCATGATTAAGTATGTGACGCGCTGTGTGCCGCGTTTTATAGGAATGGGTAATGATATGAAAAAAAGTTCGTTTAATATCAGAAAAGTCTGGCTGATGATCGCGGATGCGCTGATCGTGGCGCTGACGACGCTGGTCAGCAATATGCTGCTGGCGTGGTTCGGCATCATCACCAAGGATAATACACAGGGGGTTGCGATACAGCCCGTCCGTATCGTCGGCATTATCGCTATGAGCGTGCTGTTCTGCTTCTTCTTCCTGTTCGTGTTCGGCGCTTACAACAAGTCGTGGCGCGAAATCAAGGGCAAGGATATCGGTCTTTGCTCGGTCGCCGTATTGCTGGGACTTAGCACGGCGTATATCTTCGCGTATTTTATGAGCAAGCCGCCTACAGTGGAATTTATGGCAGTCAATACGATACTGGGCGTAGGCGCAATCGCACTGTTCCGTCTGATCCTGAGGAACACCGTACTCTCCCTGCTCAAGGCGGGAGAGGCCGAGAACGAGGAGCGCGACCGCACCCTGATCGTCGGCGCGGGCAACGCCGCGAAGATGATCCTGCAGGAGATCAAAAACGCCGAGAGCGACCCGAACAACCCCTCCAACGTCATCTTCCCCGTCTGCATGGTCGACGACGACCCCTCAAAATACCACACCAAGGTCATGGGCGTCGACGTGGTCGGCAGGACGCGCGATATCCCGCTGATCTGCCGCCAGTATAACATCGAGCTCGTGATCTTCGCGATCCCGTCCTGCACGGAGGAGGAGCGCAAGCGCATCATGGGCTACTGCTCCGAGTCGGGCTGCCGCATCAAGACGGTGCCGTATCTGAGCCAGCTCTTTGAGGACGGCGACTTGACCCATATCATGTCGCAGGTCAAGGACATCAAGATCGAGGACTTATTAGGCAGAGCGCCCATCACCTTCAACAAAAAGAAGATCCGCGATTTCATCTACGGCAAGGTCTGTATGGTAACAGGCGGCGGCGGTTCCATCGGCTCTGAGCTGGTGCGCCAGATCGCCAAGTACCACCCCGAACAGGTCATCATCGTGGATATCTATGAGAACAACGCCTACGATATCCAGCAGGAGCTGTACATCGACTACGGCGACAATTTGAACCTTGTCACCCTGATCGCCTCCGTCCGCGACTATGATAAGATGGAGACCATCTTTCAGGAGTACCGCCCGCAGGTGGTGTTCCACGCGGCGGCGCACAAGCACGTGCCCCTGATGGAGGTCTCTCCGACAGAAGCGGTGAAGAACAACATCTTCGGCACGCTGAATATGGTTAATCTTTCCGAGAAATACGGAGTGGAGAAGTTCGTCATGATCTCCACCGATAAGGCGGTCAATCCCACCAACGTCATGGGCGCTACCAAGCGCTGCTGCGAGATGATCGTGCAGTATAAATCCCAGCAGCATTCGTCTACCGAATTCGTCACCACGCGTTTCGGCAACGTCTTAGGCTCCAACGGATCCGTGATCCCGCTGTTCCGCCGCCAGATCGAGGCGGGACGTCCCGTGACCGTCACCCACCCCGATATCATCCGCTACTTCATGACGATTCCCGAGGCGGTATCGCTGGTGCTCGAAGCGGGAGCGATCGCCAAGGGCGGCGAGATCTTCGTCCTCGACATGGGCGACCCCGTCAAGATCACTACCCTCGCCGAAAACCTGATCCGCATGTACGGTAAGGTGCCCTACCGCGACGTACAGATCAAGTTCACGGGGCTCAGACCGGGCGAGAAGCTGTATGAGGAGCTGTTGATGAGCGAAGAGGGTCTGCAAAAGACCGACAACAAGAAGATCTTCATCGGCAACCAGATCGACATCGACCCCGACGGACTGACCAAGCAGCTCGATGAACTGCACGAGATCGTCGAGACCAACGACAACGACGCGACCGTCAGGAAGCTCGAGAGCATGGTGGACACGTTTCACCATAACGCGAACTGACGTTCGCAATGAATAATGAATACTGAAAACTGAAGAATGAAGAATTGAGGGAGGGCGATGCCCTCACCCATGAATAATTGATATTTATTTGAATCAAACGCGGATCAGATGTCTGCGATTTCCGACATTATTCAAAAAACACAGGAGGTTAACATGAAAGTTTTACTGACAGGCGGCGCGGGCTATATCGGCAGCCACACCGCCGTAGAAATGATCGAAGCGGGTTATGAGGTCGTCATCGCCGACAACTTCGACAACAGCTCGCCTAAGGTCATCGACCGTATCGAGACCATCACGGGCGTCCGTCCAGTCCTGTATGAGCTGGACGTTGCCGACCGCTCCGCGGTGGACGCGATGTTCCAGAGAGAGCGCTTTGACGCGGTGGTGCACTTCGCGGGGCTCAAGGCGGTAGGCGAGAGCTGCACGATCCCCGTGCGCTACTACCGCAACAACATCGACACCACCCTCACCCTTTTGGAGGTGATGAAGAAGCGCGGCGTGCATAATATCGTGTTCAGCTCCTCCGCGACCGTCTACGGTATCCCCAAGGAGGTGCCGCTCAGAGAGGGCATGCCCACCTCCTGCACTAACCCCTACGGCTGGACAAAGTACATGAACGAGCAGATTTTGACCGACGCGGCGACGGCTGACCCCGAGCTGAGCGTGGTGCTGCTGCGCTATTTCAACCCCATCGGCGCGCACAAGACGGGTCTGATCGGCGAGAACCCCAACGGTATCCCCAACAACCTCATGCCCTACATCACACAGGTAGCGGTCGGCAAGCTCGAGAGGCTGGGCGTGTTCGGCAACGACTATCCCACCCATGACGGCACAGGCGTGCGCGACTATATCCACGTCGTGGACCTGGCGCAGGGTCACGTCAGGGCGATCGAATACGCCGCTGAGCACAAGGGCACGGAGATCTTCAACCTCGGTACGGGCACAGGCTACAGCGTGCTGGACATCGTGAACGCTTTCATGAAGGTCAACGACATCGAGATCCCCTACGACATCAAGCCCCGCCGCGCGGGAGACGTCGCCGAGTGCTACGCCGACCCCGCCAAGGCGAAGGAAGGACTGCACTGGACCGCAAAGTACGGCATCGAGGACATGTGCCGCGATAGCTGGAACTGGCAGAAGAATAATCCGAAAGGGTATTGATAGTTAGGAGTTAGGAGTTAGGAGTGAGGAGTTAATGGTAGACTCCGACCACTCCTGATTCATTTGGTACAATCAGCATAATAGATGATTATAATAACGCTTACTGCTTATTTCAAAGGGCAGTAGGCGTTATTGTTTTATGCGGTTATATAAATCCAAAAGCCGCAGGCTTTCCCTTAACTCCTCACTCCTCACTCCCAACTCCTAAGTAAACAATGATTAATGCTACTTTCATATCCATTGTCATTCCGAGGGAGCGACTAAGCGACCGTGGGAATCCCACAGGACAGAAACGTCGGATTCTCTCTTTGTGGGATTGCCACGGGCTAAAGCCCTCGCAATGACATAGTAATTAATCAGCGCTTACCTAACTCCTAACTCCTCACTCCTAACTCCTCACTCCTAACTCTCCGACTTCTTCACTATTCCATAAAATTCAGCGCTTGAAAGCGGTATATTTATACGATTCCGTGCAGAGCGTTTCGGCGCGTTTTCTTGACTTTTACACCCGCTTATGATAAACTTTTAACGTATGGTGTGTTACTGTATGCCGTTGGCGACGGAGCCGCGCCATGCCCTAAAACAGCCCTCTTCAAAGGAGGTCATGAGGTCTGTTAGCGCCGGGACCGTAATTGGTTGACGAGGTTTGGCAGTTATCGAAAGATTCGGCGGATACTGCCACGGCAAATACGCAAACTCAATCAAAATCACGCACGGTGATTTTTATGCGGCTGCAAGAGGCAGCCCTCGGTAATACTCGGAAGGTATTTTACATAAATTTTTGCGTACAGCGTGTCGTCAGAGAGAAATCAAAAAGCAGAATCAACACTGTAACAGAGCTTCTCTTGATGCTGGATAAAGATGATTTTATATGTGGTGTTGATAGGGAAAACAGCGTTATCGTAGGGATGAGCATTGCTCATCCGCAGAATGACGGGCATTCCCTTTATCGAAAACGTCCGTTAGGGGAGAAGCGTTTCTGTCATGCGGACGATCGCTGATCGTCCCTACGGAAGCGTTGAGCTTCTCCGAGTATCGGTGTTATCCTTACCGACGCTGCCTTTTCTGTGAGATCAACAAACAAATTCGATTTTTTATTTTACTTTTAACGGAGGTAACTATCATGAGAGTTGTTATTCAGGACAATTACGATAAGATGTGCAAGTGGACTGCGAACTATATCGCCAGAAGAATCAACAATCACAAAGAGGACCGTCCTTTCGTACTGGGTCTGCCGACAGGTTCTTCGCCCATCGGCGTTTACAAGGAGCTCTCTCGTATGAACAAGGCAGGCGAGCTGAGCTTTGCCAACGTCGTCACCTTCAACATGGACGAATACCTCGGACTCCCTCACGAGCATGACCAGAGCTACTGGTACTTCATGCACGACAACTTCTTCGATCATCTTGTCGACATGAAGCCCGAGAACATCAATATCCTCAACGGCATGACCGACGATCCCGAGGGCGAGTGCGCGCGCTATGAGGAGAAGATCGCTTCCTACGGCGGCATCGACCTGTTCATGGGCGGCATCGGCGTAGACGGCCACATCGCGTTCAACGAGCCGTTCACCAGCCTTGCGTCCCGCACAGGCGTCCGCAATCTGACCACCGACACCCGTATCGTCAACTCCCGCTTCTTCGGCAACGACCCCGAGGCTGTACCCGCTCAGGCGCTGTCTGTCGGCGTAGGCACCGTTACCGATTCTAAGGAAGTCCTGATCCTGATCAACGGCCACAACAAGGCTAAGGCGTTGGCTGAGACCGTAGAGGGCTCTGTCAGCCACAAGTGGACCTGCTCCGCTCTGCAGATGCACAACGGCGCGATCATCGCTTGTGACGAGGCGGCTTGCGACGAGCTGACCGTCGGCGCTTACAAATACTTCCTCGACATCGAGAAGAAAGAGAGACTGTAAGAATGTACACTATCAAGGATTTATACGACCTTGACCACACCCTCGCGAAAGACTATCTCTCACAGTTCACCTATCCGTGGGAGGCGCTCAAGGGTATCAAGGACATGATCATCGCGCTGGGCGAGACGCTCGGCGACGATTACGAAGAGAGAGCACCGCAGGTATGGGTACACAAGACCGCCAAGGTCTTTGACTCGGCTTATCTCGGCGCTCCGTGCATCATCGGACCGAACACCGAGGTGCGCCAGTGCGCGTTTATCCGCGGCTCGGCATTAGTCGGCGCTGACTGCGTCGTCGGCAACTCCGCGGAATTAAAGAACGTTATCCTCTTCGACCACGTGCAGACCCCGCATTATAACTACGTCGGCGACTCGATCTTAGGCTACTTCTCCCACATGGGAGCGGGCTCTATCACTTCAAACGTGAAGTCTGACAAACAGCTCGTCGTTGTGCATAACGGCACCGAGAAGATCGAAACAGGGCTGAAAAAGTTCGGCGCGATGCTGGGCGACTATGTAGAGGTCGGCTGTAACGCCGTCTGCAACCCTGGCACCGTCATCGGCAGACACTCCAACGTCTATCCCACGTCCTGCGTGCGCGGCGTTGTCCCCGAGAACTGCATTTACAAAAACAGCGGTGAAGTAGTAGAAAAGAGGTAATTTCCATGGGTAAATATTTCGGTACAGACGGCTTCCGCGGTGAAGCGAACAAGGACCTGACCTTCGACCACGCTATCAAGATCGGTCGTTTCCTCGGCTGGTATTACGGCGCGAACCAGGGCAAGAAGGCAAAGGTGCTGATCGGCAAGGACACTCGCCGTTCTTCCTATATGTTTGAGTACGCGCTGTGCACAGGCCTGATGGCGAGCGGAGCCGACGCGTATATCATGCACGTCACCACCACCCCGTCTGTCGCTTACATCACCCGCATCGACGACTTCGACTGCGGTATCATGATCTCCGCTTCTCACAACCCGTTCTATGACAACGGCATCAAGGTGCTCAACGGCAACGGCGAGAAGATGGAGGAAGACACCCTCTTGAAGATCGAAGAGTACATCGACGGCAAGATCGATATCCCTGTCGCTGAGCGCGAGAGTATCGGCAGAACCGTTGATTATGTCGAGGGCAGAAACCGTTACATCGGCTATCTGATCTCTATGAGCAAGTACAGCTTCAAGGGCGTGAAGGTCGGTCTTGACTGCGCGAACGGCGCTTCGTGGAGCATCGCGAAGGCGGTGTTCAACGCGCTGGGCGCTAAGACCTACGTCATTAACGACGCCCCCGACGGCTATAATATCAACACCGACTGCGGCTCCACCCACATCGAGCATTTACAGAAGTTCGTCGTGGAGAAGGGTCTCGACATCGGCTTTGCCTACGACGGCGACGCTGACCGCTGCCTGTGCGTAGACGAGAAGGGCAACGTCGTCACGGGCGACCACATCCTCTATGTCTACGGTCTGTACATGAAGGAGCGCGGCAAGCTCCTCAACAACAAGGTCGTCACCACGATCATGTCTAACTTCGGTCTGTACAAGGCGCTCGACAAGGTCGGCATCGAGTATGAAAAGACCAAGGTCGGCGACAAGTACGTGTATGAGAACATGGTGCAGACGGGCAACCGTATCGGCGGCGAGCAGAGCGGCCATATCATCTTCAGCAAGTACGCCACCACGGGCGACGGTATCCTGACCTCGCTCAAGATGATGGAGGTCATGCTCGCGAAGGAGAAGCCCATGAGCGAGCTGGCGGCGCCCTGCAAGTTCTATCCGCAGGTCTTGAAGAACGTCCGCGTCAAGTCGAAGCCCGACGCGCAGAACGACCCCGACGTGCAGGCAGCTGTCGCGAAGGTAGCCGAGGAGCTCGGCGACGACGGCAGAATCCTCGTCCGCGAGAGCGGCACCGAGCCCGTGATCCGCGTCATGGTAGAAGCAGGCTCAGATGAAGTCTGCGAGAAGTACGTCGATCAGGTCATCGAGGTCATCAAGGCTAAGGGACACCTTATTTAAGTTAAGATGAATTATTGAAAGAGAGCTGTTGCGGAAACGCAATGGCTCTTTTTAGTTAGGAGCTGTATTAGTTAGGAGTTAGGAGTGAGGAGTTAGGAGTGAGGAGTTAGGAGTGAGGAGCGACAAATAGCCTCCCTTTCCTAAGGGAGGTGCCCGAAGGGCGGAGGGTTGCCGAGGTTTGATACAGAAGCCGTCATCTG
>CADBYC010000002.1:0-67592 GCA_902798755.1 uncultured Ruminococcus sp. | reverse complement strand
GATTGGCTAAGCGCCACTGCTGGGATTGCCACGGGAACCCTCAGGCGCTGTGCGCCAGCTCCCTTAGGAAAGGGAGCCTATGCCCTCGCAATGACATAGTAATATCAGTGCTTGCCTAACTCCTAACTCCTCACTCCTAACTAAAAAGAGCCGCCGCGTCTCCGCAACAGCTCTTGATGTTATAAATCATATTCAGTTCTGACCCGCCGTTAATGAAGTGTAGTTAAATACCTACCTACCAATAGGCGGACAAAAGACGCCGCGCATCTCGTCGTCACTCGCCGTACTCGGTTGGCATATCCTGTTGGTATGCCTTGACCTCGTGTGGCGGTTCCTCCTCTCCCCAAAATGCGGGGCATTTCGGGGACCCCGATAGTAACTTACTGTTTATAGATCTTGAACGAAGTCAACGCCATGACGTCGGTGTCGTGCTCTAATTCGGGGAAGGTGAAGGTCAGGTAGATGGTCCTGTCTCTGCCGATGACGTCGGTGGGGATCAGGAAGTTCAGACCGTTCTGCCGAACCTCTGAGCTCAGCCTGCCTGAGTACACCTCTTCGCCGTTGGCGGTGATCACGCACTGCGTTTCCTCATAGATATTCAGCACCTGGAAGTAGGCGTGCAGGTCCTCGAGGTTCTCGGGGATATCCTCGACGGGTATCTCCATGAGCGCCTTCGTGCCGTTGATGATGGTGCGCCAGCCGTTGGTGTGGCCGAAGCCCTCCTGACAGTACATGACCGCGGTCTCGTCCTCGGTGAAGGTCAGCTCCGTGCCGAGAATGTAGTTGTCCACCTTGCCGCCGTTGAGGTAGTAGCTGTTGATCAGCTTCAGGCTGTCTGAGTCGATCTTGGGGGAGTTGGTCTTGTATTCCTCGATGCGCGACTTCGCGTTCGCGCCCGTGGAGCGATAGAAGAAGCGGCGGCGGTTCCACGCCGAGCCCTCCGCGTCCTTGAAGGTCTTGCCTGTGCCGACGTCCTTGTATTGGTCGGTCACGGTAGAGGCGAGGGTCGCGGGCAGGTCAAAGAGCGATACGGGTGCGGAATTCGTGCGGTAGGCTTCCTTGTCGCCTTTGGCTTTGTATAAGAGGACGGGTCGCTGGCTGAACTCCGTGTCGCCGTTGTCGGCGGTGATGACGATGGTCGCGCTGTCGTATCTGCCGTTCTCCTTGAGGTCTGAGATCATCTTGAGAATGTAGTGGAAGTCGCCCTCCACCTGTTCTTTGAGCGAGGTGCCGTCGGTGTCCTTCTCGCCTGTAGAGGTCAGTCGGTAGGGAGCCTCCGCTCCTTTGAGGTTGTAGACGCGCACCGCGGACGGGTAGTCCTTTGTATAGCTGAAGCCCTCCGCTTCGTCATAATCGGCGAAGAACTTCTCGTCGTTGTCGGGGTTGTAGGTGTTGTTGGATTTAAACGAGCTGTAGTCGTTCAGGCTCATCCAGAAGAGCTGCTTGAGGTAATGCGGCACCGCCTTGTACATGGTGTAGCGGTACATGGTGTTGCCGATGACCCAGTATGCCTGACTATCCTGCGCGCGGTCGACGATGTTCTCTACCTTCCTGACAGCGGCGTTGCCGAAGAACTTGTCGTCGGAGTAGACGCGGGCGTCGCAGTCGTTCTTTTGCAGGACGTCGAATACATTGTAGTTGTTCCACGCGCGGCTGATGTATTCGGTGTACTTCGTGTCCTTTTTGTACACGTCGCCCGTCAGCATAGCGGGCACAGACACCAGCGACTCCGAGCCTGTCCCGAGCACGTTGTCATATTCCGTGAAGCCCGTGAGCTCCTCTGTGAACTCGGGGTGCTCCTTCTTGTAGTCGTCGTAGTAGGTCTTGTCCATCGCCCCGAGCATGAACACGAGCGTGTTGTCGCTATCCGAGAGCTCATAGATGCCCTCATTCGTGACCTCATGGCTGAGCTTGTCGAGGGAGTTCTGATTCTGATACAGCCGGATGGACAGCCCGCCGATCTGCAAAAGAATGATGAAGATCGCCGCCACCATCAGGATATGCCGCCACGAGCGCTTGAACACCATGTATACCGCGAACGGCAGCGCCAGACACGCCGCCCACATCGCGGAGTCGATCGCGCCGTAGGTGGTGTAGTCCTTCCACGCGATCTGTGAGCCGTCCAGCACGCCCGAGCCGTAGCTGATGTTGAAAAAGCCGCATTGGATATACAGCCCTAAGGATACGCCGAACACGAGACAGCATAAGAGCTTGTGGATCCCGCGCTTTGGCAGCGAGAGCAGGGCGGTCATGACGACCATGCCGATCAGCGACACCACGAACACGGGCGAGAGCAGGGAGCGGAAGCTGAACCACATCTCGTCGTTACCGCTCACATACAGCGACAGCGGCGCGTAGATCAGCAGGGTAGAGGTGAAGAACGCCGCGACGAGCGTTCCGAAAGCAAATCGATGCTTGATCGAAAAATATTTATCGTCCATAATGATCCTTCAAATCAACAGGGGAGAGAGCCTCCCGAAATCGGAATGTCCTTTGCACGGCGATCAGGGTGACTGTAGAGAAAGAACCATGCAAATCATCACCCTACATTATACTCCGTTATCTATATATAGTCAAGATTTTCACACGATTTCACAATATGTTGGATAGATGACAAAAGCGTTATTTGATTTTTATGCCAATATGTGGTATAATATATTGGGTATAGTATTTAGAGGGAGGCTTTTTATGGATATACATGTTAATGATGAACTGATCATGAAGAAGCCTCACCCCTGCGGCAATAACCGCTTTCTCGTCCTGCGCGTGGGCATGGACTTCAAGATCCGCTGTATCCGGTGCGGCAGAGAGGTCATGGTCCCCCGCAAGAAGGTCGAGCATAATATCAGGAAGGTAGTTAGGAGTTAGAAGTTAGGAGTTAGAAGTTTCGGGAAACACATTGTGTTTTGGATTCCTATAAGATAACAATGAAGCGTTTTAATTCCTTATATCAATCAGGTGCGGACGGAGTCCGCCATTCACTCCTAACTCCTCACTTCTCACTCCTCACTTCCGAAGGTGATAAAATGTTCAGCAGATTAGATATATTTGACAAACGATATAACGAGCTTGAAAAGCGCATGTATGAGCCCGACGTCGTGTCCGACCCCGACGTCTACCGCAAGGTCATGCAGGAGTATTCGCAGATCGAGCCTGTGGTGAAGAAGTACCGCGAGTACAAGGCGGCGCGGCAGACCATCGACGACAGCCTGATGATCTTAGAGGATCCGTCCTCCGACGACGAGCTGCGGGAGCTTGCCGCTTCTGAGCTCGATGAAGCAAAGCGCAGCCTGCCCGCCCTCGAAGAGGAGCTGAAAATTTTGCTCCTGCCCAAGGACCCCAACGACGAGCGCAACGTTATCGTCGAGATTCGCGGCGGCACAGGGGGAGAGGAAAGCTCCCTGTTCGCCTATGACCTGTTCCGCATGTACAGCATGTACGCCGAGCGCAAAGGCTACAAGATCGAGGTCGTCAGCCTGAATGAAACGGGGCTGGGCGGCTATAAAGAGGTCTCCTTCATCGTCAGCGGCGCGGGCGCTTACAGCCGCTTCAAGTTCGAGTCGGGCACCCACCGCGTCCAGCGCGTGCCCCGGACAGAGAGCTCGGGGCGTATCCACACCTCGGCGGCGACGGTCGCTGTCCTGCCCGAAGCTGACGACGTAGAGGTGGATATCAACCCCAATGATTTAGAGATCGACACCTTCCGTTCCTCAGGAGCGGGCGGTCAGCATATCAATAAGACCTCTTCCGCAATCCGCATCACCCATAAGCCCACGGGTCTTGTCGTAGAATGTCAGGACGAGCGTTCTCAGTACAAGAACAAGGACAAGGCGATGAAGGTGCTCAAATCCCGCCTGCTGAAAATGGAGCAGGATAAGCAGAACGAAGCCATCGCCTCCGACCGCCGCTCTCAGGTCGGCTCGGGCGACCGCAGCGAGAAGATCCGCACCTACAATTACCCGCAGAGCCGCGTTACCGATCACCGTATCGGGCTGACCCTCTACAAGCTCGACGAGATCATGAACGGCGACCTCGACGAGATCATCGACGCGCTGGTGACAGCCCGGAGAGCGGAACAGCTGAAGGAGCAAATGAATACCTGACGTAGGGACGAGCATTGCTCGTCCGAGAATGACGGGCGTTTCCGATATCGGGAACGAGAGATAGGAAATAAACGTTCTGCCAAGCGGTACGTCGCAAGCGCCGTACCCTACAGAGCGTCATAAAGATACACAGCCAAATGCACCGTAGGGTACGGCATTTATGACGTACCGAGAATGACGGGCGTTTCCGATATCGGGAACGAGAGATAGGAATGAAAGGCTATGCCATGCGGACGACCGATGGTCGTCCCTACGCAAGCGTTTACAGTCCTCGATCACAGAGATAATGATGAACACTTTACACTTAACCAACACACAATCGGATATCGAGAGGGCGGCTGCTATCCTGCGGGACGGCGGTCTGGTCGCCATGCCTACCGAGACGGTCTACGGCTTAGCGGCTGACGCGCTCAACGGCAGCGCTGTCCGCCGTATCTTTGAAGCCAAGGGCAGACCGATGGACAACCCCCTGATCGTCCATGTCGCCGATTTTTCGGATATCGAGCGCCTGCGTTTGGTGTCTGAGATTCCCGACAAGGCGCGCGCCTTAGCCGACGCTTTCTGGCCGGGACCGCTGACCATCATCATGAAGAAGGGCGACGTGATACCCGACGAAGTCAGCGCGGGGCTCGACACGGTCGCCGTGCGTATCCCGTCCCACCCCGACGCGCATAGCCTGCTTTTGACAAGCGGTCTGGCGCTCGCCGCGCCCTCCGCGAACACCTCGGGCAAGCCCAGCCCCACTACCGCCAAGCACGTCATCAACGACATGGAGGGCAGGATCGAAGCTGTCCTCGACGGCGGCGCGTGCTCCGTCGGCGTGGAGAGCACCGTCATTACGCTGGTCGCCGACACGCCCCGTATCCTGCGCCCGGGCATCATCACCCGCGAGGATATCGAAGCCGTTATCGGTCACGTGGACGTTGATCACGCCGTGCTCAACAAGCTCGAAAACAATGAGAAAGCCTCCTCTCCCGGCATGAAGTACAAGCACTACGCGCCCAAGGCGCGGGTCATTCTCCTGCGCGGTGAGGACGAGAAATATATCACCTTCGTCAACCGCCGATACGCCCGCGATAAGAGCGTGGCGGCAATGTGCTACGACGAGGACAAATCACAGATCAACGCTCCCTGTATCACCATCGGCGCGATGAATGATGAGGTTGCTCAGGCTCAGGCGCTTTTTGACGCGCTCAGAGCGGTCGACGAGCTCGGCAGCGTTACCACCGTCTACGCCCACTGTCCCAGGGCGACAGGCGTGGGCATGGCGCTGTATAACCGCCTGATCCGCGCGGCAGCGTTCGAGGTCATCGACCTGCCCGGTAAGCGTATCATCGGTCTGACGGGTCAGACAGGCGCGGGCAAAAGCATGGTAGCCGAGAAGCTCCGAGAAATGGGCTTGCCCGTCGTCAGTGCCGACAAAGCGGCGCGCCTTGCCGTAGAGGACAGCGAAATAAAAGCCATGCTGTGCGCCGCGTTCGGCGACGTACTCCTGCCCGACGGCACACTGAATCGGAAACTCGTCGCTCAGCTCGCCTTTTCCACTCCCGAGAAAACCGCCGTCCTCAACGCGATCACCCACCCGAAGATCGCTCAGCTCATGCTGAAAGAAGCGGAAGCCTGTGACGGCGACGCCGTGATCTTTGACGCGCCCCAGCTCTTTGAAGCGGGCGAGGACGCTTATTGCGATATCATCGTCGGCGTATTGGCACAGCCGAAACTGCGCATGGAGCGTATCGTCAGGCGCGATCACATCACCCGCGATCAGGCGGCGCTGAGAATGTCGGCGCAATTCGGCGAAGAGTTCTTTCTCAGCCTGTGCGACGATATACTGTATAATAACGGCACCGCGGAAGAGCTTGATATTTCCGTGAAAGAATTATACGAAAGGCTGGTGGGGCAATGAGCAGACGCGAACCTCCCCGCTCACGCGAGACAAAGGGGCACGGCGCGATCGGATTTCTGATCACCTTCGTGCTGTTGATGTTCGTCGGCGTGATGGTGTTCTTCTTCCTTTCCGACACCTCCTTCAAGGGCGTGAAGGGCAAGGTCTACAGCCTGCTTTACCCGCAGGAATACGAACAGCAGGTCAGGCACGCGTCCATCGAGTTCGGCGTGGAAGAGCCCTTGATCTATGCCGTGATCCGCACCGAGAGCGGCTTTCGCCCCGAGGTAGAGAGCTCCGTCGGCGCGTCGGGACTCATGCAGCTCATGCCCTCTACCTTTGATTGGCTGCAGGAGAATCTCAACGGCGCGGTCACCTACAGCGCCGATTCCCTCGCCGATCCCGATATCAATATCCGCTACGGCACCTATCTGTTGAGTATACTGTTGAAAAAACATGAGGTGCGCGACACGGCGATCGCCGCTTATAACGCGGGCACGAGCACCGTGGACGGCTGGCTGCAGGACAAGAGCCTCTCGCCCGACGGCAAGACCCTGACCACGATCCCGTATGAGGAGACCTCCGCCTATGTGCGGAAGGTGAGCGAAGCCTACGAGATGTATAAGAAGCTGTATTACTGAGAAAGCTAAGAGAAACGCTTTTGGCTTAATTCATTTATCATATCATTTTATATACAGGAGGAATATTCATGAGTGAGAATGCAAAAGAACTCAGAGAAAAACTGATGATGAAACAGAGAAAGGGCGCGGCGGATTACTCAGCCGAGACCCTGAGAGAAGCCGACGCCTACTGCGAGGGCTACAAGACCTTTCTCGATAACGCCCGCACCGAGCGCGAGGCGGTACGCACCGTCAAAGCGATGGCACAGGAGAGGGGCTATGTCGAATTTGACCCCGACGGTAGCTATAAGCCCGGTGACAAGGTATACGTCATCAACAGAGAGAAAGCGATCGGTCTGGCGGTCATCGGCAAGAACGGCACATCAAACGGCGTGCGCCTTGCCATCGCGCACATCGACTCCCCGCGTATCGACTTAAAGCCCAACCCGCTGTATCAGGACAACGGACTTGCCCTGTTCAAGACCCATTACTACGGCGGTATCAAAAAGTACCAGTGGACGACCGTGCCGCTCGCCTTGCACGGCAGAGTGGTCAAGCTCGACGGTACGGCGGTCGATATCCATATCGGCGATGACCCGAAGGACGAGTGCTTCCTGATCACCGATCTGTTGCCCCATCTTGACCGTGAGGGCGCGACCAAAACCGTGTCCAAGCTCTTTACGGGCGAGGACCTGAATATCCTTGTCGGCTCGCGTCCCTATGACGACAGCGACGAAAAGGACAACATTGCGCTGAACGTGATGAAGATACTCAACGACCGCTACGGCATTGAAGAAAACGACTTCCTCTCCGCCGAGCTGAATTTCTGCCCCGCGTATCCTACCCGCGACGTGGGCTTTGACCGCTCCCTGATCGGCGGCTACGGTCACGACGACAAGTGCTGTGCCTATCCGTCTGTCACCGCGATCTTTGACACCGAGCTGCCCGAGTGCACCTGTATCACCTATCTGACCGATAAGGAAGAAACGGGCTCTGACGGCAACACAGGTATGCAGAGCGACTTCCTCAGATACTTCATCTATGATCTCGCAAAACAGGACGGCAACGAGGGCTACCGTGTGCTCTCGAAGAGTAAGTGCCTCTCCGCTGACGTCAACGCGGCGTTCGACCCCACCTTCCCCTCCGTGTATGAAGCGAAGAACTGCTCCTTCATCAACGAGGGCGTTGTGATCTCTAAGTACACGGGTCACGGCGGCAAGTACGACACTTCCGACGCTTCCGCAGAGTTCATGGGCGAGATCCGAGCCATGCTCAAAAAGAACGACGTCAAGTGGCAGGTAGGCGAGCTGGGCAAGGTCGATATCGGCGGCGGCGGTACCATCGCGAAGTACGTCGCCAACATGAACGTCGACGTAGTAGACCTCGGCGTAGCGGTGCTGTGCATGCACGCGCCCTTTGAGGTCATCTCTAAGGCAGATCTGTATATGGCGCATAAGGCGTTCTACGGCTTGTTCAACTGAATCAATAATTGAGATACGGAGCTGCTGCGTGTAAACGCGGCGGCTCTGTTTCGTTAAGAGAAAATTAATGTTGTCAATAAGCGAAGCAAATCTATCTTTCCGTAGGGACGACCAGTGGTCGTCCGAGAATGACGGGCGTAGAATCAGGCGGAAACCTTAGATAGAGGAAAAAAGCATCTGCGATGCCGGACGAGCATTGCTCGTCCCTACATCACACTAAAATCTTGTTTTATTCCATCACAATTTGTTAGATTTTGGCGGATTTTTTGCAAAATGTATAAAAATGGCAGGGTTTTTCTGAAAAATTACTATGCCTGAATCGCCGTTTGTTATTGAATTAACGACTGATTTGTCATATAATTGTAACTGGTATTATTAGTATGTAATAACCGATAAGCGGTTTGCTAATAGTTATCAAATTTAGGAGGTATATATTATGGCAAGAGTTTACAATTTTTCGGCAGGTCCCTCGATGCTGCCCGAAAGCGTATTAAAGACCGCGGCTGCTGAGATGCTCGACTACAAGGGCACCGGCGAATCCGTCATGGAGATGTCCCACCGTTCCAAGGAGTACGGCGCGATCATCAACGAGGCTGAGGCTCTCTTACGTGAAATCATGAATATCCCCGACAACTATAAGGTCCTGTTCCTGCAGGGCGGCGCTTCCACCCAGTTTGCCGCGATCCCGCTCAACTTCATGAACGGCTCCGGCAAGGCTGACTATGTCATTACCGGTCAGTGGGCGAAGAAGGCTGCTCAGGAAGCTTCCCGCTACGGCGAGGTCAACATCGTCGCTTCCTCTGCTGATAAGACCTTCTCTTATATCCCGAAGCTCGACAAGAGCACCTTTACCAAGGACGCTGACTACTTCTACATCTGCATGAACAACACCATCTACGGTACCGTTTATCATGAGCTGCCCGAGACAGGCGACGTTCCGCTGATCGCGGATATCTCTTCCTGCTTCCTCTCCGAGCCGCTCGACGTTACCAAGTTCGGTATGCTCTACGGCGGCGCTCAGAAGAACGTTGCTCCCGCGGGCGTTACCATCTGCATCATCCGCGAGGATCTGCTGGGCAAGGCGCGCGACATCACTCCCACCATGCTCAACTACCAGATCCATGCTGACAACGGCTCTATGTACAACACTCCTCCCTGCTATACCATCTACATCATGAAGCTCGTCCTCGAGTGGATCAAGAACGAGGTGGGCGGTCTCGAGAAGATGAAGGAGCTCAACGAGCGTAAAGCGAAGATCCTGTACGACTTCCTCGATTCCTCCGAGATGTTCAAGGGCACTGTCGTTCCCGAAGATCGTTCTCTGATGAACGTTCCGTTCGTCACCGGCGACACCGACCTCGACGCGAAGTTTGTCGCTGCCGCTAAGGAAGCGGGCTTCATCAACATTAAGGGTCACCGTACCGTCGGCGGTATGCGCGCTTCTATCTACAATGCGATGCCGATCGAGGGCGTAGAGAAGCTCGTCGCTTTCATGAAGAAGTTCGAAGAAGAAAATAAGTAAGAATAACAATATGCCTCCCTTTCTTAAGGGAGGTGCCCGATAGGGCGGAGGGTTGCAACCCCCAGTCGCTTTGCGACAGCCCCCTTAGGAAAGGGGGCCTTTGAAAAAGGAGAGATTTCCATGTATAACATTCTGAAATTAAACAAGATCGCCGCTATCGGTACCGATAGACTCGGCGCGAACTATAACTGCGTTGACGAGTGCGACGCTCCCGAGGGTATCCTCGTCCGTTCCGCTTCCATGCACGACATGGACCTGCCCGAGAGCCTTCTGGCTATTGCCCGCGCGGGCGCAGGCGTCAACAATATCCCGCTCGGCAAGTGTGCCGAAAAGGGTATCTGCGTATTCAACACCCCCGGCGCTAACGCGAACGCCGTTATGGAGCTCGTGATCGCGGGTCTGCTTCTCGGCTCCCGCAAGATCTCCGAGGGTATCGCATGGTGCAAGACCCTCAAGGACGATCCCAACAACCTCAAGGCGGTTGAAAAGGGCAAGAGCAAGTTTGTCGGTCCCGAGATCAAGGGCAAGACCCTCGGCGTAGTCGGTCTCGGCGCAATCGGCGTACTGGTAGCGAACGCCGCCAGAGCGCTACATATGAACGTCATCGGCTATGACCCCTATCTGAGCGTCAACGCCGCGCTGAACCTTTCCCGCCACGTGGTAACCGTGAACAACCTTGACGATCTGTATGCCAAGGCTGACTATGTCACCCTGCACCTGCCGCTCAACGACGGCACCCGTGGCATGATCGATTCCGATACGATCGCGAAGATGAAGGACGGCGTTCGTCTGCTGAACTTCTCCCGTGACGGTCTGGTCGTATCCGCCGATATCATCGCGGCTTTAGAGAGCGGCAAGATGGCGGCTTATGTCACCGACTTTGCTACCAACGATCTGCTTGACGTAGACGGCGTTGTCGCGATCCCGCATCTGGGAGCTTCCACTCCCGAGAGCGAGGACAACTGCGCTGTCATGGCTGCCGACGAGATCAAGGAATATCTCGAGAACGGCAACGTCAAGAACTCCGTCAACTTCCCGAACATCACAATGCCCAGAACCGGCGAGACCCGCTTCTGCGTATTCCACAGCAATACGCCTAAGATCATTTCTCAGCTGCTCGATATCATCGGCGGCAATGTTGAAAACATGGAGAACAAGAGCCGCGGCGACTACGCCTATACGATCATCGACGTCACCGGCGCAAACACCGGCGCCGAAGCCGCGATCAAAGCAGTCGACGGCGTGATCCGTGTAAGAGAGCTGTAAGCTCAATCGTATATCAGAATTGCCCGCTGTATTTCGGTACGGCGGGCTTTTTATATGGCTTTGCAGGGGTTAAATCCTTTGTGGCGAGATCGTAGGGGAGGGGCTTGCTCCTCCCGCGGCAGGACATTGGTCAAAATGCAACTTCTGTTGAGGAGATGTATGTTAGCGTAGGGACGAGCATTGCTCGTCCGAGAATGACGGACGTAGAATCAGGCGGAAACCTTAGATAGAGGAAAAAAGCATCTGCGATGCCGGACGAGCACTGCTCGTCCCTACGGAAAACCGACTGCGATGACTCATGTTAACACAAAGTTCAAAAAGATTTAGCACTCTAACCTTGACAGTGCTAATATTTGGAAGTATAATAGCATTGTGATAAGCGGTAAGAGGTTTATCACATTAATTATGTTTTCAATATGTTGTATAAAAGAGGTAATAGCAATGGCGAAAAAGCAATTCAAGACTGAATCCAAAAAACTGCTGGATATGATGGTCAACTCCATCTATACCCATAAGGAGATCTTCCTGCGTGAGCTGATCTCAAACGCTTCCGACGCGATCGACAAGCTCTATTTCCGCTCCCTGACGGACGACAGCGTGGGGCTTTCTCACGACGATTTTGTGATCCGTCTCGACGTCGATAAGGACAACAGGATCCTGAGGATCACCGATAACGGTATCGGCATGAATAAGGAAGAGCTCGAGAACAACCTCGGCACGATCGCGAAGTCAGGCTCTCTCGACTTCAAGAGCGACGAGGAGAACAAGAGCGAGAACATCGACATCATCGGTCAGTTCGGCGTGGGCTTCTACTCCGCGTTCATGGTCGCCGATAATATCAAGGTAGAGAGTAAGGCGTTCGGCAGTGACGAAGCCTTTATCTGGGAATCCTCGGGCGCTGACGGCTATACGATCAAGCCCTGTGACAAGGACTCCGTCGGCACGGTCATCACCCTGCACATCAAAGAAGATACCGACGACGAGAAGTACGGCGAGTACCTCGAGACCTACCGTATTCGCGAGCTGATCAAGAAGTACAGCGACTATATCCGCTATCCGATCAAGATGGAGACCTCTCACCGTCAGCTCAAAGAGGGCACCGAGAACGAGTATGAGGACGTTTTTGAGGACGAGACCCTCAACAGCATGACCCCCATCTGGAAGAAGCCGCAGTCTAAGGTCTCCGACGAGGAATACGCTGAGTATTACAAGGCGAAGTTCAGCGACTACGAAGCGCCTCTCAAGGTGATCCGCCAGTCCACCGAGGGCAGCGCGACCTACACCGCCCTGCTGTTCATCCCGTCCCACGCGCCCTATGACTACTACAGCCGCGATTATGAGAAGGGCTTACAGCTCTATAGCAGCTCCGTCATGATCATGGAAAAGTGCAAGGATCTGTTGCCCGACCATTTCAGCTTTGTCAAGGGTCTGGTGGACAGCGCCGACCTGAGCCTGAACATCTCCCGCGAGATGCTCCAGCATGACCGTCAGTTAAAGCTCATCGCCAAGGCGCTCGAGAAGAAGATCGCCTCAGAGCTTTCCAAAATGCTGAAAAATGACCGCGAGAAGTACGAGCAGTTCTTTACGGAGTTCGGCGCTCAGCTCAAGTGGGGTATCTACTCTTCCTTCGGCGTGAATCGTGAGGAATTGCAGGACCTTTTGCTCTTCAAGTCCTCTAACGAGAACAAGTATACTTCTTTTAAAGAATATTTAGAGCGTGCGAGAGAGAATCAGGACAAGATCTACTACGCCGTCGGCGAGACGGTCGAGAAGATCGCCATGCTCCCGCAGGTGGAGTCTGTGATCTCGAAGGGCTATGAGGTGCTGTACCTGACCCAGGATATCGACGAATTCTGCGTCCAGATCCTCCGCAATTACGATAACAAGGATTTCCTCAACGTCTGCACCGACAACCTCGACCTCGGCGACGAGGAGGAGAAGGCGCAGCTCAAGGAAGAGAACGACAAGTCCGAAGAGATGTTCAAATTCATGAAGGAGTCTATCGGCGACAAGGTCGCGAAGGTGCGCTACACCAACACCCTCAAGAGTCACGCCGTCTGCCTGTCGAGCGAGGGCAATGTGTCCGTCGGCATGGAGCAGATCTTGAATAAAATGCCCGGCGCGGAGGGTCAGAACATCAAGGCAGAGACCGTCCTTGAGATCAACATGGAGCACCCCATCAAGGACAAGCTGCTCAGCCTGTACGAAAGCGACAAGGACAAGCTTGCCGAGTACAGCAAGATATTGTACGCGCAGGCGCGCCTGATCAACGGTCTGAACCTCGAGAACCCCGCCGAGATCAGCGACCTCGTGTGCAACCTGATGGTATAGTTTGAGTGAATGGTGAATAGTGTCGGGAAATGCCTCAGGCATTTTGGATTGAAATAACATAGATATAAATAACGACGTCCGCAACTCTGTGATGAGCTGCGGACGTTTTTGTTGGTGTATGAAAATCGCAAATGTAATTATCCTATCCTAATCGTTCTTCGGCGTCAGCTTGCTTTCGATATAACTGAGCAGCTCCTCTGAGAACATCGACTCGATATCCTCGGGGCTGTCGGGCAGGGCTAACAATATCTGCGTTTTGTAGCGGATGATATAGCCGTCCGTGCCGTTCTGCGAGGTCAGCTTGCGCATATTCTCGAGCGACAGGGGAGATTTTGAGAACACGCGCGAGAGGACGGTGGCGAGGTTGTCGTCGTCCGTCGAGTTGAAGCCGCCGACGATGACCGTGAGCGGACAGATACGCAGGCTGTGAGTGACCTCTTCGCCCAGCGCGACAGGAGTCGTCACGCCGATGATTTGGTGCACTTCGCCGTCAATCTGAGCAAGCACTTTGCGGACAGCTCTCTCACAGTAGGATGTTTTCTTTGAAATGTAAAAGATAAGGTTATATTTCATGACTGTAATGGATAATTCAAGTATATGATATGATTGATCGGCTTACAAATCAGCAGCAGCTTATATACCCGCCGTTTATCATCTTCAGGCGGAACAGTACTTTACAAAAGGCGGAACAAAGGCACTTCGTGTCCGGAATAAAGACGCCGCGCGTCCGCGTTACTGATACTCGGGCTTGAGCACGGGGGTGAACTTCGGATAGATGTCGATACCGATATTCAAATGGTCGAAGTCCACGCCGCTGACGTCCTTGTCCCATTTGTCAAAGACATAGTCGTAGTATTCATCGGACGGCATGGTCGGCGTTCCGTCGGGAGTCGGTACCGCGTCGCCCTCTCTGACGTTATAGGCGGCGTACTGCGAGCCGTCGTAGTTGCGGTAGGTAACGGGATAGTATACGATCGCGGGCGGTTCTGTCGCCTTGGGAGCGTTCTTCTTGGGCTTCTCGGTAGGCGGTTCGGTCGGATTGGACGCGAGGGTCGCGGTCAGATCCTCTGAGCCCTCTAAGTTGCCCTTACCGTCGTACCAGTCGACCAGACCCTTGGCGCTGGCGGACTTGAAGGTCTCTTCCTTCGGGCGCGTACCGCCGTAGCGCTGGTAGTATACGTCGGGGAAGAGGGGAGCGGAGTTGCGCGTGGCAAGGCTGACGTCTACGTTCTCGTCCTCACCCGGACGTACCTTTCTCGCGACGATGACGCAACGCCACTGGTAGAACTCATAACAGCAGGTGGACAGCGTGATGATCGGGTCGTCCTCATTGCAGGTGACGGGGATATCAAAGAACGAGCGCACGCGGGAGTTGTAGACAAAGTTCATGAACTCCGCGTCGGAGTTGAACTCGCCCTGCATGTAGTTGAAGAATTCGCCGTGCTCATAGCGGGTAGAGGTCTTGTACACGGAGATGATCTTGTACTTCGCGTCGCCGTCGGGCGTGTTGAAGATGATGACAGGGTGCTCCTGGTAGTACTCGAGGTCGCCCTTGAGGTCGCCCTTGGGCGAGTATTTCAGCATACCCGCGAACATACTGCCGTCGTTCATGTCGTGACCGTGCATGATGACGTTGCGCGAGTGAGTGCCGTCGGTGGAGCGGTAGTCGACAAAGATGCTGCCGTATTCGGAGCTTTCCTTCTTATAGGTCCGCTTGATGTAATACTGGTTGTAGCGGTCGTCGCCCTCGTGGAACAGCACGGGATAGTCGATGACGGTGTCGGGAATGGTGATCCAGCCCACGATTTCGTCATTGATCTCTTTGAGCGCGTCCCAATCCTGCGCGGGACCGTCGTCCTTCTTATCGTCGGCGTCCTTGTTGTAGGCAATGGTCTGTATCTCGCTGGTGACGGCGTTGTTGCGCATCGGTCCGAAGATGTAGAACTCCAGAACATAGATCAGCGCCACGATGAACGCGACCATTGCGACCAGCACGGTGATCTTGCGCGCCTTCTGCTTTTTGCTGTCAGTTTTCAGCGGGATAAAGGATTTGAAGAAGCCCTGCTTCTGCTTGGGCGCCACCTTGCCCGAGACAGACCCACGGTTGAGGGACGGGTCGGCTTCGTTGCCCTTGGGGTCATAGTAGACGATACCCTCGGGGTAGGTTTCAGAGGTGCTTTTGAATTTATCCTCCGCCGCGCGCACGCCCTCGCGGACAAGTTCTGCGTTATCCTTGCCTGTCAATGAAGCCTGCGGCAGAGCGACAAAGCGCTTGCCGCCGATGCTGAAGCAGTAGCCCTTATAGCCGTTGCCCAGATCGCCCAGCGACAGGACCTTGAGCTTCGGCTTATAGTCCTTGTGCGCTTCATCGAGCTGTATGCCCGATTCGATATTATCGACGATGCGGTAGAACAGCCCTCGAAACGACGAGGGGTCGTCAGAATCCAGCGCGTTCGTAAACACGAAGTAATCTCTGTCGCCGCTTGAAAGCATCTTGCTGACGGCGCTGTCGAGCTTCTTCGGGTCGGCACCGAGCTCGGTGACGTTCTTGACCTCGATCCCGTCTGTCGCGAGAGAGGACTTGACCTGCTCCTGCGCCGCTTTCAGCGCCTGCGCGTCGGCGGTATTCTTTTGTATGGAAAACAATTCACATTGGTACATATGAATCCTCTTTTTTGTGGTTAGTTGATGGAGTAGCGGAAAGGTGATTTGTAGGGACGAGCAGTGCTCGTCCGGCATCGCAGATGCTTTTTTCCTCTATCTAAGGTTTCCGCCTGATTTTACGCCCGTCATTCTCGGACGACCAATGGTCGTCCCTACGATAAACAAAGTTTGATCATGTGAAATCGATCGTTTTAACGGTGGTGTTCTGTATTGCTTCTTCGATCAGCTCGTCAAGCTCAGCTTCGCGCTCCGCCTGCTCGACAAAGTGCAGGATCGGTTTGGTGCGCGGGTGCTTGGGAGTGAAGATGGTACAGCAGTCCTCGTAAGGCTCGATAGAGGTCTCAAAGGTGCCGATACGGCGAGAGATGTTGATGATCTCCTGCTTGTCCATGCCGATCAGGGGACGGAACACGATCTTGCCCGCGGCGGCGTTGGTGCAGTTCAGCGCGTACATCGTCTGCGACGCGACCTGCCCCAGACTCTCGCCCGTGATCAGTGCGCCTGACTTGGTTTCGTTGGCGAAGTGCGTGGCGATCTTCATCATCACGCGGCGGAGCAGAATGGTGAACAGCTCCTCGGGACAGCGGTCGCGCATGGTCTCCTGCACCTTGGTCAACGGTACGGTGTACATCTCGATAGAGCCCGCAAAGCGGCTGACCTCTTGTAAGAGCTTTTCTACCTTCAATCGCGCGCGCTCAGAGGTATAGGGCGGAGATTCAAAGTGCACGGCGTTGAGCTTTAATCCGCGCTTTGCCATCATATAGGCGGCGACAGGAGAGTCGATACCGCCGCTGATGAGCACGGTCGCAAGCCCCGATGTGCCGACAGGCATACCACCCTGACCGCGGATGGTCGCGCAGCGGATATAAGCGCCGAAGTCGCGCACCTCGACAGTGACGGTGACCTCGGGATTCTTGACGTCCACTTTCAGATGCGGACAGGTCTCGAGCAGCTTGCCGCCGACCTGCGCCGAGATCTCGGGCGATTTATAGGGAAAGCGCTTGTCGGAGCGTTTACTTTCCACCTTGAAGGTTTTCGCGTCCTCTAAGTATTCCTTGCAATAGTCGGGCGCTTTTGCGAGGATATCCTCGAGCGTTTTGTCGCACACGCACGCGCGGGAGAAGGTGACGATGCCGAACACCTCAGAGATGCGCTCGCATACGTCGTCGAGGTCGGTGTCCTCAGAGAGCGGTGTGACATAGATGGTGGACTGGGCGATCTTGATCTCGAATTTGCCCAGTCCTCTGAGGCGGTACTTGATGTTCTTGATCAGTACGTCCTCAAAGGTGCGGCGGTTGAGTCCCTTTAAGACCATTTCGCCGAGTTTTATCAGTACGATTTCTTTCATAATATCTTCCTTGATTATCGTTTTTGCAGATTGTTGATACCCGACTGTAAGCCGTTTATCAGCGCGTCGATATCTTCCTTGGTGTTGTATTTGGAGAAGCTGATTCTCAGGGAGCTGTCGATCCTGTCGTCGGGTAATCCCATCGCCTCGAGTACATAACTGCGCTTGCCCTTAGAGCAGGCGCTCGATGAGCTGACATATACGCCTGACTTTTCCAGATGGTGGAGCATGGTCTCACTGCGTATGCCCTCGACAGAAATGTTGACGATATAGGGCAGAGCGTCTGTGGGAGAGTTGACGGTCACGCCGTCGAGCTGTCTCAACCTTTCAAGCGCGTAGGCGTTCAGCTCTTGAATGATCGCGTGATTGGCGGCAATATCAGCTTCTTTCGCCGCTGTGCCGAATGCCGCGATCAGGGGTGCGCTCTCCGTGCCGGGGCGGAGCTTCTTCTGTTGTTCGCCGCCGTAGAGCAGGGGCAGTATCCTTGCGCCGTCGCGAATATATAACGCGCCGCAGCCCTTCGCGCCGTGTATCTTATGCGCGCTGATGCTCATGAGGTCAACGCCCCATTTCTTAGGCTTCAGTGGTATTTTGCAGTACGCCTGTACCGCGTCTGTATGGAACAGCGCTTCGGGACAGCTCTTATGCACGAGCTTTGATAGCCGTTCGATCGGCTGTACGGAGCCTGTCTCGTTGTTGACCGTCATCACGCTGACGAGGATCGTTTTCTCGGTGAGCAGGGCTTTGAAGCGTTCGATATCCACAACGCCCTGTGTATCAACAGGGGCGTATTGCACGTCATAGGCCATCTCGCTCAGCTTTTTCGCGCTTTCGTAAACGGAGCTGTGCTCGACTGCGGATACGATGATGCGGTTGCCGCGGCGTTTGAGCGCCTGAGCCACGCCGAAAAGAACGGTGTTATTCGCTTCCGTGCCGCCCGAGGTGAAATAGATGTTCTTTTTGTCTGTGCTGAGTGAATCAGCGATGATCCCGCGCGCTTCTTCCATGGCTTCTTCCGCGTTGAGCCCTATCTTGTGCAGAGAGGACGGATTGCCGTAATTCTCGCGCATCATCCGATATGCCGCCTGTGCCGCCGCTTCCGATACCTGCGTGGTGGCACTGTTGTCCAGATAGTGTATTTCCATACTGCTTCAACTTTCAATAAAATATCAGTATAATTATATATCTATAAAGTGATAATTACAAGAAGCAGTTATAAATTTTTGTTGAATAATTTGTGAATAGGGGCGGATACTATCAGCGGTGATAGTATGACAAAGGAAAAATATGCCGAATTAGTAAAAAAGCGCTCCAAGAACAGCCGTATCGCGATCGACTGCGCGAAGGCGTTTGTGATCGGCGGCGCGATCTGTACGATAGGGCAGGGGATACTGGAGTTGTTCCTGTATCTGGATTTTGAGGAAGATACCGCCAAAACGCTGACCTCCGTTTCGTTGATCTTCATCGGCGTACTGCTGACCGCATTGCATCAGTATGAGCGCCTTGCCAAGCACGGCGGAGCAGGCACGCTGGTGCCGATCACAGGCTTTGCCAACGCCATGAGCTCACCTGCCATCGAGTTCAAGGCGGAGGGCCTGATCACGGGACTGGCGGCGAAGATGTTCGTGATCGCGGGCCCCGTGCTGGTCTACGGTACCGCGGCGGCTGTCCTGTACGGGATCATATATTATGTGATAGAAAAAACGTCCCTCCTTTGACGGTGGGACGTTTGTGCTGTCTTGCTGCGTTTTGCGTCACAGCTTTACGCTTATCTCGCCCGAGTTGAGGGTGAGCGTATCGCCGTTTTCCTCTACGATCAGCCCGCCATCGCGGTCGATGTCTATTGCTTCGGCAGTGTGCTCCGTGCCGTCTTTCGTAAAGCGGACGGTGCGCCCGATACATAGATTCAGAGCCTTGTATTTTTCTAAAACAGAATTATCAGAGAGGTTCTCATACAGCTTGATCAGGTTGTCGGTAACGGTACCGCACAGGGCGTTGATCTCGATATCGCCGAGATTCCCCGCCTGCGCCGCGAATTCCTCGGGGAAGTCCTCGGTGCGCAGGTTCATGCCGATCCCGACGATGACGGCGATGGGGCGGTTGTCGCTGTCGGTGACTAATTCCGTCAGGATCCCCGCCGCCTTCCTGCTGTCGAGGAAGATGTCGTTGACCCACTTGATCTTCGGCTGTCTGCCGCTGAGCGCTTCTACCGCCTCGCACACCGCTACCGCCGCAAGGCAGGTGATCTTCTGCACGCTTTCGATATGCCCCGAGAGGGGGAGGGAGAGGGTCATGTACAGCCCCGTGTCCTTCGGCGAGTAGAAGTCGTGTCCGCGTCTGCCCCTGCCCGCCGTCTGGTGGGTCGTCGCGTAGAGGTGATACCCGCGGTCGGCTTCGGCATGGCGCTTGGCTTCGTTGTTAGTAGAGTCGATATCATCATATAAATGGATCGTGATATCGGCGCTGATTTTTTCTCGGATTCTTTTATCTTTGAGCTTCATTTTCGGCTTCCTTCGTGGAGTATTGCTTAAAAATAGTTCCGCAAAAACAGGGAATTGTACACTTTAGCCAAATAATGGTAAATCACTGTGATTCAAAACATTAAACGCGGTCGGGTGTTCCTTATACTTTCGAGAACAAAAGTTTTTTGAAAATAATTGCGGATTGGAAATAAAAACAAAAAATTTGGAAAAATCTCTTGACTTTCTTGACCGTTTCATATAGAATACTAAAATGTATCATTATGGGAACATTTACGCCTGTTGCTTCAAACGGAATTTTCGACAAAGTATATTAGCAAAGTCGGAGCCGTTTGTCAAGAGGTAAACGGAAACAATTTTGTCATCAAGGCTCCTTTTGGTAAAGGGAGCTCCCGCGTGAGCAGGTGAGGGATTGCATAATTGATCGAGCGCGAGCGAGAAACCGATTTTACTCGGGTTTAGCTGATGGGTCGATCAATACGATACTCTCCTTGTGACTGAACGTATCCGCACTATGTTTCCCGTGGATCTATTAAAAAGAAGGAGTGATATGCCTGATGGTAAAAGTCAAAGACGTCAAGTTGGGCAGAGCGGAGCGTAAGAGCTTCGGCAAGATCGATGATGTTATCAGCATGCCGAACCTTATCGAAATCCAGAAGAAATCCTACCAGTGGTTCCTTGACGAAGGTCTCAAAGAGGTATTCAAGGATGTTTCGGGCATCAACGACTACCAGAACAACCTCGTACTCGATTTTATCGATTACACCCTCGACGTAGACCATCCGAACTATTCCGTCATTGAATGTAAGGAAAGGGACGCTACCTATTCCGCGGCGCTGCGCGTTACCGCGCGTCTGCTGAACAAGGAGACCGGCGAGATCAAGGAAAACAATGTATTCATGGGTGAATTCCCTCTGATGACCGAATCCGGCACCTTTGTCATCAACGGCGCCGAGCGCGTCATCGTATCCCAGCTGGTTCGTTCTCCGGGCGTCTACTACAAGATGGCTCACGACAAGACCGGTAAGGAGCTGTTCTCCTCCACCGTTATCCCGAACCGAGGCGCATGGCTGGAGTATGAGAACGACGTCAACGACGTTTTCTACGTCCGTATCGATAAAAACCGCAAGCTGCCGATCACCGTTTTCCTGCGCGCCTTAGGCTTAGGCACCGACAGCGACATCATCGAGATGTTCGGCGACGACAAGCGCATCAAGGCGACCTTTGAGAAGGACAGCTGCAAGAGCGTAGAGGACGGACTGATCGAGGTATACCGCAAGCTGCGCCCCTCTGAGCCCCCCACGATCGAGAGCGCACAGACTCATATCAACAACCTTTTCTTCGACCCGAGACGTTATGATATGTCCCGCGTCGGCAGATATAAATACAATAAGAAGCTCAACCTTGCCGGCCGTATCACCGGCAGAGTGCTGACCCAGCCCGTCGTCAATCCCCGCACCGGTGAGGTCATCGGTCAGCGCGGCGATACCGTCACCCGCGAGCAGGCGGCTTTGATCGACAACGCGGGCGTCAAGTTCGTGTTTATCGCGGCTGACGAAGGCCACGAGGTCAAGGTGCTGTCAAACGGCATGGTCGATATCAACGCTTACGTAGACTTTGACTGCACACCTCTCGGTATCAAAGAGCGCGTATGCTTCGACGTTCTCTCTGAGATCCTCGACTCCTGCGAGAGCGAAGAGGACCTCAAGCGCGAAATCGAGCTGCGTGCCGGAGAGCTTGTGCCGAACCACATCACCACCGACGACATCTTCGCTTCCGTCAACTACATGAACTGCCTTGCCGAGCATATCGGCAACACCGACGATATCGACCATCTGGGCAACCGTCGTATCCGTTGCGTCGGCGAACTGCTGCAAAACCAGTTCCGCATCGGCTTTAGCCGTCTCGAGCGCGTTATCCGCGAGCGCATGACCCTGCAGGCGCAGGATCCCGAGGCGCTGACTCCTTCCACTTTGATCAATATCCGTCCCGTGACCGCGGCAATCAAGGAATTCTTCGGTTCCTCTCCGCTGTCCCAGTTTATGGACCAGAACAACCCCCTCGCCGAGCTGACCCACAAAAGACGTCTGTCAGCCCTCGGTCCCGGCGGTCTGAGCCGAGACAGAGCGGGTTTCGAGGTACGTGACGTACACTATACCCACTACGGCCGCATGTGCCCTATCGAGACTCCTGAAGGCCCTAACATCGGTCTGATCTCCTATCTCGCTACCTTCGCTCGTATCAACGAGTACGGCTTTGTCGAGACTCCCTTCCGCAAAGTGGACAAGGAGACCGGTATCGTTACCAAAGAAGTCGTTTACATGACCGCCGACGTAGAGGACGAGTTCATGGTCGCACAGGCGAACGAACCCCTCGACGAGGACGGCCGCTTCAAGAATCCGCGCGTTATGGGTCGTTACCAGGGCGAGTTCGTCGAGCACAGAGCCAAGCGCTTTGACTACATGGACGTTTCTCCGCGTATGGTATTCTCCGTCGCTACCGCGATGATCCCGTTCCTTGAGAACGACGACGCGAACCGCGCGCTGATGGGCGCGAACATGCAGCGTCAGGCTGTTCCGCTGATGGTCACCGAATCCCCGATCGTCGGTACTGGTATGGAGTACAAGGCAGGCACCGACTCCGGCGTCTGCGTACTGGCTGACGACGACGGTACCGTCATGAGCGTTGACGCGAACCACATCACCGTTCAGTATGACAACGGCAAGGTCAAGGAGCACGAGGTCATCAAGTTCCTCAGATCTAACCAGGGCACCTGTATCAACCAGATCCCGATCGTCGAGCGCGGACAGCGCGTCGTCAAGGGCGAGGTCCTTGCCGACGGTCCCGCTACCAAGGACGGTGAGATCTCTCTGGGTAAGAACGCCCTGATCGGCTTCATGACCTGGGAAGGCTACAACTACGAGGACGCGGTCCTGATCAGTGAAAAGATCGTCCGCGAAGATAAATATACCTCTATCCACATCGAAGAATATGAGATCGACGCCCGCGATACCAAGCTCGGACCCGAAGAGATCACCCGCGACATCCCGAATGTCGGCGAGGATATGCTCAAGGATCTGGACGAGGACGGTATCATCCATGTCGGCGCCGAGGTACACGCCGGCGATATCCTTGTCGGTAAGGTCACTCCCAAGGGCGAGACCGAGCTGACCGCCGAGGAGCGCCTGCTGCGCGCCATCTTCGGCGAGAAGGCGAGAGAGGTCAGAGATACCTCCCTGCGCGTACCGCACGGCGAGAGCGGTATCGTTGTCGACGTCAAGGTATTCACCCGCGAGGACAGCCGCGACGAGCTGCAGCCCGGTGTGAACAAGGTCGTCCGCTGCTATCTGGCGCAGAAGCGCAAGATCTCTGTCGGCGATAAGATGGCGGGCCGCCACGGTAACAAGGGCGTTGTCTCCCGCATTCTGCCGGTCGAGGATATGCCCTTCCTGCCCGACGGTACTCCGCTGGATATCGTTCTGAACCCCCTGGGCGTACCTTCCCGTATGAACATCGGTCAGGTGCTCGAGGTCCATCTCGGCTACGCTTGTAAAGCGCTTGGCTGGAAGATCATGACTCCCGTATTCGACGGCGCTCACGAGCAGGATATCTTTGAACTGTTCGAACGCATCAGAGATAAAGACGACTACAAGGATATGCGCGACGAGACCGGTATCGACTTCGGCGAGTGCTTCCGTCACAACGGTATCTCCATGGAAGGCAAGACCCGTCTGCGCGACGGCAGAACCGGCGAGTTCTTCGACAATCCCGTCACTGTCGGCTACATGTACTACTTAAAGCTGCATCACCTTGTCGACGACAAGATCCACGCGCGTTCCACCGGTCCTTACAGCCTTGTCACCCAGCAGCCTCTGGGCGGTAAAGCACAGTTCGGCGGCCAGCGTTTCGGTGAGATGGAAGTCTGGGCGCTCGAGGCTTACGGCGCTGCTTACACCCTGCAGGAGATCCTGACCGTCAAGTCCGACGACGTTGTCGGTCGTGTCAAGGCGTACGAATCCATCGTCAAGGGTCAGAATATCCCGACTCCGGGTATCCCCGAGTCCTTCAAGGTCCTGATCAAGGAGCTGCAGTCCCTCTCTCTCGACGTTCGTGTACTCAACAGCGACGGCGAGGAGATCGACCTCAAGCAGCACTTCGACGAGGACGACGATATCCCTGCCGCTAACGATGACGCGACCCTCGAGGAAGATCAGGTCATGACCACCATGGACGGCTTCCTGCTTGACGAGGATCAGGACGAAGAAGGCAATATGTTTGACGAATCATCGATCTACGAGGATCAGGACGATATGCTCGATTACGATGATTTCGGTTCCGATGAAGAATAAGGAGGGGCTTATATGGATAACAATGTATTTGATTCAATCAAAATCGGTCTTGCTTCTCCCGATCAAATAAGAGAATGGTCTTACGGCGAGGTCAAAAAGCCTGAGACGATCAACTATCGTACCTTAAAGCCCGAGCGCGACGGCTTGTTCTGCGAGCGCATTTTCGGACCTACCAAGGACTGGGAGTGCCACTGCGGTAAGTACAAGCGTATCCGCTTCAAGGGCAAGATCTGCGACCGCTGCGGCGTTGAGGTCACCCGCGCCAAGGTAAGAAGAGAGCGCATGGGTCATATTGAGCTCGCCGCTCCCGTATCGCACATCTGGTACTTCAAAGGTATTCCGTCGAGGATCTCTCTGATGCTCGACATTTCTCCGAGAACGCTCGAAAAGGTTCTCTACTTCTCCTCTTATATCGTCACCGATCCCGGCGACGCGCGCGAGCTCTCTAAGCTCCAGCTCCTGAGCGAGCAGGAGTACCGCGATATGCGCGAAAAGTATGAGGACGATTTCTCCGCAGGCATGGGCGCTGAGGCGATCCGCGACCTGCTCGCCGAGATCGATCTCGAACAGCTGTCCGCAGAGATCAAGGAGGAGCTCGACGGCTGCTCCACTTCTCAGAAGCGCGCCCGTCTTTCTAAGAGACTGGAGGTCGTAGAGGCGTTCCGTCTCTCCGGCAACCGTCCCGAGTGGATGATCATGGAAGTCCTTCCCGTCATTCCGCCCGATATCCGCCCCATGGTACAGCTCGACGGCGGCCGTTTCGCAACCTCCGACCTGAACGACCTGTATCGCCGCGTGATCAACCGTAACAACCGTCTGGCTCGCCTGCTCGAGCTGGAAGCTCCCGATATCATTATCCGCAACGAGAAGCGTATGCTGCAGGAAGCGGTAGACGCTTTGATCGACAACGGCAGACGCGGCAGACCCGTCACCGGTCCGTCCAACCGTTCCCTCAAATCTCTGTCCGATATGCTCAAGGGTAAGCAGGGCCGTTTCCGTCAGAACCTGCTGGGTAAGCGTGTCGACTACTCCGGCCGTTCCGTTATCGTCGTCGGCCCTGAGCTGAAGATGTATCAGTGCGGTCTGCCCAAGGAGATGGCGCTCGAGCTGTTCAAGCCGTTCGTCATGAAGCGTCTGGTCGAGACCAAGGTCTCTCAGAACATCAAGGCGGCTCGTAAGGCGGTCGAGAGAGCGAAGCCCGAGGTATGGGACGCGCTCGAGGTCGTCATCAAGGGTCACCCCGTACTTCTCAACCGTGCGCCTACCCTGCACAGACTGGGTATCCAGGCGTTCGAGCCTGTCCTCGTAGAGGGCAGAGCCTTAAAGCTCCACCCGCTGGTTTGTACCGCATACAACGCGGACTTCGACGGCGACCAGATGGCTGTCCACGTACCGCTGTCCGCTGAGGCTCAGGCTGAGGCGCGTTTCCTCATGCTCGCCGCGGGCAACCTGTTGAAGCCCTCCGACGGTAAGCCTGTCGTCGTTCCGACACAGGATATGATCCTCGGTTCCTACTACCTGACCCTCGATAAGGACGGCGAACCCGGCGAGGGCAAGTGCTTCAAGGACGTTGACGAAGCGCTCATGGCGTACCAGACAGGCGTTCTGACCCTGCACAGCAAGATCAAGGTCAGACGTGAGTTGGAGATCAACGGTGAGATGAAACGCGGTATCGTCAACACGACCGTCGGCAAGATCATCTTCAACCGCGCGATCCCGCAGGATCTGGGCTTTGTCGACAGAAGCGTCGAGGAGGATATGCTCAACTTTGAGATCGACTTCCTCGTCGGCAAGAAGCAGCTCGGTAAGATCATCGACGCCTGCATCCGTGTACACGGTACAGAGAAGACCGCTGTCGTCCTTGACGATATCAAGGCGCAGGGCTATAAATATTCCACCATCGGCGCGATCACCGTCGCGGTATGCGACGCGAAGATCCCGCCCGCAAAGAAAGACATCATCGCAAAAGCGGAGGCTGATGTTGCCGTTATCCGCGAAGAGTTCGATATGGGTCTTCGTTCCGATCAGGAGAGATACGAGAAGGTCATCGATATCTGGGACAAGGCGTCCAAAGAGATCGAGCACACCATCGAGCGCCAGATGAAGGAAGACAGATACAACCCCATCAACATGATGGCGGATTCCGGAGCCCGTGGTTCCATGGGTCAGATCAAACAGCTCGCCGGTATGCGCGGACTGATCGCCAACACCTCCGGTAAAACCATCGAGATCCCGATCAGAGCGAACTATCGTGAAGGTCTGAACATTTCCGAGTACTTCATTTCTTCCCGAGGCGCGCGTAAAGGTCTTGCCGATACCGCGCTGCGTACCGCTGACTCGGGTTACCTGACCCGTCGTCTGGTCGACGTTTCACAGGAAGTCATCATTCGTGACGAGGACTGCCACGCTAACGAAGGTCTTGAGGTATTCGACATCAAGTCCGGCAATGAGGTCATCGAAGGTATGCACGAGCGTCTGCTCGGCAGATATCTTGTCCGTGATTTCTGTGACGAAAACGGCAACGTACTGGTATCCAAGGATAAGCTCATCGGCAATAAGGAAGCGGATATCATCTGCGATTCCGGTATCGAGAGCATCGAGATCCGCTCGATCCTTGCCTGCCGCTCCAAGTACGGCGTCTGCAAGAAGTGCTACGGCGCTAACCTCGCGAACGGTCAGCCTGTCACCGTCGGCGAAGCGGTCGGTATCATCGCCGCTCAGTCTATCGGCGAGCCCGGTACACAGCTGACGATGCGTACATTCCATACGGGTGGTATCGCGTCTGCGGAGGATATCACACAGGGTCTTCCCCGTGTTGAGGAGCTCTTTGAGACCCGTAAGCCCAAGAGCCTCGCGATCATCTCCGAGATCGACGGCGACGTCCGTTTCGAAGAGATCAAGAATACCCGCCACGCGGTCGTATACAACCCCGAGACCTCGGAGGAGAAGAGTTATCTGATCCCCTTCGGCTTCCGTGTAGCGGTCGAAGAAGGTCAGCACATCAAGAAGGGCGACAAGATCACCGACGGCGCGATCAACCCGCACGACATCCTCGATATCATGGGCGCTAAAGCGGTCCAGGATTACCTGATCAGCGAGGTGCAGAGCACCTACCGCCTGCAGGGTGTTGATATCAACGATAAGCACATCGAGGTCATCGTTCGCCAGATGCTCAAGAAGGTCAGAGTGGACGATCCCGGTTCGACCGACTTCATGCCCGGTCAGATGTACAACCGCACCGACGTTCTGTACGCCAACAAGGCGATCAAAGAGCGCGTCGCGAACGGCGAAGAGGGTCTGACAGAGGCGACCTGGACGCAGCTCTTGCTGGGTATCACCAAGGCTTCTCTCGCGACTGATAGCTTCCTGTCCGCCGCGTCCTTCCAGGAGACCACCCGCGTGCTCACCGACGCCGCGATCAAGGGCAAGGTCGACCCGCTGGTCGGCTTGAAAGAGAACGTCCTGATCGGTAAGCTGGTTCCTGCCGGTACCGGTATGGCGCGTTACAACAACATTGAGCTGGAGGAGAACTACATTCCCACCGCTCCTGTTGCTCCGACTGAAGAATAATATCATGAGATTTGAGCCTCCCACGCGGAGGCTCATTTTTTCTTTGTGAGAAATATTTAAAATATGTCGCTATCATTGTGCAATTCTTCCAAAAACGACCCGTTATTTTCTATGCGCGCAACGCTGATAAAAGCCTGTCGGTTTATTGAAAAGATTACGCTTTTGTAATATAATAATCATAATAGCGAGAGTATACCCGACGGTATGCTCTGTTAAAATGAATGTGCTTGCGCAGTGCTGATTTCCGGCCGGGCAAGCAGCAATTTAGGAGGAGATAACATGAGAAAATGTAAGCAGGTCATCAGCTTGATCTTAGTCTTGACCATGATGTTTGCGATCCTTTCCGTAGGCATCGTGCAAGGCGCGGCGGCTGATAAGCCTCAAATCTATCAGGATCCCCCGTCAGAGCCGGCACTGTTAGGCGACGTTAACCGTGACGGCAGAGTGGACGGCACAGATGTCCTGGTATTGAAAAAGTCGATCACAAAGCAGTTTTCAAAGGGATATCTTGACTACAATTCGATGTCTATTGATTCGATCGAGTTTAAGGTAGCCAACTGCTATAAAGATGAGGAAACACCGCGTATCGATGGCAACGATGCTCTTTTGATCAAGCAGTTTATCGCGCATAAACCGAACGCGAGGGACAAGGGTATCGGCGAGTCGGTCTACCCTGATCCTACTACTGCTACCATCACGATCTACGGTCTTGACGGTCAGTCTGAGACCAAGGAATTCAATGTTGGCGATACCTTTGATGTTTATACTTCGCTGAATGTAAAGAAATCCGGCAGCAATGTCCAGATCGCTTCCGCCAGCGGCGAACAGACCTTTACCGATTCTGTCCTGACTTTGACGAGCGCGATGGATGAGGAACAACTCTTCACCGATACCGATACCGTATTCCCGGTATTCGGCGACAAGGCGCTTGGCAGACTCAGAGACGCCGGATTGGTTCAGTACAACGCGTCTACCCCCGGTGTCAACAACGGCTTTATATTCGATTCCGATGACGATTTGATGATCGTTACAAATTATAAAGTTACTAAAGGCGGTACAGGCGAAATCAGAAACGCACTGTCCTATCTGGCGGCTGCTGATGAAAATATTACCAAACTGGTCACTAAGGGCGAGGTTGCTTCCGATGTTGAGCTGACAGTCAACGCTACCTTCAAAAAGCCGGAAGCTCCCGTAGAGCCTACCGAGGCTCCGACCGAGGCTCCCACAGAAGCGCCCAAGCCTACTGTAGCTCCGACACAGGCTCCTAAGCCTACCGAAGCGCCGACTGAGGCACCCAAGCCTACCGTAGCGCCTACCGAGGCACCTAAGCCCACCGTAGCTCCGACCGAGGCTCCGACACAGCCGCAGGGCAAAGCGACCGTCACCGTAAGCGGTCTCGACGGCGAGACTGAGACCAAGGAATTCAATGTCGGCGACACCTTCTATGTGTACACCACGCTGAATGCTTCTCAGATCAACGACGGTAAAATCGGCTCGTTCAACGCAAGACAGCTTTATACCAATTCCGTAGTGAAGCTGATCGATGAGTATACTGTGGATGACGGTATTCTCGATCTCGAGAATGTATTCCCGATCACCAAGTACAATACAATGGCGAGCGGCCATCATACCAATCTTGGAGATGATCCTGAATTTAACGATCCGACGCGCGGAGGAATATTCTACAACGCGTCTATCCCGGGTTACAGAGGCTTCAATTTTGACGATAATGATGATATCATGATCAAGAGTCATTATCAGGTCACCGCTCCCGGCGAGGCGTTCATCACCAATGCAATAAAAAACTTAGGGATCGCTGACCAGGATCTGACATTGATCGTTGACGAGTTTGAAGTACTTAACCCGAATTTCAGATTCCACTCCTCTTTCTACTGGCCTGAGTCCACAAAGCCCTCCGAGGCGCCCAAGCCGACAGTAGCACCTACGGAAGCACCCAAGCCTACTGTAGCACCCACAGAGGCTCCTAAGCCGACAGAAGCTCCGACTGAGGCTCCCACCGAGCCCGCTCCTGAGGATACCTACATCGTAGCAGGTAACGCTACCGATATCTTCGGCACCTCTTGGAACGGCAACGATGCTAACAACACCATGACAAAGGGCGACGGCGGTATCTACACCAAGCAGTATACCGTAGACGGCGCTATGAAGGACGTACAGCTCAAGGCTGTCAAGAACGGCACTACCTGGATCGGCGATGAGACAGGCAACAACGTCACCTTCAACCTGACCGGCGCAGGCACCTTCACCGTATATTGCGACGGCACCAAGACCTGGGTAGACGGCGACATCGTATCCTATGATTCCGGTCTGGAAGTACAGTCCGTCACCGCGGTTGGTAACGGTGCTACAGACGGCGACAACTGGCTGAACAATATCAGCTGGGATCCCGCCGCTGCTGAAAACCATATGACCAAGGTTGCTGACGGTATCTACGAGGCTGAGTACACTCTCGGCGAGTATGACACCTCTGATCCTGAGTTCAAGTTCGCGATCAACGATGCATGGACCCACAACTTCGGTCTTGGCGACAACGGTGTTATCGCTAACGGCGTAACTACCGACGCGATCTACAACGGTTCTACCAACCTCAAAATCACAGGTCTGACTGCAGGCACCACCATCAAGATGCAGCTCGACCTGACCGGCTTTGACTTCAACACCAAGACCGGCGCTAAGATGACCATTACTTGGACTGCTCCCGCAGAACCTACCGAGGCTCCCACAGAAGCGCCCAAGCCTACTGTAGCTCCGACACAGGCTCCTAAGCCTACCGAAGCGCCGACTGAGGCACCCAAGCCTACCGTAGCACCTACAGAGGCTCCTAAGCCTACCGTAGTTCCTACAGAAGCACCTAAGCCTACCGTAGCTCCGACCGAAGCTCCTAAGCCCACGGAAGCTCCCGACGTTACCAACAGAACCATCATCTTCTCTAACAACAAGGGCTTTGGTACCGTTAACATCTACTATTGGTCTGACGAGGATCAGCCTGTCGACTGGCCCGGCGTTCCGATGACCTATTTTGACACGAACGAAATGGGTGAGCAGCGCTACTCCTTTGAGATGCCCGCAGGCATGACCGAGTATATCATCAACGACGGCGGCACTCAGCAGACGATCGATATCACCTTCACCGGCGCAACCGGCGTTTACATGACCGATAAGGACAGCACTGGTAAATATGATGTTGCATTCTACGATATCGGCGGCGATACCGATCCGACTACTGCTCCTACCACCGCTCCTGAGCCCACTACTCCCACTCCGAGTGTTGCTGACGGCTACTATCTGGTCGGTACCATGACCGATTGGAAAGCGGATTCCGCATACAAGTTCAGCGAGAACACCTCGAACCCCGGCGAGTATATGCTCAGCACCACGCTCTCCGCTACCGACGGCATCAAGGCGGTCAAGGTCGAGAACGGCGCGATCACCACATGGTATCCCGATGGCATGAATAATGAATACGTTGTTGACGCGGCTCACGCAGGCGATGTCACCATCTACTTCAAGACCACCTACCAGAGTGATTGGAGCACCTTTGGCGGTTACATCTACATCGACGGCGGTACTACCCCGACTCCCGATCCGACCACAGCTCCTACTGAGGCGCCGACCGAAGCTCCCGATGTTACCAACAGAACCATCATCTTCTCCAACAACAAAGGCTTCAGCACCGTTAACATCTATTACTGGTCTGACGAGGATCAGCCTGTCGATTGGCCCGGCGTTCCGATGACCTATTATGACACGAACGAAATGGGTGAGAAGCGCTACCGCATTGAGCTGCCCGCAGGCATGACCAACTACATCATCAATGATGGTACTCAGCAGACGGCTGACATTCCGTTCACCGGTTCTACCGGCGTATACATGACCGATAAGGATGCCGAGGGTCATTATCTGGTAGCTTTCTATGATATCGGCGGCGAAGTTGATCCTACTCCCGATCCGACTACTGCTCCTCAGCCGACTCAGGCTCCCGAGCCTGCTAAGGATTATGTCTATCTGAATGCAGGCGGTTCCAATCTTTGGAATCAGGCAGGTGCGCACTTTGAGCTGTATGTTTGGAACGATGACGGCGATGAACAATGGTTGACCGGTACCGCTGTCAACGGCAAGTATCAGTTCGAGGTTCCCGCAGGATACACTGACGGCATTTTCGTTCGCATGGATCCCGCGAAGGCTGCCGATGATTGGGACAGCGTCTGGAACCAGACAGGCGATCTGACCTTACAAATCGGCAAGACCTACACGATCACCTCATGGACCGGCGGCGATAACGGCAACAGCGGCGGTTCATGGTCTTGATCACTACTGTAGTACAAGTCACATAATAACATTCAACTAAACAGGGGCAGACCTCGGTCTGCTCCTGTTTTATCGTTATTGACGAAACACCGTCAGAGCTGTATAATGGGGATAACAACACATCAAACGTCCATGGGAGGTCACTATGAGATTAGATAAATTCCTGAAGGTTTCGCGCATCATCAAGCGCCGTACCGTCGCCAACGAGGTTTGCGACGCGGGCAAGGCGGTCGTCAACGGCAAGGTCGCCCGCGCGTCCTACGACGTGAAGGTCGGCGACGTGGTGGAGCTGAATTTTGAGTCACGCTCCGTCAAGTTCCGCGTGGATAAGGTCGTCGAGACCATTCGCAAAGAGGACGTATCCAGTATGTACACGCCGCTGTAGCATTGTAGGGGAGGGGGGTGCTCCTCCCGATATTTTTAGGAATGCATCCCGATTTGGAATAGAATAATTACCGGCATCCCCTCATATAATCAAGTGATAAGATTATATGGGGGATTACTATGTCTGAAAATATGATGAAGAAACCGCATATCCTGACGCTCGATAACCGCAAGCTGCTCACGCTCAGCGGGGTAGAGGACGTTTCGGGCTTTGACGAACAGACCATCAATGTCAAGCTCTGCGACGCCTCTCTGGTCGTCAAGGGCGCGGGACTGCATATCAGCAAGCTGAATTTAGAAAGCGGCGACGTGGTCATCGACGGTACGATCAGTTCTTTGCAGTACCTCGGCGCGTCCTCGGGGTCGCTCCGTTCTCGGCTGTTCCGCTGATGGGGTTCTCGCTATCCTCCCAGACCGCTTATTTCCTGTGGTCGCTGTTGATGGGAGCGGCGCTCGGCGTGCTGTACGACGTCGTCAGAGCGGTGCGTATGGCAGTACATGCGGGAAAAATACATGTCATCATCTCCGATATCCTGTTTTTCGCTGTGTGCGGTGTGCTGACCTCGCTGTTCGCTCTGCCGTTCAATAAGGGCGACGTCAGGGGCTTTATCCTGTTCGGAGAAGCGGTCGGATTCCTTGCGTATCGCCTGACGATAGGGGCGGTTATGGGTAAGGTGTACGCATTTATCGCGCGTATATTACGAAGTTTTGTACAAAAAATACGAAAATATTTCGAAAAAATTTTCAATTACCTATTGAAAGCCATGGGTATTCTGTTGTATAATGTAAATGTAGTAATAGATAAGTCGCTCAAAAGGGCGGCTGATAACAGAAAGAAATGGCATACCGCAAGGCGCAGAGCCAAGCATGAGCAGCGGCGGTACTCACATAAAGGAAAGATATATGAAACTAAGACGCACCGAAAAACCGCACACCGCGGCAAAAAAAGCGTCACGCAGCACTGAGAAAGCGCAGGATGAGGGCAGAAGGTTCCTTTCCCGTTCCGTGCTTGTGCTGATCGCGCTTGTTGCGGTTGCGTTTTTGATTTATTCGATGATCTCGATCATCTCAATCCGTTCTCAGATTCGGGAACGGAAAGCGGAGCTTGATGATCTGAACGAGCAGATCACGGTTCAGGAGATCAAAAACGCGGATATTCAAAAGCTGTATGATTCTACCGGCACGGATTCTGACTTTTCCACCCTCGCGGAGCAGATCGCCCGCGACGACCTCGACTACATCAAAGAGGGCGAGAGGGTGTTCGTCAACGTAGCGGGAGATTGACCATTGCATACTGTCGTAAGGATGAGGGTCCTTATGATGATATAGAATTTTTTAAGGGGAAAACGACTGAATGGCATTGAGTGTAGGCGCAATCGTAAACGGAAAGGTAACAGGCATCACCAACTTCGGCGCGTTTGTCGAAACAGAGGACGGCACCAGGGGTATGATTCATATCTCCGAGGTCTCCCGTTCTTATGTTGAGGACATCAAAACTGTCCTCAAGGTGGGACAGGCTGTGACGGTGAAGGTGATCTCTGTCGCTGACGACGGAAAGGTCGCTTTGTCTTTAAAACAGCTCGAAAAAAAGGAAGAGGGCAAGAGAGCACCTGCCGGCCGCAAGCCGCGTCCGCGTGACGCTCAAAAGCCCCGAAAGAAATATGAGCCCGCTCCTCCCGTCACCTCTCCCGGTGACTTTGAGTGGCAGAGCTCCTCGGTCGGCGGTTCCTTTGAGGATATGATGAGCAAGTTCAAGCGTACCTCAGAGGATAAGATGTCCGACCTCAAGCGTGGCGAGAGCCGCGGCTATTCCCGTCGAGGGAACGGCGGCGGTCGTAAATAAATTATTGCTGGGAGGCATTACTATGAAGATTACCTATACTGAGCGCAAGGTAAATCTGAGGGACAACTTCAAACAGAGAGTCGAGAAGAAGCTCGCAAAATTTGACAAGATCTTCTCCGATGAGGCTCAGGCCTTTGTAGTTGTCACCGTTGACAAAAGCTCTCAGACCGTAGAGATCACCATTCGCGACAGAGCTATGGTTTACAGAGCTGAAAAAACAATGCCTGAGATGAATGACGCTGTAGATAAGTGCATCGACGTCCTTGGCCGCCAGCTGAGAAAGAATAAGTCAAAGCTGGAGAAGCGCCTCAGACAGGGTTCGCTCGAAGAGCTCGTCGCTCCCGAGGAAGAGCCCGTGATCGAGGAAGAGGATTACACCATCGTGCGTACCAAGGAGATCCCCGTCAAGCCCATTTCGGTCGACGAGGCGATCCTGCAGATGAACATGGTAGGCCACAAGTTCTATATGTTCACCAATGCCGAGACGAGCGAGGTCAACGTCGTATATCTGCGCGACGACGGTAAGTATGGTTTACTTGTACCGACGACGGACGATTGATCCATTCATGAATTGAGCAAAATTTAAACGAGCGGACAGCGTTTCTGCTGTCCGCTTTCGTTATCATATGACGGGATCCGTTCGTTCCCGAGTAAGCCGCATCGTCTGTCAGGGCTTTGCGGCAGAGATAAGGAGTTATCATTATGCAGTTTGCCGCACCGTGCCTTTTGGGGCTGGAGGGACTTGCCGCCAACGATCTGAAGTTCAAAGGAATAGCCGATGTCCGTGCCGAGAACGGCAGAGTCCTGTTCTCGGGCAATGAAAGTACGCTTGTCAGGGCGAATCTCTGTACATCATTGTGCGCGAGAGTGTTCATTCTCATGGCTGAGTTTGAGGCGCAGGATTTTGACACGCTGTTCGAGGGCGTCAGGGCGGCTGATTGGAGCCGCTTCATCGGCGAACGCGACGCTTTTCCTGTCAAGGGCAACAGCGTTGATTCCACTCTGTCGTCCATTCCCGCGTGCCAGAAGATCATCAAAAAGGCGGTCGTGGAAAAGCTGAAAGCGCATTATCATACCTCGTGGTTTGAAGAAAGCGGCGGCGTGCACCAGATCCAGTTCCGAATCTTCAAAAACCGCGTCAGCATCTATCTTGACACGACAGGTTCCGCTCTGAACAAGCGCGGCTACCGCGCCATGTCGGGCGACGCGCCCCTCAAAGAGACCCTTGCCGCGGCTATGGTGGAGCTTGCCCGTGTGCGCGCGAATCATATCGTCGTCGATCCTTTCTGCGGCAGCGGCACGATCCTGATCGAAGCCGCCCGCAAGGCGATGAACATCATGCCCGGAATCGACCGCAATTTTGCCTTCGAGCACTGGGATTGTATCGACTCCGCCTTGATCGAAAAGGAGCGTATCCGTGCGCAGGTCGAGGAACGGCACGACGTTCCCTTTATGGCATACGGCTTTGATATCGACGACAAATCCTTACAGCTTGCCCGCCAAAACGCCGAGCTTGCCCGCGTTGCCGACAAGATCGTATTCGGGCACAGGGATATCCGTGATTATACCGATGAGTATGAGCGCGTCAGCGTCATCACCAACCCGCCCTACGGCGAGAGAATGCTCGACGTACAGGCGGCGCGCAATCTCTACAAGGTGATGGGGGAGAAGTTTGCTCAAAAGCCGTTCCATTCCTATACGATCATTTCACCCGACGAAACCTTTGAGCGCGTATTCGGCAGAACGGCTGACAAGCGCCGTAAGCTCTATAACGGTATGCTGAAATGCAACGTCTATCAATATTACAAATAATTCTATTATAGAACTAAAAACCGTAAAATTTGACTTTTATACCAAAATACGGTATGATATACAATAAGGTAATGCAAACAGAATTCACCTGAACGCTTTTGCGCGACAAGGAGGCTTGCATGAAGAAAAATCTTGTAATAGCATTAAGCGTGATCTTGATCATTGCGGTCATCGGCGTTGTCGTTTTCTCGATCGTATTGGCGATGAACAAGCAGAAGAATATCGATACCGCGATCTCGACGAACGATCAGGCGGCGGCTTCTGCTCCCGTGATCGAAACCCGCTATGACGAGCACTATAAGGTCGGCGTGATCCAGACGGGTCTTGGCAGCGCCAGCAAGGACTGCTACGGCGGCTTTATGATGGAGCTTGATGAAAACGGCGTGCTCGCAAGCTTGGACGTTGAATACATCGTAGAGGATAACGAGGAGCTTTGCCGCACCAAGATCAAAGAGCTGATCGCTGGCGGCGACATCGACCTGTTGTATACCATCGGACGTTTCGCATCCGAGACAGCCGCCGAGCTGACGAAGGATATCCCGATCGTATTCGGCGCGGTCAACAGCCCCGATGAGGTCGGCTTGGTCGAGAGCAATGAGGCTCCCGGCGGCAACGTGACCGGCGTATCCAGCTACACACCCTGCTTTGAGCAGATCGACCTGATCCACACCATTCTCCCGAAGGCTAAGACTGTCGCCGCTCTCTACAGCGCGACCGATCAGGACGCGGTACTGCAGGGCATCATCGCTGCGCGTGAAGCGAAGAATATCGGTCTTGATTGCACTCAGTACACCATCGAGGATAAGGCGGCGTTGGAAAGCGCGCTGAAGAAGATCAAGGAGAATAAGACCGAGGTCATCTATATCCCTGTGGATAAGTTTTTAAGCTCCAATATTGCTACCATCCTCGATTTCGCTAACGAGAACAGTATCCCCGTCATCTGCGGTGACGAGGCGACCTTGGCGCAGGGCGCGCTCGGCACCAGCGTTATCAACTATGAGTCCATCGGCAGAAAGGCCGCGGGCATGGTCGAGGCGATCCTTTTTGAGAAGAAAGCGCCCGCCACCCTGAGCGTTATGTATAAGCACGACTGCACCAATATGGTCAATAAGGCGGTCAGAGATAAGCTGAAGATCGAGATCCCCGCTACCGCTCTGGGTGAGATTGAGCTGTGGGAGGCTCCCACCGAACCGCCCGCTTCTCCCGCTCCCGAGAAGAAAGCGGCAGAAACAAAGGGTGAATAACATTCACAGCACCGTCTGAGAGATCAGGCGGTGTTTTTTGTGCCGACATATGTGCTCGTGATGGATCGGGAACGCAGCAACAAATACATGAATTATTAACTTTTTATGAAATCGCAAAAACCCCCTTGATTTTTTCCATATTATGGTTTACAATAGACTTAGCACTCGAGGATAAAGAGTGCTAAAACGATGTTTTTAATGTTTAAGGAGGAATAGATATGACCATCAAACCTTTACTTGATAAGGTAGTGCTCAAGCTTGACGAAGCCGAGCAGACCACCGCTTCCGGTATCGTCCTGTCCACTGCCGCTCAGGAGAAGCCCCAGTACGCGAACGTGATCGCGGTAGGCCCCGGCGGTATGGTAGACGGCAACGAGGTGAAGATGTACGTCAAGGTAGGCGATAAGGTTATCGCTTCCAAGTACGCAGGTACCGACGTCAAGGTAGACGGCGAGGATTACACCATCGTCCGTCAGAGCGACATTCTCGCTATTGTAGAATAATTGGGAGGTAATTGAATCATGGCTAAACAGATTGCATACGGTGAAGACGCCCGCAAGGCGCTTCAGTCCGGTATCGACCAGCTCGCCGATACCGTCAAGATCACATTAGGTCCTAAGGGCCGCAACGTTGTCCTCGATAAGAAGTTCGGCGCTCCGCTGATCACCAACGACGGCGTGACCATCGCTAAGGAGATCGAGTTAGAGGACGCCTTTGAGAACATGGGCGCTCAGCTCGTCAAGGAAGTTTCCGTTAAGACCAACGACGTAGCCGGCGACGGTACTACTACCGCCACCCTGCTCGCTCAGGCGCTTGTCAACGAAGGTATGAAGAACGTCGCCGCAGGCGCTAACCCGATGGTACTCAAAAAGGGTATCGCGATGGCGGTCGAAGAGGCCGTCAAGGCGCTGACCGCTAACGCAAAGGCGATCTCCGGCACTGAGGATATCGCGCGCGTTGCCACCATTTCCTCCGGCGACGATTATATCGGCAAGCTGATCGCCGAGGCGATGGAGAAGGTCTCCACCGACGGCGTTATCACCGTTGAAGAGTCCAAGACTGCCGAGACCTACTCTGAGGTCGTCGAGGGTATGATGTTCGACCGCGGTTATATCGCGCCCTACATGGTCACCGATACCGACAAGATGGTCGCTGAGATCGACGACGCTTTGATCCTGATCACCGATAAGAAGATCAGCAATACACAGGAGATCCTGCCCCTGCTCGAGCAGATCGTTCAGTCCGGCAGAAAGCTCGTTATCATTGCCGAGGACGTTGAGGGCGAAGCCCTGACCACCCTCGTGCTCAATAAACTGCGCGGCACCTTTACCTGCGTTGCTGTCAAGGCTCCGGGCTTTGGCGACAGACGTAAGGAAATGCTGCAGGATATCGCGATCCTCACCGGCGGTACCGTCATCACCTCCGACCTCGGTCTGGAGCTCAAGGACGCGACCATCGATCAGCTCGGTGAAGCGCGTCAGGTCAAGATCACTAAGGAAGACACCATCATCGTCGACGGTAAGGGCGACCAGAACGAGATCAAGAACCGCGTCGGTCATATCCGTCAGCAGATCGAGTCCACCACCTCTGACTTCGACCGTGAGAAGCTCCAGGAGCGTTTGGCGAAGCTCGCGGGCGGCGTAGCGGTCATCAAGGTCGGCGCTGCTACCGAGATCGAAATGAAAGAGAAGAAGCTCCGTATCGAGGACGCTCTCTCCGCTACCAAGGCGGCTGTGGAAGAGGGTATCGTCGCGGGCGGCGGCGTTGCGCTGATCAACACGATCCCCGCTGTGTCCGCTCTGCTCGACTCCACCACGGGCGACGTCAAGACAGGCGTTCAGATCGTGCTCCGCGCTCTCGAAGCGCCGATCAAGCAGATCGCTAAGAACGCGGGTCTCGAAGGCTCCGTTATCGTCGAGAACATCAAGCGTGAGAACAAGGTCGGCTACGGCTTCAACGCGCTTGAAGAGGAGTACACCGACATGATCTCCGCGGGTATCGTCGACCCGACCAAGGTCACCCGTTCCGCTCTGCAGAACGCCGCGTCCGTCGCTTCGATGGTCCTGACCACCGAGAGCCTTGTAGCGGATATCAAGGAGCCTGCTCCCGCAGCCCCCGCCGCACCCGACATGGGCGGCATGTACTGATAAACGATAGATAAACAGGAAGGCTATGGAAGCGTAATGTTTCCATAGCCTTTGTTCATTGATCGTAGATGTTTCCCTTACTGTCGTAGGGACGACCATTGGTCGTCCGCAGAATGACGAGCGCAGAATCAGGTGGAAACCTTAGATAAAGAAAAAAGCATCTGCGATGCCGGACGAGCAATGCTCGTCCCTACAGAAAAGAACCTATAAGAAATGAATATGATGATAACAAAAGGGAGGGACACAGATCCCTCCCTGAATTTATATATTCCAATGCAATATCGTTTTGCCGTAAGCCTTTCTGATGTCGATCTCAAAGGCTTTTTTGATGTCCGCGAAGCTGTCGATCTCGACGGTGCTGCCGACCAATCGGCTCAGGTAGAGCGGTATCTCGGGGTGCTCACGGTACAGCTCTACGGTACGGCGGAAGTCCTCTTTTCCCGAGCGGCTGGTGCCGAAGAGCCGCAGACCCTTTTCAAGGATCATGCGGGTGTTGATCGGGACAGGGTATTCGCTCACGCCTAAGATAGAGATGGTGCCCTCGGGCTTGATAACGCCGATGATCTGCTCGATCGCGATTGGCGAACCGTTGCCGCCGACGCATTCAAAGGCATGGTCGAGCGTGAGTCCCTCGGGGATCTCGGTCGTCAGGTGCGTACCGTCAACAAAGGAGAAGTCAGAGAGCTTCTCGCGGTTGATACCGAAAACATGTATCTCGCTGTCAGGCAGCATTTTTTTCAGGAACAGCGAGGTGATGAAGGCGAGGTTGCCGTCGCCCCATACGCCGATCCTGTCGCGGCGGTCGTGGGCGATTGCCTGAAAGCGGGTGATCGCGTGTACGCTGACGGAGACGATCTCCGTGAACGCCGCCACGTCGAGGTCAACGCCCTCGGGGAGCTTTACCAAACGATCGGGCGTGATCTGATAGTATTCCTGCAAAAAGCCGTCCGCGGAGCTGCCGCAGAATTTGCTCGTGCGCAGGTAATTCTCCGCGATATACTCATCCTTTTCACAGGGGATATTCGGCACCATGACGACCCTGTCGCCCGGCTGATAGTTCCCTGTCGTATCAAAGACGACCTGACCGATACCCTCGTGGATCAGCGCCATCGGGAGCTTTTCCTTGAGCACCTTGATGTCGCGCGTGCCCTGATAGTAGCGCTGATCGGCGTTGCAGATGGACAGGTGCGTCGGGCGCACGATAACGCCGCTGTTCACGTCAATGTCATTGAACGCGATCTCAAACCTGCGCGGAGCGCACAGGCGATAAACTGTATTGATCATACGATGTCCTCATCTAAAAGGGATCTTGCGATCTTCAGATCATAGGGATAGGTGATCTTGATATTGAAGGTCTCGCCCTGTACGAGCCGTACCTCTTTGCCTTTCATGACTAAGATCTTTGCCGCGTCGGTCAGGATATCCTTTTCTTCAGCACTCAGGCTGTCATACGCGTCGCGCAGCAGCTTTGCCTTGAAGCTCTGGGGGGTCTGACCCTGATACATTTTTCTGCGGTCGGGGATCGCGGTGATCGCCGTGCCGTTTCCCTCAACGATGGTGTCGGTCGCGGGAATCACGGTGTCGCACGCGCCGTATTGCTGAGCCGCCGCGATGTTTTCCTCGATGATGCGGTGGGTAAGGAAGGGGCGCACGCTGTCGTGGGTCACGATCACGGTATCGTCGTCAAGACCGTACTGTCCGTCGATGTAGCGGATCGCGTTCATAATGGTCTCGTTGCGGGTGGAGCCGCCCTCGATCACGACGATCTTGTCGCTTTTGCCGGTATATTTGCGAATGATCTCCTTCGTGTGACCGAGCCACGCCTTGGGAGAGAGGACAATGATCTTCTCAAATTTCGGATTGGGCAGGAATTTTTCTACCGTATGGTTGAGGATCGGCTTGCCCTTGATCTCCAAAAACTGCTTGGGCATGTCGGTCGAGCCCATGCGCGAGCCTGTGCCGCCCGCTAATATCACTGCGAATATCATGATGATTACTCCTTATGTGCATTTGTCATGAAAAGTTAATCTGTTGGTTTTTAGCCCGCCGTTAATGAATGTTCCATATTATTATGTGTTTGCAAAAGGCGGAAAGGGATGCAACGTCACGTTGCTATTTTAACTCACCCATATAATCAAAGTGAGTATTGTTGTCTTGATCAATATTGCTGCCTAAATCTAGACGATAATAGTCGTGGAACGGATTCTGCTCGCTCAGCGGCAGCATCTCCATGTAGTTCTCGGTGTACCACGCCTTGAGAAAATCCTTGTAGCCGACGGGGATAAAGGTATCGACGTCGTCAAAGCGATAGGGGAGGGTATCGCTGAAGGTCTCGATGGGGAAGATACCGCGGAAGATATGGTCGGAGGAAGCGGGCATCACCCAGCCTGTTTCCTTGTGCTCGTATTTGCGCACCGCCTTTTCATAGGAGCGCGAGTAGCTGTCCATGCTCTTTAATCTCAGAACGGGCAGGAGCAGCTTGCTCAGCAGATACGCCTTGCCCTTGCGGGCGGTGTTCTTCCAACGCACGTTCATCAGCATTCTGCGGCGCATCAAGCCCTTCCAGAAGCGATAAGCCGCTTTCTGATCGGCGGGTACATTATCCACGACAAAGATATCGACGGAGATACCCTTGTGCATTTCGTAGTCGTCAGAGTATTTGGAAGCAAAGTAGGTGTCCTTTGCCGTGATCCTGTCAAAAAAGTAGTGATAGCCGTTGTGATTCGTATGGCTTTCATAGCTGAAACGATCGTTTAATTCTTTTGGAGCAATTTGACGAAACTTTTCAAATTCCGATCTCAGCATCGCGACGTCAACATCGTCGTCCCACGGAATGAAGCCGCCGTGTCTGACCGCGCCCAGCATCGTGCCGTAGCAGATGAAGTATTTGATGCCATGCTCTCTGCAAATGCGGTCGATCTCCCTGAGCATATCCTTTTCGATCGCGCGCAGGGTGTTCAGCTTGCCGCTGTAGCCGTCGTGGATACGGTCGGTCTGGATACTGAAACGGTCTAAGTTTTTGAGCATGCTGTAGCGCAGCGCGTCGGAAATATCGCAAACATTCTCATATCCTAAGGAGCGCAGCTTGCCGTTTGACAGCGCCGCGTAGACGGGCTCGGCAGTCTCACCCGTGACGTTCAGCGTCACGCCGTGGCGCGAGAGCATGGTGTATATCTCACTTCTGAGCTGATATTCGCTCAGGTAGAAGGACGAGGCGTTATACGCGTTGCCCGGCTTTCCGAGCTTTGACACGGTGTAGACAGCGGTCACGGCGTCGCCAATGTACAGAGCGGAGGTGTAGCGGTTCGCCATTGCCTGCGTGACGGTCACGCGCTTTTCCTCCTGCGCTTCCCGCGCAATCTGCGACAGCTCGAAGCAGTCGAAATCACCGCCGAAAATTCTGTCGAAGAATATTGCGCGGACGTTTTTATAGCCGCTGAGCTGTTTTCTGATCGCGCCCAACTGTTCGCTGTGTGCCGTGATCAGTTCCATTTCGGAATACTTCTGAATGGTATCGCTCTCTTTAATATTCTGTAGCAGAATAATACAGAGAAACGCCGAGCCGCTTCTCTCGCTTCTGATCACCGCGTTCTGCAGGTCGTCCTCATCATAATCTGCGGCATTCAGCACATACCAATAGTGCGAGAAAGTCCCCTGTATATCAGTCGCAGAGGAAAAACGCGTCATGCTGTCGCCTGATTGATCGCTTGTCGCCTTGAGATAGGCGGCGATCTTATGCTCACCGATCAGGGCGATATCCGTTTGCCTCAGCCCTTTGCGGCGGATATATCCCGCGCTGAGATATATCTCGTTTTTGGTAATGCTGTCTGTCATGGTAGCCTCTATCGATACAAATTGATTGCTGTTTAAGTTAAATGGATCATTTTCAAAGAAAGGGGCGGTATAGGTCCCGCCCCTTTGCATCGTGTCTTATTTCTTTTCGGCAGCCTTTTTCTCGGCTTCCTTCTTTTTCTTCGCGGCGGCAGCCTTTTTCGCCTTTTCCTCTTCCTTGACCTTGGTGTACATGGCGTACGCTTCCTTAACGTCGCCGTCATACATCAGCTCGCCCTTTCTCAGGTACAGAGCGCGGTCGCAGATCTCGGCGACGGATTCGGGGTTGTGGCTGACGTAGAGAACGGTGGTGCCGCTCTCGATGATCTCGTTGATCTTGTCCTTACACTTGCGCTTGAACGACGCGTCGCCGACCGACAGCGCCTCGTCTACGACGAGGATATCGGGGTCGATATTGACGTTGATCGCAAAGCCCAGACGCATTTTCATACCGCTCGAATAGGTGCGGACGGGCTGGTCAATGTAGTCGCCCAGCTGTGCAAAGTCGATGATCCTCTCCTCAATCTCGCGGATATACGCGTCCTTCAGGCCGAGGATATAGCCCTTGAGGTAGATGTTCTCCCTGCCGGTCATCTCGGTGGAAAAGCCCGCGGTCAGCTCCAAGAGCGCCGCGACCTTGCCGCTGACGACGACCTCGCCCTCGGTGGGGAAGGCTACGCCCGTGATCATCTTCAGGATAGTGGATTTCCCCGCGCCGTTGTCGCCGATGATACCGATACTTTCCCCGCGGTGTACGTCAAAGGTGACGTTTTTCAGCGCCTTGTTGATCTTCGGGTTGCGGGGTTTGAAGAACAGGGCGCGAAAACGCTCCTGATCGTTTTTGTAAAGGGTGTATTCCTTCGATACGTTCTTGAAGGAAATGATCGCTTCATTCGCCATATTGCGCCTCCTTACAGTACGTCGGGCAGTCTCTTGCGCAGACGGTGGTAGTTGAAGATACCCAGCGCAAGGACGACAGCCAGCTCGATAAGGAAGATGATCAGTTCTGTCTTATATTCCCAGAACCAGCGGTTGTACAAGAAGCAGTTGCGGTAGCCGTTGGCGAAGAAGTTGATCGGATTGAACAGCATCAGCTTGCGGATCCAGTCCGCGGGCGGATTCTTGCCGGTGAGCAGGTAGGAGTCGTAGATGATACCCGACAGCCAGAAGATACCGGACATGACAGATACGATCATGTTCTCAAAGTCGCGGGAGAACGCCGACATCGGCGCCGTCGACCATGAGAGCACGAGGAAGAAAATAAACATCAGCGGCAAATAGAAGAGGATCTGCAAATTATACAGACTCGGCGCGATACCGCCTGTGACCGCCGCTTCCATGCCGGGGATCTTGTAGGTGCCGCCGACAAAGGTGACGTATAGGTACATCAGCCCGAGCAGGAAGATATGGACGTACAGACGCGCCACTGAGGTGTAGGTCATGATCGTGGATACGGGGAAGCTGACCTTGTTGACAAACTGGCGGTTCTCGCGGATGGATTTCGCTCCCTGAACGATAGATTCATTGATGAAGAACCACGGGATGAAACCGATCAGCATGAACAGAAAACGGCTGTATTCGAAGGTGCCGCCGGCTTTTCCCAGCTCAGGGAAGATGACCTTGACGTTACCCGCGCTTTTCAGACCGACTTCAAACGCGAACCAGTAAACAAACAGGGTGAACAGGGGCTTGACGACTGACCACAGCGGGCCGATGACGGCGCCCTTATACTTCTTGATCAGCTCGTTCTTCGCCAGCAGCATGATCTGCTTGCCGAAGCCCTGATGTTCTTTAAATATCTGGAACATTATCATTCTCCTTTTCCCTGTGTCGATGGGCAAAAATACGCCTTTTCACAGATATCGCAAGGATATCACACAGTTAAGAATATTATAGCTGATTCACGGGAAAAGTCAATATAACATGATTCTATATATACGAAGAAAAAGCGGTGTTATTTTAGTGAATATTATACGGATTTTTTGGCGATTTTTATTGACAACCGTCGACGGTGCAGATATAATTGTTAATTGTACACTTGCTCTGCACTGTGTTAAAGTGTAAAAGTGTTGAGCGTGAAAGCGGTAGAGCGGATACGAGCTCAAAAGCCCTGATATCGGCTCTAAACTAAGGAGGTTAGATAGTTGAAGCAAAACGCGGTCGTATCCTTGAAGGATATCAATTTCAAGTATTCGAATGAGGTGATATTAAATCATATCAGCCTCGACATTTATGACAAAGAGTTCATCACCCTGCTAGGCCCCTCGGGCTGCGGCAAGACGACGACTCTGCGCGTCATCGCGGGCTTTGAAACGCCCGAGAGCGGTGAAGTGTACTTTGAAGGAAAAGAGATCAGCGACCTGCCGCCCCATAAGCGCAACGTCAATACGGTTTTCCAGAAGTACGCTCTGTTCCCGCATTTGAATGTATTTGACAACGTCGCCTTCGGCTTAAAGCTGAAGAAGCTGTCAAAATCCGAAATCGAGCAAAAGGTGAAGCATATGCTCGCCGTCGTTGACCTCAAGGGCTATGAGAAGCGCCCCGTGCGCGCTCTGTCCGGCGGTCAGCAGCAGCGCGTCGCCATCGCCCGCGCTTTGGTGTGCGACCCTAAGGTCGTCCTGCTTGACGAGCCGCTCGGCGCGCTCGACTTGAAACTGCGAAAGGATATGCAGATCGAGCTAAAACAGCTTCAGCAAAAGACCCAAAAGACCTTTGTATATGTTACGCACGATCAGGAGGAAGCCCTGACCATGTCTGACCGCGTCTGCGTTATGAACAACGGCGTGATCGCTCAGGTCGGCACTCCCGAGGATATCTATAACGAACCCGCCAATGCCTTTGTCGCTGACTTCATTGGCGAGGCGAACATCATCAACGGTATCATGCTCGAGGATTGCAAGGTGCGCTTGCTCGGCGTGGAACTTGACTGCGTTGACAAGGGCTTTGAGAAGAACAAGCCCGTCGACGTCGTTATCCGCCCCGAGGATATCGAGGTCGTCGCGCCACAGGACGCCAAGCTCAACGGCGTGGTGGAGGACGTCATCTTCAAGGGCGTTCATTTTGAGATTTCCGTGCGCTGCAACAACTGCCATTGGCTGATCCACTCCACCGTCTCGCAGAAGGTGGGTGACACCATCGGCATGCGCGTCGATCCGTTCAATATCCATATTATGGAGAAAATGTTCCTCAACCCCACGAACGATATCGTCACCGAAGTTTATTATTCCGATAAAGAAAATAATACAACAACTATCCTGCTCGAAGGGAGCGAGATCACGATCCCCGATACCTTCTTTGAAGAGGGCAGGAAGATCAAGATCCTCCTGCCGCCCGACGCGCTGTATATCGCGGGCGACGGCGTAGGCCAGCTCGACGAGGTGTACATCGAGTCCGTCATCTGGAAGGGCGAGCACAATGAGATCATTCTCGAATCCGACGAGCGCAAGTGGATCATGCAGAGCGATATCGACGAGCAGGTCGCGACCTATGTGCCGCTTTGTTTCGATTTCAGCAAGGCTGAGATCAGCGAGGTGAACGGCGATGAAACCTGATACTCCCGCCGTTACCGTCAGCAATCGCCTTGCGCCGACCGAGAAGAAGCGCCGCCGTGAGAACCGCACGGCGATGAAGAGCAAGCGCCCCGCGATCCCGTATCTCGGCTGGATGCTGGTCTTTACCATCGTTCCGCTGGTCATGGTCGTGTACTACGCCTTCACCGATACAAAGGGCAATTTCTCGCTCGAATCCTTCCAAAACGCGTCTGTCTACAGTCAGGTGTTCCTCTACTCCCTGTGGATCGCTTTGGTCTCCACCTTCATCTGTCTGGTGTTGGCATATCCGCTGGCGTTCTCCATCTCGCGCTGCTCCGAGCGCGGCCAGAGCATGATCATCATGTTCCTGATGGTGCCGATGTGGATGAACTTCCTGCTGCGCATCTACGCTTGGGTGCTGATTTTACAAAATTACGGCCCCCTCGACATGATCCTCAACCTGTTCGGCGTCGACATCACCCTGATCGGTAACTCAGGCGCCGTCATCGTCGGCATGGTATACGAGTTCCTGCCGTTCATGATCCTGCCCCTGCATACCGTCATGAGCAAGATCGACCCCTCGTGGATCGAAGCGGCTCAGGATCTCGGCTGCAACGGCTTCTATATCTTCAGCAAGGTCATCTTCCCGCTGTCTGTCCCGGGCATCATTTCGGGCGTGACGATGGTATTCGTCCCGACAGCTTCCACCTTCCTTGTCGCCCAGTATTTAGGCGGCACCCAGTTCATGATCGGCGACGTCATCGAGCGCGTGTTCCAGAGCGACCATCATACAGGCTCGGCGATCGCCGTCGTGCTGATGATCGTCATTCTCGGTTTCCTCGTCTTTATGAACCGATTCGGAGATAAGGAGGCGGTGAACTGATGAAAAAACTGCGTTCCAAGATCTATCTTGTCATCATCATGGCGTTTTTGTACCTGCCGATCATCTACCTGATCGCCTATTCCTTCAACGACGGCAAGACCTCCGTCTGGAAGGGCTTTACATGGAAATGGTACGAGGCGCTCTTCCACGACGCCCAGATCATGGGCAGTCTGAAAAACACGCTGATCGTGGCGATACTCGCCTCTGTCATCGCGACGATCCTCGGCACTGCCGCGGCGATCGGTATCTATAATTTCAAGGGCGGCGTTCGCTCCGCCATTCAAAACGTTTCCAATATCCCGATCATCAATCCCGAGATCGTCACGGGCGTATCGCTGATGCTCCTGTTCACCTTCGCGGGCGTGATGATGGGCTTTGAGATGGGCTTCTGGACGGTACTGCTGGCGCATATCGGCTTCTGTACGCCGTACGTGATCCTCAACGTCACGCCGCGTATCAGGCAGATGGACCCCTCGCTCTATGAAGCGGCGCAGGACCTCGGCTGCTCGCCGATGCAGGCGTTCTTCAAGGTCGTACTGCACGAGCTGCTCCCCGGTATCCTGTCGGGCTTTCTGATCAGCTTTACCTACTCGCTGGATGATTTTGTCATCACCTATTTTACGAGAGGCTCGCGCTTCCAGACCCTGCCCATCCAGATCTACACCATGACCCACCAGCGCATCAACCCCAAGGCGAACGCTCTCTCGGCGCTGTTGTTCGTGGTTGTCATCGTCATTCTCCTGATCTCCAACTTCGCGACCCTGCGCAAGAGGAAGGAGGAAGCACGATGAAAAAATTCGTTTCTCTGTTTCTGGCTTTGCTGATGTGCGGAAGTATTTTTCTGTCCTCAGCCTGTTCCGCCGATTCCGCGGAAGGTGAAGAAGAGGAAGACGACGTATCAGGCTATCAGGGTGAGGTCAACGTCTATAACTGGGGCGAGTATATCTCTCCCGGCGACGACGACACGCTCGACGTTATCGACGAGTTCCAGAAGAAGTATCACATCAAGGTCAATTATACCAACTTCGAGACCAACGAGGAATTATACAACGTCCTGACCAATTCCAACTCCACCTATGACGTTATCATCCCCTCCGACTACATGGTCGCCCGACTCAGGGAAGAGGGCATGCTCGCAAAGCTCGATTTCGATAATATCCCTAACTACAAGTATATCGACGACCGCTTCAAGAATATGGCGTACGATCCCACGAACGAGTACAGTATCCCGTATTCATGGGGCTTTGTCGCGATCGGCTACAATACCGATATGATCGAAGAAGGCTCCATCACGGGCTTCAAGGATCTTTGGAGCGAGGAGTACAAGGACAAAGGTATCCTGATGTTCAACAACTCCCGCGACGCCATGGCGATTGCCATGCAGCTTTGCGACCCGCCGATCGACCCCGGCGCGACTGACTTTACCCGCGAGGATATCGACCGCGCGACCGACAAGTTGATCGAGCAAAAAAGTGTGCTGAAAAAGTACGTCATGGATCAGGTGTTCACCGAGATGGAGGGCAGCCAGAGCGGTCTGTGCGCCTATTACGCGGGCGACATCTGGACGATGATGGACAACAACGAGGCGCTGACCTATTGCCTGCCCGAAGAGGGCTCCAATCTCTTCAACGACGCGATGTGTATCCCCGCAACCTGCAAGAACAAGGAGAACGCCGAGCTGTTCATCAACTTCATGTGCGAGCCTGAGATCGCCGCCGCCAACGCGGAGTATATCACCTACGGCACCCCGAATACCGGCGCGCTGGAGTTCATCGATGAAGAGATGCTCTCATCCGAGCTAATCAACCCGCCGCAGGAATATCTCGATAAGTGCTATACCTTCTCGAACCTCAACGACGATATCTACACCTATATGCAGAAGCGCTTTGTCGAGGCTTGCTCCGCCTCTGCTGAGGTCAGCTCTGTCGAGGCAAAGACCGTCGATCCCGTCCATATCTGGGCTGTCGTGATCATTCTCGCCGTGATCCTCATCGCGACGATCGTGATCATCGTCCTCGATATCCGCCGCGCAATCAAAAACCGCGGCAGGATCAACAAACTCTAGTCAGGAGTGAGGAGTTAGAAGTGAGGAGTTATATCGCTCCGAACGATCCTCTTGCTCTATCTGATACTCTTTTTTGTTATGTTTACTATAAAAATGCTCACGACTCTTTACAGAGCACGTGAGCATTTTTGCTATTATATTACATGATATGAGCAGGAGAGCAACTTGCGAATCATACAAACTCCTAACTTCTCACTCCTCACTCCTAACTCCTGATTGCCTTAAGCTGTCTTGCGTTCTCCTTCACCAGCTCGTCGTTGATCGCCATCTTCTTTATAAGATTATGCACGGTCTTGTCGAGCCTGCCCTCCTTGCGGTAGTCGGCGGGGAAGATGAAGTCCACGCGGTCGCCTAACAGCAGTTCTTCGACCTTACTTTTGTTGTTCTCCTGATACACCGCGATCGCGCACCCGCCGTACGCCTTCATCATCTTCATGCACGGCACGTCCGAGAGTCCGTCGCCGATGTAGATCATGTTGCAAAACGGTACGCGTTTACTGTCGTCAGGCATCGAGCGGTTGAGGTCGATATCGTTGGAGATATCCAAAACGCCCTTGTTGATACGGTAGACGAACTGCGTTTTGTTGGTGTAGTTGACGGCGGTTTTCGGCCACAGGGCACAGCCGTTTTCGTCGTAGAGGAATTCGCAGGCGAAGATCTTCGTGAACTTTTCCGCGATCCCCGACCCCTCGATGATCTCCTTGATCCCCGACGAGATGACGTAATGCTCGATCTGCACGCCCTGCGCCGCACCGTACAGGTTGATGCGGTCAAACCATTCCTTTACGCCGGGGTACAGCTCGATCCCTTTACCGTGCTGTGTCAGCACTTCGCGCGTTAGCGCGATCCCCTTGCGCTTACATTCCTCGATCATCGTGTAAAGATAGGCGAGTACTCCGTCCATCTGCGCGCCTGAGCCGAACACATTGGCTTTCTGCCAGAATTCGGACGGCTGCATATCAAGGCTCGGGATAAAGCCGTAATCCTGCATATCCTTGGTACACAGGGTCTTATCAAAGTCATACATGATCGCGATGACGGGTCGTTCCATAGAAAACTCCTTGCTGTATTTGCCGGCAAATCAGATAGCGAACCGACAATAACTGTCTGTAAAAGTACAGCCGCCCCGAAACCCAAGGCGGCTTTGCTTATTATTCGTACGCGTAGATCTCTACGCTCTCGAGGATAACGTCGTTGACGGGCTTGTCGTTCGCGCCGGTCTTGACCTCTGCAATGTCGTTGACAACGTCCATGCCGTCAAATACCTGACCGAATACGGTGTAGTTGCCGTCGAGGTAGTTGTTGTTGACCTGATTGATGTAGAACTGAGAGCCGTTTGTACCGGGACCGCGGTTCGCCATCGCGACTGCGCCCTCAATGTTGGAGAGATAGTCGGACACTTCAAGGTCGAATTCCTCGCCGAACGCGGATTCGCCGCCGGTGCCGTTGAAGTTGGTGTAGTCGCCGCCCTGGATCATAAAGTTGTTGATGACGCGGTGGAAGATCGTATCATCGTAGCGGCCTGCCTTAGCCAGCGCCTTGAAGGAAGCGACTGCCTTGGGAGCGACCTCGGGGAAGAACTTCATGGAGATATCGCCGTAGTTGGTGTGAAGGGTAGCGACCTCTTCGCCCTTGACGGGCTCTTTGTGCTGGTATTCTGCGTCAGCCGCGTCGAGGTTAGCGGCGGGAACATCATTGACGCTGATCAGCGCTTCTGTGGATTTTGCATTGTAATTCACGGTTTCACCTTCCTTGGTAGTTTTGTCTGAATCAGACTTCGATACAACTTCGGTTTTTCCTGACGATACGACCTGAGCGCCGCAGGCTGTCAGCGCGGCGCCGATCATCAGGATACTTAAAATGATAGCTAAAGTACGTTTCATATTCTTTCCTTTCTGCTGTAAAAACAGCTTACCTGCTTATTGTATACGATACGACGCGGTTTTTCAATACTTCCGCTCAAATTTTCACAGAATTGTAACAGTCATATCCCATCAGGTGAAATCATAGATTGTACTGTATCAAAAATTCAGGAGGACGATCATGACTGCATTTCTCCCTGAGGGAAAGAGAATCCATAACGCCGCGAATCTTACCGCGCTTTGCTCCTTTGAGGGCTTGAAACGGGCGATGGAGCGCGGTGATATATTAGAAGCAAAGGCGCTCTCATGCGATCACGAGCATAATTTGAAGGTGGAACTGCCCTTTTGCCGCGGCGTTATCCCGCGCGAGGAAGGGGCGCTCGGTATCCGCGAGGGCAACGTGCGGGACATCGCGTTGTTGTCGCGCGTCGGCAGGGCGGTGTGCTTTACTGTCAAGGATATCGTTCAGGAGGATGACGGGGTGACGGCTATCCTCTCCCGCGCCGACGCCCAGAAAAAATGCACCGGGCAGTATCTGAGCGCTTTGCGGTCGGGCGACGTTATCCCTGCCCGCGTGACCCATCTCGAGCCCTTCGGCGCGTTCTGCGATATCGGCTGCGGCATGGTCGCTCTCATGCCGATCGACTCCATCTCCGTCTCGCGTATCGAGCACCCCGACGAACGTTTTACCGTTGGCATGGACATCTTCGCCGTGATAAAGTCTATCAGCGGCAGCCGCGTGACCCTCAGTCATAAGGAATTATTGGGTACATGGGAGGAGAATATCGCGCGCTTTTCGATAGGGGATACGGTGACGGGTGTGATCCGCTCTATCGAGAACTACGGCGCGTTTGTGGAGCTTGCGCCTAATCTCGCGGGACTTGCCGAGCTGCGCGACAATATCCACGTCGGCGATACCGCCGCTGTGTACATCAAAAGCATCCTGCCGCAGAAGATGAAGGTCAAGCTCATCATCATCGACCATTTTTATGAGCCGACCTTGCCCGAAGCGCCCGAGTACTTCATCACCGACGGACATATCGACAGGTTCGTCTATTCTCCGCCCGATTGCGCCAAGGTGATCGAAACGGAATTCGGCTGAGAATGGTAATAACAATCCGATATCCACGATGGGCTGAAAACGCCCCACTGTTCGATTGACAATCTCCTTTGCGCCGTGATACAATACCCTCATAGAAATGTGAGGTGGCGTACAGATGGATACGGTACAGTTTGCGATATTGGTTATTCTCGCTCTGGCGGCGATTGTCGCGGCAATAGCGGCGATCATTATTATTTCAAAAAAGAATCAAAACAGCAGAGAGGAACTCTCCGCCATGCGCACCGAGATCGTGACCTCGACTCAAAGCGCGGTCAAGAATATGGGCGACATGATCGCCGTCAATCAGCAGAGCTTTTCCGCTTCTCAAAGCGAGCGGTTCAATCATCTCGAACAGCGCTTCCAGACCTTCTCGCTCGAGAATGAACAGAAGCTCGAGAACATACGCCGCACAATGGAACAGCAGCTCGACGATATCCGTGAGGACAACAACAAACAGCTTGAGGAAATGCGCGAGACAGTGGACAAAAAGCTGCAGAAAACGCTTGAAGAGAAAATGAACCGCAGCTTCGCCCTCGTCAGCGAGCGGCTCGAGCAGGTGTACAAGGGGCTCGGCGAGATGCAGACCCTTGCTGTCGGCGTCGGCGATCTGAAAAAAGTGCTGTCTAATGTCAAGACCCGCGGTATCGTCGGCGAGATACAGCTCGGCAGTATCCTTGAAGATATCCTCACTCCCGACCAGTACGATACCAACGTCGCGACAAAGGCAGGCTCGCGCGACGTGGTGGAATTCGCCGTCAAGCTCCCCGCCCACGACGACGGCTTCATCTACCTGCCCATCGACTCTAAATTTCCCGGCGACACCTACGCCGCTCTCCGCGACGCTTACGAAAGCGGCTCAAAGGAAGCGGTAGAAGCCGCGGCAAAGGCGCTGACCGTCACCATTCGCAGAGAAGCGAAGGATATCCGCGACAAGTACATCGATCCGCCCAATACCACCGAGTTCGCCGTGATGTTCCTGCCCTTTGAGGGGCTGTACAGCGAGGTCGTCAACCGCGGCATGGTCGAGGTCTTGCAGCGCGAGTACAAGGTCAGCATCGCGGGACCGTCCACGATGGCGGCGCTGCTCAATTCGATCCAAATGGGCTTCAGGACTCTCGCCGTGCAGAAGCGCTCCGCCGAGGTTTGGAAGCTCTTAGGCTCGGTGAAAAACGAGTTCGAGACCTTCAACGCCGTTCTTGTCGCGACCCAGAACAAGCTCGATCAGGCAAACAAGGAGCTGGATAAGCTCGTCGGCGTCCGTTCACGGCAGATCAGCCGCAAGCTCGCCGCCGTGGAGAGCAACGAAGCCCCCGTATCTTCTTATTTTTCTTCTATAGAAAATTATTCCGAGGGCGAATCATAAAGTATGAAAAACTCCCTTCACGACAATACTAATGGCAGTATTGTTGTGGAGGGATTATTTGTTGTATAACAAGGTGGAGCTTTGCGGCGTCGATACCGCGAAGCTGCCCGTGCTGACAGAAGAACAAAAACACGACCTGCTGTTGAAGATCCGCAACGGCACGCCCGCTGAACGCAAGTCAGCCCGCGAAGAAATGATCAACGGTAATCTGCGCTTGGTACTCAGCGTGATCCAGCGCTTCACCGGCAGGGGAGAGAACCTCGACGATCTGTTTCAGGTCGGCGTGATCGGACTGATCAAAGCCATCGACAATTTTGACGTCACGCTCGACGTTCGCTTCTCGACCTACGGCGTGCCGATGATCATGGGCGAGCTGCGCCGCCATCTGCGCGACAGCTCCAGTCTCAGGATCTCCCGCTCCATGCGCGACACCGCCTATCACGCGATGAAGGCGAAGGAGGAGCTGACCGTCAAGCTGAATCGCGAGCCGACCGTCGAGGAGATCGCAGAACGTATCGGCACGGATAAAGAGAGCGTCGTTTTGGCGCTCGAAGCGATCGTAGAGCCTGTGTCGCTGTATGAGCCTGTCTTTTCCGACGGCGCGGATACCGTCTATGTGATGGACCAGATCGGCGACACCAGCGACGACAGCGACTGGCTCGAGGAGATCGCCTTCAAGGAAGCGTTGAAAAAGCTCTCCGACCGCGAGAAGCGTATCCTGTCTTTGCGTTACTTCAAGGGCAAGACCCAGACCGAGGTCGCCGAGGAGATCGGTATCTCACAGGCGCAGGTCAGCCGCATCGAAAAGGGCGCGATCGACTCGATCAAGCGGGAATTGTAGTTTCCCGCGCTGTCTGTCATCATCATGACGTATAGCGTGAGAAAAAAACAGCATAACAAAAATGCTCCCCAAATCGGGGAGCATTCCTTATGTACTGATGGATTATTCAGCTTCTTTAGACTTGATCAGACCCTTGAATACAACAGCCGCTAACGCGCCGCCTACCAGCGGAGCTACCAGGAATACCCAGTATACGGAGATCGCCGCCGTATCGCCGGTGAACGCCTTGATCAGCGCGGGACCGAAGGAACGAGCGGGGTTGACGGAGGTGCCGGTGAAGTAGATGCCGAAGATGTGTACCAGCGTCAGGGTGAAGCCGATCACAAGACCCGCGCACTTCTCATACTTCTTCTTGGAGGTAACGCCCAGGATGACCAGTACGAAAACGAAGGTCAGGATGCACTCGATGATCAGGGACTTGAGGATGTTGCCCTCAAACAGACCGTTAGTGCCCAGGCTCGTGTCAAAGCCGACCAGCGCGCCGAGGACAGCCGCGCCCGCGGTAGCGCCCAGGAACTGAGCGATGATGTAGATGAAGAACTCGCCTACGCTCATGCCGCCGGACAGCAGAACGCCGATGGAAACAGCAGGGTTGATGTGGCAGCCGGATACGTTGCCGATGGAGTACGCCATCGCGACGATGACCAGACCGAACGCGACAGCCGTCAGCGCGTAGGCGACGTCAGGGCTGTCGGTCGCGCAACCCAGTACGGTAGCGGTTCCGCACGCGAACAGTACCAGCACAAAGGTGCCGATAAATTCAGCGAAGAATTTTTTCATGTTTTTCTCTCCTTTTGAAAATAAATTCCCGATGACAGGGTATAGGGGATATACCCTTTTGTCACTGTTAATATCATACCAAAGGGATTTGAAAAAATCAATGAAAACCGTCGATAGTTACAAAAGTTTTATCTCTTTCACACAGTGATGACACCCGTGTAACCTAATACGATCCCCACGACCGCCGAGCCCGCGATGATCAGTATGGGGTTGAGCTTTTTGTATAACAGTAAAAAGAGCGCGACGGCGAAGATGATCAGGCTGACGTAGAAATTCGCCGATCGGAATACAGCAAGGTTAATTCCCTCAGAGAAAAATATTTCTTGTCCAACGCTCAGCACGGTCGCCGCGATCAGACCGACCACCGTCGCTTTCAGCCCCATCATCGCGCCCTGTACCAAGCGGTTCTCCCTGATCTTCTCATACACCTTCGCGATCAGGATAATGATGAGAAACGGCGGCAGAACCAACCCTAAGGTCGCTACGAGCGAGCCTATGATCCCGCCGACCTCGCTGCCGATATAGGTCGAGATATTCACGGCAAAGGCGCCGGGGGTGCTCTCGGATACCGCGATAAAGTCCACCAGCTCCGACGTCGTCATCCAGCCGTGCCTGAGCACCGTCTCCTCGATAAAGGGGATCATCGCGTAGCCGCCGCCGAAGGTCAGCGCGCCCATCTTGAAGAATTCGAGGAACAGCAGCAGGAATATGTTCATAGCTTCTTACCTGCCTTTCCCGCGATCAGCGCCGCCGCCAGTCCGATGACCGCCGCCGATACGATGACGATGATGACGTTCGCCGAGAAGAAGGCGACCGCCGCAAAGGACACCGCCATGATGATATAGGCGACGATGTTCTTCGGGCTTTTTTTGAACATGGACACGACCGCCTTGATCAGCAGCGCCAGCACGCCCGCGCGGATCCCGAAGAAGGCGTATTTGATAACTTCGAGTTCTTCAAATCGGCGCAAAAACAGCGAGATGACATAGATGATGACAAAGCTCGGCAGCACCACGCCGAAGGTCGCGCAGAACGCGCCGAGGATACCGCCTACCCGATAGCCGATGAAGGTAGCGGCACAGATGGCGATCGGCCCCGGCGTCGTCTCGGAGATCGCGACGACCTCGAGCAGATCGTCCTCGCTGATCCAGCCCTTTTTGACCGCGATCTCATTTTCGATGATCGGAATCATCGCGTAGCCGCCGCCGAAGGTGACCGCGCCGATTTTCATAAAGGTGAGAAATAGCTGTAAGCACAGCTTGAGTTTTTGCTTCATAAATAGTTGTTCTTTCTGTGTTTGATTCGATCTCTCAGTCGATCACTGAGGCTTGTACCCGCCGTCAATGACGTTAATTGTCAGAAATTGCTTGTTAAAAGGCGGAATAAAGACGCCGCGCGTCAATTTTGCTTCTCCACGATCTTGTAGTCGTCCGAGAAGCGGAAGTACGGACAGCTCGCGTCATTGCCGCTCATGAACCGCGCCAGATCGTCCTCGTCGAGGTTGACCTCACATTCATAGTCGTCGAACGCTTCGTTATAGTTGTAGTATGCGCAGAATTCACAGCTTGATTTTCCTGCCATGGTATCACACCCTTCATTTTGTAAGAATAGTATAACAAATGCGGGAAATATTTTCAATACATTGTTGCAATTTGACCGAATATCAGGTATACTGAATATAAATATATTTAGGAGATGATACCCTATGTTTGTTACCAATGATATCAAGTACGTCGGCGTCAATGACCACGATATCGACCTGTTCGAGGGTCAGTATGTCGTGCCTAACGGTATGGCGTACAATTCTTATGTGATCGTTGATGATAAGGTCGCGATCATGGACACTGTCGATCAGCATTTCGGCAAGCAGTGGCTCGATAACCTTAAGTCTGTTTTGGGCGACCGCAAGCCCGACTATCTGGTCGTCCAGCACATGGAGCCCGACCACAGCGCCAATATCGACAACTTCCTTAACGTTTACCCCGAAGCGACCGTCGTTTCATCCGTCAAGGCGTTCCAGATGATGCAGAACTTCTTCGGCACCGATTATGCCGACAGACGCATCATCGTCAAAGAGGGCGATACCTTAGAGCTCGGCAAGCACGTGCTCAATTTCGTCGGCGCTCCGATGGTCCACTGGCCCGAGGTACTGATGACCTACGACAGCACCGACAAGGTCCTGTTCTCCGCCGACGGCTTCGGCAAGTTCGGCGCGCTGGATGTGGAAGAGGACTGGGCGTGTGAAGCCCGCCGCTATTATATCGGCATCGTCGGCAAGTACGGCAAGCAGGTGCAGAACGTTCTCAAAAAGGCGGCAGGTCTGGATATTCAGGTCATCTGCCCGCTGCACGGTCCCGTCCTGTCCGAGAACCTCGGCTACTACCTCGATCTGTACAACACATGGTCGTCCTACGGCGTAGAGACCGACGGCATCATGATCGCCTACACCTCTGTCTACGGCCACACCAAGAAGGCGGTCGAGCTGCTCGCGGACAAGCTGCGTGAGGCAGGCTGCCCCAAGGTAGCGGTCAACGACCTCGCCAGAGAGGATATGGCAGAGTGCGTAGAGGACGCGTTCCGTTACGGCAAGATCGTCCTCGCTACCACCACCTATAACGCCGAGATCTTCCCCTTCATGCGTGAATTCATCAATCACCTGACCGAGCGCAATTTCCAGAACAAGACCGTCGCCTTCATCGAGAACGGCTCCTGGGCGCCGCTGGCTGAAAAGACCATGCGCAAGATGCTCGAGGGCTGCAAGAATATTACCTATACCGACAACAACGTCCATATCCTCTCCGCGATGAACGACGAGAATATCGCCGAGATCGACGCTCTGTGCGAGGAGCTGACCATGGACTATGTCGCGATGGACAGCGAAAAGGCGGACAAGAACGACCTGACCGCCCTGTTCAATATCGGCTACGGTCTGTATGTCGTCACCGCCCGCGACGGCGACAAGGACAACGGCTGTATCGTCAACACCGTTTCTCAGGTCACCAACACCCCGAACCGTATCGCCGTTTGTATCAATAAGAAGAACCTGACCCACGATATGGTCGCCAAAACAGGCGTGATGAACGTCAACTGCCTTTCCACCGACGCGCCGTTCAGCGTATTCGAGCACTTCGGCTTCCAAAGCGGCAGAGACGCCGATAAGATCATCGGCGAGGGTATCCTCCGCTCCGACAACGGCGTCGCCTTCCTCGGTCACTATATTAATTCCTTCATGTCCCTGAAGGTCGAGCAGACCGTCGATCTCGATACCCACAGCATGTTCATCTGCTCTGTCACCGAGGCGCGCGTCATCACCGACGTCGAGACCATGACCTACACCTATTATCAGAACAACGTCAAGCCCAAGCCCGAGACCGACGGCAAGAAGGGCTGGGTCTGCAAGGTCTGCGGCTATGTCTATGAGGGCGAGGATATCCCCGACGACTTCATCTGCCCGCTGTGCAAGCACGGCGTAGCGGACTTTGAGCCGATCGAGTGATTCTTCCGATGTCATCGCGAGGAGCGTAAGCGACGTGGCGATCCCACAAAGAGGGACTGTTCTTTTCCATAATACCCGTAGGGACGAGCATTGCTCGTCCGCCCGCAGGAGCGTTTCAGCCCTATCTGCGGTCTGTTCTGTCATCAATGCCCGGCAGTCTGCGGATGACCAACGGTCATTTCCGTGGACTGCGGTAAATCATTATAAAAAGGAGAAAAACTATGAAAAAGTATGTATGCGATGTATGCGGCTATATCTATGACCCCGAAGAGAACGGCGGCGTAGCGTTCGAGGATCTTCCCGACGATTATGTCTGCCCCCTGTGCGGCGTAGGTAAAGAGGATTTCAGCGAAGAATAAACCGCGGAATAAGCATGACGAAGCCCTGCCGATGATGGCAGGGCTTTTGCTGTGTGTCATGAAATATGGATGATAAAAAAGCGAAGGAATCATTCTGACCCGCCGTTAATGATGTTGATTGAGATCAACAAACTTTTCAAAAGGCGGAAAACAGACGCCGCGCGTCACTGATCGGGAACGACAGGCAGAGAGCTCAGTCCCTTTGCGAGATCCTCGTCGGTGGGGATATAGTCGGTCATCTCGCCGTCGTTGAACTTCTGATACGCGACCATATCGAAGTAGCCTGTACCCGTCAGACCGAATACGATGGTCTTTTCCTCGCCTGTTTCCTTGCACTTGAGCGCTTCGTCGATCGCGACGCGGATCGCATGGCTCGATTCGGGAGCGGGCAGGATACCCTCCACTCTCGCGAACTGCTCCGCTGCCTCAAATACCTCGGTCTGCTCCACAGAGGTCGCCTCCATGTAGCCGTCGTGATACAGCTGAGAGAGGGTCGTGGACATACCGTGGAATCTAAGACCGCCCGCGTGGTTCGCGGAGGGGATAAAGCCCGAGCCTAAGGTGTACATCTTTGCCAGCGGACAGATCATGCCCGTGTCGCAGAAGTCATACGCGAACTTACCTCTCGTAAAGCTCGGGCAGGAAGCGGGCTCTACCGCGATGATGCGGTAATCCTTCTCGCCGCGGAGCTTCTCGCCCATGAACGGAGCGATCAGACCGCCGAGGTTGGAGCCGCCGCCCGCGCAGCCGATGATGATATCGGGTTCGATACCGTACTTATCCAGCGCCGCCTTGGTCTCAAGACCGATGATGGACTGGTGCAGGAGCACCTGATTGAGTACGGAGCCTAAAACGTAGCGGTAGCCGGGATTGGTGACGGCGACCTCTACCGCCTCGCTGATCGCGCAGCCAAGCGAGCCTGTCGTGCCGGGGTGTTCGGCTAAGATCTTCTTGCCGACCTCGGTGGTCATGGAGGGGGAGGGGGTGACCTGTGCGCCGTAGGTGCGCATGACCTCTCTGCGGAAGGGCTTCTGCTCATAGCTGACCTTGACCATGAACACCTTGCAGTCAAGGCCGAGATACGCGCAAGCCATCGACAGCGCCGTGCCCCACTGACCTGCGCCTGTTTCGGTCGTTACGCCCTTTAAGCCCTGCTTCTTTGCGTAGTATGCCTGCGCGATCGCGGAGTTGAGTTTGTGGCTGCCCGAGGTGTTGTTGCCTTCGAATTTGTAGTAGATCTTCGCGGGAGTGCCCAGCGCTTCTTCCAAGCAGTACGCGCGTACCAGCGGAGCGGGACGGTACATCTTGTAGAAGTCCTGTATCTCCTGCGGAATGTCGATGTATGGGGTGGTGTCGTCCAGCTCCTGCTGTACCAGTTCTTCACAGAACACGCCGCTCAGCTCTTCGGCAGTCATCGGCTGACAGGTCGCGGGATTCAGCAGAGGCGCGGGCTTGTTCTTCATATCCGCGCGCAGGTTATACCATTTCGAGGGGATCTCGCTTTCATCTAAGTAGATTTTGTAAGGGATCTTGTTTTCAGACATGATGTTTTCTCCTTTTTGATAAAAATATTGTAGTGTCGATAGGGGAGTGACAGCAAAGCGGTCAAAGGTGAGCTGTCCGTCAAAAGGGATACTCGCTTACAGCGCTTCCTGTCACAGTCAGGCGGAAAAAGCAGTACGCGCCCGCCATCGTTTTGTCAGTAAGATCGGTTTCATAATTCCCTCCAAGAATCATATAATAGTTTCAACTGTGAAATAATATGTGCTATCCCGATAAATATGAGTCATCTTCGGAACTGTATATAAACAAAAAACCTGTCCCTGCATTTCTGCCGGGACAGGAGATAAACTTCCTGCGGTGCCACCCTGCTTGGCGCGTCGCGCCCACTCACACGTACGTTATGCCGCTGTCGGCAAAGATACGCTGACCCATTTACGTTGGGTCGTTCCTTCTCAGATACACTGTCAGTCAGTCTGTTGTGCTGCTTTATGCTGTGGCAAAACACTTCTCTGACATTTCTCCTCGCCCTCCGAAGTCCATTCAGCCTTACATCATCCGCCGCGCTCTCACCATCCGCGGCTCTCTGGGGGATAAGCGGTAATGCTTACTCACTCTTCGTCATAGGTTTAGGTGATTCACTTGTTGGTCGTATTGTAGCGCATAAACATTCATTTGTCAATAGTTTTTACAAAAATATTTTTACAGACTATCACTTTAAACAGCCAAAGCACCTCTTGAAATTGAAATATAGATTCGAAAAATAGGAGCCCCACAAGGAACTCCTATTCATCAAAATAGTGGAGACTATTTACGTTTCATGTAAACATATCCTCAGCCCCGTCTTAGGAGCGTCCAGCCTCGGCACAGGCTTTATCTACGCTCTTCCGAAAAATGCTCCCCCGGAGGATTTTTACCTTTGAGATGCGCTCACGCTTATCTCTCGGCACGGTCGCCTTCGATTCCAATATTCTCCACTGTCAATTGTAAAAGGGAGACACCTTGCGGTATCTCCCTTTCATCAAAATGGTGGAGACTATTGGAATCGAACCAATGACCCCCTGCACGTCAAGCAGGTACTCTAACCAGCTGAGCTAAGCCTCCGTATTTAGCTGACTTATGTATAATATCATATTCTGCTGAAAAAATCAAGTGTTATTTTTCGTGTCGGATGCTTTTTTTGAAATCCTGCCTTTTTTCGTACAACATTGGTATAATAGCTATCGCAAATAATGACGATTCCCGATTGCGATCATAATACCTGTTATTGACAAAATATGACAGCTAATTTATAATGCTAAAGGATTAATTCTTTTCGAATCGTCCATACTGTATGTGAAAAAACAAGGAAGTATCTATATGGAAATGGTATTGCAGATTGTTCTGCTGATTCTGGGATTCATCGCGCTGATCAAGGGCGCTGACCTGTTTGTGGACGGCAGCTCGTCAATCGCCGCGATCTTCAAGGTGCCCTCGGTCATCATCGGCTTGACCATCGTCGCAATGGGTACAAGCGCTCCCGAACTTGCTGTCAGCACCTCTGCCGCGATCAACGGCTCTAACGAGATCGCGCTGAGCAACGTTGTCGGCTCTAACCTGTTCAATCTCCTCGTGGTACTGGGCGTTTGCGCTGTGATCAAGCCCGTCCCGATCGAGGATGCGATCAAAAAACGTGATTATCCTCTCAATATTATTACGACGGTCCTGCTGTTCGTCGCGCTCGGCGTCGGTATGATCTCCGCGGTCGATTTTGCCAAGGTCAGGATGAGCGACAACGTCTCGACGGTGTCGCGCTGGATCGGTATTTGTCTGTTGGTGATTTTCATCGCCTATATCATATTCCTCGTGTGTTCTGCGCTGAAGAACAAGACAGAGGGCGAGGCGGTCAAGCAGATGTCGCCGCTCAAAAGTGTGATGTTCATCCTGATCGGTATCGCTCTGATCGTAGCGGGCGGACATTTTGTCGTAGAATCCGCCAAGTATATCGCCGCCGCTCTCGGTATGTCCGAGACGCTGATCGGTTTGACGGTCGTGGCGCTCGGCACCTCGCTGCCGGAGCTGGTGACTTCGATCGTCGCCGCCCGCAAGGGTGAGAACGGTCTGGCGGTCGGCAATGTAGTCGGCTCCAATATCTTCAACCTTTTGCTGATCCTCGGCGTGTCCGCGACGATCCACCCGATCGCCGTCAACTTCGCGTCCATGGTCGATTTCGCGATCCTGATCGTCGCTTCGATTCTGGTCTATATATTTGCGCTGACGAAGAAGATCAACCGTATCGAAGGCGTTGCCATGATCCTGTTCTATGTCGCGACCGTCATTTTCGCGGCGCTGCGATAAAAGAATTGAATAAACCCTTCCGCTTCCGCTCATACTATGGGCGGAGGCGTTTTTTTATGAAGAGATATAAGCACGCAAGTAACAAAAAACCTACGGAGCGCGTGAGCTTTTACATCGCGCTGTCCATCTGTCTGATGGCGGTCGGCTTTGCGGCGTGGTCAGCGTATTCGACCTTGAGCGGTACACCTCAGTCAAGCGATAACACCTACTTTTCCTCGCTTTCTACCGAGAATGCCGCGGTAGCGCAGGAGATGACAGGCGTGACCGTTGCCGAGACCTTTCCGCCGACCGAAGCGGTCACGCAGGCTCCCACTCAACCCGAATCCGACGAACAGCCGAGGATCATCGTCAGCGAGACCATGCCCGAAGAAAAGCGGGAAGCCGCCAATGACGACGTATCAACACCGCTCAAAGCGGTCCTGAAGATCAGCGAGAATCTGGTCTATCCCGTAAAGAGCCGGCAGGTGTCAAAGCCCTACAGCGAGGACGGCGTTTACAGCAAGACCCTGCACGATTACCGCGCACATACAGGCTGTGATTTCACCGCCGAGGAAGGCGAGAACATCTACGCCATGTGCGCGGGAACTGTCAAGGATATTTCTGTATCAGAATTATACGGTGTGATCCTTGAGGTGGACTGCGGTGATTTCACGGTCTATTACTGCGGACTGGACACCGACTTCCTCGTCGAGAGGGAACAGGAGATCAGCACGGGCGATACCATCGGAACAGTCGGGCATATCCCGTGTGAGAGCGACGACGGCGCGCATGTGCACATCGAGATCCGCGTCGGCGATCAGCTGGTCGATCCGCTGAGCGTGATCGGCCCCGACGACTGATATTCTTCCCTGATGATTTCAGCCACAGGAATATTCAGAACCATTGCCGAATAGAATATACCAATCTTTACCAAACTGCCCTCGACTCGTTTCAGGGGCTGAGCAACGGACGCCGCTATCCGCGCGTCCGTTGTTTGATGATACGGCGATTCTGTCCGCAAGAAAAGAATGTCCATAAAAATCTTTCGCGAAGTCTTGACAACCGCTCATGTATTTGCTATAATAACGCTTGTGGATTAAGCGATAAGCTCCACCTCGGTTCTCACCTCTCTACCGTGTAAAAATTCAGAGGGAAAAAAAGAATATGCGGATATGGCGGAATAGGCAGACGCGCATGGTTCAGGTTACACCACGTCGGTGAACTTGCAAAATTCCGACTTGTCTTGCAAAACGTGGATCAAGCGATAAGCTCCACCTCGGTTCTCACCTCTCTACCGTGTAAAAATACAGAGGGTAAAAACGAATATGCGGATATGGCGGAATAGGCAGACGCGCATGGTTCAGGTCCATGTGAGCATTGCGCTCATGCAGGTTCAACTCCTGTTATCCGCACCACAAAAAGCTCGATTTTATCGGGCTTTTTGTATTTTCAGAGGAAAAATAATTGTTGGCAGACGCGTAACCTATGCACCTTTTCTATTGTCCTATTCGCACAAATGATATATGGTTTTGTTGTATATAATGACTGATTTATCGTCACACAACATCGTGCGTCTGCCGATTTTTTTGTTAATTGTACTCTGGTTTTCAGATTCATGAAACGATTATTTTCTTAAAATCAAAAAATATGGCAGACAGATAGCTGTGTGAGTTATCTGCCTGCCTTTTGCTTTTTTATCCCTTTATCATTCTTCGACGCATGGGGGAGGGGTAATTGTTGTTGGTGACTTGATAGTCAGCCCTGCTTTTTCCATTCTCATCGAATATTGTCATGTGTTCGATGAAAGAAGCGTTGAGGTTTATCTGCAACCTGAGACCTTCCGCGTCCTCGTATATAATGATTTTATCGACCAGTTGCCGGAGATTGGCATTGCTGATCTGTCCTTCCTGAATGATTTCTTCTATCAAATCGACTGTCTCTTTCATCTCGGACTTTCGTTTTTTGATCGTATCGTTGTAGTTGATGATGTCGCTCAGCTCTTGCTTTATCCGTTTGATATCTTCCTCGCAGGAGGCGAGCATTTCGTTATAGACCTCAGCGTGTTCTTTGTCACGTATGCGTTCGAGAAGAATCTCTTTTTGGTCTGACTTGCGCTGCTCAAGCTCTGTTTTGAGACTTTCGATTTTTCCGTTGACGGTGCTTTTCTTTTTCATCCATTTCTGAACGTCGCTGTCGATGCTGTGATAGATTCTTTTTGCCTGCTCGCGAATGTTCAGAATCTCTTTGTATACAAGGTCGTCGAGTTCAGTCTCGTTGATCCTGTGAGCTGTGCAATTCTCTTTTCCGTAGCGGTGGTAAGCGTTACAAGCATATTCGATTCGCAGGGGTTTGTTACGCCATTGGCGTTTGATCGCGACGAAGGTCGATCCGCAGTCGCCGCATTCGAGCAGTCCCGTGTATCGGTGACAGGGATTTCCTGAGCTCGCCCTGACGTTACCGCTTTTCTTTTGTGCGATCAGCTTTTGTACCAGTTCGAACTTTTCTTTTGAAATGATCGGGGTAACGAAGTTTTCGTGTACAAACTGTTCTTCTTTCGGAATTTCCTTTCGGATATGTGTGATCTTGTTATTATAGGTTTTGTGGCAGGTCACCGTTCCGATGTAGAATTCGTTTTCCAATATTCTTTTTACTCCAGTGTTATCCCACAGGTACTTGAAGCCGATCTTCGGCTTATTGCAGCCGAGATTTTTGCCGAGGAGCTGCTTCTGATAATAGGCGGGAGATTTGATTCCCTCTTCATTAAAGATACGGGCTATGGCAGAAAAGCCATAGCCCTCAAGATACATATCGAATATTCTTCTGACGATACGCGCGTGTTCCTCTACCACGAGGACCTGGTTGGTGTTTTTGTCCTTGAAGTAGCCGAGCGGCGGTATCATGACAAAGCCCTTCTTCTGCTTCTGTACCATACCGGCGCGCACCTTTTTGCTGATATCGCGTGCGTACATATCGTTGAACAATCCCTTGAAGCCGATGATCAGATCATCGTCCTCGTTACTTGTGTCAAGGTTCTCGGTAACCGACAGAACCCTTACGTCATGCTCTCTGAGATAATCGATGAACAGCGCAGTCTGTGTTTTGTGTCTGCCGAGACGGGACATATCCTTGACGATGATCGCTTCAATGGCGTCCTGCTCAACCTGTTCATAGATCTTGTTGATACCCTCACGGTTGAAATGCATTCCGCTGACGTTATCGTCAAAGGATTCTCCGACGATCTCATGATGATTGGTGTTAGCGAACTCCACGAGGATGTTTCTCTGGTTCGTGAGTGAATTCAGTTCGACGTCCTCATCCCGTGAAAGTCGGTAGTATAACCATACCTTCATTTTATGCCTCCTATTATATAAATAAAGCCTGCGGTTAAGCAGACTTCTTGACAACGGGTATTTCTTCTTCCTGATCGGGAAGCAAGCTGTCCTCAGTGATATAATCCTTCACAACGCTTTTGATGAATGCGTTGAACTGTTCATCGGTTCCGACATAGTTATAATGTACGGAATGAATTTTTGTCTTGTTTTCAGTTGCCATAAATATCTTCCTTTCCGATGTTTAGTTGATACGTGCACCAGGCGCGGTTGCGTCCGCTTTGTTGAACCAAACACTACCACACCTTTTTTGAAAAGTCTATATGAAATCCGAAAGTTTTTTTATAATTATTACATCACCATTGAGAAGCCTTGTCCCTCGTCCTCGTCGTCGTAATACTCATCGTCATAGTCGTCCTCGTCGAAAACTTCTTGGAGGATTTCTTCTCTCCGGTGATCATCAACTTCGGCGCTTTCAGGCGGCTCTTCCGTCCTGTTTACAACGGAGGAAATCAGCCCGACGCCCGCTCCGATCAGCGCTCCGATCGCCGCGCCGTTCTCCTGCCCTTCGATCCGCTTTCGGCGTTCTTCGGGATCTTCGTTATCGTCATCAACGATCCTTGCTACCGCTCCGGCGAGGCTGTCGACTCCACCGATAATGCGGCTTGAAGGTTTATGATAACTTTCGGAAATCTTTTGCGTTTCGGCTTTTGCAAGGGCGCGTTCGCGCAAGTGCTGCTCGTAAAGCTCGCGCGAATTCTCCCATCCAGTCGGCTGTTTTTCTTCCGAAACACCGTCCAAATTCTCTCTGAAATTGAGTTCGTACTCGATGTTTTTCTTCATATATTTTTCATCATGAAGACTTTTATCGCGGCAGCTTCTGCCGTTGGGACAGTGAAAGGTCAGGTATTTTCTCTCGTCCGTCCATGTCATTCGGTATCCGAGAATCGACATCGC
>CADBYC010000001.1 GCA_902798755.1 uncultured Ruminococcus sp. | reverse complement strand
GATATCAAAGGAGTTCTGCGTGTATACGATACCTCAAAGGATCATTTGACCCTGTACTACGATTTGGGCGAAGAGCATTTGCTGGTATGTAAAGAATAAATTGCTTTCATTTTTTACTTGACTTTTTCAAAACTTATGGTATTGTGTTGTGCTTGAAGGGGGCGCGATACTATGACCACATTAGAGCACTTCTACTTTGGCAACGTGAATCCAAGTGAGTACAAGCAGAGTAAGGATACTAAAAAGAAACTGTCTGAAACGACAGCACTGATCGATGAGCATCGTACTATGCTGACTACCGAGCAGCAGAGGGAAAAGCTGGAGCAGATAGATAGCTGTCAGTTATCGCTGATTGCTATTTCGGAACGCGACGCCTACATCGAGGAATTCAAACTTGGTGTGAAAATGACAACAGAAATATATGAAGATATACAGCAGCGGTGATGATATCTTGGTAGCCCCGCTGTTGTACTTTTGAAAAGCACATCGAAAGACTCTTTCTCCTGCTGATATTGACTCAGTTTATGAATCGAACGAAAAAAACCTTATAAGTGCATTTGCGGATTGTGCCATATTATAGGGTAAACACTCGGGTGAAAACCAAACTTGTGCCACAGGCGATTTGTGAGCGTTTGTGAAAGGGTTGTGTAGCATAAAGTTGTTCGTCTTTTTATGTGATATCAATCAAAAAAGTACAAAGGACAGGGACAGATGATTGATGTTTCATCTGCCCCTGCCATTGTAGTTGTGTAGCAAAAACAAAAAGCCTAGTGTCGCTCGTCCTCATCGGCTGTACTCGGTAGGCGCATCAGGTAGGTGCTCCTTGACCTCGCGGGACACGCATGTCCGCCGTTCGTCCTCTCCCTACCGCATAGGGATGCGTGTGGGACCCCAGAGCCTCTCTCGAGGTGTTCGTAGGTTACCTTACAACTCACAAAATTGCAAGTGTTTCTTTTAAAAAAAATACATCAAAAGATGAACTGCTTAACAAGGAATAAGAAAAGAGAATATCTAAAAAATGTGATAGATATGCCATTATTAGCAAATTTGTCCATAGCTCACACGGTAGTGCATGCGAGCTATGGACGAGTTTATCAAATAATGCTTGACTTCTTGATTTTTCATGGTATTGTGTCTTTCTGACAAGGAGCGTGATACCATGATCGCATTGGAGGATTTCTACTTCGGGAACGTGAATCCCAGCGAGTACCGACAGAAGAAAGATACAAAGAAGAAACTGTCGGAAATGACAGACCTGATAGACGAGCTGAAAAGTCTATTGACTGATGAACAGCAGAAAGAAAAGATAGAACAGATAGACAGTTGTCAGCTGTCGCTGATTGCGCTTTCTGAGCGTGACGCCTACATCGAGGGCTTCAAGCTCGGCGTGAGGATGACAACAGAAATATACGCAGATACACAGCAGCGGGGATGACGCACGTCGCCCCGCTGTTCGCATTTAATCAGCGGCTGTGACCTGATGTAAAAGCAAACATAAATAATGATTACATTATTTATAAAGCTTTGCCGTTTACAAACATCCTGGTTTGTTGTATAATCAAATAAAATAAGTATAATCATACCAAAATGCAATGGAGAGAAAAGTATGAAAAAATGCTTAGCTTTATTGATTGCGGTTGTAATGCTGTCAAGTCTTTTCATCGTTCCGACTTATGCTGTCGAAAGCAAAAATGCGACTGTCTCCTATTATGACGACGACTGGGACGGTGGAGATGACTGGGATAACGGAGGCGATGATGAAGAGCCTACCGAGCCGTCCGTTCCCGTGAATGCATATAGCCTGGCTGTCAACGGCGAGTATTTTACCAACGATAAATTGACAATCTCCTGCGGAAATGGTACTGCATCCTTTAATCCGAACACCAACACGCTTACGCTCGATAACGCAGAGCTGAGCAAAACGCCTTCATCCGGCAACTTTTTCAGATACGCCGCGATAGGTTCCGCGATTTCCGACCTTACGGTCGTGTTCAAGGGCAAGACCGTATATGACGAAGGGAGATCCGATAATTATTTCCTCTGTTCTTCCGGCAAAGTTACCTTTACCGGCGACGGCACGACGGAGATGTACAAAACGGAAGCTGTCGAACACGAGGAATTCAATGAGGAAGAGTATAGGTGGGAATCTTATTATACATACGAGAGTCTGCAAACTGACGTCAAAATGGAGATCAACGCGGATGTAACCTTCGATCACATCAAGGCGTACAGGTTTTTTATCACTAATACAAAATCCGGCGATCTGACCGTTCGCAATGCAACCCTGACAAGGTGCGATCTGACGTTCCCCGGCAGCGCTGCCATAGAGAACGCAACGATACAGAGTGAGCAGTATCGGGCAAAGATCACTAATATTATCAACTATTATAGATCCTCTATTAAGAGCAGATCACTGACCGTTCTTGACAGTACACTCGCGCAAACCGAGTTCGCCGTGCAGACCGATACCGCGCTGAACAATGTAAAAATGGATTATGCTTCCGTTCAATCAGGCGGCAGTCTGACGGCGCAAAATGTCAAATCCTACTGTACTGAGCGGACACAGACCGAGTATCAAGACAGGTATTGTGTTTTATCCGCAAAGCGGATGGAATTGAAATACTGCGACCTGAAATATACTAACATCAGAAAATATTCCGACAGTTCCGATACGGTCAGCGTCACAGATTCCCGGCTGGAGGATAGTTCATTGATTGTTTACGCGGATACGACGATCGATTCCTGTATCGTTTACGGTACCGATATGGAGATATACGGCGATCTGACATTCCAAAAGACTACAGTAGACGCAAAGTTCGAGGGTCAAAACTCTCGGATTGAATGTTACGGCGCCGACACAAACGTGATTAACTGTAATTTCAAGGGGATCGCAGAAACAAAGCAGGGTGAGCGTCAGGTGTCTCTGGGCAACGGCATACCTGCGACCGAGCTGTTCTCCTACTATACATTCTCAGGAGCGAGCTTTGAGTTTCCATACACGGAGAACGTATCACGAGAGGTCAGATTCACCGACAGTTTGATGATGCTCGATCATATATATACCACAGACCCCGCTATGAAGCTGTACATCGACAACACCAGAATGATCATGTGTACCGGTGATTTTAACTCTGATGAATACGATTATGATGCGAATATTACCCTAATCGGCAATATTGATATTGTGAACGGCTACTGGGGCTCGTCCCGGGAGACAGGTATCATGATCGACCGTTTGGGTGATTACTATACCTTTGATGAAGCGACCGGCGAGCTTCACCTTTACAATGACTACGGCGTACGGGCGTGGGATCAGCTGACATATTTTGGTTATGAGGACGGAAAACCCGTTCTCAATCACGAGTTGATAGAAAAGGTCAAAAAGGTCGTGATCGGAAAGGATGTTACCGTGGAAGGGAGCCAATGGTTTACCGATTACAAGAACCTGAAAGAGATCGATAACGAGGGTCAGACAGATGATCTTTTCGATTATCACGGCTGTTCGTCTATTGAGAAAATCACGGTCGGGCAGAATGTTATCGATATGGGACCGAATCCGCAAGATGCTCCGACATTGAAAACACTTGTATACAAAAGCGATTTTTCGTATGAAAACGAGTATTATGATATCGACTATCTGATAAGATACAAATACTCTTATGATTCTTCACTGCCCAAGCCCGCTATCGAAAAGATTTTTGTGCCGCCGGCTACGATTGAACGCTGGAAGCGCAATGTTGCAAATGAGTATAAGGACAAGATACTTCCGCTTTATCTTCTCGGTGACGTTGACGGAAATTGTGACATCGAGATTAGGGATGCGACATTTATCCAAAGAAAAATCGCTGGAATCAATTTACCCTTTACTTTCAATAAAAAGACAGCTGACGTTGACGGGAACAATGATATTACCATTATGGATGTTACTTTTTTTACAAAAGCATCTGGTACATATGAAAGTATCGTACAAAATCGGCGAGCAGGTATTTTAAAATAAATGATTTGATCATGAACAGCGGAGGACGTACTTGTCCCCGCTGTTCGCGTTTTATGTAGCAGTGGTAAAATGATAGGAAAAAGGATTGCACACCCGCCACAGGCGATTTGTGGGCATTTGTGGGACATATCTGCACGACTGTGCTGTCATTATATACACCGCCAATCAAAGAAGAATTGATCTGACCGGATGATCGGCGTCATAAAAGGCTATGGACTGATTCGAGTACCATAGCCTTTTATTCTTGCAGTGCTTTTCTTAGCTTTTTGAGGATCGCTTTCAGCTTCTTTTCAGCGCCGCTTTCGGTCAGACCAAGCGCCATCGACGACGTGCTCATGGTGAACTTGGGGAGATCCCCGAGACAGTTCAGGCAGATACCGAATCTGCTCTCGATCAGCTTCTGCTCGGTGATCGTGAGATCAGCCAACGCGGAGATCAGCTTCTCCTTCTGCTCTAACCGGAAGAACCAATCCTCGGTCGTAAAACGGTCGGCAACGGAGTCGATCGCCGAGGCATTGTATTCATCATCCTCATCATCTGCATAGAACTCCGCATTGTACTTCGGCTTGAAGCCGGCAACGGCTATGATGTAATCCTCTACGCTCTTCTCGGTCAGATTCAGCTCGGCTGCGATCTCGTAAATGATCTCACGGGTCGTTTTCTTACCGTTGCTTTTCAGATAATACAGTCGGGCGATCTTTCTCAGCAGCTGATACTGATTCCGGTTATCCGGCTGAAAGTTACCGCAGTTGACGCGCACATACTCGTGCCAGGCGTTCAGCACCTTGAACTTTATCAGCTGTAAAAGGGGGATTTCGGAGCCATAGGTTTGTATTTCTTCCCACAGCAGAGAAGAAAAAATCTGCTTCAGATCTTCTGCCCGATACTCCTCCAGTTCGAATCGGCGGATGAACGCGCGAGCCCTCTCATCCAGCACGGGCTCGTAGAAGTGCAGGAATTCATTGTAGTATCTGATATCGCCTGTTTCCCTGAATCTCACAAAGTATTCGTTCCAATCGCTCAACCTGACAGGCGTGTAATCCAACTCATACATTCAGCATCTCCATCGCCTTTCGGTAAACATTCGTCATATCCATATCCTTCTCATATTGCGTGAAAGCGTATTCAAAATCGACTTGCGCCAGCTCAAAGCAAGAGTCGATATACTCCTTCGCCTTGGCAGATACAGCGTCATCGTATCTGCCGAGGCTTTTGTTTTTGCGGATCAGGTCATATCTGCGTTGCCATAGCAGATAGTGCGGGGAGTCGGTCTTTTTCTGCTGTTTGGGCTTTCTGTCGATCACTTCCGGATGCTTCGCCACATAGGAGCACGGTACGCCGTATTTGGGATTGACGGTACTGCAGTACAGCTGTTTGTGCGCGGTAGTCATGAAGAAGTAATCGTCGCAGATACCGCATTGCCACAGGTAATGCCCGTGCCGGTAGCCCTCGAACAGATCGGCAAACAAAAAGTCATTCAAGTGATTGTAATAGACTTTGCGGAAGATGTGGCTTTCACCGTCAGCCTTTTCAACGACAGGCATCACCGATGCCTTCGTACAAAAGGGTTTTTGATCGGTGTGAAAGATAAGGGATAAGTGCGGGTCGGACAGGAAATCGCCGAACGCTTCTGCCAGTTGGCTTTTTGACCTCGCGCCGCGCTCCGCGACCTTATTTGTCATCTGAAACACAAAAGCGGAGTAGTGTGTAAGGTCATCGACTGCCTGATGAATGATCCTGCCGAGGGATAATACCAAATTGAAATCATCGAAAGCTTTCATCATATCATCCGCATGATCTGCTTTCTCAGGTGTGCTCAGATCGATTCCGTTCTTGTGAAATTTCCAAATCTCGGTATACTGATAGATTTTTTTCTCCGACAGAAGAAAAGAGATCTTCTCCTTGTACTTTTCAAGATCAAACAGAGAAGAGAAAGAAATCTCCTGCAGGGATTCGATCGCGGTGATCAGCCTGCTGCGGTATTCGATCAGACCGTCACGAGAGAGATCATCCGTGAGACTGTCAGCGAATCGCCGAAGCTCTGCGAACACGGTGGTATCCATGAATCGGCAATCGGGCTGAATAGCCAAATAACTTGTATAACCAAGCGGATAATCTTTTTCGTCGATCACAAAAGAATCTTTCTTATAGGTCACCTCAAACAGATTGACGGTATCCGTGATGTGCTGTATATCTTTTTCGAACAATCGTTTCACCTCAACGGTATTATATCACGTTCGATGGTGGAGATAATTGCGATTTAGAATAATCGTTCGAATTTTCACAAAATTCAGGAAACGGTTTTGACCTTTCACGGGAAAAGGCGGTTTTTTAAAAAAATCGGACATTGATAGAGTGGAAGGGGGAGCTTCCAAATAATCAAGGGGGACTTGAATGTCTCAAACAGAAAACAATAAAAACTCCCCGTTCGAGGTGCGGGATAACTGCCTTTACGTTACGACAACATCAAAGCGAGGGAGCAGTACTATGAAGCTCTGCAACTTCGTACCGCGTATCGTATCGGAAAAGACCGTCGATGACGGAGCGGTGGTGGAGAAATCGCTGGTGCTGTCCGGCGTACACGCCGACGGTTCAACGCTGCCAAAGGTGGAGGTGACCGGCGCAGAGCTTTCCAACTTCAACTGGCTTCTCGACAAGTGGGGCGCGAAATGTATCATCGAAGTCGGCCAGAGCCGTAAGGATCACCTGCGATACTACATCCAAACCACAGCAGAAGAAGCGGAGCAAAGCACAGAGTATCACGTGACCGGTTGGAAGAAGATCAATGGCGAGTGGCATTTTCTTTTGCCGACGACAACGCAACAAAAGGCGTGTCATTCCGAGGAGGGCGACCAAGCCCGACGTGGGAATCCCCTTCCTCCTGCAACCGGTCGTAATGACAGGGGGATTGCCACGGTCGCCGACACGCGTGTCGAACACGCGTGTTCGCTCCCTCGCAATGACAACGATACATCGCCGTTGCTCAATGTCGTCCTGAACGGCAAACTCCAACGCTATCGCGGGGCAGATGTGGATGATCTGTACGACCTGATCGACGCGTACAATCTCTATGAAAAACCTCCCGTGTCTTCTCTTATCATCCATCCGCTGATCGCGTTTGCTTTTCTCACGCCGCTGAATGAATTCTTAAAACAAGCAGGCTGTATGCCGAAATTCGTTCTCTTCATCACAGGAAGAACCGGTACCAGAAAGAGTACGATCGCTGCGCTGATCCTCAGTTTCTTCGGTCAATTTACGTCGTCCGATCTGCCGATGTCGTTCAGAGATACGGCAAATTCCATCATCGCCAACGCGTTCACGCTCAAGGATGTATTGACCTGTATCGATGACTTCTACCCGTCGGATAACACCGAAATGAAGAAGCTCAATGCTACCGCGCAGACCGTCATGCGCGCCTACGGTGACCGAACAGGACGAGCCAGACTGCGTTCGGATTCTACACTGATGGAGAGCAGACCTCCCCAAGGGAACGCCATTATCACCGGCGAGCTCAGCCCCGACGTCGGAGAAAGCGGTACCGCAAGATACTTTTCTTTGGAATTGAAAGAGGAGGACGTTGATCTCGGATCACTCTCTGTTTGTCAAAGTGAAGCAGCTGACGGCGCGTATCGCCGTACCATGTACGCATACACAGAGTGGCTGAAACGTCGTTATCTGTGTGACGATAGTCATGTTGAGAAACTGCGTGACAAGCTGCTGAACTGGCATAAAACTTTCAGAAACGATTACTACCATCACAATCAAATCTGTCACGGACGTCTGCCGGAAACGGTCGCGTGCCTGATGATCGGCATGCGATTCTTCCTTCAATTTATGGCAGAGAACGCCGTCATTAATCAGGAGGATCAGGAAGTTGAACTGGAGCTGTTTCGAAAGGAACTATATGCGTTAGCTGATCTTCAATCCGACAGTGTTGAGCAGGATAAGCCTGCCAACATCTTCATCCGTAAGTTGTACGCGCTGATAGAAAGCGGTGTGATCGTGCTGAAAAGGAAGGGTGAGCCGGGAGAATACACGCCGTCCTTCCACAGCGGTCTGGAGGACGATACCTACCTGATGATCCATCCCGACAGCGTCCACCGTCAGGTGAAAAAGCTCTGCAGCGACGCGGGAGAAGCATTCCCGTTCACCATGCGGGCGATCATGAAAGCGCTGGTCGAGGAAGGGATCGTCGAACCGGGTAAAGACACCACTACCCGCGTGACGAAGGTCGACAAATCTACACTCCGGCTGCTGTTTCTGCGCAAGGACAGAACCGAACCGATCGCGGGAGTCAATGTCGGCGCAGAGATAGTTTGCTGAAAAGTGTAACCTTGTAACCGATTTTCGAAAAGCCTCTTTGCGACTGGAATCCTTCTCAAATACGGAATGTAACTTTACCTGTAACTTCACGCAAAAATCTGTTGCCGAACAGCGAAAAATGTGTAACCGGTAACACATAGGTGACGCTTCGGTTACACTTTTACAAATCCTGAAAAAGCTGATGAACACTGAGTTTTTGTTTGAAAGTTATTTCAAATAACAGAAGTTACACTTTTATTTCGCATATACCTTATCGGAATTGAAAAGTTTTTTTCTTTTCTGTCAGCATCATTTCAAAGGTTCAATCCATAAGGTCTTTCAGTTGGAAACTACAGGTCATCCACAGCAAAGGCTTTTTCTGTCGTAAACTCAGAGCATATTCACTGAGAACTATGGGGTCCCCAAAAAGCCCCTGCTTTTTGGGGAAAGGACGAACCGCCACACGAGGTCAAGGCATACCTACCGGATATGCCTACCGAGTACGGCGAGTGAGGACGCAGGCAAGCAGAGCGTCCGGCTGTCCGCCTCGTCGCCCCTCGCCCTTGGAGCTCGCTTTGCCGCAGGTATGCGGCAAGGCTTCGCTGTTCGGGCGGCGGCTCCTCTCCCCACCACGCAGGGGCGTGTTGGGGGCCCCGTATGGTTGCTCGGACACGATCACCGGGCGGTAGCCCGGACCCACTACACACATACATTCTGGAGGTGATAATCATTGTAAACAGAAAGAGAAATCAAACGATTTCTATTCGATTAACCGCAGCAGAAAAGAAAGAAATTGCAACTAAAGCGAAGCAGGCTCAGATGAGCTTGACCGATTACCTGATCGCATGTTCACGTCAAACTGAAATCAAAGTTACAGATTTATCCGGGATCCTTATTGAACTGAAACGCATCGGGAACAACATCAACCAGCTCGCGCGGAAAGCAAATTCCCGACGGATTTTCTATCCGAAATTCGATTCCGTTGCCGCAGAACTGCGAACGATCTATGACGCGATCCTCAGTTTGAAGGACGGTGATTAGCTATGGCAACCGTGATTTTTATCAAGGAAGGCGCGCAGAATCCTTCTGTCATGCACGCGGTGATCAATTATTGTAAGCAGGAACGCAAGACCTTTGACAGCAATTCTAAGCGCAGATTGGTCAGCGGAATCAACTGTGACGGAGAGAATTCTTACTGTGAATTCATGGCAACAAAAAAGGTTTACGGTAAGGATAACGGAATCTATTTCTACCATTACGCGCAATCCTTTTCACCGACGGAAAAGCTCACGCCTGAGCAGGCGCACGAAGTATCTTTGGAGTTCGCTGAGAGAGCGTGGCCGGGGCATGAAGTTATGGTCGCGACACACTGCGACGCCGAGCATATTCATTCGCATTTCGTTGTCAATTCTGTCGGGTTTGAATCAGGGATGAAGCTCCGCCAATCGCCCTCAACGCTCAGGCATTTGCGAAAGCTCAGCGATGAGATTTGCGTCGCGCATGGGCTCACCGTACTTGATCCATATGAGGGCGGTGGTAATCGAATGTCCACCCGTGAATACCGCGCGCGGATGAAGGGCGAAAGCTGGAAACAAAAGCTCGCTGACGATATCGACAAGGCGATGGAATTCAGCGGTAGCAGGGATGAATTCGAAAGAGCAATGTCCATCCTCGGCTATCGGATGACGTGGACGGACGAGAGAAAGTATCTCACCTTCCATTGTCCGAACGGTCGGAGCTGTCGCGATAAAAATCTTCACGATGAGAAATACCTGAAAAACAATATCGAAAACGAGCTCAATCAAAGAGCGCTTTCCGACAGTAGTTCTGAGCTTATTCAGCCGACAGGCTGGGAGGATTCGCGTGAGCTTTACGAGCAGCATCTGCGCGAACGCGCCCTTGCAAAAGAGGAATCTCAGAGGATCGCCGACAGCTATTCATCCACCGGTAATATCATTTCCGGCGGGATCGGCAATCTTGCAGGAGCGGTATCACGAATCATTGACGACGATTCCGAAGATTCGGAGGAGCGCCGCAAACGAATCGAAGGGCAGGAAAACGGCGCAGCGATCGGCGCGTTGATCGGAGCCGGAGTCGGTCTGATCACCGGTATCGCAAACAAAAAAGAAGCCCAACCACAGGAGCCCGATGACGAAGATGAGGACGATTCTCAGAGGGAAGAAATCCTCCGTGAAGTGTTCGACGAGGATGAATACGACGATGACTTTTACGATGATGAGGACGAAGGCTTTATCATGTCAATGTAAATAATAATGAAAGGATGATTGAATAATTGATAAACACAACATATTATTGTATGATCGATATCAACATGAAAGGAGTGATGACAACATAAGTATTTCTGATTCAGCATAGGATTGGTCAGGTGATGATCGTGAAAACGCAGATCGTATTGACCGAAAAACCCGAACAGATCACTGTATGCAAAGACTTGGAAAACCAAATCAAAAAGGCGATCTTCCTCGTGCTGAAAGAGAAAGGAATCCTTGATCAGAAGCAGTGTGAGGAATGTATTAAAAGAGCAACGTGACGTTGCATCCCGTCCCGCCTTTGTATGAGTAAGCATTTAAATAAAACGCAGTACAACGGCGGGGATGTCACGAAGCGATGATTGATTCAGTATATCGGGGCGGCTGATTCGGCCGCTCCGAAAATTAATATAGACTTTTCAAAATAATAGAGTATACTGTGTTGCTAAAGGAGGCAACGATTATGAAAAAAGAAACAGAAGTCATACGCGTCGCAGCCTACTGCCGCGTGTCGACCGATAAGCTCGACCAAGCCAATTCATTGGAGAGTCAGCAGCGATATTTTAACGAGTACATCGCCCGCAATCCATTATGGGAGCTGTACGAAATCTACGTGGACGAGGGCATCACCGGCACCAACACCTTCAAGCGCGAGGACTTCAATCGCATGATCAAAGACGGCAAGGACGGCAAATTCGATCTGATCATCACCAAAGAGGTCTCGCGATTTGCCCGCAATCTGCTCGACAGCATTGCCTATACCCGCGAGCTGAGGGAATACGGTATCCGGTTGATCTTCCTGAACGACAACATCGACACCGATCAGCCCGATCATGAATTCCGCCTCGCGATGATGGCGTCGCTCGCGCAGGAGGAAAGCCGAAAGACCTCCGAGCGTGTCAAGTGGGGACAGCGCCGACGGATGGAGCAGGGTGTGGTATTCGGACGCGATATGCTCGGTTATGACGTGAGGGACGGAAAGCTGATCATCAACGAGGAAGGCGCTGAGATCGTCCGACTGATCTATCACAAGTACCTCGACGAGGGCAAGGGCTGTCATGTGATCGCCAACGAACTGCGCGAAGCGGGGATCAAGACCTCGCGCTTCATGAAGGAATGGTCGTACACGGTCATCCTCCGCGTGCTGAAAAACGAGAAATACTGCGGCGATCTGGTACAGCAGAAAACTTACACGCAGAGCTATCTCTCCCACAAAAAGAAAGCCAACAAAGGCGAGTTGGACTACGTTATTATCAGAGATCATCACGAGCCGATCATCCCGCGCGAGCGTTTTGAAGCAGCGCAGCGGGAGCTGCAGCGCCGACACGATATGCACTACACCAAGAACGGCTTTGCCAATCGTTACGCGCTGTCCGGCAAGATCATCTGCGCCGAGTGCGGCGCAACCTTCGTCCATTCGCAGAAGAAGTGTCCGAACGGCACCAAGTACGAGAACTGGACGTGTATCACCAAGAATCGTCAGGGCAAGCCCCGCACACTCGAGAACGGTGAGACTGTCGGCTGCGATACGATCAATCTGCGCGATACCGATATCAAGCTGATCCTCAAGCACATCATCAGCGATGTGATGGGCAACAGAGAAGAATTGCTTGACGCGGTTCTCGGTACGGTCGACGAGGTGCTGCGCGTCTGCGCCGATAAGAACAACGTGGAATACTTTGAGAACGAGATCGGCAAGGTCGAAGCGAAAAAAGAAAAGCTTCTCGACATGTGCCTTTCGGGTGATATTGAGACATCGGAGTACAAGAAAGCCTGCGAGCGGCTGAACGCAGAACATGCCGAGCTGCTGGGCAAACTCAGCAAGGAAAAGGCAAATCGTGATATGATCGCCGACAAGACGCAGATCATCGCTGCGATCACGGAGTACATCAACGCGCTGAGTGTAGGGGAGGAGTGGGACGACATCTTCTACCGCAATATCATAGACAAGATCTATGTTCACAAGGACAGGACGATCGACGTTCACTTAAAGCTCATCCCCGAAAAATGGCAGGCAAAAATCCTCAAAGGCAAGGCTGAAATCGAGGTTTTTGAGCAAAATCAAAAAATTTTACAGCAAGGAGGGACTTCGGTGCCGATGTCAGTCAACGTGGCTTTCAATTCCGGCAGCGGCATCGAAAATCGCTGAGACAAATACCGCAGAGAAGCCCCGAGCTCGCCGTCGGGACCCCCATATCCCAAAAGCAGATAATTGCTAAACATAAAAAATAACGTCGATCGTGGCGTTCTTCCGATCAAAGACGATGCGATCGATGAAGCTGTGTAACAGCGCGTTCTTTTCTTCCTCGCTCACAGAGGGGTCTCTGAGCGTCTGTATCGCATCTTTGTTTTCCTCGATGATTTTCTTGCGCAGAGCGGATTCGCTGTGCCGGGGCTTCACCTGAGCGCGCAGGGTGTTGATTCTTTGATCGATCAACTCGCGGCTCTCGCGCAGCTCGTCGATTGTGTAGACGCCCGCTTCAAACGCCTCTTTGATACGGGCGTATTTCTGCACTTCCTTCTCGATCAGAGCGGCGATGTCGATCTCCGTGACCTCGTCTGTGGGCTTCGTGTTTTTGACGACGACCTTGAACAGTCCTGTGCGGAAGGACGCCTCGAGCGTGCTGATCACCATCTCGTTGAGCTTCTTGACAGAGATGTAGTGCGAGGTCTTGCACTGCCCTTTTGTGTAGCGGATACACTGCAGGCCCTGACCGCGCGCCGACATCGACAGGCTCGCGCCGCAGTCTGAGCACTTGACAAGACCGTGGAGCATATACATGTACTTCTTGCCCTTTTCGTGGGCATATCGGGCGTGCTTCTTTTGATTCACTTCATACACCGCCTGAACCTTGTTGAAGCTCTCCGCGTCGATGATCGGCTCATGATGGCCGTCCACGATCATGATATTCGGATCGTCATAATTGCGGCGCGTTCTGCCGTTCGGGTTCCAGCGGATCTTGCCGATGTACACGGGATTGCGGAGCACATAATCGACCGTGCGGTTCTCCCACAGGTTGCCGCGGGTGGTGCGGATTCCCATGTCGTTGAGCTTGTGGGCGATCTGCAGAGCGCCCATGCCGTTCAGATAATCGACATAGATCTGCCGCACGATCGGAGCGGTCGCGGGATTGATGATGTACTTCTTATCCACAATGTCATAGCCGAAGGCGGGGATCGACACCGCGCCGCCGCGTTCGACGCGCTCCTTCATGCCGCGCTTGACCTCACCCGACAGGTTGATGCTGTAGAATTCGTCGAACCACTCGATGATGCGCTCGATCAGACTGCCGAAGGGACCGTCGAGGATCGGCTCGGAGATCGACTTGACCTCGATATGGTTGCGCGACAGCATCCCCTTGTAGAAGATACTCTCTTCCTGATTTCGGGCAAAGCGACTGAACTTCCACAGCAGCACAGCGGAGAAAGGCGCGGGCTTGAGCTTTGCGGTCGCGATCATGCGAATAAACTCCGGGCGCTTTTCGGCTTTGCGGCCGCTGATACCGTCGTCGCGGAAGATGTACTCGTTCGGGACGATGTAGCCGTGCTGCTTCGCGTACTTGCGGATCTCCTTGATCTGGCTGTCGGGGGAGAGCTCCGTCTGATTGTCGGTACTGACGCGGATATACGCCGCGGCGGTTTTTAATTCAATATTCATCATTACACCTCAAAAAGGGTATAAAAATCCCCTTGTAATTTCTATTGCAAAATTCACAAGGGTATGTTAGAATATTGATATGGTTTGGCGACCATATTCGTATAGCACCCTTGTGTTATGCGAGCCGTCCTATCCTGCTGGAACAGGGTAGGGCGGTTTTTTTGTTTGAAAGTATAGTTTACATTATTGCGGGTAAAAGATGAAAGTATAGTTACTTTAGCTTATATATTACTCGTTTGCTGTTCGACCAATAGCTCGGTGTGTATTCAAGCTCTATGCTATCGGCATTAATCGGTAGCTCGTAGTAGATGGTACCCGAAGATGATCTTCCGGATGAGAGATCGTCATAGCTCAGATAATCGTTACCAGCAAAGTATGTGTTATCATAAGCCTTATCATCTACATAGCACTTAAAAAAGCCCGGACCGACTGATTTATCGTCTTTGCTGTTGTTTTGGAATGTGATGTGGACAGCTAAAAAATAATTACCATCTTCAGGCTGTAAAAATTCATTGTCACTGACGTATTCTTGACAACTGTCTACTGTCATGACCAGACCTTTTACTTCGTAACTGTCGCCTACCGAATAAGATGAGGGTTCTTCTACCTTTTGCTCAGCGGTGGGGGCAGGTTTATCTTCTTGGCTTTGCACAGGAGCGGTCGTTTCTACTGTACTCACAACTGGAGCAGCTGTATTGTTTGATTTTGGAGTTGTATTTTTCGGTGTTGATCTACCTGCAATGCTTCCGATCAGAACGGTTCCTACAACACCTATGATTACCCAGACCCACCAACGTGCATACCAATGCTTTCTCTGTTTTGGAGCAGGCTGAACAGGAACCTGATTGATCGGTGGCGGCGTTATCGGTGTGGCTGTAACAGCAGGTTGATTTTGAACCGGCGGCTGTTGTGCTTGAAGAACTTTACCGCAGTTGTTACAGAATTTTGCGTTGTCAGGTTGTTGCTGACCACAGTTTGTGCAATACATAAAAGACCTCCTGAAATTTTTACTTTACAAATTCGAAAATATGTTCTATAATAAATATTGTAAATCGAATGAAGGGAGTTATATGAATGGACAGAGAAACGATTATCGAACAAATCAAGTCGACAGTGGATAAGGTCGAGGACGAGACAGTATTAAAGGATATGCTGAATCTGATCGACGCAATATATCAACACCATCTCAACGGTCAATGGGGACGCTAATCAGCGTCCTTTATTTTTTTGATCGCTTCGATCGCTGTCCGGAGTGCCTCACGCTCGGCGGGAGCCAGCTTGATATAGTCCATCACAAACTTGACGTCCTGCTCGTTCAGATTGTACTGAGCCTTGAGCAGCTTGACGATTGTGTCCTCCGTCGTCGGGGGAGTATCGTCCCAGCCCATAATATACTCAGCTTTAACTCCAAGTGCTTCTGCTATAGTCTTGATTGCATCTATCGGAATCTTAGATGTAATACCGTTAGCGTATCTTTGAATAGTCGAACGGGAGATACCTGTCTTTTTTTCAAGCTGTTCATAAGATAAACCGGATTGTTCGATACATTCTTTCAATCGTTTTATGACATCGTTTACATTGTTAGGCATAAAACTCACCTCACGTCTATTGACAATCGTCATCAAATAGAATATAATGAGAGTACAAGGAAACAGCACAGGCTGTTTCGCGATACAGTTTAATTATTTTACAATAACCGTCTCTGTGGTTGCGTCACAGGGCGGTTATTTCTTTATGCTCAAAACGATAATCGTTACTAATAAAGCAAAACAAATTATGTATTCCAAGCAATCACCCCCTCTCAAGGGTGTCGAAACAGCCGCCGCCGTTTCCTTGCAAGGTTTATTTTATCATATCAATCTCAAAAATGCAATAGAAAATCAAAAATTATTAGCAACTTATCTCAAAAAAGGGTTGACTTTTCAATAAAAGCGATATATAATTAAAACATCTCAAAAATGAGATGAAAGTGAGGTGAACATTTTGGTAAATACCAGAGAGTTAAAAGCTGAGATGGCACGAGCCGGATATACTCAGGACAGCTTAGCAAGAGAGATCGGTATGACTCCTACAACTTTCGGGCGTAAAGCAAATAACGAAGGAAAATTCGATATCGTTGAAGCTAATAATATCTGTACTGTACTTGGCGTTACAGATGGTGCTCGTAAGAGCGAAATTTTTTTAGCTTAGTCATCTCAAAAATGAGATGAAATCGTAATCAGAGAAAGGAGGAAGTATGGAAAATATATACCGCAGATTTAAACTGATTGACAAAGAAAAAGAAAAGGCACTCCTTCAGTTGGTTGAAGAAAAGCGCCTTACACCGGATGACTTATGTTTGATTTTATCTACAATCAGCATTAATCAGACTTCTTGTTGAGGTAATAATCAGCTTTTTCGCTGAGAACGGATGAAAGATTCTCGAAGCTTTTGATGTTATCAATTGTTTCCACGATTTTTTGTGAATAGCTATTGGTGTGCCAAATGTATAGGGTTGCATTAAAATCAGCTTCTTTGTTATCAAGTCCGCCTATCTCAAAATCATAACCATTTCCCAGGTCTCTATAGATCACGTTTCTGGCGTCAAACAATCTGACCTGATAAGGTTCACCCAGTTTGGTACAGATATCTTTGATCTTTTGACCTGGTAATTTAAAGTCTAATAACATGAATTCACCTCCTTTATTGTGTGAGTTCATTTTATCATCTGTTCGATAAAAACGCAAGTTAAGGAGAAATATCATGGCAACACTCAAAATCATTGACCGTAAGGACAAGTTTCTGATCGAGGTTGACGGCTCTAAGGTGCCGTATGTCACGACCTACGAGCTGACCCGCAAGCCTTCGGGCACCGTCCTGCTCCATCTGGCTCTCGCTATGAGCGAAGTGGAGATCGAGGTCGAGAGCGATCAGATCACAACCGAAACAAAATAAGGAGGACTATATGGCTTCACTTCACGATAGCCTGCATGACGCTGCTAAACCGCTCATAGCATGGCTGAAAGAACACGGAAACCCACACACGCAGATCATCGTTAAAGATGACCACGTGAAGGTCACCCAGGACGTGATGGGACTTCCGATCGATAACAACACTTGATTCAAACACAGAAAGGAGATCAGCATGGATCGTTTAATGGAAAGACTGTTCATCGCAACGCATAAGCAGTACCGTCAGTGCCTACGAATGGAGGACAACGCCATGTATACCGACATGGAGCGCATGGCGGTCAGGACGTCGTATCAGACGCTGTATCGTTTCATTGTCGCTGAGAACTTAGAAGACAAATACCTTGAATGGGTCGCCGATCAGGGCGAGGACGAACACAGGAGGTGAGAACATGACAAAGTACAAGAAGTTATACGAAGCCTATAAAAAGACTCTGGACGAGAACGACAAGCTGACCAAGAGGGTCGAGACGCTCGAAAGTCAGCGCCGCGCGCTGGTCAAGGAGCTGGAGAAGAAAGAAGATCACGACAAGGCTGTCAGCACCGTCCTTGACGCTCTGACTCAGAACCTCGAGAAATCGCTCAAGGCGAAGAACATCGTCAACATGAAGCCCGAGGAGAAGGACGCCGTATATTTCATGCTGGAGCGCTTCATCCATCTGATCGGGTCGATTAAACCTTAATATCAATACCATTCTCCGGCGTTAAGCGAGCGCGCCGATCGCTGCCGTCGGCTGTTAGCGGGCAGCTGACGACTCGGTCGCCAAACCGTGCTTTTACATGACCCATGCGTTCATGACCTCCTTTCGAAAAGATATATTGTTGCAATTCTGAGGCGGTCGGCGCGTTCACTTAACGTCGGAGGAAAGAAACCAAGCCGTGACAGCATATGATGGAAAGAGGTGGTTTTGATGAGCAAGAGGGACAAATGGTCCGCGAGAGTCTGTATAGACGACGGCGGCAAGCAGATTCCCTATCTTTTGATCGACAGCGACGGGAAGGTCACCCTGCTCGTCGACAAAGAAGAACAGAAACAGTATGAGCAGAAAATGCTCGACAACATGGGGGAGAGCATGAGCCGATTCTATTCGGCGCACCCCGAATATCTTGAAAAGGAGAATAATGATGAACGAAAACAAAAACCGGCTTGACGCCGGGCAGGAAGAAGTCTATGAACCCAACTATCTCAAGAGCATTGCGCCGCTGCTGATCGGATTGCTGACCGCGCTCGCGGGCGATACGGCGCTGTATTTCAGATGGTACGCCGCCGCGCTGCTGCTGTTTGTAGCGTTCCTGATCACCATCGTGTGGATCATCAGGGCGCAGATCCGCAGGGAGAGGGCGGACTATCACCTGAGCCGCCGTATCAGCAGGGCTCTCGGTACCGTGGAATCCTTTGAAAAGAGGGTGTCCACACTCGAAACGAACATCGACCTCAAAGCGGACAGGCCCGCGCGGAGCAATATCCGCCCCGGATCCGTACAGAGCGACGCGTTTAAATCGATGATGAATGAAAGGAGCTGATAACGATGTGGGTCAAGTATGTACTGCCCGCGATCGCGGGAGCAGTCCTCGTAGCGGGCTTTGTGTGGTTCGTCAAGCGCAACCTGCGCGACCTGATCGACGTGCTGTTCGATTCGCTGGACGAGCCTGAAGACAAAGAAAAAACCGACTGAGGTGCTGGCACACCGCAATCGGCAGATGAAAACATCTTACTTTTAGTATAGACAGACCGCGACGGTTTGTCAAGAAGGAGAACCAATGGAAAATAACATTATCTATATCAGGATCGACAAACTGATCCCGCATCCTCAGAATCCCCGTAAACAGCTCGGAGATCTGACTGAGCTCGCCAACAGCATCAAGCACAGCGGCGTCTATCAGAATCTGACTGTCGTCGATAACCATGACGGTACCTATACGATCATCATCGGTCACCGTCGTCATGCTGCGGCTAAGCTTGCCGGCTTATCCGAATTACCCTGTATCATAGCCGATATGTCTAAGCATGATCAACTGGAGACGATGCTGGTAGAAAATATGCAGCGATCCGATCTGACTGTTATCGAAGAAGCGCAGGGCTTGCAGTTGATGATCGATCTCGGCGATTCGATCACGGATATTGCAGAAACGACCGGTTTTTCAAAGAAAAAGATCAAATCACGATTGTTTTTGAATAACTATGACGTTGACACCGTTGAGAAAGCCTTCAAAAAGGGCGCAACGCTCGATGATTATGTGAAGCTCAGCAAGATCAAAGACGAGACGAAGAGAGAAGAGGTCGCAAAACACCTTGGAACATCAAATTTTGATTACTATGCAAATATAGCAATCGAGCATGAAAAGTGGATAAAAGAAAAGCAAAAGATTATTGGTGTTTTGGAAGGCTTTAATGCTATCGACTCAACGCAGAGTTTTATTAACTATTCTGACTATCTGAAATCATGCACAATGTCTACAGCAAAAGAAGTCTATGACTTTTGTGAAGATAATCACGGCAGAGAAATCAGATTTAAGATGTCAAATTATTCTGATTCTGTGGTTGTATATGTGATGAAAACAAAGGAAGAGATCCAGAGTTCAAACAGCAATAATAAAGGTAACGATGAAATAGCTCGACGTGCTGCTATTACCGATTATAGAAAAAACTTGATTAACCGCTTGGAGAGTTATATTGACAATTATATAGCTGAACATGATGATCATGCAATGGGGCTGAACAACAGCAGTCAACTGGTCGCTATTGAATGTATTATCAGATCAATTATAGTCGCGTCAATAGAAAACGATCATGGCTATTATCAGCAAAGAGCTTTAAGCGCATTGAATCACCTTGGACTGAGCCGAGATAAGATTGCACGTAAAGATACGAACGAATTCTATGATGTTAGTTATGTGATTTGCGCTGATGAATCGGAAGGAAAAAAAGCACTTCATCTCGGGAAGAATCCTGTCCAATTTCTACTTGCACTTCTTCGCACATACGTCCATTTATCCTCCTGCTCTGAATACTACTCATATGACCTCTCATATAAGTGTGTCAAATTCAGGAAGACTAAGCATCTTTCACTTCTGATCGAAAACCTGGAGCGTTACGGCTTCCAAACGCCTGACGAATTAACACAGTACATCGAAGGGACCCATCCCATATATACCGAAGAAGGTTGTAAAAAGATAATCGATGAGCAATTTGAAAGAGAGGAAAAACAATGAGCATCAAAATCAACGAATTTGAAATCGAAAACGTCAAGCGCGTCAAGGCGGTTGCTTATGAGCCGTCACAGTCGGGCTTGACGATCATCGGAGGTAAGAACGGCCAGGGCAAGACCTCGGTGCTGGATTCCATTGCCTGGGCGCTCGGAGGCGGCAGATTCGCCCCGTCTCAGCCGCAGCGCGACGGCTCGACGATCCCTCCGCATCTTTGTATCAAGCTCAGCAACGGTATTATCGTTGAGCGCAGAGGTAAAAACAGCGATCTGAAGGTCATCGACCCGAGCGGCAATAAGGGCGGTCAGGCGCTGCTTGACAGCTTCATCGATCAGCTTGCGCTGAACCTTCCGCGGTTCATGAACGCCAACAACAAAGAGAAGGCCGACACGCTCTTGAAGATCATCGGCGTCGGCGACGAGCTGTACAAGCTCGAAGACGAGGAGCAGCGGCTCTATAACGAGCGCCGCTATATCGGTCAGATCGCCGATCGTAAAAAGAAGTATGCCGCTGAGATGGCGGAGTACCCTGATGTACCTGACGAGCCTGTTTCCGCCGCGGAGCTGATCAGACAGCAACAGGAGATCCTCGCCCGTAACGGCGAGAATGAGCGTATCCGTCAGCAGAGGGCCCGTATCGAAAGTGAATATATCAATGCCCGCGAGGCGTTGCAGAGAGCTCAGCTCGCTTTTGAAGAAGCAGAACGGCGATACAACACCTCTGTCAAATCGGCGGAGGAGCTGATCGATGAGAGCACTGAGGAGCTCGAACGCAACATTCGCAATATCGAAGCTCTGAACGTGAAGATACGCGCCAACCTTGACAAGAGCAAGGCAGAGGACGAAGCAAAGCAGTATTCCGCTCAGTACGACGAGCTGACTGTCAAGATCGAGAAAGTGCGTGACAAGCGCATGGCGCTCCTCGACAATGCCAATCTTCCGCTGGAGGGGCTGTCCGTTGAGGATAAGGAGCTTACCTATAAGGGCTACAAGTGGGATAACATGAGCGGCTCCGAGCAGCTCAAGGTAGCTACCGCGATCGTCCGCAAGCTCAATCCTAACTGCGGATTTGTCCTCATGGATAAGCTCGAGCAGATGGATCTGGATACGCTGAACGAGTTCAACGACTGGCTGAAAGAAGAAGGGCTGCAGGTCATCGCGACGCGCGTTTCGACCGGCGACGAGTGCAGTCTGATCATTGCCGACGGATACGCTGCCACGTCGGATAATCCCGTAACAGCCGAACCCGATGCGGCACCCAAGACATGGGAGAAAGGAAAATTCTAATGAACATATCGAAAGGAAAAATCAACAGGGCAAAGAAGGTCGTGATCTACGGCCCCGAGGGCATCGGCAAGAGTACATTTGCTTCTCAGTTTCCCGATCCGCTGTTTTGCGATACTGAGGGCGGTACCTACGATCTGGACGTAAACCGCCTGGATCGCCCCGACAGCGCTCAGATGATCTATGAGTGCATCGATCTCGTGAAGAATCACCCCGATATCTGTTCGACCTTCGTACTCGATACCGCCGACTGGGCGGAGAAGCTGCTCAGCAAGGCAGTATGTGCCCGTTCCAAAAAGCAGGGCATTGAAGATTTCGGATATGGTAAGGGTTATACCTATCTGATAGAGGAGTTCGGCAAGCTGTTGAACATGCTGGAAGATATCGTTGAGATCGGTATCAACGTCGTAGTCACGGCTCATGCGGAACTCAAAAAGTTTGAACAGCCCGATGAAGCCGGCGCATACGATCGTTGGAGCTTGAAGCTGACAAAGCAGGATTCGCCGCTTCTCAAAGAGTGGGCGGACGCGGTACTGTTCATCAATTACAAGACCTATGTCGAAAAGACCGACAACAACAAACACAAAGCCTCGGGCGGTAAGCGCGTCATGTACACTGCTCACCATCCGTGCTGGGACGCCAAGAACCGCTGGGGATTGCCTGACGAGTGCGACTTTGACTACAGCGTGATCGCACCGTTCATTCCCGCTAATAAACTTTCTGCCAATCTCTCGACGTCGGCGATTGATACTTCCCGCATCGACGCGATTCTTGACACCGAACAGCTTCCGACTGCCCCGCCGACGCAGGAAATCACCGAAGATCTGACAGGCGTTCCGAAGTCGCTCGCTTCACTGATGCGCGAGAACAATGTCACGGTCGAAGACATTCAGGTCGTTGTATCCCAGCAGGGATATTACCCGAGAAACACACCCATCAAGGCTTATGACCCCGACTTCATCGAAGGCTGTCTCGTCGGAGCGTGGCCGCAGGTGCTCAATAAGATCATGAGCAATAAAGATTTACCGTTTGATATGAAAGGAGACAAATAAGAATGGCAAACAACAATGTAAATGACGTCGCAATGACATGGGATGACGAAATACAGAACGACGGAGAGGGCTTTCGCGTTCTCCCCGAAGGTGAGTATGATTTCACCGTAACCGACTTTACGCGCGGTCGCTTTGAGGGCAGTGCCAAGATGGCAGCGTGTCCGAAAGCTGAGCTGACGATCACGATCCATGATCATGAGGGCGATGTGACCGTCAGCGAGAATCTCTTCTTGAACAGAAAGGCCGAGTGGAAGCTCTGCCAGTTCTTTACCGCGATCGGTCATCGCAAGCACGGCGAGACCCTGCGCATGAACTGGAACGCCGTCAAAGGCGCCAAGGGTCGCTGTAAGGTTGGTATTCGTAAATGGACGGGCAACGACGGCAAGGAGCACGAGAACAACGAGATCATCGCCTTCTTAGAACCGCCTAAGACTACTGCGGCGCCTTTGCAGGGTGACGCCGCTTACACGCAGGAGCCGCTGACGTCTGTTACTCAGCACCGCCAGTGGACTCCCGGATCGTTTGGTAACTGATATGGAGCTCAGACCGTACCAGGTCGAAGCTCGAGATAAGGTGAAGCAGGAATGGCAGGACGGGAAGAAAAAGACGCTTCTCGTCCTGCCGACAGGTACCGGCAAGACCATCGTTTTCGCGTCCGTCACGCAGGATTGTGTGGCGGACGGCGCACGAGTGCTGATCCTTGCTCACCGCGGCGAGCTGCTCGACCAAGCATCCGATAAGATTTTCAAAACGACAGGACTGCGCTGCGCGGTCGAGAAGGCGGAGCAAAGCTGTCTGGATTCCTGGTACCGCGTAGTCGTGGGATCTGTCCAGACACTCATGCGCGATAAGCGTCTCGCACAGTTTCCGTCAGATTATTTTGAATACATCATCATCGACGAAGCGCATCACGCCCTGTCCGACAGCTACTTAAAGATCCTCAATCACTTCAAAGACGCGAAGGTGCTCGGCGTTACCGCAACGCCCGATCGCGGCGACATGAAGAATCTGGGAACCGTCTTTGAATCTCTCGCATACGAATACACGCTTCCGCAGGCGATCAAGGACGGGTACCTGTCGCCAATCAAAGCGGTCACGATCCCACTGAATCTCGATCTGAGCGGTGTGTCGACGCAGGCGGGCGACTTCAAAGCGTCCGATATCGACACCGCGCTTGACCCATATTTGTATCAGATCGCCGATGAAATGCTTAACTACTGCAAGGATCGCAAGACGGTAGTATTCCTGCCGCTGATCAAAACCTCGCAAAAATTCACTGAGATTCTCAACAGCAAGGGATTTCGTGCCGCCGAGATCAACGGCAACAGTTCCGACAGGGAAGAAGTACTCGCTGATTTCGCCGCAGACAAGTACAACGTGCTTTGTAACTCCATGCTTTTGACTGAAGGGTGGGATTGTCCGTCGGTCGACTGCGTCATTGTGCTCCGACCGACTAAGGTGCGATCGTTGTATTGTCAGATGGTCGGTCGCGGTACCCGATTAAGCGAAGGGAAAGACCACCTTCTCTTGCTCGATTTTCTCTGGCATACCGAACGTCATGAGCTTTGCCGCCCGGCGAGCCTGATTTGTACCTCTGACGAGGTCGCGAAAAAGATGACCAAGAATCTCGCCGAAAAAGCCGGTCACGCGGTCAATATCGAAGAAGCCGCCGAATCCGCAGAGAAGGACGTCGTCACCGAGCGCGAAGAGGCTCTTGCCAAACAACTCGCCGAGATGAAGCACCGCAAGCGCAAACTCGTCGATCCGCTGCAGTTCGAAATGTCGATCTGTGCCGAGGATCTTTCCGGTTACGTTCCCGCCTTCGGGTGGGAGATGGGACCGCCGACTAATCAACAGCGTGAGGCCCTCGAGCATTACGGCATCTTTCCCGACGAGATCGATAATGCAGGCAAAGCAAAGCTTCTGCTCGACCGACTGAGCAAGCGCCGCGATAACGGCTTGACGACGCCGAAACAGATCCGTTTTCTCGAGAACAAAGGATTTCAGCACGTCGGTACCTGGCTGTTCGATCAGGCAAGCAATCTGATTAACCGCATCGCCGCTAACCAGTGGCGCGTACCGCGCAGTATCGACCCTTCAACGTATATTCCTGCTCCGCCGGAGGTGAGCTTATTTGACGGACAATAAATATATCCTTGAGCAGCTGAAATACATTGATCCTGCTGTGCTCGACTATCAGGATTGGGTCAATGTCGGTATGGCGCTCAAGCACGAGGGACTCCCTTGCTCCGTATGGGATGACTGGTCACGATCGGATGCAAAGCGTTATCATCCCGGCGACTGTGAAAAGAAGTGGGCGACCTTCAACGGCAGCGGTACCCCTGTCACGGGCGGTACCATTTATCAGCTTGCGGTTGAAGGCGGCTATTCACCGTCGAAGATTCGCGACGAGGCGATGGACTGGGACGACGAGATTGCCCGTGATCCGTTGAAGGTGCTTGAAGGGGTAGAGGTGGAGCAGTTCGAACTGCCGCGGCAGTGGTCGCCGAAGGAGCAGATAATCGACTATCTCAAAGCGTTGTTCAACTCCGACGAATACGTCGGTTATGTCACCGAATCCTGGAAGAATGAGGACGGCAAGCCTTTGCCGAAGAAGGGCAGTGTCGACCGCACGGCAGGCGAACTACTCAGTGAGCTGTACAAGCTACCTGATAACGATATCGGCGCGGTATTCGGCGACTATGATCCCGACGCGGGCGCGTGGATCCGCTTCAATCCGCTTGACGGTAAGGACGTCAAGAACGATAATGTCACCGACTATCGCTATGCGCTGGTAGAATCCGACAGCGCCGATCTGAGCACTCAGAATACGATTATCCGAGAGCTGGAGCTTCCTGTCGCGGCGCTGGTCTACAGCGGCGGCAAGAGTATCCATGCGATCGTTAAGGTCGAGGCTTCCAATGCCGAAGAATACCGCAAGCGCGTGCAGTATCTCTATAACGTCTGTAAGAAGAATGGGCTCGAGGTCGACAAGCAGAACAAGAACCCGTCTCGGCTGTCCCGTATGCCTGGCGTGATCCGCCGGGGCAAAAAGCAATATTTGCTGGATACCAATATCGGCAAAGAGAGCTGGGCAGAGTGGGAGGAATGGATCGAGAGCATCAATGACGATCTCCCCGATCCCGAGAGTCTCGCCGATACCTTCGATAATCTGCCTGATTTGGCGCCGCCGCTGATCGACGGGATCCTCCGACAGGGGCACAAGATGCTGATTGCGGGACCGTCTAAAGCGGGTAAGTCATTCTCGTTGATCGAACTGACGATCGCGATTGCCGAAGGGCGCGACTGGTACGGCTATCCATGCACGATGGGCAGGGTGTTGTATGTCAATCTCGAACTCGATAAGCCGTCCTGTCTGCACCGCTTTGCCGACGTCTACAAGGCGCACCACTGGGATCCCGACCATCTGAAACACATTGATATCTGGAACCTGCGCGGTAAGGCGACGCCGATGGACAAACTCGCGCCGAAGCTGATACGCCGCGCGATGAAGAAAGGCTATATTGCCGTCATTATCGACCCGATCTATAAGGTGCTCACGGGCGACGAGAACTCTGCCGAACATATGTCAAAATTCTGTAACGAGTTCGATAAGATCTGCGCGGAGCTCGGGTGCGCCGTCATCTACTGTCACCATCATTCAAAGGGTTCTCAGGGCGGCAAGAAGTCGATGGACCGCGCGTCGGGCTCCGGCGTATTTGCCCGCGATCCCGACGCCATGCTTGACCTGATCGAACTCGAGATCACCGACAGTATCCGTCAGACGTATGAAAATAAGCGCGAATGTGCCGTTTATATCGACTATATGCACCGATTCTATGACCGTGATGATTATAGAGATTTGGTGAGCCTTGATGATGAACAGAGCGCTTCAAGAATGCGCGATATTGCCTCGAAACAGCTGCCGCCTAAATCCGTAAAGCTCGCGCGACAGGCGATCGATCAGAGCGGCCGTGAGCTCGACAAGCTCTCAGCGTGGCGCATCGATATGACGCTGCGCGAGTTCCCGAAGCCGAGCCCGTTGAATCTCTGGTTCGATTATCCGATCCATCGGCCGGACCGTGAAGGGATCCTCACCGACGCGCAGAGCGATGACACGCGTCCCGGGCAGAACTACCGTAAGAATTTCGGCAAGAAGCAATCCCCCGAGCAAAAAGCTGAGAGTCGCCGACAGGATTTTGAGACGCATTATTATAGCTTGAAGTCCTTCAACGAAAACGGCGTTGTTTCTTTGAAAGAATTATCTAAACAGATCGGGAAGGCAGAAAGTACTATTCGAAAATGGGTAGAAAACGATCTCTGTGATAGATTTCGTATTGTCAAAGGCAATGTCGAAGAAATCTCAAAATCGGAAAAATAATCGAAAATGAGAAAAACGAGAAAAATTCTCAAAATCGGTTAATTTCTCGAAAATGAGAAAAATTATCAGAATCGATAAAACAACCGAAAACGAGAAAAATTCTCAAACCCTATATATATTTTATATATATAAAACGGGGTATGACACTCCCCGTTTTTATAGTCAAAAATATTCTCGCGCACGCGCGCGGAAGGAGCACACATGAAAATCGATTTCTTTTTGCCGATGATACCTCCGTCGCATACCTATCAGCAGGGCAGCCGCACCGCCGTCCGTGACGGTAAGGTGATCCGCTATCAGGATGAACAGCTCAAAGACGTCAAGGCAAAATTCACCGCTTATCTGAGCAAGTATATCCCCGAGCGGCCGATGGGCGGTGCGCTGCGGTTGATCACCAAATGGTGCTACCCGATCAAGGGTGATCATCGTGACGGTGAATACAAGACGTCGAAGCCGGATACAGAAAACAGCCTGAAACTGTTCAAGGACGTGATGACAGAACTGAACTACTGGAAGGACGACGCGCAGGTAGCTTCTGAGATCACTGAGAAATTCTGGGCGGATATCCCCGGCATCTATGTCAGTATCGAGGAGCTGCCGCCGAATGGAAATTAACCGCGTCAAGTACAACCTCAATCAGACAGTCATTCACAACGGTGCGGAGTACATCTTCATCGGCTGTACTCTCCGCCTGTGCGACGACGGCTTCTACTACGAAGCGATCCTCAGAGATACCCGAGCGCAGAACAGTGAATCGATCTGTCTGTTGAGGGATATTCACGAAAGAAAAAATAGAAAGGAAAAATCATGAGCATGAAACGACTTAAAGATGGTGTCGAAAACCTGATCGATCAGGAATACAGACAGTCGTCAGAAAAATACGGAAAGCAATTCGCTTCTTATCATGAGGCGTACGGTGTTATCAAAGAGGAGATCGAAGAAGCTCAGGTAGAATTAGATGCGATCTATAAGGGTTTTAACAGCTTTTGGGATGGAGTAAAGCATGACATCATTCCTATTAATGAGTTAAAGTATTTAGCTCGGCATGCTTGCCTTGCCGCCTGCGAACTGATTCAGGTCGCGACTATGGCACATAAAGCAACCTTAGGTTTGAAAAGGGAGTCAGAAGATCTGAAAAGTCAGGAGGACGAGGAATGGTAGAAAAACTATACCGCGGCAAGCGGATCGATAACGGCGAATGGGTGTACGGCTTTTTGTATGAAACCGAAAATGCAGAAAGCTATATTTTAAAAAAAGAAAGATTAACTATCAACTATAAATGCATGGAAGGGATAACGACACATGTTACGTTTATTCAGGTAGATCCATCAACCGTCGGACAGTGCGTAAGCAATTTACCCGATAAGAACGGCAAGAAGATATTTGAGGGGGATATTGTTTCCACGCCCAAATACAATGGAGTTGTCATTTATGGGACAGGGTGCTATTGTATCAAACACGGGAATAATTCGCCAGCTATAGACATAGTTATGAACGAATTTGATGTTTATGTTATCGGAAACATTCACGATAACCCCGAGTTGCTGGAGGACAACCCATGACCCGACTGATCAGCTTGCTCCTCGCCTTGATTATACTGATCGGCACCCTGTCGGCGTGTGCCGCCGAGTCTGAGCCTGAGCCGACCGAGCCCGTCACGTACACGATCATTGAAGTGATCGACAGTCACTACACCCCGCCCGATACATACGAGATCTGCTATCGGACAACCTTCTCCAATGGTATAATCATCGACTGCTGGAAAACGGTTGATAGAGAAGAATATGAAAGAGAGGTAAAGGAATGACAGAATTGAAACCATGCCCGTTTTGCGGCGCTCCAGCTAAACTGATTATTAAAAATCCTGTATACGGTATATCTGGAGCATGGGTCCAATGCCAGAGCTGCGGCGCAAAGACAAAGGTAATGAGTATCCATGAGTATATTGATACTGGTCGGGGAATTTCTACCCCGGTTACAAATAATAGCATAAGCAAAGGTTTCGATCATGCTAAAAAAGCATGGAACAGGAGGGTGTAATGAGCATATTTCTCAGAGGCGTTGATATGCCTGAGTGCTGCTGTGGTTGTCCGTGCTGTTATGAAAAAGCTGACGGATCGTGCTTTTGCACTGCTGTCAAGGACGGAGAGCCATGCGACATTGAGAATCTCGATCAGCGACTTCCGAACTGTCCCGCTGAGGATGTTCCTGAGCCGCACGGCAGACTAATCGACGCGGATAGGCTCGAAGATAGAATAAAGAATATGGTTGGAAAGTATGATACAGCAATTCCTTTGAATGTGGTCTATAGGTTAATTGCGGACGCTCACCCAATCATCGAAGCGGAGGAAGAACAATGAGCCTACTGATTAAGGGCATGGATATGCCGAAACAAACGGAAGTGCAAACAGATAAAGGGACGTTAAAGCTTTGGACTATCAGGAATTGGAAAGTAGGTCAAGATGTACAGTTTGGAGCGGCAAAAATTCCCTGTGATTTATCCTTTAACCACGATGGAACAATCCATTTATCTGTGCTCGGTAGAAAATATTCTCTCACAGAAGTCTCTACACCTCACGGCAGACTGATTGACGCGGACGACATTGATAACATTACTGTTGTCTGTACCAATCGCGGCACCTTAAAACGCATAGACGCGCCGACCATCATAGAAGCGGAGGAGTGAATATGCCGAATATTACAAAAGAACAAGTACAGGAAAAGGAGGAAACCAAATGACCTTTACCATACCGCCGTTCTGGTGTGGCGTGATCGCGACAGTGTTGGGCGAGTTTATCGCTCTTGTCGTCTATGCCGTCATCAGAACCGTCAAAGATAAGCGGAATTCAACCTTTCGCAGAAAGTGAGGAGATAACCATGATAAAGATACATATTCCCGAAACGGTAAAGATCGCCGGCTGTGTATATTCGGTCGATCGTGAGGAAAAATCATTTGTCAACGGCAGTAACGTTGTCGATGGGACACACAGCTTTTTTGAACAGAAGATCAAAGTCGTGCGTGAAGGAACCGAGGACTATCAATCCGTTGTATTCTTACACGAGCTGATGCACGGTATCATCGAGAATTACTGCCCGAATATCGTCAGCGCGGCCGACGAAGAAAAGCTGGTGGAGCAGATCTCAAAGGGATTGTTCCAGGTCGTTACGGACAATCCCGAGATTTTCAAGGAAGTGAAGTCCGTTGAACATTCGTGAGATCAAAGAGATCGACAGAAATATCGCGGCACTCAGTCGGAAGCTGGAACGCTTGAAAGCCGATGCACTCAATGTGACCCCTGCATTGACGGGAATGCCCGGCAGCGGTCAGATGTCCGATAAGATCGGCAGCTGTATCGCAGAGATCGATGAGACCGAGCAGGAATTGAAGCGTCTAATCGCGATACGGGATGAGAGCCTGAGACGGTTGTCAAAGGATATCGACGAGGAGAATTGTATCTATCTCTTTCTCGTGCGGCGCTATTCCTGGCGGAGAATCGCGCAGATCACCGACGGCAGACTTGACACCATCGCGAGTATCAAAAAGCGCTGCTATAAATACGAGTGGTAAATTGGTTACAAAGTTACTTTTGAATCTGATATAATTATAATTGGCACAGCCAGTGAAGATAAAAAAATCGTTTCAGGCCAGGAATACCCCTCCTTTCTCTTGCTGTGCTATCGATTATTTGGTGCCAAACAGAAGGACTCAGGATCCCGGTCGACCGCCTGAGTCTTTTTGTTTTGTACTAAATATCCTAATTCTACTAAGATGGAAACGTGAATTAGGACTCAAAAAAACGGGCAAATGACCCCTAACTTCCACAACTGATAATTTATGGAAGTTGAAAAAAGTCCAGTAAATAAGCTGTTTTTTTTATCGAGGTGAACCTGAGTGACAAAGAAACAAAAAAGATTTGTGGAAGAGTATCTGATCGATCTGAACGCCACTCAGGCGGCTATCAGAGCGGGGTACTCACCCGATTCTGCCAAAGAGATCGGGTCGGAAAACCTGACAAAACCTGACATTGCAAAGGCAGTAGATCAGGCGATCGCAGAGCGGTCGCGGCGCACGGGAGTTAATGCTGATCGCGTTGTCCGTGAGCTGGCGAAGATCGCTTTCGTCAATGCGGGCGAGGTCGTCGACCTCGATACCGCGCTCTTGATGGACAAGATCTCCGATGACGATATGGCGGCGATCCAGTCGGTCAAGGTCAAGACCTTCGGCGAGGACGGCGTCGAGCGCGAAGTCAAGCTCGCTGATAAGCTGAAGGCGCTGGAGCTCCTCGGCAAACACCTCGGTCTGTTCAAGGACAAAGTTGAGATCAACGGCAACGTCAAAGCGGATATGTCCTCGCTTTCGAGTATCCTGAAAGAGATCAAGGGTGAGGGCAGTGCCGGCTAAGCTGCTGTTTTCAACGAAATACAAAGACTTTCTCCGCTGTCAGGCGCCCGTCGAGTTCCTCGAGGGTACGACGATGGCGGGCAAGACGACCGTCGGAATCTTCAAATTCATGTTGAAGGTCGCACAGTCGCCGAAGAAGCTGCATATCATTGCGGCGAACGATACCGGTACCGCTGAGAAGAACATCATTCAGAAGGATCTCGGTATCCTCGATAACTTCGATTCACTCGTTACGTATAACGGCAACGGTACGAAGGATGACAAGATCCCGCATATCGTTTTCACACCGTCCCCGGGCGTCACCAAGATCGTGTACGTCATGGGCTACGGCGATAAAACGAAGTGGAAGAAGGCGCTGGGCGGTCAGTACGGCTGCCTGTATATCGACGAGATCAACACGGCGAATATCGAGTTCGTCCGCGAGGCGAGTATGCGCGCCGATTACATGATGGCGACCTTGAACCCCGACGACCCGAATCTGCCGATCTATCACGAATATATCAACTGTGCCAGACCGCTTGACAAGTGGCGGGATGACACGCCGAAAGAGATCATTGAAGAGTTGACGGAAGAGCCAAAGCACGGCTGGGTGCATTGGTTCTTTTCTTTTCGCGATAATCTCGGATTGCGGCAGTCTGAGCTTGACCGCGTTCTCAGCAATACGCCGAAGGGGACGAAGATCTATAAGAATAAGGTACAGGGCTTGCGCGGCAGAGCAACGGGGCTGGTGTTCCCGAACTTTGACCGCAAGAAACATGTCCGATCCCGCGAGTGGGCGCGGCAATTCCTGACGGACGACCGTCATAAAGAGCATTTCATCGAGTTCTCCGCGGGTCTTGATACCGCCTACAGCTCCGAATCCAAGGACACGATCGCGATGACCTTCTACGGCTTTACCGACCGCGGCAAGTGTATCCAGCTCGATGAGAAGGTCTACAACAACAAAGATCTGTCCACGCCTCTCGCGCCGTCCGATACGGTCCCGAATTTCATTGACTTTCTGGAGCGTAACCGAGAGGACTGGGGCTTTGCTCGCAACGTCTTTATTGACTCCGCCGATCAGGCAACGATCACGGAGCTGAACAAGTACAAGCGCCTGCACGGCTGTATCTACACCTTCAACAACGCATGGAAGAAGCTCAAGATCATCGACCGTATCAAACTGGTGACGTCGTGGCTGACGCAGGGATATTTCTATGTACTCGATCATTGTCAGACGACGATCGCGGAGTTTGAGAGTTATTCCTGGAAGGATAACAAGGACAACGAACCGGAGGACAGAAACGATCATTGTATCAACTCCGGACAGTACGCGTGGATTCCATATAAAGCAAAGATAGGAAATGATATACATGGGACTGGGTGATTTTTTGAGAGAAAAGATCCGTAACTTCTTACATATAGAGCCTGCCGCCAATAAGCAGATCGTGATTCAGCAGCGGCTTGATCTTTACGGCACGATTGCCAGAAACAAGCTGTGGTACCGCGGCGACAGCTCCGAGCTGTCAGATTTCTTCCGTCAGCTGGAAGTCAGCCCGACAATGTTCTGGAAGGCGTCGTCGACGCGCGGCATGGAGATCCGCAAGATCCATACAGGGATCCCGAAGCTGATCGTCAGGGTGCTGACTAATATCATCTTGCACGATTACAACGGATTGACCTTTGAGAAGCCGACGCACGAGGAACGCTGGAAGAAGATCGCAAAGGAAAACAAGACAGACAAGCTGTTCAAGCGGTTTATGAAGAAGCTCCTGATCGTCGGCGACGGCGCATTCAAAGTGACGTTCGATACTGATATCGCTAAGGATAGCCCGATCCTCGAATATGTATCCGGCGAGAATGTCGAGTTTGTCTACCGGCGCGGCAGGATCCATGAGGTCGTCTTTCTCACGACCTACACGCATAATTATCGCTGCTATATCTTCAAAGAGCATTACGGCTACGGCTATATCCGTTATGAGCTGTTGAACGAGAACAGCGAACGGCTGCCGCTGAACTATATCCCTCAGACAAAGTGGATCGAGGGCGAGGGCGTTACCTTTGATACTTCCGTCATGCTCGCCGTCCCTGCCATCTACGGCGACAGTGAGCAGTTTGAGGGCAGAGGCGAGAGCCTGTACGAAGGCAAGAGCGACAACTTTGACGCGCTGGACGAAGCATGGAGCCAGTGGATGGACGCGCTGCGCGCCGGCAGAACAAAGCAGTATATTCCCGAAAATCTGATACCCCGTGATCCTGAGACCGGCAAGGTGATCAAGCCGAACGCCTTCGACAACCGCTTTATCGCGGTCGGCAACGACGTTTCCGAATCGGGAGCGGGGAACAGGATCTATAACGAACAGGCGGCAATCCCGCATGACAGCTACCTCGCGACATATATTTCCGCGCTGGATCTCGCTTTACAGGGCGTCATCAGCCCTTCGACCCTCGGTATTGACGTCAAGAAGCTCGACAACGCCGAAGCACAGCGGGAAAAGGAGAAAACAACACTCTATACCCGCGGCAATATCATTGAGCTTCTCAATACGGTTTTGCCCGAGGTCGTTACCGCTGTGTTGTGTGCCGATCAGATCTGGCATGAACAGGCTGTGGATAAGCCGTCGGTCACGGTCGAGTTTGGCGAATACGCAAACCCGAGCTTTGAGAGTCAGGTCGAAACGATCTCCAAAGGTAAAACGGGCGGTATCATGTCGACCGAAGCAGCTGTAGAGGAGCTCTACGGCGACAGCAAGGACGATACATGGAAAGAAGCTGAGGTCCGCCGCATCAAGGAAGAGCAGGGGATCGTGATGATGGACGAGCCTCCCGCCGTCAACGCTGACGGTGTTGCCTGATGGCGGCGCCTTACGACCTGTCCCGCGCCTTTGAGCGGATCGAGAATTACCTGATCGACTCCATGATGCGCAACTTCAAGCACCATCGCGCCGAGGAGATGAAAGAGGGCTATAACTGGGAACAGTGGCAGGTCAAACAGCTACAGGCGCTTGAAGAATACCGCAAGATGAACAAGGCGAAGTTTTCCACAGTGTTCGCCGATCTGAACAACAGGGTCGGCGATATGCTGACCGCTACCGCCGCCGACGCTTCCTATAAACAGGAGCAGAGGATCCTCAAAGCCATTCAAAGGGGCTATCCCGCGCACAGAATCCCCGCGCAGTCACAGGCAGCTTTCTTCCGAGTGAACGAGCGTAAGATGAACGCGCTGATCGAGGCGACGACCAACGACCTCAAACGCGCCGAGCAGGCGGTATTACGCCGCTCGAACGACGTCTACCGCAAGGCGATCTTTGACGCTCAAGTGTTCATGAACAGCGGCGCCGCTACCTATGAGCAGGCGGTCGATATGGCGGTCAAGGATATGCTCAGCGCAGGACTCCAATGTGTGGAGTATAAGAACGGCGCGCGCCATACGCTTCCCGATTATGCCGAGATGGCGATCCGCACCGCCAACAAACGCGCCTACCTGCGCGGCGAAGGCTTGAAGATGCAGGAGTGGGGAATGTCCACCGTCATCATTAATCGACGTCACGGCGCGTGCGGACGATGTGCCGACTTTGTAGGCATGGTGTTCATCGATGATGTTTACGCGGGCGGTAAGCCGTCTGACGCGGGCGGTAAATATCCGCTGCTCAGTGACGCGATGAAGGCGGGATTGTTCCACCCGCGCTGTAAGGACAGCTCCTCGCCGTACTTTGAGGGGATCAGCACTCCGCCCGATCGGGAGGTCCTGCCGAAGAAAGCGCAGGAGGATCTCACCGAGATTGAGCGCGCCGAACAGAAGGCAGCATACGGCAGGCGTATGGAAAAGATGTACAGGCGCCTCTCCAAATATGCCCTTGATCCTGACAATAAAAAGACCTATCAAGGCAGAGCCGAACAGTGGTCTGATTACACCGAAAAGTGGTCTGATTATCACAAAAAACTGCTTGAAAAAGCTGTGCAAAGTGCTATAATAGTTACCGCTAAAACTGTCGGTAAGGAAAAAGCAGCTATGGAATTCACAGCATTAGGAAAACTAAATACAAAGCCTCTTACGGAAGAATTCGGCGAGCTTTATACTGATGAAGTAATCGTTACCGATGAAAGACTCAAACATATCAAAACACACCATCCTGAAGATTACGAATTGTTTGAACAGTACGGAAAAGATACGGTTCTCAGCCCGGATGAGATCCTTGTCGACAATAAACACCCCGCTACTGTCTTGATGATAAAACATTTGCCCGACAGTAACCTGAATGTCGTTGTAAGATTGGCTCTTGATCCTGATCATCCCGATTACAAAAACTCGATTATGACGTTCTATCGGATAAGAGAATCGAATCTTGCAAAACTGCGTAAAAAGAGTAAAACACTTTACAAATGTGAATAAAAGTGTTATAATATCCATAGGATAAGAGTGGTATTTTGAAGTAGAGAATGTGCTGCTACGCACCCTTTGGGTCAAAAGAAATGCGGGAAGGGGCACACCCGCCAAAATACCACTTATCCTTTTATAAAACAATACTTTATAACCGCTCTCGTTGAGGGCGGTTTTTTGATGCCCAAAAGGAGGTGAGAAGATGGCAATACCTGTAAAAGAGAAAAATGTCAAGTTGAAGGTCAAGCGTGATTTCTACGATAAGACCGACGACTTGAAACTGAAGAAGACGGGCGAGGAGCTGAACGTCAGCCCCGACCGCGCCGAAAAGTTGATATCGCTGGGTCTGGCTGAAAAGCCCGACGCCGGCGCACAGAAAGCGGCTGCTGAAAAGTAGTCGCTCTTTTTATGCCCGAAGGCGTGAAACTACGGGAGGACACCGAGCAAAACTGATGTGCTGAGTGTTCTATAACATAGAACACAGGACAGGGGAGGACACCCCGAAAACTGAACAGGGAGACACCCTTACAACTGAAAGGAGAACTTATCATGAGCGAAGGAAACAATCAGAATCAGCAGAACAACCAGCAGAATACTCAGACCCAGCAGGGTAATCAGCAGGGCGGCGGTCAGCAGAATCAGACTGCTCCCGCGTTTGACTACGACAAGCTCGCCGGGATCATCAACGGCAAGCAGCGCGCCGATGAGGAAACGATCCTCAAGAACTACTTCAAGAATCAGGGGTTGTCCTCTGATGAGATGAAGCAGGCGATCGCGGCGTTCAAGGATCAGAAGGCAAAGAACACGCCCGACGTCGGGAAGCTGCAGAGTGATCTGAGCACCGCACAGAGCGATCTGGTAAAGGAGCGGCTCAATACCGCTGCCATGAAAGAAGCGCTCAAGCAGGGCGTCCCGCTGGAATCTGTGGACTATCTGCTTCGTATGGCTGATTTGAACAACGTCACCGACGAAAACGGCAAAGTCAAAGAGGACGCTCTCGCAGAAGCGGTCAAAAAGGTCCTCGAAGACGTTCCCGCGCTCAAGGGTACCCAGAGCGGCGGCAACGGCTTTAACCGTATCGGCGGCGACGGTACCCAGTCCGATGGTGTCGACGATGATATGCTTCGCGGCATCTTCGGCGTAAGAAAAAAATAAAAGGAGAATAATCTATGCCTTTAAACTATGTAACCACTTTCGGCAATGTCCTCCGCGAGTTGTACGGTCAGGAGCTGCTCAGCGACGACCTGTACCACTCTAACGAGGATATCCAGATCATCAATACCAAGGATCTGAAGATCCCCACCCTTTCGGTCTCGGGTTATAAGGATCACACCCGCGCCGCGCAGTTTAACTCCGGCACCTATCAGAACGATTATCAGACCGTGACGCTGGATCACGACCGTGATATCGAGTTCGCTGTGGATCCGATGGACGTCGACGAGACCAATCAGGTCGTATCGATCGCGAATATCCAGAAGCGTTTTGAGCGCACTCAGGCGATCCCTGAGTTGGATTGCTACACCTTCAGCAAGCTGTACGCCGAGGCTGTCCGTGCCGGCGTTACGGTTGATACCACCGCCCTTACTGTGGCAAATATCCTCGGCAAGCTCGACGATGATATGGTCGCTCTGGCAGATGAGGGCGTACCGCTCGAGAGATGTATCCTCTATCTTACCAACGGTACCCACAAGCTGTTGAAGAACGCTCAGGGTATCGAGAGAGAGCTGAACGTCGGCGGTAACGGCAACCGCATCGATCGCCGCGTCTATTCGTTGGACGATATCGGCAAGATCAAGAAGATTCCCTCCGGTCGCTTCATGACCGCCTACAACTTCACCAACGGTTACGCTGTCGCCGCTACCGGAAAGCAGATCAACTATATCCTGGTTGATCCCGAGGCGCAGGTGTCCCGTGTGAAGTATTCCTATATCCAGATGTTCGAGCCCGGCTCCGACAGCCGTACTGCTGACCGCTATCTGTACCAGAACCGCCGCTTCAACGGCACCTTCGGTATCGATGAGCTGCTGGCTAAGGGTTGCCGCATCAACGCGGCTTCGTAAGGAGGCGGTAGCATGCTGAGAGCTGTTAAGGAAAACCGCGAGTACAACATCACTAATGATGTTGAGAAGGAAGCCTATAAGGCGCGCGGCTTTGATATTGTCGATGAAAAGGGCAACATCAAGGAACACGCCATCGGCAAGAAGGTGCCCCTGGAGGACTTCGAATCCTTGAAGGCGGAGCGCGATAAGCTCGTCGCTGAGAACAAGGAACTGAAGAAGGAGATCAAGACGCTGAAGAAGACCGACGGCGACAAGGAGACCGATCCCGGAAAGGGTGAGTAATCGTGACCGACCTTTATACCGCGCTGATCTCGAACGATAACGCGCTGCTGAACGAAGTCCTCGCCGACGCGGGCGTTACCCTCGGCGAGGATGACGCTACGATCAGGAGCGTGTGCGAGGATGTCAACACGCTGACCTTCAACCGTATCACGGACTATTTCGCGCTGACGAAGTTTCAGCGCGATACGCTGCTGCGCGTCTGTTCCCGTTTTCTGCGGTTCAAGATCGATAACGCCGAACTGCTTGATTCGGCACTTCGGTCATACGGTATCAACGGCGTATCCATGAGCTTTGACGACGCGGCGGTCAAGCGGATCGGCGGAGTGATCGTACCCGGGGATGTGTACGCTCTGCTCCGTCAAACCGGGCTGACCTGTTTACGGATATGAAGTACGTCAAGCTGGTACCCGACGCCGTATGCAAGACGCCGATCAGCGTCAAGCTCCACGGAGAAGGGCTGACAGAGCGCGGCGAGCCGATCACTGTCTTTGAGGCGGATCTGATGTGTAATTATCAGGACGGCGCAAAGACGGTAATGACCCAGCAAAAGAAGCTGGTCGAGATCAGCGGGCGCGCCTTTTTCAACGGCGATATCGCGCCCGATATGCCTGTGATCTCCGGCGGAGAGGTCAAAGTATTCGGCGTCAGGCGCCATGTGCTGCGCGGGCTCAAAGCCCGCAATCCCGACGGTACGGTCAATTATACCTGTTTGGAGCTGATCTGATGGCTCCGATCGACGTCAGATCTACCGTCAAGATCAACATCCCCAAGATCAACAATCTCACCGCGTCGGCTGTCAAAGCATTGGAGATGACCGGCGCGGCGCTGTTGAGCGAAGTCAAAAACGCCGAGGTGTTTCCGTTCAAGACGGGCAACCTGCAGAACGAAAGCACCTTTGTGGACGACAGCCACGCCGCACAGGGGCGTATTGAGATCATATCCAGTACGCCGTATGCACGACGGCTGTATTATCACCCCGAGTATAACTTCAATCACAGGTTTAACGCCAACGCCCGCGGCAAGTGGTACGAACCGTGGCTGCCCGGCGGACAGCAGGAGGATTTCGCACAGAAAGCCTTCGCCGCGATCTATAAGAAGGAGACAGGATTATGATAGGCGTATATGATGTTTTGACATGGCTGAAACGCATGCCCGTGTATCATGAGCTGTTTCATCATGGTTATTGCGGCAAGCTCGACAGTAAGCCCGACAAGGCGCTGGGCGTTTATCCGCTCGTACAGAGAGGAAAACAGCCCTACCGCGCCTACGGAGCGCTGGAGAGCTATGAGAGGGTCGGTATCTCACTGCTGATCCACTACACCCACAACATGGAACAGTCCCAGTATGCCGCGTGTAAGCTGTTTGAGTTCTTGCATACCCCCCTCCCGTGGAGTGATCTCGATCGGATCACGGATACACGTCTTGACGCGGAATATCCCGGTGAGGATATTCCGTCCTGTGAGGTGCATTATCCGAATATCGACGGTATGACTGTGCGCAGAATCAAACATATCAATTTGCTGGTACCTGAACCTGTCTTTGTTGATACAGACGATTTCGGCGTTTATGAATTCGTCATAGAATTTGAATTATTTGTAGGAAAGGAGATAGAGAATCATGTCTGATCCTGTAGTACCTTCGGGAGTATTCCCTTGTTACGAAAATCAGTTCAAGATCGGCGCAGCGGGAACTGCAACCCCTTCAACCGCAATCGCGGATATGGAAAGCTACACCATGACGATCGATAACGTCATTCAGGAGTGGCGCTCCTACGGTGAGGAAGGTTGGATTCGCCGTCTGATGACCGGAAAATCCATCAAGATCGCCGTTAAGGGCAAGCGTAATATCGGCGACGCCGGCAACAACATGGTAGCGGAATTCTTCTATAAGAACGGAAGAAACGCGGAGGCAAACGTCCTGTGGACTTTCCCCGACGGTTCCACACTGCTGTTCAGCAATGCTGTTATCAATGTGACCAACATGAATACCGGCGAAGCAGCGGACGTAGGTCCCCTTGAGTGGGAAATGCTCAGCAACGGCAAGCCTACCTATACCCCTGCGGCATAATTGCCGAAAAACATCAACGGAGCTGTCACACGGCAGCTCCGTATTTCTTTAAAAGGAGAGATGAACGATGGCAAAGATCGTTGATATTACCGACAAACTGAATTTTGAAGAGAAGCCGAAGATCGTCATCAAGGGCGTCGAGATCGAGGTCAGCAACAAGGCGGTCGACGTTTTGAAGATCACCCCGACCCTGCAGAAGGAGAGACTCGACCCCAAGGATATCTACAGCCTGTATCAGGTTCTTTTCCCCGAAGAGAGCCGCGAGAAGATCGAGGCGTTCGGGCTCGACTTTAACGATTTCAGCACCGTGATTCTGCAGGCGGCAACGGTGATCGCCTCGGGAGATAACGAGGGGGAAGCTCAGACCCCTACTACGACCTGATTGAGGACTACGACGTTATTGTCGCCTCAATGATGTCGCAGTACGGGGTCCGTATGTACTCGGCTGAATTCCGGAAGATGACCTGTAACGAGTTTTTCTCGCTCCTATCAGGATTGAATCCCGACACGCCGCTCGGTAATCTGGTGCAGATCCGATCGGAGAATGATCCCGAAGTGTTGAAGCGGTTCAACTCCGCGCAGAAAAAGATCAGGGACGGGTGGAGACGAAAACACCCTCTCCCCGTCAATCGGGACAAAGAAGCCCACGAGGCTTTTCTTGCCCAGATACAAGGCTACTTTATGTCGCAGTAAGGTGGTGATTATTTGGATAAAGTCGGCGAGATCGGTATTGATCTCGTTTTAAATAAACAAAAATTCAATCAGGAAGCTAATAAGATTCCGAACGAGGCGAAAGCCGTCGGCAGCAGAGTATCAAACGCTCTGAACAATACCGCGAACTCGGTTGGCTCGAAGATCACGAACACACTCAGCGGTATCGGCAGGAAGGTAGCGGCGGTGTTTTCCGTCGCGGCAATCACCGGCTTTACAAAGAAACTGGTGCAGTCCTCGGCTCAGGTTCAGGCGGCGAATTCGCAGTTTGAGCAGACCTTCGGTGATCTGTCTGACTCCGCGACAGCGGCAATGAAAAAGGTCGCCGACGAGAGCGGTATCGTCCAAAGCCGTCTGCAGGGTGTAGGAACCTTGATCTTCGCGTTTGCCAAGACAACGGGCATGGACTCTGCAAACGCGCTGAACATGATGCGGGAGGCGCTGCAGGTCACGGCGGACTCAGCGGCGTACTATGACCGCTCGCTCGAGGATACCGCCGAGAGTCTGAGATCTTTCCTCAAGGGCAACTATGCCAACGACGCCGCCCTCGGTCTGTCCTGTACCGAAACGACTCGTAACGCCGCGGCAAACAAGCTGTACGGTCAGAGCTTCAGGGATTTGTCCGAGGATCAGAAGCAGCTGACGCTCTTACAGATGGTGAAGGACGCGAACGCCGCGTCCGGCGCTCTCGGTCAGGCTGCCCGCGAGGCTGACGGCCTTGAAAATGTCGTCGGCAATCTCAAAGAAGCGTGGGATCAGCTGCTCGGAGTCATCGGAAAGCCCGTCCTTAACGGCGCGGTAGCGATCATCAAGCGCATCACCGAATGGCTGCAGCGCATGACGGTGTATGCCAAGGCGGCGGTATCGGCGCTGTCCGACCTGTTTGGCTGGAAGAACGACGACTCCGCAAACACAGCGCAGGCAACCTCCGACGCGATCGGTACCGCGGTCGATAACCAGTCTGATTTGACTAAGGAAGTCAAGAAAACAAACGACGAAGTCAAGCGCGGCTTGGCTTCTTTTGATAGATTGAATGTTATCAGTCAGTCGGGCGGTAACAGTTCTGATGATGCTGATAGCTCAAATCCGCTGAGCAATCTCGGCAGTACCATCAATTCAGAGCTGACGATCGACACGTCTGACGCCGACACAAAGCTCGGCGCTCTCAAGACAAAGCTGTCGAAGATGTTCGAACCGCTCGTCAGCGCCTACAACAAGTATATTAAGCCGATCGGAGCAAAGGTTGCAAGCTCCTTTGACAGAATGAAAGGGGTCTGGCAGGAGTGGAAAAGCAACCTGAATCTTGATCCGCTTAAGACGAGTATCGAAAATATATTGTCTAAATTGGATCCCTTAGTCGACGCGATACTCCCGCAGATCGAGTATATTTTTGAGAATGTGATCTTGCCCTCGTCTCAGCTCTTCGCGGAGAAGATCCTCCCGACGATCCTGAACCTGATCGCCTCTATCATCGGCTTTGTTACCCCGATCATTGCGAATATCGGCGCAGTGCTTCAACCGCTGTGGGAGAACATCCTCTGGCCTGCGCTTCAAAAAATCGGCGAATGGTTCAATAAGATCGGAGATAAAATCGGTCCTAAGTTAGAAGAGCTCGGTGAGAAAATCGGAAAATTGTTTGAAAAGTTAGGGCCTATTGTAGAAGTTCTGACAAAAATACTTGGTCCCGCTATTGAAGCGATTATTGATATTATCGGCGGATCCACAATGACATCATTGGAAATTCTGATTGATACAATCGGGAATATCGTAGACGCATTAAGTGGTTTATGCGATTTTATCTCCGGAGTCTTTACAGGAGATTGGACAAAAGCATGGAATGGTTTGACCGATTTCTTCTTGGGAATATGTAATACAATAATCGATATTCTAAATAGCCTGTGGCAAGGAATTTATTATGTGATTGCGTTAATCGGTAATGCTATAGGCGGTTTAGTAAAAGGACTGGGTTCTTTGTTTGGCGAGGAATGGGGTTGGGAAATGCCCTCAGAAGCCCCGTTGATCCAACATCTTGAAATTTCAAAAGAGATTGAAAGTTCGAGCGGAGGAATACATGCGGGTAGCGATACAAAGATCCCTCACATGGCTCACGGCAATATCGTCAAGGCGCCGACCCTTGCGCTGGTTGGAGATAACGCGGGCGCGGGCAGCGGTAACCCTGAGGTCGTCGCTCCGTTGAGCGATCTGGAACGTATCATGGGTACCGGACGGAGCGAAGCGGACACAACGCTGTTGAAGTCGATCCTTGAATACATCAAGAAGCTGTATGAACAGTTTATCATCTTCAAGAATAACGGCGGCAACTCCTATCAGTTTGTCGCGACGCTCAGCGGAGAGGTGCTGTTCAATGAGTTCGTCCGTGAGGTCAATCTGTATAAGCAACGCCATCACGGCGCCGTGCCGTGGTAGGGGAGGTGTGATATTTGGCGAACAGCTATCAGGGCTATATTCTCAAGATCAACGGGAACGTGATCCCGCGAGAGTACTTTACAGATTACGAAACAACGCCCGATCAGCGTCAGGAGGCTGACGCGCAGGTCGACCAGAACGGCTACCTCCACAGAGCGACCATGCCGCACACCAGGACGAGTATACGTTTCAATACCCGTATCGGTCTGACACTGGACGAGAAGATCGACCTGCAGGAGCGTATGGGCTATGCCGATGACCTGCACCGCGACGTCGAGGTCGTGTACTGGAACGACGAGTCGAACGCCTACGATTCGGGTACCTTCTATCTGCCTGATATCACCTTCTCCATCATGGATTTTGACGATGATACGATCCACTATAATCCAATCTCGATCGAATTGATCGAGAATTGACGGGGTGATGTTATGATAACCGAATTATACGCGCTCGACGATGCGCTCGTTGGCAGTTATGACACCGTCGTCACGGTCGGGATCCAGAGCTATTCAAACGGCGTGTGGAGCGAGCCTGTCCCGCTGGACCCGTCGAAGATCGTATCGGAGAGCCTTGAGATCAAGCAGTCGATCTGTGATGACAGCGAGCTCAAGATCGGCGGGTGTATTCCTTCACAGCTGACAATGAACGTGATGGATACCCCCGATCTGAGCGGCAAGCGTATCACCGTAACAGCTCAGGGACGGTATACGGCGGATCTGTATCCGGCGGATACGCTCTATCCCTCCGACGAGCTTTATCCCAACACGAGGAGAACAACGGACGAGTATTTACTCTTTGTCGGTCCTGTGTTTTCGTGCCTTAAGACGAACAATCATAAGATCCGCAGGATCGTCGCCTTTGACCGTATGCATTATGCCTCGACGGTGAAGTGCAAGAACAGGGTCTATAACTATCTGGAGCAGTACGAATTCAGAGATGTCAATTTCAGTATGATGTTCGGCGCTTTTGCCCCGAGAGCGAAGATCAACGTCAACACGACCGATTTTGTAAACAACGGTACAAACATTGATATCACCAGTGATCTATGGCTTAATGTGATCGACAAGGATATTACGCTGCTTGACGTCTATCGTTGGTTGTGCGAGCTGAATGGTGTGTTCCTGATCGAGGACGCGCCGCCTGTTAGCAGCATAACGAGTTGGCGCGCCGCCCCCCGAGCCGTAAAACCTTATCTGAATAAAAGTCAACGTTACACGATATCATCCTATTCGTCCCTGTCTTATGAGGACTTTCTGACAAAAGAGATCCGTTACGTTCAGTTTGATTTTGATAAAGGCAATAGATATACCTACATTTATTACCCGCCTTATGATGGGTACAGTTGTTATCTATCCGATAATCCATTGACATGCTGTATCAAGAACAACAATGATTATGATATCATCGGCAATCTCGGTACCCCTTACTGTCGGGGATACAACATCAGCGATCCTCCTGCTACATCTCCGCATACGGGTAACAACAACGTCATTACAGGAAATACTTATCAGTACCGTCCGTTCAAGGCCTCGATCTTCAATCGCTGGTGGGTTCAGGTCGGCGACCGTGTGAAGCTGCCGACGTCTGATTCCGACGTCCCCTATGTGGAGAGTATCGTGCTTTCCAGAACATTGAAAGGTCTGTACGGCATGAGGGTCGAGATCGAAGCGAAGAGCGTAGAGATCATGGGAAAGGAGAATGACGAAAGTATCGTATGAACAGCTACAACAAGACACATTGGGTGAACGGCAGCGCTCCCGCTCTCAACGCCCAGAATCTCAATAAGATCGAGAACGGTATCGAGGACGCTGTCAACGCCATCAACGCGATGGACAGTGATCAAAACGGCAAGGTCAACATCAAAGCGGTCGTAGACGACGCGATCGATACCGCAGACGAATACAACACTATCTATCTGCATCGCGTAGGAAGTAACTATCGCGCCCTTGTCTTTTTCTCAGGCTATAGCAACTACGCGGCGGGCGTATCTGTGACGCAGTTCAGACTGACAAGGGATCAGGGCTTCCAATATCGCACAGGTATCTCACAGGGGAGCCATCAGTACACATGGGACAAAACCTACAGTGAACAATGGACGCCGATCGCCGACGACAAGGTCGACAAGACCACGCTGATCGCTGGGCTGAGCCTTGAGGGCGATATATCTGTATCGGATTTGGCAGAAGCGCTGGCCGACGCGCTCTCTGATGAACTTCATTTAGAAGATTACGCCTCATTGGCGAACGAATCCAAGGCGCGCGTGATCGACCTGAAGCAGGTGTCGAAGGGTCAGTATTATTTCAGCGAAGAGCGCGGCGTGATCGGAATCAAAACGTCAGAGGCGACTGATATCTCTTCTGAAACAGCGCCGACCTATATCGAAGCATACACGACAGACAAGATCGACGACATGCTCGGCGACGTCGTGAGCCTGCTTACACAGATCTAAGGAGAATTAACATGAACTATATAGAATGGGCTGACGAGTATAAGAGGGACGCTGAGAGGGTGCTCGGAACCATCAATAAGTACAAGGAGAAGCTGAAAAGCGAGAACCTGTCAAAGGACGAGCGCGGCAGTATTCAGAGGGTGATCACCGCTTACCGCTGTATCTACCGAGAGTTATTAAAGACCGCTAAGCATCTGCGTCAGCGCGGGGAGAACGACTGTGAGAAGTGAGCGAATATATCTTGACGAGGAGAACAGCGACATTATCGCGTTTTCGCTCTCCGGCCACGGTCATGACAATCATGCAAGACTGGACATGCTGAAACGGGCTATGATGAACGCTGTCAAGTCTGAACTGACCGACCGCCAGCGAGACTGCATCATCATGTATTATTTTCAGAACATGAAGATGAAAGACATTGCCGCAACGCTGTGCCTCTCAAAATCCACAGTTACGCGTCACATCCAGTCGGCTAAGCGCAAGCTCAGAAAGACTGTCATGATCGCTGATTTAGCGTTCAGCGAGTTCGAAAAACAACTTCTTAATCAGATATAAAAGGGGCATGATATGCAGTTTAATGAAACCACAAACACCATCACTACCTATCGTTACGACTACGGAATCCCGATCACCTTTGACGCGGGCGTTGAGCAGGGCTTTTCCGTCGGCGATCAGATCGTCATCGTTTTTGACGACGACAGAATCGAAGATCGGGACGACATAACCGTTAATGTGGAGGATTTCAGCTTCGAGCTGAAGCTGACCGAGAAAGAAGCGCAGGCGGTAATCGACCGCAGGGTGATCCCTTATTCGATCAAGCGCATGCGCGACGGCAAGTTTCTCGAAACGCTGCTTAACGGAAATATAGAGTTCAGGAGTACGCTCAAATGGCAGAATTGATTGTACATAACCCTCCGAGAGCCGCTTTAAAGGCGAGCGGCTACATCGGCTCGCCCGAAGGCGACATCGAGCTGACGGAGAATGACAAGACCTATAACGTGTCGTCCTTCGCCTCGGCGACGGTGAAGATCCCCGAGGAAGAAAAGACCGTCACGCCGTCCGCAGTAAAGCAGGAGATCACACCCGACAATGGTCTGCTCAGTAAAGTGACTGTGTTGCCCGCTCCTCTCGAAGAACGAACGGTCACGCCTACCATCGTACAGCAGACGATTACGCCCGAAGCTCCCGCAATCGGACTGTCAAAAGTCACAGTCGGCGCGGCTCTTCCTCCGCCTATTCTTGTTTCAAAGCAAATCACCGAAAACGGCACATATACCGCTGCTGATGATAATGCGGATGGGTATAGTGAGGTAACAGTAGCAGTACCGAGAGAAATCACAAAACTCGTTGATGGAACGATTACGGAATATGTAGATGATGAGGTTACGGCAATAGCCCAAAATACGTTTTATAAAAAAACAGCGCTAACTACTTGCATAGTGCCGAACGTCAGAACAATTGGCGACGCTGCTTTTGATGGCTGTGTGTCGTTATCAAATGTTGATTTTTCGAGTGTTCGTTCTATAGATCAATATGCGTTCCGTAGTGCAAATATTCTTGCTGTGAATTTTCCTAATCTAATTGAAGTAGGCACGCGCGGATTTATGAACTCGACAGGACTATCAAGCTGGAACCTACCTTTATTAGAAACAATAGGTTCATATGCCTTTGCTTTTATAAACCCTGCTAACAAAGTGATAGATTTGCCGAATTGTACAAGCATAGGCGAGGGTGCATTTTTTGCGGTTGTAAAACTTAACGTTATTTTAAGAAAAAGAGCAACACTTGCATTTTACGGAAATGCCAAAATATACGCTTATCAAGAAGATATAGATAATTATTATTCAACCGCTACAAATTGGAGTGCGCTCTATGCGCATGGTCAAATATATCCCATAGAAGGAAGTGAATATGAATGATTATCACAGAAAACCTAACTATTGGCGAAAAAAGCTTCACAAAGAAGTATTCCGATAAGAACGTTTATATTGAGAATGAAAGCGGTCAACAGTATGTCGAAGCTATTGACCTTGTAGATTATCCGCACACTTATACCGAAACCGACGTCCCGATTGATGATCCCGATCTTTCGCCTGAATCTTCAAGCGACCTCACCGTAGACGATACGCTCGCTATGCTAAACGAATTGGGGGTGGATGTAAATGATCAGTCGTGAGGAACTCGAAAAGCGCGTCACTGCCCGCAAGCGGGAGATGGAGGAGCAATCCACAAAGCTAAGCGGATTCAGACAAAAGATCGTCGACTTTATCGGCGACGTAAAGAGTCGCTCCGTTATCTATAATCTGATCAAGAATCTCCCGCTCTGGAAAGAGCTGGAGAAGCTGATCGAGGACAGTACGGATTGATATTTTCAAAATATATTTGTGAAAGGACAAGATTATCATGAAAGACTTTTTCCACATTTTGATCGCCGGCGCGATCGGCGCTCTGGCGGCGTATTTTAACGTATTGCTGATCCCGCTGGCAGTGCTTTTGGCGGTCATGCTGATCGATTACATCACTGGCATGGCGGGCGCCTCCTACAGCGGCAAGCTTAGCTTCCGCGTTGGCATTATGGGGATCCTCAAAAAAGCGGGTTACTTCGCTTTGGTAGCCGTGGGCATGGTAGCGGATTATTTGATCTCTTCCGCGCTGGTGGAGATCGGCATCGACTTGAAGATCACTTATTGCTTCGGCATGATCATCACCATCTGGCTGATCATCAATGAGCTGATCTCTATTCTCGAAAATCTCGGCGAGCTCAACGTGCCTCTGCCGTCCTTCCTGGTCAACATCATCAAGACATTGAAGAGCAAGGTCGAGGAACAGGCAGAGGGCAAGCAGATCAAAGTCGAGAAAGACAAGCACAACGAATGAGCGGGAGGCGATCAGATTGACTGTAAAGGCTTCGGACGCTGTCGCGACCGCCAAGAAGGAGATCGGCACGAGGGCGACTAACTACCGCAAGTGCAAGTATAACACCTGGTACTACGGCTCCGCCGTATCGGGCGACGCGTATCACTGGTGCGCTGTGTTCATCTGCTGGGTGTTCAATCAGCTCGGCGCTCTGATCAGCATGCTGTATCTCAAGACCGCCTCCTGCGGTTATATGGCTAAGGCTTTTCTTGACAAAGGACGTCTGATCAGACCGAAGAGCCTGACAGCGGGGCTGTCGACGAAGGACGTCAAGGTTGGCGATATCGTGTTCTTCCACTGGAGCACAGAGCGGTCGACGCTTGTCCCCGGTACATACGTCAGTGACCATGTCGGTATCGTTACCGCCGTGAACAGCAACGGTACTATCGACACGGTCGAGGGAAACACGATCGACACCGTCAACGGTCAGGTAGCGGCGCGCACCCGCTCCATGAATGTGGTGTCCTGTCTCGGCCGTCCTGACTACGCTCCCGAGAGCGGTACCGCCGTAGCTGCACCGACCGCAAAGGCTACAAAGCCTGCCGTCCTGTACCGCGTCCATTCGGGCGGCGTATGGCATAAGGAAGTCAATGATTTCAGTTCTTACGCGGGCGTAGCGGGCAAGGCGATCACCGACGTCGCAATCAAGGTCACCTCCGGCAGCGTCAAGTACCGCGTCCACATCAAGGGTGGCGGTTGGCTGCCGTATGTCACCGGGTACAATATTGCCGACGCCGTCAACGGTTATGCCGGTAACGGTAAGCCCATCGACGCGATCGAGGTCTACTACATGACGCCGGAGAGCGTAAGGCAATCCTTCGGCTATTTGAAAGCAAAGTACCGTGTGCACAGCGGCGCGTTATGGTACAGCTGGCAGTATGACAACGAAAAGACCGGCGGACAGGACGGCTATGCCGGAAAGCTCGGACAGAACATTTATCGCGTCCAGCTGACGCTTTCAAATTAAAACAAGAAAGGAAAAAAGGGACAAAAAAGTAATGGGTAATCATGAATTCATTGAAAAAGCAAAAAAAGCAGTAAGAGAATATACCATTGAACACCTTGATAAAAGCGAAGGAGTTCCACCTTTTGATGTGTTTGTAGTATGGTGTTGTAAGACTCTCCAGAACCACAAGGCTCTTCTTAGCACCACCATTTCAGACGGCATGTACTACGAGGTTACCTATAACGGTGACAAAAATGAAGCCTATTTTGACGCTTATAAAAAGTTTGAGAACAAGGTTATTATGAAGGAGGGATAAAGTGGATCTAAAAGATACCATCGCTCTGATGACGAGCGACGATTACAAAGATCGCTTTAAAGCAGAATACTATCAGCTGCAGATCCGGCACGAGAAGTTGCTCAATATGCTCGCGAGGCACGACACCGGCACGCTTGGCTTTGATCCGACCTGCTCAATCGGACTGCTCGCCGAACAGTGCGGCGCGATGGGGCGCTATCTCCGTATCCTGGAAGCCAGGGCAAAGGCGGAGGGTATCGCGCTCGACTGAGTATTCTGATATTGACAAAGTCAGCGCGTTCTTGTAAAATAATAGGTGGATAGTAATCATATCTTTGTCCTTATATCCTTCAAAGGCTATGATGTTATCACCTGCGTTAATTATGAAAAGCCCATCGGTGCAGACGCTGCTGTCCCGATGGGCTTTTATCTGTTTTTGGAGTATGCACCGCCGTACTGTGTGATGATGATCTTCGCCAGCGCGGGATTGGGATTCTTGATCTTGACGGGGTACTGCAATTGCTTTTCGTATACAAACATCTTACGCCTCCGTATCCCACGGCCACGGGTCTTTGACCCAGCGCCATGTGTTGCCGTCGTCGTTCCGCTTGGTCAGCGGACCGTATTTTTCTTCGTATTCCCTGACAAGCGGCTTGAGCTGGTCGAGATATTCCTCGCGCTTTTTCATCGTCGCTTTGTCGCCCGGATGGGTGTCGAGAAAGAGGTCGATATCCGTGACCGCGAACTTGAGCGTTCCGATCTTTTTGAGCAGCATATCTCTCTCAGTCATTCTCAGCACCTCCGCATTTGTTACCGTAAAACGGCTTGTGAAGCGCACGGAACATGGTGCCGTTCTCATACCCGAGAACCGCCTTGCACATTTCGGGCGCGTATGGCTGGAAGGGCACATACGCCATCGCTTCTACGGCGTCTTTGGGCAGCGGCGCGATACCGTAGCCCTCCATTACCGTTTTCATATCCATGGACATATTCTCCTTGATTTAAGATGTGCAGCCGTCCGTACGGTGATACCGTCAGACCGCGCTACAGTATATACTATGAAATTGCGGGAGAATTGCGATAAATATTTGATTATCCGATTCCGTTGTGGTAGAATACCTGAGGGTGATATGATGATTATTGATACACATGTGCATATCGGCACGACCATGAACTTTGACCTCAGACCCGAGCATGTTCTCTATTCGATGGAGCGCTACGGGATCGACTTTTCACTGGTGTCCGATATCGAGGCGGCTGAGCTCGATCACAAGGGCAGACCGATCCCCGTACAGGTCACGCAGAACGACAGCTTCAAGAAGGTGCTGGAATTCGCGCAGAAATATCCCGAGCGGATCGGCGTCATGCCGTGGATGAAGCTCCGCACGGAAAAGCCCGACGGTGAATTTGTCCGATTGCTGGAAAAAAACCGTCATCTGGTCTACGGCATCAAGCTGCACCCCTTCCATTCGCGCGTCGCTCCCGACGACCCCTCGCTTGAAGCGATCTATGAGATCGCGCGTGAGTATCATCTGCCTGTTGTATCGCACACGGGCGGGTGTGAAGAAGCCCGCAGTATCCATCTGTACAACGCGGCGATCGCTCACCCCGACATCAAATTCGTGATGGTGCACATGGACCTCGGCACGGATAACCGCGAGGCGATCGACCTGCTCGGTCAGGCGGACAATCTCTACGGTGATACCACATGGGTGCCGGTGCAGTCTACCCTTAAAGCGATCGGGAGATGGGGGAGCGGCAAGATTGTGTTCGGCTCCGACAGTCCCATCGACGGCCCCGATACCTACCTGCACAACCGCACGGGCGACCGCTCGCTGTATCAGGAGTACTTCAACGAGTTCCGCGCCATGATCAGCCCCGAGGATTACGACAATATCATGTACCGCAATGCCGCGGGTCTGTTTGGCATACATTGGTAATATAATTCTGTAAAGGAAATAAAATTATGTTCAGAAGAATAACGGAAAACGACTGGGAAATATACAGAGCCTATGTGGACGCGTTCTATCACACCGACGCGGTGAACGCTCCCGTACCGACCGAGAATTACCGCGCGACCTTTGATGAAATGCTCCGCTGTGATACTTACGTCAAGAGCTATATCTTTGAATATGAGGGCACACCCTGCGGCTTTGTCCTGCTGTCAAAGACCTTCTCTCAGGAGGCGGGCGGCTATTCTGTTACGATCGAAGAGATCTACATAGAAGAAGCCTACCGCGGCAAGGGGCTTGCGACCGAGTTTTTCAACTGGCTGAAGGCTCAGCCGAACATCATGCGCCTGCGTTTAGAGGTCGAGGATTACAACAAGGGCGCCATGCGGCTGTATGAGCGCATGGGCTTTGAACTGCTGCCGTACCTGCAAATGGTGATCGACAAACAGCGGCAACATTCGGAGTAAAATACATCGCTGTATTCGCTTAACAGATTATTCATATTTATTTCAAAAATCCTTTATTTTTGTTTCAAATGCTTTTCACATTATCACGCTATGATAATACTGTACTCAGAAAGAGCCGTACTTTTACGGATAAAAATGAGTAAAACAGAAACACTGAATACAGCAGGAGGTAATTGATATGACAGATTATCCTTATGAGAATTTCAATAATAATAAACCCGAGGGCGACGCTCCCGAAACGACCCCCGAGAATGAGCTGAACGCTTTCGAGCAGACCGCTCCCGAGCAGGAAACTCCTGAACAGGAAACCCCCGAACAGCAGGAATATCCCAACATCTACGCTAACAGCGCGGATTACGAAGCTGATCAACCTAAAGCGGAAGAAGCCGTACCCGAGACCGCCGTGGCACAGGAGAGCGCAAGCGTTCCTCAGCGCGAGACCCCTCAGACCCCGAGCTATGACGACGGCTTTTATCATCAGCGCTTTTCTTCACAGCACGGAAACGCGAACGTGAACTACACCCGTCCGTCAACAGGCTATACCGATCCGTACGCCCGTCAGACGAATTATCAGAACTATTCGCAGAGCGCTCCGCAGCCGACAAGCCCCTACGCGACCCGCGTGACTCCCGAGAATCCCGCTCCCCGCAGGAAGAAGGAGAAGGGCGGCAGAATGTCCAAGGGCGGTATCGCCTTGTTGCTGGTCGTATGCCTGTTGATCTCAGGCGCGGCGGGCTTCGGCGGCAGTATTTTAGCTTCCAAGCTCAACCAATCCAAGTTCGAATCCACCGCGAGCGACACCATGGTTATCCACAAGGTCGATACCGAAGCGCAGGTAGCGGGTACGGAGGCACTGGTCGATAAGTCCACATCCGAGATCACCACCGAGGTTGCCGATACCGTTGTCGAGATCACCACCGAAATCATGCAGACCAACTCCTACTACGGTCAGTATATCGCTCAGGGCGCAGGCTCGGGCGTTATCATCAGCAACGACGGCTATATCCTGACGAACAACCACGTTATCGACGGCGCGTCCTCCATCAAGGTCACCACCCGCAACGGCGACAGCTATGACGCAAAGCTCGTCGGTACGGATTCTATCGTTGATATCGCGCTCTTGAAGATCGAAGCAACCGATCTGCCTACCGCCGTATTCGGCGATTCAAGCACCCTGCAGGTAGGCGCGAAGGCGGTCATCATCGGCAACCCGCTGGGTACGCTCGGCGGTTCCGTCACCGAAGGCATCATCTCGGCGCTTGACCGCTCCATCGTCATCGACGGCAAGACCATGCACCTGATCCAGACCGACGCTTCCATCAACCCCGGCAACTCCGGCGGCGGTATGTTCAACGGACAGGGCGAGCTGACCGGTATCGTAGTCGCAAAGTCGTCCTCTTCTTCCGAGAGCATCGACAACATCGGCTTTGTTATCCCGATCAACTCCGTGCTGGATATCCTCGGCAACCTCAAGGACTACGGCTACGTCCGCGGCAGAGCCGATACAGGCATGACCTTCATCGACCTTAGTAACCAGATGTATGCCTATTACTACTACGGCAACAACTCCGCGGGTGTGTATATCAGCTCCGTTGAGAACGGCTCCAACGCCGCGCAGGCGGGCTTCCGTCAGGGCGACCGCGTGATCTCCGTCGACGGCAAAGAGATCACCTCTGCTGCTGAGATCGACGCCGCTATCTTAGAGAAATCCGCAGGAGATACCGTCACCTTTGAACTTGAACGCGGCGGCAGCAAGGGCACGCTGGAGCTGACCCTCGAAGAGGACGTTCCCGATTCCTCCAAAAGCTCAAGCAACAGCAGTGACAACAGCTTCGGCAACGACGGCGGTCAGTCGCCCCGCGGCTACAATCCGTTCAGCGGACTGTTCGGCAACTGATTCCAATAACACAAAAGGGACTGTTTTCGCAGTCCCTTTTTACATTTATTCAATAGTCATTGCGAAGCCCCTTTAGGGGCTGTGGCAATCTCAACCGAATAAAATGGGTAAAGGGGCTGTGAAAAAACTCTCCAACGTCATTGCGAGGAGCAAAGCGACGTGGCAATCTCCATAGGTTTTATCTATCTTTTGTGGGATTGCCACGGGCTAAAGCCCTCGCAATGACTGCGTTTTTTTCACAGCCCCTTTAGTACTTGCACCGGGGAAGTTTATTTGCTATGGTATACGCAAAAACTCCCCTGCCATACGGCAGGGGAGTCGTTCGTTTTTTATGCTTCGTCCTCGGTTTTCAGCGCTTTGAGGATCATGTTCGCGCACATATAGACGTTGCCGCCGCCGAGGGTGATGACGAGGTCATCCTCCTGCGCGTGCTCGACGATGTATTTGGTGATGTCCTCAAAGGTGTCGATGCACACGCTGCCCTCGACCTTTGCGCCGAGATCGGTATTGTAGATGTTGTAGGTGTTGGTCTCGCGGACAGGCAGGATCTCCGAGATGATCGCCACGTCGGGGATACTCAGCGCCTTGGCAAAGTCATCAAGCAGGAGAGCGGTGCGGGAGAAGGTGTGTGGCTGGAATACCGCCCAGACCTTTCTAAAGCCCATTTCCATCGCGGAGCTCAGGGTCGCGGTCAGCTCTGTGGGATGATGCGCGAAGTCGTCGGCTACGGTGATGCCGCGCGGCGCGCCGAGAATCTCAAAGCGTCTGTGAACGCCTGTAAATTTGCCGAGATTCTCCGCGATCTGCTCAGCGGTCGCGCCGAGGTAATGCGCGGTGGCAGCCGCGGCGAGCGCGTTGTAGATATTGTGTCTGCCGGGCACCATCAGGTCGATCTCGCACAGCTTCTCGCCCTTGTGCATGAGGTCAAAGGTCTTGTACGCGCCCTTGATATCTCTGAGGTTCGCGGCATAGTAATCGTTGGTCTTTCTGAAACCGAAGGTGATCGTCGGGATCGTCACGTCCTCGATCACGTCGAGGATATTCTCGTCGTCGCCGTTGTAGACGATCAAGCCCGTGGTCAGGTGACAGAACTTGTTGAAGCTCTTTTTGATGTTGTCGAGCGTTTTGAAATAATCCAGATGATCCGCGTCAATGTTGGTGATGACGGAGATGAACGGATTCAGCTCGAGGAAGGTGTCCACATATTCGCACGCCTCACATACGATGATGTCGCTGTGACCGACGTAGCTGTTGCCGCCGAGGAAGGGCAGCTTGCCGCCGATGATCGCGGACGGGTCAAAGCCCGCGCCGATCAGAAGCTGGCTGAGCATGGCGGTGGTAGAAGTCTTGCCGTGAGTGCCCGCGATCGCGATCGAGCGGTTGTATCTGCGGGTGACGATACCCAGCATGACCGATCTCTCGATGGCGGGGATATTCTTCTTTTGAGCCGCGACAAGCTCGGGATTATCTTTCTTGACAGCGGCGGTGTAGACGATCAGCTCCGCGCCCTCGATGTTCTCCGCCTTGTGTCCCATGAATACGGGGATCCCGTAGCTGCGGATACGGTCGAGCGTTTCGCCTTCGTTAGCGTCGGAGCCCGTCAGCTCATAGCCCTCGCTGTGCAGGATCTCCGCCAGCGGGCACATGCCCGAGCCGCCGATGCCGATAAAGTGGATTCGTTTGATATTATCTAAAAGATGATCTTTGTTCATATAAGTACCCCTCACTATTATGTAAGTCATTAACTATTTTATGTGACAGCACGTGATAAGTTCATTTGTGCTACCCTATATCTTACCACTTCCGACATAAAAGTGCAATAGTGAAAACAAATAGTAAATCATAATTCATATTCAGAAAAATAACCATAATGACTATTGTATAATACAATTATAACTAAGAACTAAGAAAGAAGAAATAAGAACTGCTTCGAGTTTTTATAAGACAAAATCATGTATCAAAAAAATGAAATCATCGAATTGAATATCACCTCGTTGACCTCTGACGGCGACGGCGTCGGCAGAGCGGGGGAGATGGTCTTTTTTGTACCGAATACCACTGTCGGCGATATGATCCGCGCCAAGGTGCTCAAGGTGAAGAAGAACGTCGGCTTTGCCCGCGTGGAGGAGATTGTCACGCCTTCGCCCGACCGTATCGACCCCGATTGCCCTGTGTCCTTCTCCTGCGGCGGTTGTGTGTACCGCCATATCTCCTATGAAGCGGAGTGCCGCGCAAAGCGCCAAAAGGTGACGGACGCCGTGACCCGTATCGGCAAGTTGGACGGTTCGTTAGTAAAGGATATAATTCCCTCAGAGAAAATTGAAAACTACCGCAACAAGGCGATGATCCCCGTGGGGCTCAACCGTGACGGCGAGGTCGTGATGGGCTACTACGCTCGCCACAGCCACCATATCATGCACTGTCTGCGCTGTCAGCTCTCGCCCTCTGTGTTCAACGATATCATCGAGGACGTGTATTCCTTCCTGCGCCATCGTCCCGCCTTGGTCTATACCCCGCAGAACCGCCGCGGTATCCGCCATATCTATCTGCGCTATGCAGAGACGACAGGCGACGTGATGTTCTGTATTGTAGCGGGCAGCCGTCATTTTGACGGGGAAGAGGTCTTGTATAATTCTCTCAAAGAAAAATATCCGTCGATCAAAAGCATTATCCTTAACGTCAACGCCGAGGACACCAACGTGATCTTAGGCAAACATTCCTATACCGTGTACGGTGACGATCAGATCGCCGATACCCTGTGCGGTCTGCGCTTTGAGATCGCGCCCGAAGCGTTCTACCAGATCAACCGCTCACAGGCGGAGCGCCTGTATAGCAAGGCAAAGGAGTATGCTCAATTGAGCGGAAAAGAAACGCTGATCGACCTCTACTGTGGTGCGGGCACCATCGGACTGAGCATGTCCGACAAGTGCAAGCGCCTGATCGGCGTGGAGATCATTCCCGAGGCCATCGAGAACGCCAAGCGCAACGCCGCGCAAAACGGCGTACAGAACGCGCGCTTTATCTGCGGCGACGCGCCGCAGGCGGCGGAACAGCTCCGCAAAGAGGGCATACGCCCCGACGTGATCGTTGTCGATCCGCCGCGCAAGGGGCTCACGCCCGAGTTGATCGGCACCATCGTGCAGATGTCGCCCCAAAGAGTCGTCTACGTCAGCTGTGACCCCGCTACCCTCGCCCGCGATCTTAAGCTGTTCACCAAGCAGGATTATTCTGTAAAAGAAATAACCCCCGTCGATATGTTCCCAAGGACAAGCCATGTCGAGAGCGTATGCTTGATGTCTCGCGAAAATCCGCATCAATAAGCCGTTTTTTACATGTATATCTTTTTTATAACACAATCTAAGGTTGACGCAACAAAAAAGATGTTACTATTTCACCGTTGTTTTGCACAATTATTGAGCACTCATTTTGTGCAGTATTTCACTTTTGCGTAGTAGTGTGTGATATGAGGTTGTGTTAGAATTATGACAACAGGGGTAGGGTTGTGTTCGAAATATGATGTCAGGGGTATAGTTGTAGCAACGAAAATGATGTTCATTTTTTTAACATTGTTTTTGATAATAAGGAGTGTTCATTATGGAGTTTAATCTGAATGATTATCATAGGAATATTACGGACGAGGAGCTATTGGATGATATTCGAAGAGTTGCCGAACAATTAAACAAAGCATCTCTTACTAGAGATGAGTATTTATCTAATGGTAAGTATCATTGGTCTACAATAGCGAATCGTTTTGGCGGTTGGAATGCTTCATTAACAAAAGCAGGTTTAGAAATAAAAAAGCCACAAAATCGTAATAAAAATAATATTAATGTCAGTGATGAAGAGTTGATTGCGGATATTGTACGAGTATGTAATAATCTAAATCAAGAAACTATTACTTCTTCTGTTTATGATAATTGTGGTAAACATGGATGTTCAATGATTATACTCAGGTTTGGCAGTTGGGAAAAAGCGCTCAAAAAAGCAGGATTAGAAGGAACTGGGTTTCATCACTATATTACCGATGAAGAATTATTAAAAGAAATTGAAAGAGTTTGGATTATATTAGGACGCCAACCTACAACGACAGATATCAAAAACGGCATTTCAAATTATTCATTAAATTCTTATTCTCGTCGCTTTGGCAGTTGGAGAAAAGCTCTTGAAGCCTTTGTTGAATACATTAACAATGAGAGTGATGAAGATATTTCGGAAACTGTAGAGTTTGAAACAGAACTTGAAACTGATACGATAAAACAAAAATCTATTGAACAACGAAATGATGGACAAGAGCAAACATTCGCTCGTAAAACAACAAGAGATGTCAACCTCAGATTAAGATTCCGAGTGATGCAGCGCGACAATTTCAAATGCTGTATTTGTGGTGCTTCTCCGGCGAAAGATCCATCCGTTGAACTGCATATTGATCATATTATCCCTTGGTCGAAAGGTGGAGAAACAGTCATGGATAATCTGCAAACTCTATGTTCGAAATGCAATCTCGGAAAGAGCGATCTTATGTAGTCTAAACTTATTATCGGTAGACCTTACCCCATGCACTGGCAAAATGAGTAGACCTTACTCCACGCACTGGTAGATGGGGTTGATCTTACTCCAAGCACCGGCAGGGGATAGGTGACATCAGTTTCGTTGCTACGACCCACGTCGAGAGCGTGTGCTTGATGTCTCGGCAATGAATTGCGGCTTTGCCGCGTGAATTGACCTTTGGTCATGAATTGTACCTGCGGTACATGATTTGCCTTCGGCATAATAATGAGCAATTCAAACCATATAGGAGAAAACAATATGAGTATTCAAGCAAATCAAACAACGATATATATCGGACTGAATGATGGCGTGACAGGCGTCCAGAAGTTCGATTCAACCAAGTATATCTCAACACTGAAATATATTTGCCGAAGCTACAAGATCGGCTTTTCTTTTCAGGAGATGAGCGGAGGTTATTTTCACGAGGACGGATGTTATACGGAAGAAAACGCCTTGATGCTCCGGTTGATCAATGTTCCCGAACAGACGATCATCGAGATTGCGAAAGATATTTGTATGTTTTTTAATCAGGATAGCGTCATGGTCACAACTTCTCCGACCTCAGTGGTGTACATATCGGACAAGACATAAACAATCGGTCGCTTGAATGGTATTTCTGTTACCCTATCCGCAAATCATCTTGCATGATCATCAAATCCTATACCAAACTCGGAGGTGAGAATATGGCGCGCGTCATTATCAACGGCGATGATTTCGGCATGAATGAGCGTTGCTCCAAAGCGATCGCGCTGGCAATTGAAAAAGGACTGATCACCGATACGACAGTGATGACGAACGGCGAGTGGTTCGATGAAGCGCTTACTTTGGCGCGTGATAACGGCTTTGCCGACAGGCTCGGAATCCATCTGAATCTCACCGAGGGCAAGCCCTTGACCGAAGCGATTTGCCGCTATCCCGATTTTGTCACGAACGGAGCGTTCAACAAAGGCGCGATGCGGCTCGACCGCGAGCTGACGGACGACGAATACAAGGCGGTATACGCGGAGCTGAACGCCCAGATCAACCGCCTGAAAGCCGCCGATATCCCGATCACTCACGCCGACTCCCATCATTATATCCACAATTCTCTGTATCTCCTGCCCGTTGTCGCACAGGTATGTAAGGCGCATGGGATCCGTAAAATCAGATTACAACGCGACCTCGCTCCCGTCAGTGAAGCGGTCAGAGCAGAGATCAGCGCGTATCATCACGCTCTGCATTTGAGCGGCTTTATTACGACTGACCACTTCGGCAGACCCGAGGATATCCATGATCGCGATATTCCCGATTGCACCGAGCTGTTGGTACACCCCGATTTTGACAGAAACGGTAAACTGATCGACAGGCGAGGAATGTCAGACGGATATCCTGTCGGCGACAGCCTGCCCGACATCGGCAGGTTGAACGGCGTGGAGCTGATCAGCTATTCTGTGTTGAAATAAATCCTTGAACATTGACCTCGGACTACTTGATTCGGGGTCGTTTTTCTTTGTATCATTATAGACAAAGTGTGATATTGTTGCTATAATAACACTGGATATGTCTGTTTAATAAAAACAGTCATTGCGCAGCCCCTTTAGGGGCTGCGGCAATCTCAACCGATTAAAAATGGGTCAAATACCCTGTTGATTGGAGTAAAGCTGATTGCAGATAGATCGGATATGAATAATATTTAGAAACGGAGAACCATGTTGAAACAGGAAGATTTAGCCTTTTACGGCGAATTCGCGCCGAGACTCATGGAGATCGAGAATCTCCTGAGCACCGAGATACAAGCGATGCTCGACAGCATCAGCACCGATTCAGAGACCGCATTAGCCGAGCATATCAAATGCCGCGTCAAAAGCGCCGAGAGCCTGAAAGAGAAGCTCAGGCTCAGGGGCTTTCCCGTCACCGCACGAGCGGGACTCGAGAACCTGTCCGACCTTGTCGGCGCGCGCGTCATCACGCACTTTGTCGGCGACATCTATACCGTGCTGGACTTGATACAGAAGAACGACAGCTGGCGCGTGGTACAGGTCAAGGACTATATCGCCGATATGAAGCCCAATGGCTACCGCAGCTTGCACGTGCTGCTCAACGTGCCGTTCGGCGTGGGCGGTATCTCCGATATCGATATCGAGATACAGCTGCGTACCATCGCGATGGACTGCTGGGCGAGCTTAGAGCACCAGCTCAAATATAAGAAGAACATCAAAAACACCGCGCTGATCGTAGAAGAACTCAAGCGATGCGCCGACGAGATGGCGTCCACGGATCTGTCCATGCAGACGATCCGCGATCTGATTCAAAGGGGATAAAGCATGAAGGTACTATACGCTGAGGACGAGCGGCAGTTATCTGTCGCCGTCACCGAGATATTGAAGATGGAGGGCTTTGAGGTCACTCCTGTTTATGACGGACAAGAGGCGCTCGACGCGCTCGGGAAAGACTACTTTGACGTCGTGGTGCTCGATATCATGATGCCGAAGAAGGACGGCATCGAGGTGCTGGAGTCCATGCGCCGTAGCGGCAATTATACCGCCGTATTGATGCTGACCGCCAAGGCGACGGTCGACGACCGTATCACGGGTCTGTCGTCGGGCGCTGACGATTATCTCGCCAAGCCCTTTGCCATGAAGGAGCTGATCGCGCGGCTGAATTCCTTGATCCGCCGCAACAGCTCCTACCGCCATTCGACGGTCAAGCTCAGCAACATCGAGCTCGATTCCAACACCTGTGAATTGAGATCCGACAAGGGCAGTCTGAGATTGAACAATCCCGAAGCGGAGGTGCTCACCTTCCTGATCCGCCATGTCGGCGAGGTCTATACCGCAGAGCAGATCAACGAGCAGGTATGGCAAGGCAAGGAAAGCCCCGAGAAAGCCGAGCTGTACGTCTTTTATTTGAAGAACAAGCTGCGACAGATCCACTCGAATGTGAACATACAGATCGAGAACGATACCTATCGCCTGTGTGAGGAAACCGTATGAAAAAACTGCGTCAAAAAATCGTGCTCGGCGTTTTTCTGTCGGCGCTGGTCGTTTTCGTCCTGACGATCGCGGTCGTTTTTGCTACCATGAATATCCAGGTCACCCGCAGCGCGGACTCTCTGACAAAGGTCTTGATCCAGAACGGCGGCGTCCTTCCCGCCAAAAGCGAATATGAAAAGATGGACGAGCAGCTCGGCGTGCGGATCCCGAACTACAGCGAGGAATCTCCCTACCGCGTCCGTTTCTTTGCCGTCTACTATGATGACGACGGCGGCGTGCGCACGGATCTGAGCCACATTGCCGCGATCGATGAGAGCACCGCGGTCAGAATGGCTGACGAAGTCCGCAACGCCATGGAGCCGACGGGCGGCTTCAATAACTATCGCTACCGCGTCAGCGACGACGAGAGCATGGTTGTGTTCGTCGATTTTAACGAAGAGTATACGGGGGTCGATATGCTCACGCTCATGCTCACACTGATCGCTGTCGCGTTCATCATCATGATCACCGTCGTGTTCTACTTTCTCTCCAAGCGGATCGTCAGACCCTTCGAGAAGAATTCGAGAATGCAAAAGCAGTTCATCACCGACGCGAGCCACGAGCTGAAAACGCCTCTCGCCATCATCTCCGCCAACGCCGAGGTGCTCGCTTACAAGACGGGTGAGAACGAGTGGATCAAGAATATTACCGCCCAGGTCGAGCGCGTCAGCGGACTGGTCAACGAGCTGTTGACCCTTAACCGTCTGGAAGAGGTGGAGGAGATCAGCGACATTGAGCCTGTCGATCTCACCGCTCTGCTCACGCAGACCGCGTCGACCTTCGACGAGGTGCTCCGCAACAAGAACGTCGGTCGTATCAACGAGATTGCGCCCGGCGTCGTCTACAACGGCAACCGCGCTCAGATGGAACGGCTTTTTTCCGTCCTGATCGAGAACGCCTCTAAATATGTTGACGAATACGGCAAGGTAAAGATCACGCTCAAAAAAGAATCGAAGTATACCGTATTCAGCGTTTTCAATAGCTGTGAGATCGACGAGGACGTCGATTACAGCCTCCTGTTCGACCGCTTCTACCGTCCCGATTCCTCGCGTACCTCTTCGACGGGCGGTCATGGGATAGGGCTTTCGATCGCCAAAAGGATCGTTACCCTGCACGGCGGTACGATCGAAGCACAGCCGTCCGATACAGGCTTGAGCATCAATGTCAAGCTGTCCAATAAGCTCAAACCGATCAAGCAAAAGAAGGTGGATTGATGGACGTCAAAATCAGAAGGCTTGAAAGCAATTTGACTACTATCGGCACAGGTATCATCGCCTTTGGCTTCTGGGGCTTTCTCAAATTCATTTTATCCTACCTTTTCTTAGGAGCGCAGTCCGTCGGCATCGACGGCGACGAGTACATAACCGTCATCGCCATATTCGTATGGGCGGTGGCAATCCTGATCCCCTTGGTGTATCTGTGGATCGGTATGTCCGCCCGCGCGGAGGGCAGGGGAAAGCGCAAGTCGGTGCTGTACCTCTTCATGGTGGGCTGGATCATCTTCGTCAGCACGATTGCCATTTTGATGGAGCTGTATTCCCTGTCTAAGCTGAAGGATTGGTTTGAGATCATCGTCACGCTCATTATCGACCTGACGAGATACGTCTTTCTGATCGAGCTGATGGTCTATTCCGTTACCCTGAGAAAGCTCAGAAAAGAGCGGGACAGAGGGGAGGAGAGCAAGGCATGAACGCGGATTTTCATTATTACGCGACCTACTGCGCGGCGATCCTCGCGGGATACTCGCACGAGGAAGCGCAGGACGTCTCCTACAGCGACCGAATGGTGGATCATTGCACCCTCACGCTGCTCTCAAAGCTCAAAGCTCCCGCTGCCGCCGCGACGACCCAAATGCAGCTCGAGCTGATGGATTCGCGCACGGGCAAGATCGGCTTGCAGAATATCACTCGTATCTGGGCTTCGTTCCATTTCCTGCCCGGCAATCTGCACGCCATGCCGAAAAAGCGCTGTTCCAAAGGCTATCTGCAAAAGTACCGCCTGATCTGTAAACCTAACGGCGAGCTGCTCGCGCCTACCGTAGACCTCGCCAAGGGCAAGAGCCTGCAGGCGGTCGGCGTTGCCATGCACGTGCTTTCCGATACATGGGCGCATCAAAATTTCGCGGGCACGCCCTCTCTGGTCATCAACAATACCAATAACTATTTCTATGAGCTGTTTGAGAATGAGGACGGCGTGAGCGAGAAGAAGATCAATTTCCGCCACAGCGTGTCCGCTCCCGACGACCTCGACAACAGCGTCTATATCAGCAGTATCTATTCCAACAGCGAGAATTCGATCATGAATCTCGGCCACGGCAGAGCGGGTCACCTGCCCGACTACAGCTTTATCCGCTATAAGTATCTGCCCGCGTGGGGCGAGTACGAGGAGCTGATCAAGAACAACCCCTCCGACTATTATTGCGCTTTCACGCAGATGGTCTACGCGATGAAATATCTCCGCGGCGAGACAGAGACCTTTGAAGTCGGGCGTTACGATTCTGAGTCGGTCGAGCCCTACCGTGAGGAGATCATGCGTATCATCACAAAGCGTCAGCCTGATTCCTCAGAGGATTGGAAGGCGCTGGGAGTAAAGCTCTCGGGCAAAGAGCCTGAGCCGTTCGACCTCGAACGCTATCAGTCGGAGTACACGTCAGCCGACAAGGATAAAAAGGACGATACCTTTATCGGCAGATTCATTCTTGCCGCCTTATCGCAGAAGAGCATGGTCACGAACCGTATCTACCGCTCGGGCAACAAGCTCGCGGGCTATTCGATCGAGTACCGTGAGAAAGGCTTCAAGGGCATGAAGGACTTTAGGCGGCTGATACAGAGCAGCGGGGGAGGGGATAAAGCGTGAGTAAGTTTCAGCATATCAAGAGCTTCGTGACAGGCGTATTCCTATTGTTGCTCGCCGCCTTTATCGCGCTGGCTCCCCAAAGCACCTTTGACTACGTGTATCTGATCATCAGCTTGATGATGCTTGCGTACGGACTGAGGCTGTTGATCTACTATTTCAGAATGGCGCGCCATATGGTCGGCGGCAAGATCATTCTGTACCAGTCGATCATCGTACTGGACGCCGCCATGTTTACGCTCACCCTTGCCACTGCCTCGGACTATATCGTTCTCGCGTATCTACTGGCGATCTACGCGTTCGCGGGCGCGATCGATATTCTCAGGGCGTTTGAAGCGAAGAAAAACGATTCTCCTGTCTGGAAAAAGAAGATCGTCATCGGCTTTCTTGAAATGGGCTTAGCCATCGCCATGATCGTGCTCGGTCTTGTTTTCCGCAATACCGATTTCCTCGTTTACGGCTTTGCGATCAGCTTGGCTTCTTCGGGGATCCTGCGTATCTATGACGCGTTCCGCAAGACCGCCATCGTTTACATTCAGTAATAGCGTTATCTGATACAGCAAAGGACATTCACGCTCGTGAATGTCCTTTGCTGTATAATGATCGTCTGATTCGGCGTTTACAGCGGGAACGCTACCGCGTCCTCGTATAGCTTTTTAAGTAGCGAGATAAATGCCGTGAGGCTCTGCCGTGAATCGTTTTTGTGCGTACAAAGCACACATTCAAAGCGTTCCTCGCAGTCAAAGGGGATCCACGCGAACTGACCGCTGTGGTCGTTGAGGAAGCCCGGCGCTAAGCAGACTCCCTTTCCTGCGGCAACATTGACAAGAGTCGTGTCGTGATCCGCGCTGTTGAAGTAGTTGATCTTTCCCGTCGAGATCAGCCGGTGCTGTACCGCTCTGAGCGCCGCGGGTGAACCGCCGCCCACCATCAGCGTCCTGCCGTAGAGATCGTTTTCGGTGATGAGGTTTTTGTCGGCGAGCGGATCGTCTCTCTGCGCGATCAGATAGATATGACTGTCAAACAGGTCGTGTACAGTCACATTCGACAGCTGTCGCGTATGCTCCTTGAGGGAGAACAGGATATCCGCGTCACCCTTGAGAAAGCTCTCCATACCGCCCTCATATTGGAATCTCGGCACGATCTGTACGTCAGGCGCCGTCTGAGCAAAGAGCCGCATCGCTTCGGGCAGAAAGCAGATCGCCTGCCGTACCATCAGGCTGACGGTGATCGTGTCCTTGTACTTCGCGCTGAAATTCTGCCCCTGTTCGATCGCGCGTTTCAGATCCTCGCGCATACCCGACAGAAAGCTGACGAACTGCGCTCCCGCCGGCGTGAGCGACGCGCCCTTGCCGCTGCGTTCAAAGATCGAAAAGCCGATCTCGTCCTCTAACAGCCTGATCTGGTAAGAAAACGTTGGCTGACTGACGAATTGATTCTCCGCCGCACGGCTGAAATTGAGCGTCCGCGCCAGTTCAATGCAATAGTCGATTTGTTTGGTCGTCATAACGGTACCTCTGTTATTTAAATATTAAATCAATTATAGCATAATTCGATTGGACTTTGCAATATTATTCGGCTATAATAAAGACAGAAAATAAACAGGAGGTCACGACAATGGCTAAAACTTTGATCGCATATTTTTCGAGAGCGGACGAAAACTACTTTGCGGGCGCGATGCGCTATGTAAAGGTGGGCAATACCGAGATCGTCTGCGATATCATCAGCGAGCTGATCCCTGCCGATACGTTCAAGATCGAGATGGAGACCCCCTATTCGCCTGTCTACATGACCTGTATTGATGAAGCGAAAAAGGATCTGCGCTCGAAGGCTCGTCCCGCGCTTGTGTCCATGCCCGATTCGATCGACGAATATGATACGATCGTGCTCGCTTATCCCAACTATTGGGGCACGATGCCGATGGCGGTGTTCACCTTCCTTGAAGCCTTCGATTTCAGCGGCAAGACCATTCTGCCCCTGTGCACCAACGAGGGCAGCGGCATGGGCGGCAGTGAGCGCGATATCAAGCGCACTTGTCCGGGCGCGACCGTCAAGGGCGGACTCCCCATCACCGGCAGTAAAGCCGCAAATTGCAAAAACAGCGTACAGCGCTGGCTGTCCGCGAACGGTTTGATTTAACGAAATTCACTTTAAGGAGGAACATGATGGAATATATCACTTTAAACAACGGACTGCAGTGTCCTGTCATCGGTATCGGCACCTTTATGCTCAGCCCCGCTGACGCGCAGAACAGCGTGCGTGAAGCGCTGAACATGGGCTATTCTCTTGTTGATACCGCCAACGCCTATGTCAACGAGCGCGCGGTCGGACGCGGTATCAGGGAGAGCGGAGCGGACAGGGGAGAGGTTTTTCTTTCCACCAAGCTTTGGCCGAGCGAATATGAGAACCCGAACGCCGTTGATGAAACCCTCGAACGCCTCGGCGTGAACTATGTCGATCTGCTCTATATCCACCAGCCCGCGGGCAACTGGCTTGAGGGCTACCGTCAGCTCGAGAAAGCCTACAAAGAGGGTAAGGCAAAGAGCATCGGTATCTCCAACTTCGAGGGCAAGTATATCGCTGAGCTAAAAACGAAATGGGAGATCGCGCCGCAGTTTATCCAGGTGGAGGCTCACCCGTATTATACACAGAAGGAACTGCGCGAGACCCTCGACCAATACGGGATCAGGCTGATGTCATGGTATCCCCTCGGTCACGGCGACAAGAGCCTGATGGAAGAACCCGTCTTTGCCGAGCTTGGCGAAAAGTACGGCAAATCTCCCGCACAGGTCATTCTCAGATGGCATACGCAGATGGGCTTTGTCGTGATCCCCGGCAGTAAGAACGTCGATCATATCAAAGACAACCTTGATATCATGGATTTCAGGCTGACGGAAGAAGAGATGGCGCGGATCGCGCAGCTCGACAGGGGAGAGCGCTATTATCACCGCACCGACGCCCAGCTCGACGGTTTCGCCGCTTGGCGCCCCGAATTTGAAAAAGCATAATGAAGATAAACAGACAGAATCATCGTGTGCTTGACGGCACGGTGATTCTGTTTTTTTTTTGTAAACAGCAGAGCGAAAGAAAACACAAAATGCTTGATTATTTCCGCAGAAACACAGCCCGCGGGAGAATGATCGCGCCTTAAATAAAAATTTTTTCTTGCTGTTCCATAATGGAACAGCTAAATAAATGAAAAGCCCTTGTTTTTCTGTTTTGATTTTGTGTATAATATAGTGTAGAATTTTCTCGAAAACAGTAAAAACAACCACAAACGACGGAGTATGACATAGAATGAGTCTGTTTTTTTCAGATACCTTAAGAAAACTGAGAACTGAAACAGGGCTTTCCCAGCAGGCATTGGCTGATAAGATGTATGTGACCCGTTCTACGGTAGTGCGATGGGAGACAGGCAGCCGTCTGCCTGACGCCGCGATGATCGCCCGACTCTCCGAAGTTTTAGATGTAGACGTCAATATGCTGCTCTCGGCGGCAGCGCAAAGCGACGAATGCCCTAACGTCATTATGGTGGACGACAGAAAGCTGATCCTTACAGGAGGATTGCCCATTCTTGAAGAAGTCATGCCTCACGCGACGGTCATGGGCTTTACACAGGCTTCCGAAGCCGTTGAATACGCAAAGGCGAACCGCGTCGCGCTTGCTTTTTTGGATATAGAGCTGAGGAATACCAGCGGGTTGGAGCTGTGCCGCACGCTCCTCAGCATCAATCCCCGTACCAATATCGTGTTTTTGACCGCTTACAGCGAGTACGCGCTTGACGCTTGGAGTACGGGCGCGAGCGGCTTTATGCTCAAGCCGATCACACCCGACGGCGTCAGAGAACAGCTCCAAAACCTGAGATACCCGTTTTGGACGGGAGGCGAGGGCGTATGACCGAATGGAGCGATATCGTTGTTTATACGTTAGGCGGCGCTCTGCTGATGATGATGGCTGCCGGTATAGCGCTCTTCGCTCTTTTGCCCGCGCTTGACAGGTGGAGCAAGCGGTATTTTATCACGCTGTTTTCACTGCTTCTTTTGTATGTCATCGCTATGTTTGCAGACACGATCATCTACAAAGACCCCAAAATGGCGGCAGTGGAAAAAGTGATCTATATTACTGAATATTTGTTTTTCTCCGTGCTGACGCTTATGCCGATATTGCTTCTGCTGCATCGTTGTTCGGAAAGCATAAAAAACAGCGTGCTGTTCCGCACTGTTGTTGCGTTATGGATCATATTCCTCTTGATCATGGTGTTTGCTCAGTTTACGGACTTTATCTATTACACAGAAGAGAATAATCGCTACTATCGCGGTCCGGGCTATGTTCTTCTGCTGATCCCGCTGATCGTGATCATGATCCTCAACATAGCGGCTGTTTTCAGAAGGCATAAAAAGCTCTCAAAAAAGTATTTTATCGGGCTTCTTGTCTATCTGTTTACCATGACGGTCGCTGTCGTCATGCATATGTTGATCGCTGTTGATATGATGGTCGTATTCGGCATCGCCCTCTGCGCGCTGACGATGTTCGGCTTTATCATTTCCGATAACATGGAGCAGTATATGCGCCAGCAGCGTGAGATCGCGCATCAGCGCTCCAGCGTCATGGTGCTGCAGATGCGTCCGCACTTCATCTATAATACCATGATGGGTATTTACTATCTTTGCGATCAGGATCCCGCTAAAGCCAAGCAGGTCACGCTGGACTTTACCTCCTACCTGCGTAAGAATTTCACCGCTATCGCCAGCGAGGAAATGATCCCTTTTAACGATGAGCTCGAGCATACCCGCGCTTATCTTGCCGTAGAGCAGGCGCAGTTCGAGGACAGTCTGTTTGTCAGCTTCGATACGCCGCACACGATGTTCCGCGTGCCGCCGCTGACGCTGCAGCCTATTGTTGAGAACGCTGTCAAGCACGGTATGAATGAGAGCTGTGATCCGATCCATATCTCTGTCGTGACCCGACAGACCGACTTATCAAGCGAGATCATCGTAAACGACGACGGTCCGGGATTCAAACCGACCGACGATGATGAGCCGCATATCGCCCTGAATAATATCCGACAGCGGCTTGAGCTGATGTGCGGCGGTACATTAGAGGTCGCGCCGCGTGAGGGCGGGGGGACGTCTGTGAAGGTGACGATACCGATCCCGGATAAGTAAATTCGGCATTAATCGGCAGATTGCTGTTAAATACTGATACCTGATAGAAAGAAGACAGCCTTTGCGGTCTGTTTTCCGCAATACTGCGATGCTGACCCTGCAAGGCGCCGACCTTGCGGCGTCTTTCGTCTTAATGTCTTTAGACAGTGCCGCTCCCACCCGCTATGCGGGTGCGCGTCGAAAGTTATACAAAAAACTCTCCAATCTGTTACAATAAAGATGTTCAAGCCTTATTGTAGAAGAAAGGAGAGTTTTATGGCAAACCAATACAATAGCCTAGCCCATACGAAGTGGTTATGTAAATATCACATCGTAATAGTACCGAAGTACAGAAGAAAAGCAATATATAATCAGTACAGAGCCAGCTTGCGAGATATCATAAGAACGTTGTGTAAATACAAGGGGGTAGAAATACTGGAAGGGCACATGATGCCCGACCATGTACACCTACTACTAAGTATACCACCCAAAACGAGTGTGTCAAGTTTTATGGGATATCTCAAAGGGAAAAGCGCACTTATGATGTTCGACAAGCACGCGAATTTAAAGTACAAGTTTGGGAATCGGCACTTTTGGGCTGAGGGATATTATGTCTCTACCGTTGGATTAAATGAATCAACGATAAGGAAATATATACAAGACCAAGAGAAGTCGGATATAGCAATGGATAAATTGAGCGTAAAAGAATACGAAGATCCATTCAGTAAATAAACCCCTTTAGGGGTAGCCAAAGAGGCAAGGACAATAAGGCTTGAACAAAGTTAAAGCCCGCGCCTTGAGACGCGGGTCAGTAACAGGGGCTTATAGCCCCAGAGCAAACCACCCGTTT